>CAYXGG010000017.1:0-52104 GCA_964464475.1 uncultured Planctomycetales bacterium | reverse complement strand
ACCATCACCGCTATTCGTATTTCCGTCATCACATTCTTCGGGATAAACGGCATTGGTGTCACCGCAGACTGGAGGAGGAGGTGGCTCTGCACAAACTGGCAAGTGCGGCCCATTGCACCAAATAATTGATAATCCAGCAACCCCTGTAGCCCAATGACTACAACAACTAAAATTGGGCCCAGGAAATTGCGGAAACGCCGGCAAACCGCTATTAGTGCAATAACCTGGATTACGACAATTCACCACCGGCGGCGCTGCTGGCCCCTGCAACCCACAAGTAGGGCTGCAACCATCATTTGCAGTCAAATTATTGTCATCACAAACTTCCGGATATTCGCGAATCCCATTACCGCAAACGGCGGGGGCCGGCGGGGGCGGCGGATTAGGCTGGTTATCCCAACCCCGAAAACGAAACTTATAATCTTTAGACTCATCGTCCCGTCCCAATCGCGAACGAATCGATAAATCATTACTACGCAATTCATCTTCCCAATACCGATCATAAACCCAACGATAAGGAGTCTCTGCGGCAGGGGGGTCACCAAGAACAGTCCCCAGCACAGCGTCTCTGGTGGAAAAGGAATCGAATGTATTCCCTCCCTGATTTCCACACGTCAGGTCAGTTCCACAATAGTAACCGGCAGGAATCGGCTTGGCGTCAGGATAATTAGCAATATCCGGTGGATTATTAATATCATCACGGCAACACTGCGGCCGATTTAAATATAATCGCCTGCCGAATTCATCCGCGACGGGTTTACCCACCCGTAGAGGATTCTCCTGAGGAGAATAAATCGCCGGATCCAACGCTCCATCCGCGCAGCAAGGGTTGCAATAAGAAGGGATCACTTTGGCGGGATTGGCGGGATCATAACAACATTGATGATTGCTGGGATTATTACAATCCGCCGGGGCGTAAATCATGTTCAGAATCCGACGCAAACCTTTTTGAAAATCGCGGGCAATGTCCACGTTAACGCCCTGAATCCGACGCAGTCGCAGCGTATAATAAAAAGCAAACCGATTCATGTTATCTTCCCGCAAGCTAGCGTTAGGATTAGAAGGGAATCTTCCATCCGTATCAAAATCGTAAATATCCGGGACGAAAACACCATCGGTAACAGAGCCCTGCAGCGCAATTCTTAACCCACTCTCAATAAAGTTATCGGTATCCGGCATATCTTCGGTTAATTTTTGCCACATTTTGCTAATACTTGGCTGAATATAGGCGGCTTGAATCACCGCACCCGCAATAGCGGCAATTAAGCCAATGATAGCGAAAGCTAAAGCGATCGACCCGCCCCCAGTAAAGGGGAGCAAAACAATACCCATGATCGCAATCCCCACCTTTAGCAAAGCCGCAAAAAATCCGGTAAAGGCGCAAACGCTGGTGTCATCGCCCGACTTACCTTCACCTCCCAGTTGGACCTGATACAAACTTTCCGAGTAGCTCGCTAAAGCGGAAGCCATAAAGCTGGCGGAAGTCGTTGAGGAAATTTGCAAGAGTGTCTTTTGGGTGGCTACGCGACCCAAATTTACGACGACCGCGTACAACATCAAAGCAATCGCGGCAATAAAAATAAGAATCAGCGCGACCTGCCCTTTATCTTTGGGGCCTCGCGTTGAAAAATCAGGCAATATTTTGCGACACAGTTTCAACATAAAAAGCTACCACTGGTTATAAACCAACCCCATGCGTTTAGATCTATAATAATTTGTTTTTAATTGAATAAACGGACTTTTGGTACTCAATTCTCCCACCTTCCAATTCTCGTCAATATTAGAATACAAGTAAGTATCCGATGACATGCTTCGTTCGGCTAAATCCATACCGGCCCAGCGAAACGCCTTCATGAGCGCATACATCATCAACGCGATCATGATGAGCGTAAACGCGAATTCCATCGTCACCTGCCCCTTCATTCTTTTTTTCATAAGCAAACGAACTTTTATTGAACCGGTCCGGAAACATCCGTGATCCAATGACGCCCGCGGCGATCTTCAATGCGACTACGAATCCACAACAACAAACTCGTTTCATCAAAACATGTTTTATAAATATTAGCGGCATCAAAACAATTATTACACGCTTCCACATCCGGATTAAGCGTTGTATTCGGTGCATGATCAGCTACATCCCACCACGCTCCGCTTCCATTACCGCAGAATCGTCCCGTATCCGTGCTCATCTGAAATGATCTTTGAATAATATCCACCTGATCTCTTTTTTGAACACTACGCACAAATTTATTAGTAGTGGGATCAACCAACCGCCCTTCCAAAACCCTTAGGTAGGTTCCGTCTCTAGTATACGTAAACATTTGCATGTCATCCCTTAACCCCCCCTGTGGTTTACCGGGAGTTTCGGTCAAATCGACATCACCATCCTGCTGATCAATAACCCGCACGCGGTGAATAGGCGATCGCAGACCTTGATTTCGTCTATTTTGATTAACATCAAAAGTCGTATAGTGTCGTCCTGTATTATCATACATTTCCAAAATCTGCTCTTCCCGACGATCTCCATCCACATCGGCATAAGAATTCTTGCCTTCCTGCAAATTAATATCAACCGTGTTGGCATAAAACATCGTCCACTGCCAAGAAAACTGTGGACGCTCGGGAGCCGCAACATCGACTGAGCCATCCCAGTTCAAATCAAACCGCTCATTTGTGGTTAATGTAAAATTGGGAATTGCATTTATGCAAGCGTCAAAAGAATCCTTACACGCTTGAATACATTGACCATACTGTTCATCGGTTGAATCATAAAATGGCGGGATAAAACCTGGAGGATTAAAGCACTGACCTGGGTAAGGAGGAGGCGTGACCCAAGCAATATCCCCTGGACCTGTTGGTGGAGGAATACCTAAACAGTTGGCGAACTCGACTTTACAGGTATAGGTACAAGCGTTCCCGCCACTACCGGCACACTGACAGGGATCCACCGAACAATACGAAGGGTCGGTCGTGTCTGGATCCGAAGCGTTCAGGGTCGCTTCACCATTTACAACAATCTTATAAAGTCGTTGGCAACCAGCGCCGATTCCATTGCAAGTCGGGCTCCAGCGTGGGGTATTCCCAGGACCAAAACCTCCGGGATCAGTACTAATATCTACTTCCTTAAACGCCGCCGTTGTAAATGTAAAGTGATGTCCGTTAACAAAAACATCAAAAATAGGAATATCCTCGATATCCCCATAATCCATCGGTTTAAACAGCGTCCGAGAAAATGTAGCGGTGGAGCTAACTAGGTAGGGAGTTCTCTGCAACGAGCCAAACTTATTGGCATCGGGGGAAGTCCGATCTTCGATAAACAAAAGACTCGCTGTGGCTCGAGAAATGTCACCCGCATTATTATCAAAACTACTGGTGGAGCTTTCGAAAGACTTTTGCAAGGCGAGTCGCATGGCTTTTAAATTTTCGGCTTGGGTAAAATTATTATTAACAGCCGATCGTATCATAGCAGCAAAAACGAACGTAAAAACCGCGCCGAAAATAGCGAGTTCCAAGGCCGTTTGCCCTTTAAGAAATTTAGAGAAACCATTCATGGCAAATTTATTGATTAATACAATATTCCCTTGGACGCGTCATAAGCTCCGACCGATGAAAAACCACTCTTTCTGTCCAAACTATTTGAAACATCTTGCCGCATAGACCAAAATCCACCCGCGGCATTAATCGTCGTAATGCTTGTTACCGAGTTGACATTAGTGGTATAGAGAATATCTGCGTTTGAATAACGAGGATCATATTGGTCCCCTAAATCATCGACCGACTGTTTCCATCGCCCCGAGAGGCCACGCTTCACATAGGCCCCAGCCGCAATAAAAGCCCCGATCACAATCGAGATGACCAAGGCGTATTCAACAATAGTTTGCGCTCTTTTTGAAAATCGCATCTTCCTCACCGATTGGAAAAACCCAAGTTAACTAACGATGTTGTTTGCGAAACATCGGCATCATTATAATAGTAATTCGTATCCCCAAGCCATTCTTTCGTATTTTTACTAGTAATCGCCTGCTGGGCGGTTCGGGTATCGACTAAATAGCCGCTGCGGTTAGTGACTCGCTGTTCGGCATCTTGCTGATTCGCAATTTGATCAGCGGTTAACTTCACAACCGAATTAATTCCTCGTCGAAGAAATGGCCCCATAGTAAAAAGAATTGCGGCGACTAACCCCACAATAATTGAATATTCCACCATGCTCTGCCCGCGGGAAAATCGCATAATTAATCCGCGTCCTTAGGCGGCCTTTGATTGCTAGTTGAATTTGAATCTGTATTATCGTTCCAAGCCCTTCGAAATATTCCCGTAATCCCACCCGGCAAAAGCTGCTTCTCATCAAAATTAGATCTATTGACCAAAGCCTCGGTATTGGAATAGTACGGCTCGTACTCAGCTTTTAGTTTACCAACATGCGGGGCCGCTTTAACTGTTTCCAACATATATTTTTTTGCATCATAAATTCTAGCTTGAAAAGTACGAGTCACAAAAACAGTCATGGCAACGATGGAGGCTGTGACAATAAAAAAAGTCAACGCATATTCTGCCATGACTTGCCCTTTGACTGTACGCGCCCAAAACATTTTCTGCCTCCAAAACACAGTGTGGCTTACCCGGAAAGAGCTCCAGGTAAGCCACACTGAAGTGAGAGCACCTCCCGATTAAGGAGTCTTGCCCCAGAACTCTTGTTCAAGGTTCGAGATGTTTTGCGACGTGAATGAATCCGTCGTTTCATCGGCTCTTAACACGGAATTGGTTACACCGGAAATAAACGTTTCCTTGGTGGAACTACCCGTGACAGTTCTTTTGTAGATATTAGTGTTACCCGGTGAATATTGGTCACCAATATCATCAGAAGCCTGTTTTAATCGACCCTGAATACCTCTTTTAATGTAAACCTGGATGGCCAATAACGCGCCGATGATAATGATAATCAGCAAGGCGTATTCCAGGGTACTTTGACCCTTCATTTTACGTAATAACTTGAACATTTATGTATCCTCCTTTAGTGTCTCAATAATCAAGCGGGAAATTATTCCGCGTTGATACCGTTGTAAGCCGATGATTGGAAACCACCGGTTTCACGAATACGGTTCGACGTCATCCCAAACTCAACGACTTTAGCGCTTTGATTTTCAAAATCGGTTGAATTTTTACGAACCCCGTAATCTGAAGTCAGATAGTAAGGTTCATACTGAGTTGTGGAATTTCCCATACCATTGGTTTGGCTGACGAGATATTGCGACGCGTCACGGATTCTAGCCTGCAAGGTACGCTGAGCATACGTCTGCATGGCAATGACCGCAGCCACAACCAACGAAATTAACAAGGCGTATTCCGCCAAGTTTTGTCCTTTTTTATTTCTATTAAGTTTGCGAAACATTATGGTCACCTCCAAAGTTTTGCTTAATTTAAATTACGGGGATAACGGACGGGATCCGGCGATACGGCTGCCCATATTGGCCATGCCATTGGTCACCTCATCCAACGTCGAATTGAGCTTTCCACGAAAAACGCCGGTGGGACCCACAAAGAAAATGATAACCACGAGAACCGCGGTCACCAAGAGGATATACTCCACCGTACTTTGACCTTTTCTATTTTTTAACATTAGTTTTCCTCCTTAATAATTCTTTTAACAAGCAACTTAATTGTCTTGGAATCCATCTTCAATCATCTTTTGGGCAGCTTGAACTGAACGGAACACGTAGGTACTCATGGCGATCATAGCGGCCGCCACTAAGGCTACGACGATGGCATACTCTATTATGTTTTGTCCACGACTCGATTTTATTTTGTGCCACATCGTCCCTGCCCCACCTTTCGTGCTCGAAAGATGATCCTGCTTTTCTCACCGTTACCCAACGGGAGCAGACTCCACTTCCAGCTTATTTATTCCAATCATTTTAGTTTTAATGATTGGAGCGCTTCAAATTTTAGGCACTCGCCTATTACTTGAAGCGACCTTCAAACACCTTGCGGTGTGATACTCAATAGTGCCAAAAAACAAAAATCTTCTTAAGAAATTTCTTAAGAAGATTACCGACTCAAAAAGCAGTTATTGCTTTGAACTAACAAAATCCGGATGATTTTTTTTTGCTTTCGAATCAACAGTTGTCTCCTGATTTATATATATCGCCTTTTGAGTGTTTAAAATATAACATAGGTTATTAAATTGTCAAGCAGCAATTCCAGGCAACCGGCTTTGTGAATAGTCGGAATCTCAAGGGGAGGGACTACAATTCTATGTCAAACCAGAGGCGCTGCCCCTGCGGAGTATGAATATTAGCGGCGTTCACCCGCTGTACTGCATACTGTAAATCCTGAGGAAGAACATCAACATTATTTAGCAAATACCTCACCTTCAAGAGGTTATGGCTCTGATGCAACTTCCCATGAAGAGAAAAAACGCGATCTCTCATGCTTAGCAAATCATTCCCGTAGCAATGCTTAGGAAAAAAGTACAGTTGGGTATATTTAATTAACACGTTTAGTGCCAGAGCATTTAGTCTTGCCCAAGACCGATCCTCGGGGGCTATATTTTCTATACGCTGTATTTCAAACGGGTCCATTTGATCCCAAAAAATCCGATCATCCTCGCCAGGGGCCCCACCCTTAAACTCAGCAAGCGGCCAGCGATCAAGATAATCTAACACTATTTTATCGTCGGAGAATCTATTTTCAGAATCATTGCTTAAAATCGCCCAGAAAGGATTTCCTGAATCAGCCTGCTTCAGATAATACACTTTGACATCAACCGGACTTGGCAATAAGTCCTTTTGAAACAATTTACACTGCACCCTCTCATAAAAAATTGTTTTTCCTCCCAACCGCCAATTAACCGAACCCCTCCGATCAATACCGTCTGCAGATTGCTTAATTCTTTGAAACTCTGTTTGTTCAGGCCCAAAACCTATTGAAATACAGCGCTTTAGGCGAGGAATAAAATCAAAGCTGGCAAGCTCTTGAGAATTTCTACCTACAGCACTAATTTTACTAATTTGCAATTCTGAGAAATCCTCCAGGGCGCCCAATAAGAGGTAAAAAGCCTGCCTAGAAGCCAAATCTTCGTGAAAGCGCCGAATCAATACGGGCTGAAGGTTATTAATAATCTGCCCAGACAGATTGGACATTGATACTTCCATTGGAGAAACAGCTTCTTTTTGGACATTTCCAACCCAAATTGAATCAAAATTTGCCCCAACACTCAATAACTGCCTATTTTGAAGCTGTAAACTAAAGCAGCTTACTTCGGTCAATACCTGACTAAGCTCGGATGACAGCCTCCAATAGGCTGCCGCCAAGTCAACGTTTTCGTCCTGAAGTAAAATTAATTCAGCGGCTGAGAAAGGGCCAGCCTGGATCAATTTCCAGATTCCTTGTCCATGATAGCCTGATACGGCCTTCTCGCTTTCTATACCTATAGCCGATAGTAACATCAGGGCTTCCATCATCTGTGCTTTTTTCTCTGCTTGAGGGCCGCTAAAAATTGCAGTTAAAAAGTTTTTTAACATAGCCCCTCGACCCCAAGACCATTCAGCGGCCTTAAGAAAGAAGCTTCCCGCATTATCAATATCTTCCCATTCTTCGGTCTTTTCCAATCCAACCTTGTCCGCAATTTTTTGAGATCCTCCTGCTAAAGGCTTCAAATCTCTCGCCAGAATCTTGTCATCGGCTATTTCGACAACAGGAGACTTTACGCTAACTTCTTGCGTGCTAAGTGTTTGGACAGGTACCTCCGTAGCTTGAGTAGTCTCTTCTGTTTTTTGGTTCTTACCTTGGTCATCTCTCAATTTAGGAGATCCGATTTTCTTAGGAACTAATTTCTTGCGAGGTGTGGGCAATTCACTTCCTGGAATTTTAATTTTTTTAACAACTGGCTGCGATAATGTCATCTCGGCAGGAGGCTCCAATTTAGTCTCTGGGCTTACCAGTTTCGCTTCAATGAGACCATAAAGAATTTGTTCCTTTTTCTGAATAGGAATTTGAAATTTTTTGACTCCACCCGGCGAGCTTTTTTTACGCCCAACAGGACTACTTAGCTGTGCCGACTTAATAATTGAATTAACCGAAGATTTGGATACAACAATCGAGAACTTATCACTGGCCAGCTGAGCCAAAGTTCTACACCCCAAGGCAGGATCCTGCTGCTTCTGAAGTAGGATGAAGTCAATGACTTCTGATTTAAGTTTGTGAATGACGCCCATAATTTATTTTGGACATTAATTTTTTCAAATTGGACATTTTATACCACTATAACATTCAATACTTTAGGGTCAAGCCACATTTGGTAAATATTCCTTGCAAATCCTAACACTTAGCAGTTAAATAGCTCCATGAAACATTGCCCTTACTGTTTCTCCGGCCTGGACCACAAATGTTCCATCTGTCCTCACTGTAAGCAATATCTACTCGATGATATGGTTGAATTAGATTATGATCTGGCAGATAAGAAAAGATGTCTTTACTGCGGGAAGGAAATTCTAACCGAAGCGCGGGTCTGCAAATTCTGCCAGCGCTGGGTCGATGAGCTTGGCTCTGCAGGAGAATCGGATTAAGAACAAACCTACTCGGTAAACAATAGAACGTCCCCGACTTGAGTCCGGGAATGACTGATAGCGCCTACCGCACATTCAAGAGCTCGGTCCGCTTTCCAATAAATTCGACTTACACAAAAAGGACGGATATTCTCCACCACCCCAACAACACAATTTTTAGAATCAACAAAAATAACGTCGATCGCAAAACGCATAAAAAACATGTGGATGGAGTTGCAGCGGGTAATAACTAACCCTTCACTAGATGATAGATTCTTTCGATTCAGCAATCCAACTAGCCGAGAAATAAACGAATCGGCAACGCGAAAGCGATCAATAATAATTGTTTTTTGAGTAGTATTGACGACGGGCAAGGTGCTTTAAGGCAAGAAAATGGATTTATTAAGCGGGATGCCTCGAGTTACCAAATCTTCATAACAGACAGGAACATATCCGGTTGCTTTGTATTGCCCCACCACGCGACCATCGGCATCAACCCCCTGTCGCTCGTAGACAAAAACGTCCCGTAAATCCATCTGGTATCCTTCTTTAAGACCAGCGACTTCGGTAATCCCCGTAATTTTTCTCGTCCCATCAGGAAAACGAGCAATATGAACAACGACATGGATCGCCGTGGCAATCATTTCGTTCATCGCGCGCAGCGGTAAATCAACGCCGCTTAAAAGCATCATTGAACACAAACGGACTAAAACATCGCGCGTAGAGTTGGCGTGGACTGTCGTTAATGATCCGTCGTGTCCCGTATTCATGGCCTGGAGCATATCCATAACTTCCGCGCCGCGGCACTCACCAATAATGATTCGATCTGGACGCATACGCAACGAGTTAATAAATAACTCCCGAATACCAATGGCGCCTTTCCCTTCGACGTTAGCGGATCGTGACTCCATACGAACCCAGTGGCTATGCGCTTTTAATCGTAACTCGGCGGCATCTTCAATGGTTACAATTCGTTCTCCATCCGGAATGAATAAAGAAATGACATTTAATAACGTCGTTTTTCCAGCTCCCGTTCCACCAGAAACAATAATATTCTTGCGCCCTAAAACGCACGCATTAAGAAATTCTGACATAGGTTCATGCAAACTTTTATACTTATAAAGCAAATCTTCGACTGTTAATCGCTCAGAGCTAAATTTACGAATGGTGATCATCGGGCCATTTAATGAGATGGGACGAATGATGGCGTTGATACGTGACCCGTCGGACAAACGCGCGTCCACCATCGGAACCGATTCATCAATGCGACGACCTAATGGTGCGACAATGCGATCAATGATCGTGCGAACCTGACTCTCAGAAACATACCGCTTATTGGTTAAAATAAGTTTACCGGCTTTTTCAATATAGATTTCTTCCTTATTGTTAACCATGATGTCGGTGACTTCCGGATCAGCCAAAAACTCCTCAATAGCCCCCAACCCCAAAGCCTCGTTAACGACTTCCTTGACCATCCGAGCTCGTTCTTCGTGAGAAGAAATCATAGCCCCGGCTTCCTCAGTTAATAAATTACTAACAATTTTCTCGGCATTACCGCGAATCTTAGCGAACTGCTGCGGATTACTTAAAGCCTCTGGGGACAAATCTTTAATATCCAACCGCTCTACGAGCTTTTCATGAATCTTCTTTTTTAACTTAATAATTTCATCTTCCTCGGCGGAGTAGCCGGGCCCCATGCCCTTACCCACTTGCGCCACGCCGAACTTTTCCCAAAATTCTCCCGGCTTCGAAAGATTATCCGTCGTGCGTAGTTTAGCCACTTCAGTGGCCTGAGTAAACATTCCTTCTTTCGTCAAATCTTTGACCATCTGACTAAAAGCCTGCGACACGGCTTCTTTCGGGCTGTCAATCACAACCGGGGTACCACGATTTAACGCCATCCCGACGGATCGCCCATCTGAAGGAATTCTCGCAAGAATCTCAACGTTCAACGCGGTCCTGACCTCCTGCCAAGCGACGCCACCACGACTTTCCGCGCGATTCAAAACCAATTTCACCATTTTCAAAGGAAAATGCAAGCTCTGCAAAACTTCCAGCGCCCAGCGAATCTGATAGACCGCCAAAATATCCGGCGTGGCAGCCAGCATAATTAAATTAGAATAATCCAGAATAGTAATTAATGTTTCGCTAAAAGCCTTACCACCGTCGATAATAATATATTCGTAGACTGCGGCGGCTTTTTTCAAAAATGGCTTAATGTTTTCGGGGGTGATGTGCCCGATCTGTTTGGTGTGCGTAACGGCGGGAAGAAAATCTAGCCCACTGGAGTGCGAAATAACATATTTCTTAATAACATTGGGATCGGCGGATTCACTGACGTCGCGTAGCAAATCCACCACACCATAACGTGGCGTTAAATACAACATTCGCGCCATGTCCTGAACGGCTTGAAAGTCAAAATCAATAACCAACACGCGTTTGCCGGTCAAAGCAAGGGCCGTCGCCAAATTGACAGCAATGAAGGTTTTGCCGACACCACCCTTATTGCTAAAAATCGTTATGGTTCTTGATTCCATCCGAAGTTTTTAGAATTTTAATTTGCTTTCAGATTATAAACAATCGGCACAGTCAGGTTAACTTCTTGGAGGTCAGACTCGGTAGGAAAACCAGAAAAAGGTGCCGCAGCCTGTGCGGTTTGCACGGCGCAATCATCAAAAACTTTATAGCCAGAAGATTCCTTTACGGTAACAAAAGCTAACGTCCCATCTTTTAAAATTTGCATGTTTAAACGAACGGTGCCTTCCCAACCATTCTCTTTAGCTTCTTGGGGATAAACCAGTGATTCGGCAATTCGTCTTTGCACTAAATCGGAATAGGCCATGCCGCCCGGAACAAAAACTCTCTCTTGATGAGCCACGATATTGGGATCACAAACACCGGATTTCAGCGATACATCCTGGCTATAAACAATCGGAATAGTAACAATCAATTCCTGAAGATTCGCCTCGTTAGGAAATGAAGAGTATGGGGCTAAAATTTGCGCGGTGTTTAACGCGTCATTATCAAAAACCTCGTAACCTGAAGATTCTTTAACAGTGGCATCGGCCAGAGTTCCATCCTTTAAAATATGAAGAGCCAGCTTAACCGTACCCTGCCAACCTTTTTCTTTGGCTTCGTAAGGAAATGAAATGGACTCTGAAATCTTAGATTGAACGGATTGAATATAACCCGTCATCGACTCGCTCAGGTCATTGCTCGGTGTTTCGGCCGCCAATGAACCCGCCTCTGGACTACCGCTAACCGCTTCGGTCTCCGTTGGGAGCGTAGCTAAAGATTCGGCTTCAACATTTCCAGCTAAGATCTCTGAAGAATTCTGGGCTTCTTGCGCAGCGGCCTCTTGAGCTGCTTTTTCAACCGCGGCTTCAGTCATTTTGATTTCTTCGTCATTATTAACGGTTTTCTTAGCGACTGCCACATTAGGCTCCGACTGAGGAATAATCGTCGGCGTAATTGAAATTACCAATTCTGTCTCTCGGGGATTCGAGTTACGCGTTCGGAATGCAAATCCTAAAACGGGAATGTCTCCTAGAAAAGGAACCTTTTTGACCGTAGTATCTTCCACTTGTTTAATTAAACCAGCCAATACCACCGTTTGATTATCATCCAAATACAATTGCGTTTTTGCGTTTCTCGTTGTAAAAGCAACCGTCGTCCCGACAGAATTGGAAGCGTCCGGCTCGCTAACTTCGACGTTAACCACAACGCTGACCTTATTACCTTCTTTAATGGTAGGCGTTACCGTCATTTGAATACCGTAATCTTTAAACGTAATATTCTGCGTAACGTTTCCACCTGAAGTCGTATTTAATGTGGAGATCGGAATTTCACCACCAACCTGAAAACTGGCTTCTTTGCCATTAACCACCAGCAATTTCGGTTTAGAAAGGACCCGTCCCTTACCTTCACGGATCAACGTATTGACCGTCGCCATAATGAGCGTACTGCGGCTAAGCGGTCCCACCTTAAAAATATCCTGCATAACGCTGGTATTAAAATCTCTTTCTGTATAAAGCAATCCTGAGCCACCATCCGTAGTCGTCCAATCAATGCCCAAGTTTTTCGTAATGGAGGTATTAAGCTCAGCGATTTGAACATCAATTTGCACCAAATCTTCAACGGGTTCTATCTTAACCAGATTCAAAACGGAAGATCCGAAAGGCTCGACCGCTTTTCCAAATTCGGCTTTCTTTTCCGGAGGAACTCGACCAGTTAAAACAATCTTTCCTTCCAGCTCACTTTTTTCAACGCGGACACTGGTTATACCAAAATTATTGAGCATTTGGTTAACGCGTTTTTCAACCATGTTCAAATCTTCATCAAAAACTCGAACAATAACCGAGCGCTTGCCATACTCATCCCAAATAATCAATGTAGTTTGACCGGCTCTTTTACCTAAAAGTAAAACTTGGTTACTATCGGCATTAGCAATATCAGCGATTTCGGGATTTGTGACCGCGATCCGAGCCAAAGAGTAAACCTTAATAGCTTCAAGATCACCTCGAAGCATATGAATTTCTTCATTATTTTTAAGGTCTTTCGGCTGGTACCCTTGAGGTTTTAACTCTTGATCCATATCGCTTGGCTGGGCCAAAACTAAACTTCCCGGGCCAAACATCAGAGAAAAAACCGCACATAATACCACTACTCGCATTAGTAATCTAGACAAGATGTTAAGTGGGTTCATGATTATAACTCTCGGCCTCCTCGGAAAATCTGAATAAACGGTTTAACTTCTTCAACAGCTGGTTCAATGAGCGCCTTCGATTTAGGGGCACTAATATCAGTTCCCTGCTTTTCTAAAATATAATCGGAAAGCGTCTGCCAATTGGCAGCTTGCAGCATACGTGTTTCGGTTTCCTGCGGCGATCTCAAAACGAGTTGAATATCGCCGTTATTCTTAACAAAAGTTAGTAAGCCCGCTTCATCCGGATCGACCGCAAAGGTCACATTTAATTTTGGAGCTGTTTGCTGGGCCGGATACTGTCCGGGAACTTGTTGCAAATTAGTATTAACGGCAAGAATTTCAACGTTTTGGAAAACCATGACCGTAACTTTATCTTTTGACGCTGAATCATTCGGATTGGGAACATTTAAATGAGCCAAAACATCTACAAAATCACCCGCACCAATCATCCCGCCGACAGCCGCCAAAGAAGGAACATCCAAAGTAATGGCTCTTTTTCCAGGAGGCGTTTTAATGGCTAGGGATTGGGCCGCTGGACCAGCAACGGGTTGAGCGGATCCTGGACCTCTAGCTTGCATGTCTTTTAAGGAAGCGGCCATTTGCTGTTGTTGCGCAATGGCCTGAGCGGTTTCCATTTTGAAACGGTCAAATTCTTGGCGCAGCGAATCCATTTCTTGTTTTCGCTTCTTCTCATATTCTTTAGCGATCGCTGACGTCTGTTCCTGGACGCTGTCCTTAATATAATTTCCTACTAATACGGACGCCGCGATCCCAGCGATTACCGCCAAGAATATAACACCTATCTTTTTTTTATCATCGGGATTCATGCTGTCGCTCCTTTAACGATCGTCGTTAGTGTTGAATTCTCCCTTGCTCGAAATTCGATGATTAATTTTTGAGCAAATCTTCATTGACTTTAACTGGATACTTTTGCTTCAAACTCTCTAAATACTTAACAATCGCGTCCTGCTGCTTTAATTGAGTTAAATAATCAACAATATCTTTTTTGACTTCGGTGAATTCTTTTTGCTTGCCACCTTTTTTTTCATCTAATTTGTAAATGTAATAATCTCCGGTAGGGCCTTTAACAACATTGCTGGTATCCCCGGGCTCCATTGAGACAATCGCCGCTTCCATTTGGGGGAACTCAAATGTTTTAACCCATCCCAGATCACCGCCGGCAGCCGCGGTTTTTCCTTTGGAACGCGCCTTAGCGGTCTCCACAAAATCCGCGCCTTTTAAAACTTCCACTAATAAATCCTTGGCTCCCTGCTGAGTAGAAAGAACAATTTCGCGCACTTTATATTCACCGGGCTCAGTCAATGCGGCTTTATTCTGATCATAAAATTCCTGGGCTTCCTGATCAGTCACCTGGATGCCTTGCGTAAGCTTCATCGCAGATTCTCTAACCAGCAATGATTTGCGGAACTCCTCCACGGCCTCAGCAATTTCCTTTTTATTGCCTAAACCCGCTTGTTCAGCGTCTAAAACAAGCAATTGCTGCCGAACCAATTCCTCTAGAATTAGTGTCTTATTCTCGACTTTCGTCGGATCAAAATCCGGAACAATCTCTTTTAAATTTTTCAACCGTTCGGCGAACTCTTCTTGAGTAATGGTCCAAGAACCTACTTTCGCCAAAACATTGGGCGCCATCGGAGCAGCACTCGGTTCAACCATCGGTTTCGCCGCATTAGAATTTTCAACCACGGGAGCACTGACAGGGGCGGGAGATTCGGAGGCTTTATTCTTATTGAAAAAAGAATTTATTTGATCGCATCCGGAAAGCAAAAAAACACTCAAAAGACAAATTCTTTGCAAAAAATTTTGACTAAACAAAATGGTCTCCCTTCGTACGGAATTCATTTTTGAAAATAATATGTTGGAAGTATACCCGCTGCCCTCTTAAAAAACAAGATTTTTTTGGCCTAAACCATGGCTAATTAGTGCAGGAGTCCTCGCAAGTAAAAGTACAACCGCAATTACTTACCGTAGTATACCCCCCAGACCAACCCTGCCACCAACCACATTGGGGTTTACCTGAATGCGGGCAACCTGAGGTGGCATCCGCCTCTGCGGCAGAGCAAGCAGCACCAATATTAGAATAACTTAACCCAAAACCCGACATTCCGCCACAACTCCAGCAAGATGGCGGAGCCGGAGAGCACCCGCAAATCCCAGTTGTCGTTAGCCCCGCACAGCAAGCTGCTACATCCGCATACATCATGGAAGCTCCACAGCTCCAGCATTGCACCTTCCCCGGACCACAAGGCCCGGAAGGAGGCGGCTCGCAAATACTACCTCTACGAATAAACCCGGCATTACATACATATTCGCATTTTTCTTGGGTACAAGCATCAACCGTTTGATAATAAGTGTTCGGCAAAACTCCGGTATCGTCTCCAGCACAAAGAGTTGCGTTCTCAACCGGCGTTCCTTCACAGACAAAGGGACCGCAAGATCCCGGATCAGGGACACAAGTCACTACCGGCGGATTACCACCGCACGTCTGTGTATTTGGTCTTTCAAAAGCTCCACAACCACCTGTCCCGCAAGCACCTGTAGGAGAATTGACACAACAACTATTATCGGTTACGCATTCGTCACAAGTGCCGGAAAAAGGAGCCGAGGGAGGGATATTAGTACACGGACAACCAACAGGAGCGCAATAACGTTTATAATACATTTGTGTCCCGGAACAAGAACCAGTTCCGCAACCGATTTGAGTATAATTAACCGCGCAAGCGCAGCTTGCCGTAGGAAGGCCGCCGACCGAATTAACATCAAACTTCACCAATTTATCTTCGGTTGCGTCTTCAACCGCATCTTCCCAAGTTTTAAAATGCGCGTTTACGGAGTAGGTTACATAGCGGGTCATCACGATAATGCCGGCAATAACCGTCGTTATCAATAATGACTGCTCAAGAATGGAGGAAGCCTTGCGAGAAAATTTGAGCATATTAGAGCGTACTAAAGTTTACAATAAGTTCCCCCCCAAAGCAAATAGCTTTTCTTGGTCTTTATTCGACTTGAGAAATCTTCTTCAAGACATCATTTAATTCAACTTCCAAAAAATCTTCCGCCCTAATTTCAGCGATAATCCTAATCAAATCTCGACGAGAAATAAACTTATCCGTTTGAATCTGAGCGCTGCCTCCCAAAACCGGCTTGTCCGTTGCTTTCGCATCGGCCTGCGACAAAATCAATTTTAAATTCTCCAAAGGAGTGCGCATTTTCTAAACAACTCTTTCCTGTAAATCAAAAATTTAATTAACCAACGTTCTTACTAAATCCGCCTCTTCCTGTAATTCCTTTAAGGTACGTGCAATTTTTTCCTTAGCGAAATCGTTGTGGGAAAAGCCCTGCACAATTTCCCATTCTTTCCCATTTGACCGAATGGGAAAACCAAACATCAACCCTTTAGGAATGCCATAGCTTCCATCCGAGCAAACTGCGACCGAGAAACAATCGTCTGGGCCCGTAACATTGACTAAATTTCTGACCGTATCCACCACGGCGTTGGCTGCCGAGGCCGCCGAAGATAAACCCCGAGCTTTAATGATTGCGGCTCCTCGCTGCTGTACCGCTTCAATAAATTTTGTTTTCAGCCAATCGTGATCGCTAATCACTTCGACTACAGGCCGTCCATTAAGCGAAGCATTATAAAAATCCGGATATTGGGTAGCGGAGTGATTCCCCCAGATGGCCATTTTCTTAACTGCTTCCACCGGAACCCCAGCTTTCATCGCCAATTGCGCCACAGCCCGGTTTTGATCTAACATGGTCATGGCAAAGAAATTCTTTTCAGGGATATTTTTACAAACTGACTTTGCGATATAAGCATTTGTATTACAGGGGTTTCCGACAACCAATACTTTGCAAGTCGGTTTGGCGTTAGCGGATAACGCCTTCCCCTGGGTGGTAAAAATGCCTCCGTTTATTTTCAACAAATCACCCCGCTCCATACCTGCCTTTCGCGGAACACTCCCGACCAAAAGCGCCCAATCCGCCCCCGCGAAAGCTTGGTTGGGGTCGGAAGCAACAACGATATTTTTTAACAGAGGAAACGCGCAATCCTGCAATTCCATCACAACGCCCTCTAAGGCTGGCAAAGCCGCTTCCAATTCTAACAATTGCAATTGAACCGGGGTTGATTTACCAAACATGGCTCCCGAGGCAATACGAAACAGCAGCGCATAGCCAATCTGTCCTGCGGCTCCGGTTACAGCAACTTTAATGACATCATTCATAATTAACTCCTTATATCTGATATGCGAATCGGGTTCGGGTGAGCGTTCCCGAGCCCCAATTTAGGCCTTCCTGGTGGTGGGTTAAAACAACGGCTTTTATTTCACAAATTTACTTCACGATGATCATCTTACACCGACCACTAAAACGTCACAAGAAAAAGTTAAGGTTGTTATGGAACCCCACGGCTAAAGCCTTGGGGCCTTTAGTATGCCCCGTCTTCGCTAAAGTGTTTTCACCTTTAGCTTCGCCGGGTTCATCCGCCCTCTCTTCTAGATAAGGGCGAAGATCCGCCGAAACCGCAATGCTTTTTTCGCCTTGCTCAACAGGCAAACCCGTACTTTCCGGCGTAGGAGGATGAACCTTTGCATCGAACTCCGGGTAAGAACTTGCGAGCAGCAACGACTTCCTTCATCTGCAGCTGGCCCAGCAACACGCCTTCTTGGGTACCATTCGCGCGAGCCACTATATTTCCCCAAGGTCCGATGATCATGCTATTCCCATAAGCGTGTATCCCTCGATCATCCGTTCCTACCTGATTAGGCGCCAAGACATAGGCTAGGTTCTCGATGGCTCGCGCTCGCAACAAAACTTCGAAATGCGCCTGCCCCGTCGAACGCGTAAAGCACGACGGTGCGCACAAAACGTTTGCGGAAACCCGGCCATAGGCTCTATACATTTCCGGAAAACGCAAGTCATAACAAATACTTAACCCTAAACGAAAATCTCCCACGCGCCCTGTCGCTAATTCTTTTCCGGCAGTCAAATTTTTTCGTTCATCAATTTTTTTATTAGGTAACTGCGCTAAAAACAAATTTCTTTTTCGATATACCGCCATAATTTTACCTTGTGCGTTGATTAGAACTGACGTGTTGTAAATACGCTGCCGGGTTTCATCTTTTTCGTAAATAGACCCTAGCAAAATTGAAATGCGCTCTTCTCGTGCTAACCGCAAAAAAGGAAATACGGATGGGCCGGGTATTATTTCAGCGACGCTCTTCAGTAACAATGCTTTGCTATTAGGGCCTCGATAATGAAAAATTTCCGGCAGCAACACAAAGCGGGCTTTTTGTCGCACCGCCTGCCGGACAAAATTTTGGGCCCGCCGGAGGTTTTCCTCCTTGGCGGGCCCAGCGTTCATCTGAATCAAAGCGACTTTTAAATTCATCGCATCATAACCAATGCTTATGTTTTACCGGCGGTTTGTTGGGCTAGTCTTGCTTTAATAACGTCGCCATAATCATTAAAACACTTTTTATAAAAAGACTCTTGCTTTAATTTATTACGCCAAGCAATAATTTGGGGATATTTATCCAAGCTGATTTGGGAAACTTCCGCTGGGTCCAACATCGCCAGCATGTTGATATCGGCCAAAGAAATCTTATTTCCCGTCAAGTACGTATGCCGGGATAACTGCTCTTCCACTACCGGTAAAAAGCGGTCAAGAAAAGCAGATCCTTCTTTGAGTGAATTTTCATCAACAGGCACTCCGCGCATCGGCGCGAAAACGCGATTATAGGTGACTTTCGCTAAAGCCGCTCCAACGTGCATACTCCCAAAATCAAGCCACTCATCAACCAGGGCACGCTCCTTCAACCCACGAGGATACAAATCAGAATTGCTTTTATCTGCCAAGTAACGAATGATGGCGTTGCTTTCAAACACACAGAATCCCGCATCATCAATGGCCGGAATTTTATTCGCTGGATGTAATTTCTTAAATTCCGTCTTCATATGTTCACCAGCGCGCAAATCGACCTTGACATACTCGTAGGATAATTGCAAATAATTGGCCACGAAACGAACCTTGTTAGCCGGAGAGGAAAGATCGCTACCATAAATTTTCAACATGATAACCTCCTAGGTGGGAATAGCTGGTATGAAAAATAAGTGACCCCAGCGGGTCTACTTCGCTCAGAAAACTTTCGTGTTCGAGCTTCGTAGGACCTTATCGGGAAATTCCTGCGAAGCGCCAACGTGAAAACTTTGGCGCGAAGCAGAATGACCCCAGCGGGATTTGAACCCGCGCTGCGAGCTTGAAAAGCTCGAGTCCTGACCAGGCTAGACGATGGGGTCAATGAATCCAATTTTTGAAGGCGCTATTATAATCAGCCCCCTCAAAAACGGTCAAGCAATATCTTTGGCTCTTATTCTTCCTCTCGAGCCAGGATATTAGCGACGGAACTTACGACATCATCTTTATCCAAGCTAATCAACCGAACGCCCTGAGTAGAACGAGCCGTTTGACGGATATCCTTCACTTGAGTGCGCAACATAATTCCTTTTTTCGTCACCGCCATAATTTCATCTTCTTCCGTGACGGCTAAAACTCCGACCACGTGGCCGTTTTTCGGTGTCACTTTAACATTAATGATGCCTTTGCCCCCGCGAGACTGCGAACGATAATCGCTAAAGCCCGAACGCTTCACAAATCCTAAGGACGTCACCGTCAACAAATTACTGCCGGTCTTTTCCACATCGGAAGGAAACACCTGCATACTGACCACAATATCGCTTTTTCCTAAGTTAATCCCGCGCACGCCCTTAGCACCGCGCCCCATATCGCGCAAATCTTTCTCCTCAAAACGCAAAGACTTACCTTCCTTGGTCGCCAATAAAATTTCGTGCTTGCCACCGCTGATTTCGGTACCGATCAACTCATCACCCTTGTCCAAAGTGATGCCCACAATGCCGCCCTTGCGCGGATTGCTGAAAGCAGTCAGGTTTGTTTTCTTAACGACACCTTTGGCCGTGCACATCACCACAAATTTATCTTCCGTGAATTCTTTAACCGCAACGATCGAACTAATCGTTTCGTCATTGCTCATGGACAATAAATTAACGATGGCTTTGCCTTTGGCACTGCGTGAGGCCACGGGAATTTCATAAACCTTAAGCCAGCGGACAACGCCTTTATTGGAAAAAATCAGTAAGTAATCTTTTGAAGAAGCCACGAAAAGATGCTTCACAAAATCCTCTTCCTTGGTTTCCATCGCGGTAACGCCTTTTCCCCCGCGCTTCTGTTTGCGATACGCATCCACCGCCAGCCGTTTAATATAACCCGTGTTGCTGATGGTGATCGCCATATCTTCTTCCGCAATCAAATCCTCGACGGCGATCTCTTCCGCCTTGCCGGCAATTTCGGTGCGACGCTCATCAGCGTATTTCTTCTTCAACATTTCTAATTCGCCACGGATAAGATCATCGATTTTCTTTTCCGACGCTAAGATGGCACGGAAATTTTCGATGCTCTTCAGTAATTCTTTGTACTCGGCTTCGATTTTATCTTGTTCAAGAGCGACCAGTCGCTGCAATTGCATTTCCAAAATCGCCTGCGCTTGAATTTCGGTTAACTCGAAATTCTTCATCAAATTGACTTTGGCTTCTGGCGTCGTTTTCGATTCCTTGATGACTTTAATAATCTGATTAATGAATTTAAGCGCGATCCGCAACCCTTCCAAAATGTGTGCGCGCTTCAGAGCTTTGTCTAAATCAAACTGGGTCCTCCGACGAATAACCACGCGACGATGAATAATATATTGTTGGATAATTTGCTTGATGTTTAAAACTTGCGGGCTGTTGTTGACCAACGCTAAATTAATGATGCCAAACGTCGTCTCCAGTTGAGTGTGCTTATAAAGATAGTTCAAAACAATTTGGGGCTCAACATCACGACGCAGTTCAATGACGACGCGAATCCCATCTTTATCCGACTCGTCACGAATATCCGTAATGCCATCAACTGATTTGTTTTGCACCAAATCCGCGATGTTTTCAATCAGGTTAGCTTTATTTACTTGATAGGGAAGTTCGGAAATGATGATGCTGTCGCGATTCCCCTTTTGGCGCTCAATTGCGGCCTTGGCGCGAATCGTAATTTTACCGCGACCCGTATTGTAAGCGTCGACGATCCCTTCGCGCCCACAAATGATGCCCCCCGTAGGGAAATCTGGACCCTTGATGCTTTTCATCAATTCTTTGACGGTCGCTTCCGGATTATCCAGCAATTGCACGACCCCATCAATGACTTCACCCAAATTATGCGGCGGCATATTCGTGGCCATCCCGACAGCAATACCGCTAGAGCCATTAATGAGCAGATTGGGCATCATGGCCGGCAAAATGCGCGGCTCCATGAGGGTCGCGTCAAAATTAGGCGAGAAATCCACCGTTTCTTTCTGAATGTCTAAAAGCATTTCGTCCGCAACCGCCGACATGCGAGCTTCGGTATAACGCATGGCCGCGGCGGCGTCCCCATCCACGGACCCGAAATTACCTTGTCCATCAATCAACGGATAACGCAATGAAAAATCCTGCACCATACGGACCATGGTGTCGTACACCGCCGAATCACCATGCGGATGGTATTTACCCAAAACTTCACCGACGATACGAGCGCTTTTTTTATAAGGTTTATTATGCTCCAAATTCAATTCTTGCATGGCGTACAAAATACGTCGATGCACCGGCTTTAATCCGTCTCTAACATCCGGTAATGCACGCCCGACAATAACGCTCATGGAATACGAAAGATAGGAATCCTTGAGCTCTTCCTCAATAAAAACGGGGACAATTTTTTCTTTAAGCGCCAAATCTTTCATAGAATATTATTAACCTTTCCTAAACGATTAGGTAATGCTCGCCAAACTAAATATCGAGGTTTTTGACCTCATGAGCGTACTTTTCGATAAATTCACGTCGAGGAGCAACTTCATCTCCCATCAGAATATTAAACGTCTTATCCGCTTCCACGACATCTTCGAGCGTCACTTTCAAAATCGTGCGCCGCGCCGGATCCATGGTCGTCTCCCAGAGCTGCGTTGGATTCATTTCCCCCAAACCTTTATAACGCTGGATATGAATACCTTTCGTGGCTTTCTCACGAATAAAATGCAAAACACTCTTTAAGGAATAAAACTCATTACGATCCTTGTCGGATTCCACGGCGAACAATGGTTTCAGATCCACCGTATCCTTATCTTTTTTACTAGTCTTCTTTTTTTCATCCCGCAATTCGTAAGTTTCCTTATATTCCGGCTTCAGGAAATCTTCTGCGGACAAATCAAATTTTTCTAGCTTTTTCTGAATCTCAGCGACATCCTCTCCCTCAAAAATTTCAACATATTGAGCCTCTTCAGACTTGTCGGTAAGCTTGGCTAGCTCTTTATCATCATAAACATAATGGTTTTTGTTCTCCACTTTAACCAAATAGACAGGGAACTTATGGGATTTCGTATCAAAATTGACCACATATTCATTAAAATCCACTCCACGTTTATGAAATATGCTCACAATTTTTTCCATATCCACAAGAGCAGCAAGGATTTCCTTCAATTGACCCGCGTTATAGCTCTTTTTTCCCTTAATCTTGATCAAGCTAAGGCCTTCCTCAATAGCCATATCCAGGACCAAATTATTCATTTGGGTTTCGTTCTCAATATACTCCTCGCGCTTGCCCCGAGCTATCTTGTAAAGAGGCGGCTGGGCGATATAGACAAAACCCCCTTCAATAAGTGGCTTCATCTGTCGATACAGTAACGTTAGAATCAGCGTGCGAATGTGCGAACCATCGACGTCGGCATCGCACATCAGGATCAATTTATGATAGCGAAGTTTTTCAACGTTAAAATCTTCGCCAACACCGGTTCCTAAAGCGGTAATGATCGTACGAATTTCATCATTACTCAAAATTTTATCCAAACGCGATTTTTCAACGTTCAAAATTTTACCTTTTAAAGGCAATATCGCTTGAAAGGTTCGATCGCGACCCTGCTTAGCAGAACCACCGGCAGAATCCCCTTCAACCAGATACAGCTCACATAGCGCCGCATCACGCTGCGAGCAATCCGCCAACTTACCCGGCAAACCGCCGCTTTCTAATGCGCCCTTACGACGCGTTAGTTCACGCGCTTTACGCGCCGCTTCCCGAGCGCGAGAAGCTAAGATGACTTTATCAATAATTTTATTAGCTACCGGCGGGTTTTCTTCAAAAAAAGCAGTTAAGGCCTCGAGCGTAGCCGACGCCATCAACCCATCGACTTCGGAATTTCCCAATTTACTTTTGGTTTGTCCTTCAAATTGGGGATTAGGGATCTTAACACTAATAACGGCCGTTAGACCTTCCCGGGTATCGTCACCGGAAATAGTCATGTCGTCCTTTAATTGATTTTTGGATTTAGCGTAACCGTTAATCGCGCGCGTTAACGCGGAACGAAATCCGCTTAAATGAGTACCACCCTCGGGCGTATTAATATTATTAGCGAAAGTGTAGACATTTTCGGTGTAGCCATCGTTATATTGCATGGCCACTTCCATTTCTATGCCTTCCTTCTGTCGACTAAAATAAACAACTTTATTATGTAAGGAAACTTTATTGTGATTTAAGTGTTCGACAAAAGAAACAATCCCACCGTTAAACTGAAACGTCGTTTCTTTTTCCTTCTCACCGCGTTTATCGACGAGTTTAATCGTTAAACCCTTATTCAAAAAGGCTAATTCCCGCAACCGCTTGGCTAAAATATCGTAAGAATAGACAGTTACTTCTTTAAAAATCTGTTTATCCGGCTTAAAAGTAACTTTGGTTCCGGTGGTTTTGGTTTTACCGACCGTTTCCAATTTGGTCGCGGTTTTGCCTCGCTCGTAACGCTGATGATAAATTTTTCCATCTCGCTTAATTTCAACTTCCAGCCATTCAGAAAGAGCATTAACGCAACTAACCCCTACCCCGTGTAACCCACCCGACACTTTATACGTATCGCGATCAAACTTACCGCCCGCGTGAAGCGTCGTCATAACCACTTCTACTGCTGGCTTTTTCTCCTTCTTATGAATATCAACCGGAATGCCTCGCCCGTTATCAACCACCGTGATGGTTTCTTTTTCATTAATATAAACTTCAATGCTATTACAAAATCCCGCTAGCGCCTCGTCGATCGAGTTATCGACGACTTCATAAACAAGATGATGCAGCCCACGCACCGACGTGTCCCCTATATACATCGCCGGACGCATACGTACAGCGTCCATCCCTTCCAAAACTTGAATTTTAGAGGAGTCGTATTCCTTGGCGTGCTTTTCTTTTGTTTTGGAAACCGATTCTTTAGGCTCTAATTCTTCCGTGGATTTATCTTTTTTCATCGTACCTTTCCTATCTTAAAATTCAGTGTTTTCACTCCCGGAATCAAGCTTTGTAATTGTTTTAGAATCTTGGATTTCTGAGAATTGCAGTGAAAGAGAAAAGCGGAGTTATCCACGCACACATCACATTTTCCGTCAGTAAAACTCTCAATAACAGTATGCGGTAAAACTTTTTTGTCAATAACTTGCTCCCACGCCGCACTTAGTAGCGCTTGCTCTTGCTGCTTTTTATCCACAAATCCTTTAATTACCTGTGGAATAATATCCCTAATATTATCCATGCCTTCCAAATCGTGGCTATTCTAACCAGAAACTAATCAAAAGCAATTCCAATCCTTAAATTCTCATTGGCAGCGCTAAGTATAAATAATCTCCCAAGCGCATCACCGCCGGCTTATCCGCTCCCATCAACTCCAATTCAATCGTTTCATCATTGATATTTTTTAAAGCATCTATAAAAAAATGCGGGTTAAACCCTACAATTAATTCACTACCACCGAATTGGATATCAACCTCTTCACGAGATTCACCTATCTCCGGAGTTGATTTAGAAACCACCAATTTATCACCAAAAACTTCAAATTTAACCGCTTGAAAATCCGGAGTTGATAATAGATTTGCTCGACGGATGGCTGCTAATAAATCAACTGTTTTGACTTTAATTTTTGGTGACACGGGTTTAGGAATAACCTGATTATAATTCGGGAACTCCCCATCAATAACCCGCGTTGCAATCAAAACCCCATCAACATCAAACAACACTTGATTACTTCCCATCACAAAAGCGACTTCACCAGAATCTTTTAAATTTCTATTAATTTCCTGAATAGCCTTTAATGGAATAATAACTTTAACATCATCTTTAGATGAATTTAAAATGGCTTTTTCTATTTTAGCCATTCGTCTTCCATCGGTGGCTACTAAACGCAAAACCTTACCGGAGATTTCCAATAAAATACCATTCAAAACATACCGAGACTCTTCATGAGAAACAGCAAAAGAAGTTAAACGAATCATATCCCGAAGTACAGACTGATTAATCCGAATTGCTTCCTTCTCTTTAAATTCTGGAAATTTAGGAAATTCGTCCTTAGGAAGCCCAATCAGCTTAAAACGGCAGTTAACACCTTCAATATCAACTTGATTATTCTTCCGAGCTGTTAAGACTACTTCACCAGCTGGTAACTCACGTACAATATCACTAAAACGCTTAGCTGGAATAGTTATCCCTCCGGGTTCAATAATATTAACAGGTATTTCACAAGATATGCCTATATCTAAATCAGTGGTATTCACTTTCAAATGATTACCTTTGATTTCCAGTAACATATTGGAAAGTATGGGTAATGTAGCTTTTGATGAAACAATATTTTGGACAGTTTGGATACCGAAAAGCAAATCATCTTTAGTTAATTTGACTTTCATAAATCCTCTTTCTAATTTAATACATTTAAACTAGTAATCGTAATCATAGTGGTTGTGGATAAATAGAGTAAGTCTTAAAAGTATTGATAATAAATGAGTTATATTAATTTGTATTGTGATTTATTCTGGGATAAACTGCTGCTATCGTTTAATTACAGTGGATAATTTTTCTATAATGTTTTTTAATTCCAAATCAGTCTTTAGATTAAGTTCAATTTTATTATAGGAGTGTAAAACAGTTGTGTGGTCCTTCCCCCCAAATGCATGACCAATCTCAGGGAGCGATAAATTTGTTAATTGCCGGGTTAAATACATGGCTATTTGTCTAGGAAGTACAATATTCTTGTGTCGGCGGCTATTTTTTAATTCCCCTTGGTTGATTTGAAAGAATTCAGCAACAGACTTTTGAATTAAGTCCACGTTAATGATCTTGAGAGTTTCTTTCACCATATCTTTAAGAACCAGCTTAGCTATTTCCAAAGATACCGGTTTTTCCTCCAATAGTGAATAAGCAACGACGCGAATCAGAGCACCCTCTAGTTCGCGGATATTACTTTTGATTTCTTCGGCAATGAAATAAATGACGTCATCGGGTACTTTAACCGGTTCACGTTCTATCTTTTTTCGAAGAATAGCGACTCGGGTTTCATAATCCGGAGCTTGAATATCGGTAATTAATCCCCAAGCAAATCGGGAAGTCAAACGTTCTTCCAAATTCGCGATTTCTTTGGGAGGCCTATCAGAGGAAATAATGATTTGCTTGCGGCTTTCATGTAACGCATTGAAAGTGTGAAAAAACTCTTCCTGTGTAGATTCTTTTCCCGCAATAA
Organism: uncultured Planctomycetales bacterium; assembly: GCA_964464475.1. Classification (GTDB taxonomy): domain Bacteria; phylum Omnitrophota; class Gorgyraeia; order Zapsychrales; family JAHFFX01; genus CAYXGG01. Next base: position 25,219 of record CAYXGG010000017.1, on the reverse strand, counting down.
AGTGAATGTCGTCAATCAAAAGCACGTCGATGGTGCGATATTTTTGGCGAAATTGATTAGTGGAGCGGTGCCGAATGGCTTCGATTAATTCGTTGGTGAATTTCTCGGAAGTCGTGTAATAACTTTTGATACGCGGGTTATTGAGATGGACGCGATTAATAATCGCTTGCATTAAATGCGTTTTTCCTAAACCGACCCCGCCATAGATAAAAAGTGGGTTATAAGCTTTGGCTGGAGATTCTGCAACGGCCATGCACGCCGCGTGAGCAAATCTGTTTGAAGGGCCGATAACAAAACTATCAAATGTAAATCGAGGATTGATATTTGATTTTTGTAGATCCAGTGTTTCTAAAGGCTTTTCAAATTCTTTAATTTTACTTTGGCCTCCCGCTTGAAGCATTTGCGTATTGACCGAAAAGGATAGCTGGACATGTTTTCCAGCCAACGAGTTGATGGTGTCTTGGATTATTCCTTGATAATGGTCGACAATCCAGTTTTTGAAAAATTCATCGGGTGTCTCAATACCAATCGCGTCTAGTCCATGCTCTTTAACCGACAGGTTCGAGAACCAGGTTTCATAGCCGCTTTGACCAACGCGTTCCTTGATTGTGGATTGCGCTTTTTCCCAAATGTTTAGCAAGGTATCCGTACCCATCAAGCGAGGTTTAATAACTGTTGAAAAGCAATGAATTACAGCTCTAAATTAATTGGAAGTTTATAAAAATTAAAGCGTTGTGATTTAATCCACAGCATTAACATCTTTTCCACAGGCTGTGAATTAATGATTAAAATTATTAAGATTAATAATTTGAAAAAAAGTGAACGTATTATAACAAAGAAAAGTGACAATGCAACTCAATTTTAAGACCGGGATGCCTATATTAGCTATCAAGTGCGATTTTATTTTGAAAATCAGTTAAATTCTCGACGGAATTATAATTAGTCTGTAACTATATGAAATTAAAAGTTTTTTATTCTTTTGTGAATAATTTCTTGACTGGCAATGGTCTTATGTTATAATTCGCCATTATGAAAAAACATTTAAAAAATAAATCCAACCTCAAACAAAAACGACGACACGGATTTCGTACTAGAATGGAAACGACCGACGGCCAAAAAGTTATTAAAAGACGCCGCGCCAAGGGCCGCAAGCGCTTGTCTATCTAGACAGTAGTCAGGAATCATGGTTTTTTTAATAACCCGTTTAATACGGGCTTATCAGTCTGTGGGGCGATTAATACTCCCGCCAGCTTGTCGTTTTGCTCCCAGTTGCTCAGAATACGCACTCTTATCCATACAAAAGTATGGTATTTTAAAGGGTGCCGCCTTAGCTACTAGACGGATTTGCCGCTGTCATCCTTTCACGCCGGGTGGATATGATCCGGTAAAATAACTATGCAACCAAAAACTTTATTAGCCATTAGTTTATCTTTTCTAGTTTTATTCGCCTATAACGCTTATATAGGGAAAAATAAGCAGGCCACGCCGATAGCTTCTTCGATAGAAATCCCTCAAGTAATTGATAATAAACAACTTAAGAGTGATTTTTTGACAGTTCCTCAGGCTCCTACCGAAAATATCCCTACTTTAGAAAATAAGATTGATAGCATAAAAACCGAGAAATTTGTTTTGGAGTTTTCTAGTATCGGAGGAGAGCTTTCTCGGGCCGCTATCATGCCCTGGGGGTCAATCCTTCCTTTGGAAAAAATGTTTTCCATAAAGGGTTATGATCGAGAACAATACGAGATTCAAAAGTTAAGTGGTTCGAAAATGCGCCTGGTTTTAAATAAACCAGAAATTAGTATTGTAAAGACATTTGAATTATTGAGAGACGATTATACTTTAAAGGTAAGAGTTGATATTGTCCAAAATGAAATGTCCAAAAATACATCATCATTTAATTTGTTTAAATTTGATTCAGCTATTTTGGACAAATTAAAGTTTGATGCTCACGATAATTATTTGATTGAATTTGCGATAAAAAAAGACGGAAAAATTGAAAGAAAGGGTAATTTTATTAAATTTGGAGCCCAAGATGGTAAAGAGTATTTAGGGAATATTGAATGGATTGGCTTCCGCGATCGATATTTTGCAGCAATAATACAGCCAATTTCTGCAATTAAGCTTGTAAAAAATGAAATTTTGGGAGAGAAGACAGTTTTAAATAGTGTGGTATTGCCTGATGGTTCAAGTTCTGCAGAGTTTTTGGTTTATTTGGGACCGCAAGATCTGGATTTAATGAAATCCCTGAATAAAAAATTTGAGGAAATTGTTAGTTTTAGCGGTTTTGGTTTATTTGATTCTTTTTCTCACGGCATTTACCAAAGCTTAAGATTTATTCACAAATTTATTCCCAGCTGGGGAATATGTATTATTTTGATAAGCGCTATTATTTACCTGGCTTTGTATCCTTTGACACTGCAAAATTTGCGATCGATGAAGCGAATGCAAGAATTGCAACCTAAGATTGCCAAGCTAAAAGAGCAGCATGCGAATAATCCACAGAAGCTTAATTTAGAAATTGTTGAGTTGTATAAAACTAATAAGGTGAACCCATTAGCCGGCTGCTTGCCATTATTGATGCAAATGCCCTTTTTTATTGGCTTGTATCAAGTTCTTTGGCGTGCTGTTTATCTAAAAGGGCAAAGCTTTTTGTGGATAGAGGACTTGTCTAGGCCCGACCGTCTGATTACTTTGCCTAATCCACTACCATTTATGGGTAGCGATGTCAATATTTTACCCATTATCATGGCCGGGGTTATGTATTTTCAGCAAAAAATGAGCGCTCAAAGCATGGTTTATTCTGATCCTCAGATGGAGCAACAGCAAAAAATGATGGTTGTCATTATGCCGATTATGCTCGGAGTCCTTTTTTATAAGTTCTCTAGCGGTTTCTGTTTGTATTTTATTACGTTTAATACTTTGTCCATTCTGTTACAGAAGAAATTTGTAAAGTAGTAATATGTCCAAAATGAGGAACAGAAATGAATTTGAATTCGAAGGATCTTCTGTGGAGGATGCTATAAACAAGGCCTTGACTACGCTTAATGTCCAGCGTGATGATTTGCAGATAAAGGTTGTGTGTGAGGAAAAGCGGGGACTTTTTGGGATGGAGGGAGCGAAGCAGGCGAAAATTAAGGTTAAAGTTTTGAATAAATAATTTTGATTTTGTTTCACGTGGAACAATTTGCCATGGGTAAAATAATCTCTATATGTAATCAAAAAGGGGGCACTGGAAAGACAACGACAGCGGTCAATTTGTCTTCTGCTTTGGCTTTGATGGGTAAAAAGGTTCTGATTGTGGATATTGACCCGCAGGGAAATGCTACTAGCGGGGTCGGGATCAACAAAAATACTCTTGAGAAATCTGTTTATGATGGCCTTGTGGGAAATGTTCCGATAGAGCAGATAGTAATAAAAACAAATATCGATAACTTAATGATAGCTCCTTGTAATATTAATCTGACTGGAGCTGAAATTGAATTAGTTGGGGCATTGTCCAGAGAGACAAAATTAAAGAGATTATTGTCCAATCTGAAAGACAGTTTGGACTTTATTTTTATTGATTCTCCGCCTTCGCTCGGATTATTGACTTTAAATGCTTTTGTCGCTAGTGACTCTATCTTGATCCCGATTCAATGTGAGTTTTACGCTTTGGAGGGGGTTTCTCAATTGTTGAATACCATTCATTTGATTAAAGAGGGTCTTAACCCTAAATTGGATGTTGAGGGCGTATTGCTGACGATGGCTGATTTTAGAACTAATTTAACTAACGAAGTAATTGGTGAAATTCGTAATTATTTTAAGAACAAGGTTTATCAAACAATTATTCCGCGAAATATAAAGCTAAGCGAAGCGCCGAGCTTCGGTAAACCCATTATGCTTTATGACAAAAATTCAATTGGCTCCAAGAAGTACGAAGAATTTGCTCGAGAGTTTCTAGGGCAGGCTTCTTCGATGGACAATGCTCCCCACTCGAATGGCGTGAGCTATTCTCAACAATAGCATACAGGAGAAATCGTTATGGAAAGTCGTGCGCTTGGCAAAGGTTTGTCGGCGTTGATTCCACAACGCGCCGAAGAGTCTAAGGGCGAAATGGTGGCGCAGGTCAAGGTTGCTCAGATCAAAGAAAATTCTTTGCAGCCTAGATCTTATTTTGATGATGAAAAATTAGGAGAACTCATTGCTTCCATTAAGGAGAAAGGGGTTCTTCAGCCACTTCTCGTTCGGCCCAATAAGGGCGGCGGTTATGAGCTTATTGCTGGCGAAAGAAGGTTTCGTGCGGCTCGAGCTCTGGATTTGGACGAAGTTCCGGTTATTATTAAAGACGTTAATGACCAGGAAGCATTGGTCATTGCTTTAGTTGAAAATATACAGAGACAGGAATTAAATGCGATCGAAGAAGCTCACGCCTTTAAAAGGCTCCTGGATGAGTTCAAATTGACTCAGGATGCCGTCGCTCAGTCGGTTGGGAAAGAGCGCTCAACAATCGCTAACACATTGAGATTGTTGAAGTTACCTTCTGAAATCCAGGAGCGTGTTTCTGATGGGTCTTTGTCGATGGGGCACGCCAGAGTATTGGTAGGTATTGAGGATTCGCATGTCCAAGCTAAGTTGTTTGAACAGACGCTTAAGAAGAATTTGTCAGTTCGGGAATTGGAGAATTTAGCTCGAGTTGACTCTAAAAAAGTCGGTAAATCAGCTAGGGAATCGGTGGCAAGTAAAGAGAACTTCCTGGTGTTTATGGAGGAAGATTTACAGCGGACTTTGGGGACTAAGGTTCGAATAGTCGCCGCCAAAAAACGTGGCAAGATTATTGTTGAATATTATTCGAGTGAGGACTTGGAAAGAATCGTGGAGATAATAAAAAGATGAAAGAACCCGTTTTGATTTTGATAAAACCAGATGGGATGGTCAAATTTCTCATGGGATATTTGCTGACGAGGTTGGCCGAAATGAAGCTGCAGCTGGTGGCTGCTAAGCTCGTGGCTGTCTCTCGAGACCTTGCTGAGGAGCACTATCATCATCATCGCAAAAAATTCTTTTTTGAAGAAATTGTTCAATATCTATCGGGACAACTACATAAGGACAATAAAGTATTGGCGTTGATTTATTATGGCGAGCTGGCTATCAAGAAGGCACGCGACATGGCTGGAGCTACGAATCCTGAAGAGGCTAATCCCGCTTCTGTTCGCGGAGCGGTTGGTCGGATTACTACCAAGGGAGTTTATGAAAATGTATTGCATGTGTCTTCGGACAGTAAAGAAGCCGAGCGCGAAATAAAGCTTTGGTTTAAGCCCGAAGAGATTCATATCCGCCTTTATCATAGCAAAACGATTGATGGCAAAAATTCTAAAAAGCAGGTGTGGGTATGATTAAGGGAATGACAGGGTTTGGCACTACTGCTTTTTCGTTGGGGCGCATTCGCGGTTCTTTAGAAATCAAAAGCTTGAACCACCGATATCTCGACCTATCTTGTTATCTGCCAACAGGATTCAGCTCTTTTGAGGATAAGATTAGGCAGTTTTTGCAAAAGTATTTGGATCGCGGGAAGATTACAGTATCGGTCAAAATTTTAGATCGTCCGCAAACGGCGCTTTCTTTAAATAAAGACGCGGCGCGTCAGTACTTGAAATATGCCAGCGAATTAAAAAGAGAATTTGGTTTTAAAGAGCAGGTGAGCTTGGTGGATTTGCTCCGGTTTCCGGGAGTTGTTGAGGTTAAAGAAGCACATGTCGAGCCGGAAGAAATCTGGGTTCATGTTGAAAAATCTTTGGCCGTTGCGCTTAAAGGTCTCCTTGGGATGCGGATTCGCGAAGGACGAAGCTTAGCGGCGGAGATTAGTTCGTTATTAAGTGCGATGCTGACGTTGAATAAAACTATTCAACAGCGCTCCAAAGCGATTCTTAAATCAAAAAAGACCGAGCTAACGCCGGAAGAGTTTTCGTCGTTTCAAAAAGGTGTTGACGTGAATGAAGAAATTGCTCGTCTGAACCACTACCTTTTGGAATTTAAGAAATTATTGAAGGCCGATAACGCGGTGGGTAAGAAACTGGATTTTATCGCGCAAGAAATGCAGCGAGAGACCAATACGATGGGTTCCAAGTTGCAGGATAATTTGGTTTCTAATTCAGTGATTGCGTTAAAAAGTAAGATCGAAAAAATTCGTGAATTATCCCAAAACGTTGAGTAATTAGGGGATTGGATCCATGCCAAAAGGAAAAATTATTATTATTTCCGGGCCTTCTGGATCCGGCAAGACAACCCTCCACAAGATGCTGCTGGAAAGCTTTAAATTGCAAGGGGTTCTGATTAAATCTATTTCTGCAACAACGCGTTCACCCAGACCGGGAGAAACTCCCGGATTAGATTACATTTTCTTGACTCAAAAGCAATTTGAGTATCGGCGTAAAATTGGCTATTTTTTGGAATGGCAAAAAGTATTTACCGCGTATTATGGAACTCCCGTTAAAACGGTGAAAAGCCTTATTCGGGAAGGAAAACATGTTTTGTTGTGTATTGATGTTAAAGGGGCAGAAGTAGTTCGGAAAAAATTTCCGGATGTCGTCAGTATTTTTATTAAAGTTCCCAATTTGTCGATATTGAAAAAAAGACTTATGGCTCGCGGATCGGAGAATCAGGTTGATTTAAAGGTTCGTTTAAAAACTGCCCAAGAAGAGCTTTGCGAGTCTAACCATTATGATTACGTTATTATTAATGATCGTTTAAACGAGGCTTATCGGCGCTTGGAAGCGCTGGTGGTTAGGATCATCGGTTTGGCTTGATTCGTAGACGAATAAGCGTAAAAGCATCGTTGACAATCATTGGGACGTATGTTATAAAAACGGTTCAATTTTGGCCGTACTTTAATTTACCAAACGGTAAGCACAGGGGGTTTAACATGGGATATGTTCCTTTAGAGAAATTGCTTCCTAAATCCGGACATAGTATTTATCGCTTAATGGCGATGGCGTCCAAGCGTGCTATGGAGCTAGCGGACCATGCGCCACGCTTAATTGAAATTCCTTCTTCGCAAAAAACGGCAACGATTGCCTTGGAAGAAATTGCTTTTGAAAAAGTAGGCTTAAAGGGAGTTTCGGTCAGAAGTGGTTCAATCAAGGGAGCCCGCGGTAAAGATTCTTCTAAGCAGGAAAAAATCGAAAGTGTCCAAGTCTAAACGAATTCTTTTGGGAGTGTGTGGTTCCATTGCCGCTTATAAAGCGGCGGACATCATTCGTCGTTTTCAGGATAAAGACTATCAGGTTTCCGTCATCATGACTAAGGAGGCGGAGAAATTCATCACACCGCTAACATTGGGTAGTTTAAGTGGAGAGAAAGTTTATCAGGATATGTTTGATGTTTCCCAAGAGGCGTGGGCAATGACCCACATCAAGCTGACTCGGGAAACGGCGGCTTTTTTAGTAGCACCAGCGACGGCAAATATTATTGCAAAGCTCGCCAACGGTTTGGCAGATGATTTAATAACTTGCACTGCCCTTGTGGCTCGAATGCCGTTGTTGATCGCTCCGGCTATGAATGAAGAAATGTTTCACCACCCGGTGGTTCAAGAAAATTTATCTAAATTGAAGAAAATTGGCGCGCATTTGATTGAGCCCATTAAAGGACGACTTGCCTGTGGGATCGATGGGGATGGGCATCTGGCCGAAGTCGACGATATTGTTAAGGCTACGCTAAAGCTAATAAAGTAATTTTGGGGCTGCTTGTTCATTGATTGAAGATATGGCGTGGTAGCCAAGTGGTAAGGCAGTGGTCTGCAAAACCATTATTCAGCGGTTCGATTCCGCTCCACGCCTCCAGATTGCAAGGTTAAGGGAGCGGTGATTTTGTGCCGCTTGCAATGAGGCAGGCCAAGAACCATTGCCGGGCGAGTGGTGGAATGGTATACACGAAGGACTTAAAATCCTTTGGTCGCAAGGCCGTGAGGGTTCGACTCCCTCCTTGCCCACTTTTATTATTATGGGACGACAACTAAACAACATAGGATGGGCATTATTATGCGGGGTTATTTTTTGTGCTACCGCATTATCGGCAACTACCGGCGTAAAAGAATTCTCCGCCGGTGGGGTTAGTGTGACCTATCCGGAAAATTGGTCGGAGCGCAATGATATTGCCGGCGTTTTGGGAATATTCCTGTCTCCTCAGGAAGATGCTAAAGATATTTTTCAGGAAAACGTGAATATTCTCAGTCAGGATTTGACGCTGAATCCCGCCATTCAGGAACTATCGTCTTACACGGAATTTAGCCAAACTCAAATTGAATCCTTTTTGACGGAAGGAAAAATTTTATCTTTGGAAGATGTAACGCTGGCGGGATTACCCGCCAAGAAAATGCTGTATACGTCTAAACAAGGACAAGTCACTTTGCAATACTTGGGCGTCTGGATGATTAAAGAAAAAAAGGCTTACGTCATTACGTATACGGCATTGCAATCGCAGTTTGATCGGTATTTGCCGCAAGCCCAAGCGGTCATTAATTCATTTAAACTTAGTCAGTAATTTTATAAGGACCCGTAGCTCAGTTGGTTAGAGCGTTTCCTTGACATGGAAAAGGTCAGAGGTTCGAGTCCTCTCGGGTCCACCATTTTTGAAAGTTAGGATTGGGGAATAAAGGATAGAGGATTAAGGCTCACTCAATCCTACTACCCGAATAACCTCAATCTTTTTTATTTTATGGAATATAAAACAGATTTAGACAAACTCCGACACAGCTGTTCGCACGTCATGGCCCAGGCGGTTAAACAATTATGGCCTGAGGCCAAAGTGACGATCGGCCCTGCCATTGATAACGGTTTTTATTATGATTTTGATAAGAAAGACCCGTTCTCGGAAGAGGATTTAAAAAAGATTGAAAAGGTCATGCAGGAGATTATCAATCGTAAACCGCGTTTTGAGCAAAGCTCTATGGATCGCCAAGAAGCCATCGCGATGTTTCGTCAGATGGGCGAAGATTATAAAGTGGAATTGATAGAAGGTCTTCCTGATGCGCAGGTCTCAATTTATAAAACGGGCAATGAGTGGCTGGATTTATGTAAGGGCCCGCACGTAACCGATGCCGGTTTAATTAAAGGGTTTAAATTGCTTTCTATCGCTGGGGCTTACTGGCGCGGGGATGAAAAGAAGCCCATGCTTCAGCGCATTTATGGCACCGCCTTTTTTTCTAAGAAGGAAATGGATGATTATTTAAAGATGTTGGAGGAAGCGCAAAAGCGCGATCACCGCAAATTGGGCGTGCAGTTGGATCTTTTTAATATTTATCACGAGACGGCGGGGGCGGGATTAGTTTTTTATCATCCGAACGGAGCTATGTTGCGCAAAACTATTGAAGATTACGTTCGCGCTCAACATTTAAAGCGAGGTTATGATTTTGTAGTCACCCCAAACATTTTAAAAGGCAAACTATGGGAAGTCAGCGGCCACGCCGATAATTATCGGGATAATATGTATTATTTCAAAGTGGATGAAGAGGAGTATGCCGTCAAGCCCATGAATTGTCCCGGACACATCCTTATTTATAAATCTAAGACTCGGTCTTATCGGGATTTGCCGGTTCGGTTTTTTGAGTTGGGCACGGTGTATCGTCAAGAAAAAGCGGGCGTCTTGCACGGGCTGTTGCGCGTGCGGGGTTTTACCCAAGACGACGCCCACATTTTTTGTCGTCAAGACCAAATTAAGGATGAGGTTAAGGAGGTCATTGATTTTGTTTTTGCAGTGATGAATGATTTTGGGTTTCATGATCTGGCGATTGAGTTAAGTACTCAGCCGGAAAAATCAATTGGTAAGCAGGCTGATTGGGACACCGCGACGAAAGCTTTGGAAGATTCGCTTAAGGAAAAAAATATTTCTTATCAGATTAACGCTGGTGACGGTGCTTTTTATGGCCCTAAAATTGATATCAAGTTAAAAGACGCTATTGGTCGTCAATGGCAATGCGCGACGATCCAATGCGATTTTAATTTGCCCGCGCGATTCGAGTTGAATTATGTAAATGAACATGGCGAACAAGCACAACCCATTATGATCCATCGTGCCATCCTGGGAAGTATGGAGCGGTTTATCGGAACGTTAATTGAACACTATGGAGGCGCTTTTCCGGTATGGTTGGCTCCGGTTCAAGTATTGGTTGTTCCCATCCGAGACACTCATGTGGTCTATGCGAACCAGGTAAAAGACGATTTGCAAGCTTTAGGGGTGCGGGTTATAATTGACGCGTCCAACGAGACCTTAAATAAACGAATTCGCGAAGGCACGGTCAAAAAGATTCCTTATTTATTGGTAGTCGGTGATAAAGAAGTCGGAGAACAAAAAGTTTCGGTCCGCAAGTATGTGGTGGGTGATCAAGGACAGGTGGGATTAAAAGAATTTTGTGAAAGAATTCATCAGGAAATCATTCAGAAAAAGTAAAAAGTTGTTTTAGCGAAAGGGGTGTCCTATTTTAAAGAATATTCGTGTTAATTTTCGCATCAAATCTCCGGAAGTCCGGGTGATCGGTCCGAACGCCGAACAGATCGGTGTTGTTATGATTCGTCGGGCCCTTGAGCTTGCCGAGGAGCAAGGTTTGGATTTGGTGGAAGTTTCGCCGACCAGTAAGCCGCCGGTTTGTCGCATCATGGATTTCAGTAAATATAAATATGATCAGGAGAAAAAAGAGCGGCGTGTTAAGAAGAACCAAAAAGTCACACACCTAAAGCAGTTACGCTTTAAACCGCATATTGATGAACACGATTATAAAATTAAATTAAAACAGGGCATTGGCTTTTTAAATAAAAAAGATAAAGTGAAAGTAAATATGGTGTTTCGCGGTCGCGAAATGTCATTTAAGGAACAGGGTCGCATGATCATTGACCGGATTATCGCGGATTTAAGCGCCTATGGCGTCGTTGAGTCTTCGCCTTCTTTAGAAGGAAGAATCTTGTCGGTAGTCATTGGACCGCGTTCTGATAAAAAAGTAGTTACCCCTTCCAAAGTTCCTGGCGGTGCTGCGGAAGAGGCCAACGCTGCGTAATCTATTTGTGGGTAGAAGCGCAGAGTTTGTTGTTCTAAGTAGCACAAGTGAAAAGTAATAAATCCTTACGATAATCAGGGAAAGGAATTTGTTATGCCAAAACTGAAAACCAATCGTTCCGCTGCCAAGCGTTTTCGCTTTAGCAAAAAGGGAAAAATCAAGAAGCGCACGGCCGGACGCGGGCATATTTTGGGTAAGAAAACCCGAAAAAGAAAGCGTAACATGAGACAACCCGCGTATTTGTCGGAGAGCGCGGCTCAAGCAATTAGGAGGTTGTTGCCTTATGGCTAGAATCAAGCATGCGGTTTCCACGCACCGTCGTAAAAAACGTGTTTTAAAGCGCGCTAAGGGTTTTTGGGGACATCGTAGCCGTCGATATCAGCAGGCTCGGCGTACCCTTATGAGAGCTGATGTTTATGCCTATCGTGATCGCCGTGTTAAGAAGCGAGAATTCCGGCAGCTTTGGATCTTGCGTATTAATGCTGCGTGTCGTGAAGAAGGTATTACGTATAGCCGTTTTATTAAGGGGTTAACCGTTGCGAAAGTCGAGATCAATCGTAAAGTCTTGGCCGAACTCGCGGTTAACTCGCCGTTAGCTTTTAAACGCCTGGTCAAAGTCGCTCAGGAGGCGATTGCTTCAGCTCCTGCTCCGACGAAGAAGACCCCGGCTAAGAAAAAGGCTTAACCTTGGATTCAAACCTAATTCCCGTTCCGGAGAGGGCCAAAGCGCTTCCCGGGACGGGAATCATTTCTACCCACCGTGGTCGCTTGCCTAAGTCATCATCATGTTTTTATTGATAAAGGATTAATTAATAATGCGTTGGGATTTTGAACAACTCCTGAAGCAAGTTAAAGAAGAGGCCGCCTCCGTCCAAGATCTGGCGGCCTTGGAAAATTTTCGTCAGAAATATTTAAGCCGTAAGGGGCTGGTGGCGGAAATTTACGCGAGCTTGGGGCAGGCCGCTCCTGAAGACAAACCTGCGATCGGCAAAGGAGCCAACGATTTAAAAGCCAGCGTGACCGTTCTTGTTGATGAACAACAGAAAAATTTACAGTCTTCAGGCGCGAAGGTCTCAAACAAGTCGTCGCTAGATGTTACGTTGCCTGGGGTGAGCGTTGAACTTGGTCGACCTCACATCCTGACTCAGACGATTTTGGAAATTTGTCAAATTTTTGAAAAAATGGGTTTCGTCCGTCAGGATGGCCCGGAAGTCGAAAATGAATTTAATAATTTTACGGCTCTCAACATTCCCGTCGATCACCCGTCCCGCGATTCTTTCGACACCTTTTATGTGACTACTCCGGATCCCGATCCTAAGCGCGCGGGACGCAATCTTCTATTGCGCAGTCACACATCTCCGGGACAGATTCATATTATGCAAAATAATAAGCCGCCGCTGGCGGTGATTGTGCCGGGACGCGTTTATCGACCGGATGCCGTCGATGCGAGTCATTCTTTTATGTTTCACCAGATTGAAGGGTTATTAGTGGATGCCGATGTTAAGATGTCGGACTTGAAGGGATTGTTGCTTAATTTTTGCCAGAAATTTTTTAGCGAAAAGAGCAAAGTGCGTTTTCGTCCGCATTTCTTTCCATTTACTGAGCCATCTGCTGAAGTGGACGTTTCTTGTAGCCAATGTGGTGGTGATGGATGCTCGACGTGTGGGCATAAAGGGTGGCTGGAGATTATGGGCTGCGGTTTGGTGCACCCAAAAGTCTTTGAAGCCGTAGGGTACCCGAAAGCTAAATATTCGGGGCTCGCGTTTGGGATGGGGGTCGAACGAATGGCCATGTTACGTCACGGCATTAATGATATTCGGCTTTTCTATGAGAACGATGTGCGATTTTTAAAACAGTTCTAAGACGATGAAAATTAGTTTGAATTGGTTAAAAAATTACGTTGCTTTTTCCGTTCCGACACCCCAATTGGCGCACTTATTGACCATGGCCGGGCAGGAAGTAAAGAAGATCGAAACGGTGGATGGGGACCAAGTTTTTGAAATCGAGGTTACTCCCAACCGCTCCGATTGTTTGAATCATCTCGGGATTGCCCGTGAACTTTCCGCGATCCTAGGCAAGCCGCTTAAAATGCCCCAGGCGAAGACGTTAAAGTCTGCCTCGCGCAAAATTAATATTTCTATTAGTGATAAAGAAGCTTGCCGGCGTTACGTGGGAGCTTTGATTCAGAATGTTTTTGTTAAAGACTCATCGAGCGAAATTGCTTCTAAACTTCGTTCGGTTGACTTACGGTGTATTAATAATGTTGTAGATATTACGAATTTTGGGTTGATGGAAAATGGTCAGCCGCTGCATGCTTTTGATTTTGATAAACTCGTGGGAGGACAAATCATCGTCCGCCGAGCTCAAGCCCATGAAAAAATTGTTACCATCGATGGCGTTGAGCGAACGCTAGATCCATCGATATTAGTGATCGCCGATGCGCAGAAACCCGTTGCTATTGCGGGGGTTATGGGGGGTAAAGCAACGGAAGTCACCCACGCGACGCGTACGGTGTTGTTGGAAAGCGCTTGGTTTGATCCGATCCTGGTGCGTCGAGCGGCGCGGAAGTTGGGTTTGGCGAGCGATTCTTCGTATCGCTTTGAACGAGGTGTTGATCTTCAACAGGTCGCTTATGGCTGCCAGCGCGCTATTGCGCTCATTGAAAAGTTTTCGGGAGCGACGTGTGTCGCTTTTCATGATGTTGTTGCTAAAAAAATAAAATCCCCGGTGCGGTTAGTTACGATTGATTTAAAGGAAGTAGAACGTAAATTGGGATTCGCGGTTCCCTTACCGAAAGTTAAAATGATGCTGGCCCGATTGGGATTTGGTGTTCGCGCGGGAAAGTCGGGGGTTTTAAAATTATCGGTTCCCAGTTTTCGACCCGATGTGAAAGCAGAAGTCGACATTGTTGAGGAAATCGCTCGGGTTATTGGATATGACCAACTTCCGACGAGCTTTCCGGTGATCAAACCCACGCAGGTCAGATCCGATACTCGAGATGTTAAGAAACGTTTGATGGCGAATGCTTTAAACGCTAACGGCGTTTTTGAGGCCATTACGTTTTCTCTCGTTGGGAAAAAGGACTTAGATAAATGTGGTTTATCTGATAAGCATTGCGTGCGGTTGGTTAATCCGCTATCGAGGGATCAGGATATTTTAAGGCCTAGTTTGTTACCGAGTTTGTTAACCAGCGCGCAGGTTAATTTGAATCGTGGGGAGAAGAATGTTCGCCTTTTTGAATTTGGGAAAATTTATTCCCATCAGGGTGAGCAAGAGGTCTTGGGGATTTTGTTAGTGGGGCGTCGTCAGTCTGACTGGCGATTACCTAAAAAGGAACTGGTCAATTTTTTTGATTTAAAAGGGATTGTTAGTGCTACGGTTAGCGCGGCGGTAGAACCGAAAGTTTTTTTTGATGTTCAGGCCAGTGTGGCAAGTTATTTTGATGATCAGGAAAAAGCGGGATTGTCTTTGGCTGAACGTTCACCGATCACGGGAAGCTTAGGGAAATTAAGCGGTCGGGTTCTAGCTCAATGGGATATTAAGTCGACCATGGTGTATTACGCGGAAATTATGTTGGAACCTATTTTGTCTTTGACGTCGTCGATGCGTCGATTTCATTCGCTCCCTGAGTTTCCTTCTGTGGTCCGGGATGTTAGTCTAGCAGTTCCGCAGCATGTGGCATTTGCGACCATTGCCGCGGCTGTCTTAAAAGAGAAAGTGCTAATCTTAAAAGAAATTCGTTTTATTGAAGAATATAGCGGAGAAAAAATTCCTGCTGGTCAGCGAGGGTTAGTTTTTTCGTTAATTTACCAAGCTCCGGACCGGACTCTTAAAGAAGAAGAAGTTTTTTCTGCTCAAGAACTGATTTGTCAAATGTTGGCCCGCGATTTTAGCGCGATTCAGCGTTAAGCGATATTGCGTTCTTCCAGCCGTTGCTTCCCTTAAAGTCGCGTGATATAATCCTGGCATTCATTTCCCTGCGGTGTTCGTTGTGGGTTGTTAATGTAACGAACCATGATAAGTGTATGGGGCGTCCTTATGACGAATCGTCCGTGGACATTCGAATGGAGGCCCACTTGTGATTAGGTTCACCTTACACCAGAACCCGACGGCACAGGCGGGGGCTTAATTGAGAGGGACCCCTCGCCCTTTGTGAAGGGCGAGGGGTCCCTTTAGCCTCCCCCCTCCATTATGAAAAAGAAAACCACTTCGAATCACCATCATGACGGGTTATTTATGGATGTTTTGACAGAAGATCAAGCCTCTTCTGTGCCCTTAAGCGCGCGCATGCGTCCTCGCACACTTGAAGAATATGTAGGCCAGGAACATATCTTGGGAGATGGCACGCTGCTATCGCGCGCGATCGCGGCAGATCGGTTGAGTTCTTTGATTTTATATGGTCCTCCGGGTTGCGGGAAAACCACCCTGGCCCAATGCATTCAACAAAAAACTAAAACGACGTTTGAACGCCTGAACGCAATCACATCGAATGTCGAAGAAATGCGCAAAATCCTTGCGGCAGCCCAACATCGACGCCGCACAACGGGACAAAGAACTTTGCTTTTTATCGACGAAATCCATCGTTTTAATAAAGCCCAACAAGATGTGTTAATGCCTGATCTGGAAGAAGGAAATGTTATTTTGATTGGGGCTACGGTTTTTAATCCGTTTTTTTCGTTAACCGGACCGCTTCTGTCGCGCTCCATGGTTTTTGAATTACAGGCTTTGAGCAAAGAAAGTATTTTGAAGTTATTGCAACGCGCGTTAAGTGATGATGAGCGTGGACTGGGTCGCTTTAATATTCAAGCGGACCTCGACGCTTTGGAATTTTTGGCCTCTGTGGCCGATGGAGATGCCCGCAAAGCACTTAATGCTTTGGAACTGGGCTGCTTGACCACCGCAACAGGAACAGAAGGACGAACGCGCTTCACCATTTCGGAAGCGCAAGAATCCATTCAAAAACGACAAGTGCTTTATGATCGAGACGGTGATGGTCATTATGATACGATTTCTGCGTTTATAAAAAGTATGCGTGGCTCGGATCCAAACGCGACGCTGTATTGGCTGGCGAAAATGATTTACGCGGGAGAAGATCCTCGGTTCATTGCCCGCAGAATTTGTATTTGCGCCGCAGAAGATGTCGGCAACGCGGATCCTCGGGCGCTGACGCTGGCCAATTCCGCGGCGCAAGTAGCGGAATTGGTTGGTTTGCCGGAAGCGCGCATTCCCTTGGCCCAGGCGGCCGTTTATATTGCGTGTGCGCCTAAATCTAACGCGGTGTATTTAGGGATTGATGCGGCCTTGGAGGAAGTCAAAAATCGGCAGACACGGCCAGTTCCCGCGGCTTTAAGATCAACGGGATATTCTGGAGCCAAAAAATTAGGCCGCGGGCAGGAGTATAAATACCCGCATGATTTTCCCGGACATTACGTTGATCAGGAATACATGCCGGACCCAAAAATCTTTTATCATCCGACAGAACAGGGTTTCGAAAAAACGCTAAAGTCGCTTATGATTCAATTGAAGAAAAATTCAGAGCGGTCGAAATGAATGATTGTCGTTCCTGGGCAATAGTGTTACAATAGCCCACTTTTTGTGAATTTATTGACTCTTATTCTGTGCATAACGAAACTAAGCAAGGCTTACGCAAAAGGATCTTGATCCAAATGCGTGGCCAATCTGAGCAGGAACGGATCCAAAAAAGTCGCGTCATTCAAACGCGGCTTTTCGCGGTTCCGGAATTTCAACGCGCGCGCAAAGTTTTGTTTTATGCCTCCTTTGATGGCGAGGTAGAAACGATGGCGATGTTGCGGCAAGCGCAGGATGTTGGAAAGATGATCGCGTTACCTCAAATAATTGAAAATCCTAAAAGCATTGTCCCGGCATGGGTATCAGACGTCAGCATGTTGACCCCGGGGCCTTATGGCATTATGCAACCCGACGGGAATTCCTCCCGAGTTGAAAATCTTAGCGATCTCGATTTGGTCGTAGTTCCAGGCGTGGCCTTTGATATTAAAGGTAATCGTTTGGGCCGCGGCGCTGGATATTATGATCGCTTTTTGGGAGAAATGCCGCGCCCTATTCCTACGGTCGGATTGGCTTTTGATTTTCAGATGGTCGATCACCTTCCCGATGTGTTCCCGCACGATATTCCGGTTTCCCGTGTTATTACTAACAACTGAGCTGCGCGTACGATTGAATCTTTTAGGCGCGTAGTTTTTCTGTTGGTCAGCGATCCGTGTTGGACCTCGTTTTGACGAGGGTTTTATCGCGAGTCTGCTTCGTTCAGATCAACTTTGATCTATGGGAGCGAAGTGGATATAACAATCGTTTGGCAGGCGACCGCTTGCCGACGCTTATAGAGAAGAGAGGAGTAAATCATGTTTGCCGAAAATAGTGTTATTTTGAAAAGCTTTTTGTTCACTTTTTTTGCGATTGGCTTAGTGATGTCAGGGTATTTGTTGAGTCGATTTTTTGGCGACAAAAGAATTCACCAAGCGGAGAAGCGTGCCCGCGATTTGAAAGAGTTGACTGAACGGGAAATTGAGACGCGCAAGAAAGAAGCAGAACTTGCGGCCAAAGACCTCCTGATTAAATTGCGCACGGATTTTGAAAAGGAAACAAAAGATCGTCGAGAAGAAATTCAGAATGCGGAAAAACGCGTTCAACAGAAGGAAGAGAATTTAGAGAAGCGCGTTGATTTGCTGGATAAAAAAGAGAAAGACATCACGTCCCGGTTAAGTGTTTTGCGAGAAGAAGAGTTAAATATCAAGCAGCGTAATGAACAGTTGGATAAAATGATTGCTGAAGAGAAGCAGAAGCTGCAGACAATCTCCAATCTGTCTCAGGAAGACGCGAAAAGATTATTGCTTTCATTGATTGAACAAGAATTGATGGAAGAGAAAGCTACGCGTATTCGAAAAATGGAAGAAGAAATTAAAGAGTCTGCTGATAAGAAAGCCCGGCAGGTCATTACTAACGCGATTCAACGTTGCGCTTCGGATCATACGGCAGACACAACGGTTTCTGTTGTTGCGCTTCCGAGCGATGAAATGAAGGGACGAATTATTGGTCGCGAAGGACGTAATATTCGTGCGTTAGAACAAGCGACCGGCGTGGACATTATTATTGATGACACCCCTGAAGCGGTTACGATTTCGGGTTTTGACATGATTCGTCGGGAAGTGGCTAAAATGGCACTGGAGTCATTAGTGTCGGATGGGAGGATTCATCCCGGCCGCATTGAAGAAGTCGTCGAACGCGCTAAGAAAGAAATGGATAATAAAATTAAAGAGGAAGGCGAACGAGCGGCGTTTGATTTAGGGATTCACGATATGCATTTGGAGCTGTTGAAGTTGTTGGGTCGCTTAAAATACCGGACCAGTTTTGGACAAAACGGTTTGCAGCATACGAAAGAAGTCGCTCAACTGATGGGGCACATGGCCGGGCAGTTGGGGTTGGACATCAAACTTGCTATTCGCGCGGGACTGCTGCACGATATTGGTAAGGTAGTTAGTCAGGAAATGGAAGAGGGAACTCATGCCATTGTGGGTGGTAATTTGTGTCGTAAGTTTGGCGAACCTGAAGAGGTGGCCAAGGCCGTTGAGTCGCACCACGAGGAAGTTGAAATGACGTCGATTTATGGGGTCTTGGTCTGCGCGGCGGATGCCATTAGCGCGGCGCGTCCCGGCGCTCGCGCGGAGACGTTGGAGACCTATGTAAAGCGTTTGGAAAATTTGGAAACCATCGCTAATTCATTTAAAGGCGTTGAAAAAGCGTTCGCTTTGCAGGCCGGACGTGAAGTCAGAATTATCGTTGATCCATCTAAAATTAATGATGATGAATCGGTTGTCATGGCACGGGACATTCGTAAGCGAGTGGAAGAAGAGATGGAATATCCCGGGCACATCAAAGTCATGGTTGTTCGCGAAACGCGAGCAGTCGAATACGCAAAGTAATGGCCATGCATGTTTTAATTATTGGTGATATTGTGGGTCGTCCAGGGCGCGAAGCCCTGGACCGCTTCTTGCCGCAGATTCGCTCCGAACGGGTGATTGACGCAGTTATTGTTAATGCCGAGAATGCCGCGGCTGGTGCGGGAATCACGTCTCGCATCGCCGACGAGCTTTTTATTGGCGGTTGCGACATTCTCACACTAGGAGACCACACCTGGGACAAGCAGGAAATTATTGAATATTTAAAAATAAACGATCGGATTATTCGTCCGGCTAATTTTCCAGCGGACACGCCGGGACGCGGCTGGTGCATTTGGCAGACGCCTGCGGGTCAGAAAATTGGCGTGATTAATCTTTTGGGACGCGTTTTTATGCGTTATAATGTGGCCTGCCCATTTCGAGAATTACGCGCTATTGTCGACGAGATTCGCAAAGTTACGCCGTGTATTGTTGTGGATATTCACGCGGAGGCTACTAGCGAAAAAGTGGCGTTGGGGCATTTCATTGATGGAGCTGTTTCCGCAGTAGTAGGTACTCATACACACGTGCCAACAGCGGACGAAACAATTTTGCCTAAAGGCACCGCGTATATTACGGATTTAGGGATGACCGGGCCGTATGATTCGGTTATAGGTCAGGACAAAGAGGCGATTGTCCGTCGTTTTCTTTCACAACTCCCGGAGAAATTCCAGGTTGCTAATAATGACGTCAGGGTCAGTGGGGTACTTGTTGAAATTGATGAATTGACGGGTAAAGCGTTAACTATTGAGCGTATTCACAGGAAAATATTATGAACAATTGGGGCGGTCAAAATCGTAGGAAATTTCCTAGGGTCAATTATCCTTGTTTGATTACGGTGCGGCAGGAAAAAAACAACCCGGAAGTCATTTTGACGCATACCGAGAATATCGCGATCGGTGGCGTGTGCGTGATTATTAATCGCAATCTACCTGCCTATTCACCTGTCGAATTGGAAATTGATCTGTTGGATATGGGGAACCATTTGCGCTGCACGGGGAAAATTGTTTGGGCGTTTCAGCGTAAGGCTGATGAGCGACGCAAGCCCTCGTTTTTTGAAATCGGCATTGAATTTCAGGGGTTGGATTCCGTCGATCAGCGTCGCTTGGATGAGGTCATCCGCCGTTTAATTAAACAATCCAAAATACCGCTTTTTCCCACATCGTAATTATTCAAGAGACTACTTATGACTCGAGTTCGTTTCGCTCCTAGCCCTACTGGATTTTTGCATATTGGCGGCGCCCGCACGGCGCTGTTTAACTGGATGTACGCTCGCGCCCAAAATGGTAAGTTCGTTTTGCGTATTGAAGATACGGATTTGGAGCGTTCTAAAAAAGAATATCTCGATGAAATTATGGACAGTATGCAGTGGTTGGGCTTTCAATGGGATGAATTATATAAACAGAGCGATCGTTTTGATATTTATCGTCAGTATGCCCAAAAATTATTAGAAGAAGGGAAGGCTTATAAAGACGGTGAGGCGATTATCTTGAAGATGCCTCAAATGGAATTGAAATTTTATGATCTGATTCGAGATCAGATCGCATTTGATGCCGCCGAAATCAAGGATCAAGTATTAATGAAATCCGACGGCTCTCCCACCTATAGCTTTGCTTGTGTGGTTGATGACGCCTTGATGGAAATTACATGTGTGATCCGCGGAGAAGACCACATTTCTAACACCCCAAAGCAATTAGCGATTTATCATGCCCTTGGATTTAAGCCGCCGAAGTTCGCTCACTTGCCGCTCATCATGGGAGAAGAAGGCGGACGCTTGTCCAAGCGTCATGGGGCGACCGCAGTCACGGAATATCGCCGGATGGGTTTTTTGCCGGAAGCGATCGTCAACTATTTGATGTTATTGGGCTGGTCACCGGGAAATAATCAGGAAATTGTTAAGCCACAAAATGCCATCAAGACTTTTTCGATTAAAAAAATTAACAAAGCGGGAGCGGCTTTCTCCATGGAAAAACTGGAGTGGATTAACGCCCAATATATCAAACAAACGGATACGGCGGAATTGGCCAAGATGGTGGTCCCTTTCATGAAGGAAAAAGGCTGGGGTGGGGAGAATATAAATAGTCGCTCTTTAGAAAATATTGTACACTTGTTCAAAGGTCGTATGACGACGCTGTTGGATTTTCTGTATTGGGGAGAATTTTTGTATGTTGACCCAATTCAGGTTGATCCGGAAGCTCGGGCGCAGTGTCTCAGTCAGGATCGGACGAGGGAATTCGGTTTACTCAGTGAGCGTTTAAATGCGCTACCAGAATTTACTACGGTGGGAACGGAGCAGGTTTTTCGATCCTTGGTGGCGGAATTAAACCTAAATTCTTCGGATTTGGTCCACCCCGTGCGTGTGGCTTTGACCGGGAAATCCGTCGGGCCGGGGTTATTTGATACGATGGTCTTGCTCGGGAAAGAACGGACGGTAGAGCGTTTAAAGACAACCAGGTTTGGAGCGACTTAAAGGACAAGGAGAGACTAATGCGTAAAATGACAGGTTGGGTTTTGGGTTTAATTTGTGTGTTTGCGTTGGTTGGCTGCGCCGGTGGTAGCAATGCCGTCAAAAAAGCTGATGAGTGGGTGCAAAAAAACGTTTGGTAAAAGAAGCTTGTTTTTAAGAACCGCTTGAGTAAACTTTTGATTGCCCTGCACTAATTTATCTAAATAGAAGTATATGGTAATGAGTGCCGGGCAATTTTTTCAGATAAAAATACAAAAAAGATTTCTTATTCTCTTGGGATTTTCAAAATAATTAATGCTGTTAAGATTGAATAGCGATAAAAAGTAATTAGTATTTGATGCCCTGCCATCGCCTTTCTTGCAAAGAGCGATGCCCAGCGAAGGGAAGAGTATTTTAAATCTTCAAAAGGAAAAAAAGCTTTAAGATTAATAGTCAGAGAAAGTATTAACTGCCCTGTTGTGTAATGGTAGCACAAGTGACTCTGGATCACTTAGTCATGGTTCGAATCCATGCGGGGCAATGGTTCGACGCAGCCCCGACTACTGAGTAAAATCATGGTCGGGGCTTTGCTCACCATTGGCGGCGAATCATCCCGAGCAAGTGACGAGTGTAACGAGGAACGCGTCGAGGGGCAGAAATGTGGTATTTGTATATCTTAAAGTGTATGAATGGTTCCTTGTATACAGGAATTACTGATAATTTTGAGCGTAGATTAAAAGAGCATCTAAGCGGGAAGGGAGGCCACTATACAAGAAATAGTAGGCCGACTGATGTGATATATAAAGAAGAATTTATTGATAGAGTTCAAGCACAGAAAAGAGAACAACAAATTAAGAGATGGAGTAAAGTAAAAAAGTTAGCTTTAATTTCAGGAAATCTAGAAAGTCTAAGAAAGCTAAGTGTCTCTGGAGATTGAATAAACGAACAACCCGTCCCGAAGCGTCAACGCAGGGGAAATCCATGCGGGGTAACCAAAAATTAGCCCTCCGATTTTTTCGGGGGGTTTATTTTTTTATCTTTAGTGGCGATCCTATCGTGATAGCGATGGGTTCGCGCGCGAGCGCCAGCGAGCCGTCCCGGAAGCTTTAGCTGTAGCGAAATCCACAAGGGTCAATTAATTTCCACCGCCACTTTTTGTAACCCTCCTATTTTAATAAGCTTATATTATTAAGTACTTTTGCTGAGCTACTTGAGTAGTAGTCCGAATTGTGATTTTTTGTGTTCTTGCTAAAGTAAAGCTGGCGCAACGGGTAAGTATTTTGGCCAGAAAGGAGGGGGCCATGAGAACCATCATTAATCGATTAGAAAAAAGATTTCACAAAAAAGGAGGTGAGGTTTCAAAACAAGAGGGTTTAGAGGCAGGGATTTCGTTCCCGAAGTTTACGCTGTTGGTGGAGAAGAAAGCGTATGAGCTTTTTGAAAAACGCGGCGGTGAAGAAGGTCATGCGCTGGAAGATTGGTGTGAAGCCGAACGAATTGTTGAAGAAGAAATTATTCATGGCAAAATCAACGCTTAGATGAGGCCTATGTCCCGGAAAGGAGGCGGGCCATGAAACTAATACCGCGGAAGGAGACAGACAAGTGGCTGAGTTTCTTTGATCCTTGGGAAGAAGAGATGCAAGGGCGTTGGGATAATTATTGGGGACCGGGTTTTCCTAAAACAATGTTACCGGTAGGTATGGGAGAAAAATTTTTTTCACCCGCGGTGGACATTGTTGAGGATAAGGAAAATATCACAGTAAAGGCGGATGTCCCCGGCATGTCCAAGGACCAGATTGAGGTCTTGGTTGAAAAAGGAGCCTTAATTATCAAAGGAGAAAAGAAGCAGGAAAAGGAAACGAAAGAAAAAGGTTTGGTGAGATCGGAAAGATATGAGGGACGTTTTTATCGCAGCTTTGGTTTGCCCGCTGAGGTAGATGAGAAATCGGTTCGGGCTAATTATAAAGACGGTGTTTTGGAAATTACGTTACCTAAAAAAATTGGAGCCGTCATTAATCAAACAAAAGTGGAGGTGAAATGAAACTAAAACAAAAAAGTAAAGCCCTCGAGAGGTTAGTTTTTCCAGGATAAGCCGAACTTCTCGGGGGCCTTAAGTGAATGATTCTTTGGTAAGTATTTTCTAAAACCCTTTTTTATTAGGGTTTTTTTGTTTTTATATATTGACGATTGGTTTAGTTTCTATTAATTTATGAGCAATTAAGTTTTCATATATAAATTGGCGAATGGAAAGGAGTTTGCATGAAAAAAAATCAATGGATTTTAGGTTTTATCATGGCTGTGTTAATGTTGGCGGGGGCTCAGGATGCCTTTGCCGCTAAATGTGGCAATGGCGTTTGTAATCCAGGAGAAACTTGTGCTACTTGTCCGCGAGATTGTGGGTCTTGCTGCGGGAATGGAACGTGTCAAGCGGGGTCGGAAACTTGTGTCAATTGTCCTAGTGATTGTGGTCCTTGCTCCGTCTGTGGCGATGGTACCTGTACTCCGGGTTATGAAACTTGTTCCAATTGCTCTCAAGATTGCGGGACATGCCCTTCCAATTGGAACGATCTGTCAGCTTTCGAGCCTTCAGATTTGAATGTTAAGTGGGATGAGGTGAAGGAGTAATTGTTAAGATGGCTTGGGCGCCCCGCCAAATGGCGGGGCGCTTTTTTTTATGGTTCGACTCGCGCTGAGTAAGTTCCATCTGAAAGATGGAATGCGTCGAAGGGCTCGCTCACCATAGGAGTGGAGGGTCGAACCACCCTGAGCGAAGGAGCGAAGCGACTGAGTCGAAGGGTCTTGGAGGGCGAGGTGAATACCACGCCCGCCTGCCGGCGAGGCAGGGGCTTGCCCGTGGATGGAGACGGTTCGTTGGACAATATATTGAAGGGATCATGGAGATCCAGTGCTCACAGGAGTTGCCAGAATTATGAATCGTAAAAGACCATTCTATCTAACTTTATCGACTATCCTAGTTGCCCTTTTATTTCTTTTTTTGAGTACGTCAAACGCAGAAAACCCTACTCCTGTTGATAGAGATAATCGCCAGGCCCTCAAAGAAAAATATTTTAGAGAATATGTTTCTTCTGAGGTCCGTCCTGTTTATCAAAAAATACACGCCGCGTTAAATAATGTTTTAGACGTTCTTCCGCATGACGTTTTTAGTTTTGTGACAAATCCGGATTTGCCGGTTGTTTTTGTCACGTCAACCAGTGACGGGATCGCTAGGTTTGCTCATTCTCGTCCCTTTATTAAAGAGGGAAAGGCCGAGCAGAGTTTTAAAAATGGTTTTTATTTAATTGTCTTAGGCGATGAACTGGATGGTGTTGACGATATTCAAGCCATTGAAGGAGTCCTTCTTCATGAAATGGCGCATCCGTTTCTAAAACATTATAAAAGTAACCTTTCTTCCTGCGAACAGGAAAGACAAGCTAATCAACAAGTGATTGCTTGGGGATTTAAGACGCAGTTTCAAGCCGCCAAATCTGCTTTTGGGCACAAAACCACGGGAGATAGTCCCTGCCACTGATAGGAATCCATCCTTTTTTCTTACCTCGTAGAAGTACGTACTTAAACAGGTAGTTTTGCTAATTTTGTTTTACACCAAAAGAGTCACCCTATAATCGGATATTTAAGTGTGATTATGGAGCCGGGAACAGCTGCAACGGATGATGAGTTCTGGGGGCAAGAAGTGAGCGGTGATTCTCCCTCGGGGCCAACGATGCTTAAGTTTTCGCATGCCAAAGGTTCCGATGAACATCCCACGTATGTTTTGTT
>CAYXGG010000016.1:0-53540 GCA_964464475.1 uncultured Planctomycetales bacterium | reverse complement strand
ACGGGCAGGCGGGTTGACTTCCTCAATATCATTGGAAGAGAAAAGGTCAATAAAATAAAGGGAGAAAAAATGAAAGAGCTATCAATCGTAGTTCCTCGGCTAATCAGCATGGCGATTTGTTGTGCGTTAGTCACCGTGCTTTTGGGTTTTGGATTGGGCGCGGTTTTTGGCATCGCGGAAGATAATTTAAAACAGCATTTAAAAGATTCGGCCGCTAAAGTCTTCTTAACGGTTTACAAAAATGATGAGAGTAAAAAAGAAACGGTACTTAAAAAATCTTGGGATTATGTGATTCGTGCGCACTTGCATGGCGGGGCGATTGGGACGGCGGCATTGGCTTCGATGGCGATTCTAATTTTGTTGTGTCGTTTAGATGGGGTGGCGCAGGCCAGCGCTCTGGCGTTTGGGTTAGGTGGGTTTTTGTACGCGTTATTCTGGCTGATGGCTGGGTTGGCCGCTCCAGCGCTAGGGAGTACCGGTGCGGCTAAAGAATTCTACTCTTTTCTGGCTTTGCCAGGATCGGGGTTGAGTTTGCTGGGATTGTGCGGAACTATTTATTGCGTGGTGCGGGATCAACTTATAAAGCCGGCTTAATGTTTTCATAAATAATTAACCATTTGGCAAAGCGACCTATGAATGAAGATTATTGGTTAGGATTATGGGGAGGGGCGTTTATTGGCGCCGCGGCGGTAATCCTATGGTGGTTTAACGGTCGAATTTTGGGAGTGAGTGGTATTCTTTCCCGCTTATTGCAAAGACCTTCTCCGGATTTTGCCTGGCAGGCGGCTTTTGTGAGCGGATTAGTTTTGGGTGGATTTATTTTAGCAAAGTTTGTTCGAGGTTCGATCGAGGTCGAGGCTTCGCCGCTGAGGTTGCTGATCGCAGGATTGCTGGTGGGATTCGGGACCGTGATGGGGAGTGGTTGTACTAGTGGACACGGCGTTTGTGGAATTGCTCGGTTTTCGAAGCGTTCGATTTTGGCCACATTGATTTTTATGGTGACGGGAATGTTAACGGTATGGCTTGCACGTGTGTTGGGGAATTCATAATATGAATGTCGGTGTGGCTTTTATTTGCGGCTTAATGATGTCGGTGGGTTTACTGGTTTCTGGCATGGCTAACCCGGCTAAAGTGTTAGGTTTTCTGGATGTCGCAGGCGCTTTTGACCCCACGTTAGCTTTTGTTATGATGGGGGCGCTGGTGGTCACGACTTTCGGCTATCGATGGGCTCAGCGCGCCCAGAAGCCTGTCTGCGCTGACGGATTTTCGTTTCCAGGAAAAACTAAACCCGATGCGCCGCTGGTGATCGGTGCGGTGCTCTTTGGAATCGGCTGGGGCTTGGCTGGTTTTTGTCCAGGTCCGGCTTTAGTCGGCGTGGGGCTGGGTCAGTCTAAAGCGGCACTTTTTGTCCTAGCTATGTTGGTGGGGATGTTCTTAGGCAGAAAAGTATTTAACAAGTAGTTTAACTCTTTGAGAGAGGAGATCTTCGTGTTCAAGAAAATTCTTGGTGCGGTTATTCTTGTTTTAGTGGTGTTACTCGTTTTGGCTTCTTTGCGACCAGATACTTTTAGTGTTTCTCGTTCAGTTACCATTAATGCCACTGCTCCCACGGTTTTTATGCAGGTGAATAATTTGCGTCAATGGGAACCCTGGTCTCCTTGGGAAAAACTTGATCCAGCGATGAAAAAGTCCTATGAGGGTTCGCTGGAAGGGTCGGGAGCGATTTATCGTTGGGCGGGCAATAACCAGGTGGGAGAAGGAAGCACGACGATTCTGGAGAGTGTTCCTTATGAATTGATTAAGATTAAGCTGGAAATGCTTAAGCCGTTTGCTTGCGTTAATGACGTGCAATTTAATTTTAAATCGCAAGGTTATCAGACCGAAGTAACCTGGAGCATGTCGGGAAAAAATAATTTTATGGCCAAGGTTATGGATTTGGTTGTGGGAATGGACAAGATGGTGGGTGGGCAGTTTGAACAGGGGTTGAGTCAGCTTAAAAATGTCGTTGAAAATCAAAATAAGTAAGTCGAACCGTTTCAGAAATTCTCCGGTTGAACGAATCCCAAATTTGGGCCCCGTGTCGCGCGAGTCGTTAAAAAGTGTTGGGGTTGACTCTTTAAAGGACTTACAGCGTTTGGGCGCGATTGCCGTTTATCGAAAAACGAAGGTGAAAGGGTTTCCCGTGACGCTGAATTTATTATGGGCGTTGGAGGGAGCTCTTCAAGAAAGACCTTGGTATTTTCTTTCTTTTTTCTTTCTTTTCTAAGAAGGAGAAAGAAGTTCTGAAAGAGAAATTATTGGATTAGGGGAAGTAAGAGTCAGGGCGCCTGGGGCTTTAGAAGCCCCAGGCGCCCTTAAGTATTTCAAAAAACTAATTAATTTAACGCCGCGCGCAATTTTGATTCATTCCAACCTTCGATGACATGGTCGCCGGCAACCACCGTCGGGAAAGTCTTGATTCCTTGCCGTTTAGTTTCAGCGATGAGTTCAGGATGTCCTTTGACGTTAAATCGCAGGTAATCAACACCTGAGGCGCTGAGTAACCCCGCGACTTTTTGGCAGTCCGCGCAGCCTCCATCATAAAAAATAACTGTCTTAGCCATATTCTTCCTCCTTGGTTTATAATGTTTCCAGCAAGCGCAGAATATAGCAGTTCAATGTTAATCGTCAATTAGGCACTTTTTGGAAACCACTCATCATGGACAAAAAACAGCAATTTGAAAATGTTTTAAAGTGCAAATGGAGCACGTTAGTTTTGGAACAGATTAATGCCGGGGTTAAGCAGCCGGGTATGCTTTTGCGTAGTATCCCGGGATTAACCAAAAAGGTGCTGTATCAGCGTTTGAGAAAACTGGAACGATTTGACTATATCCAACGACGCCTGGTCTCGCCTAAACCACTCAAAGTTTTCTATACCCTTAGCGCGTCGGGACGAAGAGCCATAAAAATTATTAAATTAATACGGCAGCTATAAATACGTTTTCTTGTCTCTAACGAATTCTGGTCAGTTTCTGGAATAATTAATAGCTGTAGTAATTAATTAGGAAAAAGGCTATACTTGCAGCAGATCACTAGATAGATAAAAGTCCCACCTTGACAGAGCTTCCTGCTCCCTATTCTTAAGCAGTCTGCCCTTAGCGGCGTCTATTTATCGGTCCCATAATTTTGCGCAAAAGTATTTAGTCTTGATTGTTAACATGAACCGGAGGATGGCATGAGTGTCGCTGCTACTGCAGACAAGAAACCTCTCGATTGGCAAAGTGTGGTGGCCAAATATCAGCTGCCGGATCGAGCCAAGAGCATTGGTCAGCTGTTAAACACGCTGCTACCTTACGCTTTGGTATGGGTTGCGATGGTATTTTGCGCGCGAATATCTTGGTGGTTGGCTTTTCCTTTGATGTTGGTGGCGGCGGGGTTGTTGGTGCGGACATTTATCATTTTTCACGATTGCGGGCACGGAGCGTTTTTTAAATCTCAAAAAGCGAATAATTTCTGGGGATTGGTAACGGGAATTTTGACTTTCACGCCCTACCAATACTGGCGCCACGAGCATGCCGTTCATCATTCTCATGCCGGTGATTTAGATCATCGTGGGGTGGGCGAGATATGGACGATGACGGTTCAGGAATATCTAAAATCTTCACGTTGGACTCGCCTTCGTTATCGACTCGCGCGTAACCCGTTCTGTCTATTCTTTATTGGCCCGTCTATTTTATTTTTGATTGTGCATCGGCTGCCTTTAGGTAAGTCTGGAAATGGTGGGCATCGCAGCGTGCATTTAACTAATTTGGGAATTTTGTTGATTGGTCTCGTAATGGGATCTCTCATTGGATTCAAAGAATATTTACTGATTCAATTGCCGGTGGTCATGATGGCCGCGTCAGCGGGTGTATGGTTATTTTACGTTCAACATCAGTTTGAAGGTGTTTATTGGGAACGTCACGAACAGTGGGATTTTGCCACTGAGGCGTTACAAGGCAGCTCGTTTTATAAGCTACCCAAAATTCTGCAATGGTTTACGGGGAATATTGGTTTTCATCACATTCACCATTTAAGTCCCCGCATTCCTAATTATTTCCTGGAAAAGTGCTACCAGGAAAATCCACTCTTTCAGAACATAAAGCCCATCACGCTCCTCACGAGTCTGCAATCTTTACGCTTCCGGTTGTGGGACGAAGAGCACCACCGTCTGGTGGGGTTTGATTATCTTCGGGAAGTGTTGCCGGCCTAGCCGGGTTATTCCGGTTATTTATTCCCGGCGCTGTCCGCCTGAGTGACAGGATGAAAGCCCGGGAGCATTTATCAGTTCGGGATGCACAGGACAGCTTAACAATAGAATGTTTTTCTGTTGAGAGTTGGTCTTAGTTAGGACTTCATCGGGGGACGACATGTCGACAGGAAAGATCAAAGAATATGATTCCCGTCAGGGTTTTGGGACCATCATTGATTCACAATCTGGCAAAGAACTGACGGTATACGCGAATTACGTAAGTTTGAAGCTGGGAGAGTCGCTGAAGCAAGAACAAGAGGTTGAGTACGATATCAAGTATGACCGGCACCAATCGTGGGCCGTTAATGTCAGAGTTTTGTAAACTAAAAATCGGAGGACTTATTAAAGTTGATCAAAAACAAGTATCCCCGGAACGAACTTCGGCTGAGAAGTTGGTTACCAGTAGTGAGGTCAGCGATAATTTTAAAATTAAACGCCATCGGGCTGACGCCGTGATCGATAATCGTCGAACGGCCGAAATGCTTTCCTTGGATCATTTGCTTTCGCAAGTCGGGGGCGGTATTTTTCGCCTGGCGCGCATTGCGATGGTTCGGTCTTTGCAAATTCATACCGGAAGCCCAGCTCGTGTCGAGCATCCTAAGACGGATAAAGACACCACCGTCGCGCTTAAAGAAATAGCTTATGGTCGTATAGTGATCAAAGAGTAAGCCCTGGATAGCTAGTCGGGTCCGGAAGATGCTACCTGAATAGGGTGGTTTGAATCGAGAGGAAAACGCCATGGAACGAGGGCAGATCAGAACGTTTAATTCGCATGGGAGCGATGGGACGATCGCGGATGGCCAGGGTCAGGTCATTAGTTTTAGTAGTAGCAGCGTTATTGGTCGCGACCGCAGCGGCTTGAAGGCTGGAGACGCGGTTTGGTTTGAACGTTTGGGGGCTAAGGCTGCGACCAGGGCTATCAATGTCCGTCGCTGTTGATCAAGGGTAAAAGGGCAGCATTTTATTGTTAATAAATTTTTAATTTAGGAAAGGTCCTATGTCTAAAGAAGACGCGATTGAGATTGAGGGGGTGGTCACCAAGGCGTTGTCTAACGCCAAGTTTTCAGTACAGGTTCAAAACGGTCATATGGTGACCGCTTATCCCGCGGGTAAAATGAAAAAATTCTTCATTAAGATTCTTCCGGGAGATAAAGTGACGGTGGCCCTGTCCCCGTATGATTTGACTCAAGGACGTATCACCTTCAGGCATAAGGGCTAATGTTGATGTATTCCAAGAAAGCCAGGAAAAAGGGACCGGTCAAAAAATTTAAAGGCGGTCGGGTTTGTAAAAAATTTGGATGTAAACAGCGGTTAAGTGTTTATAACTCGGAAGAATTTTGCCATGTCCATTTACGGGAGAGGATGAACTAATATCCGGCAGTTCATTGTTGACGTGGACATGGCTCGTGGGTTGATTAATTAGAGGAGATTCATGAAAAAAACATCCATTTCCCGCAAGGGTCGAAAATGTAAGCATCCTCAGTGTAAACATATTCTTAGCGTTTATAATCATGCCAATTATTGCTTTCAGCATTCCGGTCATGTCTCTCAGGACGAACGCGGACTGGATTTGAAGCGACCCGTAGCCGCGTAAATTAACCTTTTCTTTGGCTGGTGTTGTTATCCGCAGCTGTTGCCCTCCAGGTGAGCGTTTTAGTCAATAATCTCAATTTAAAAGAATTTTTGAAATTATCAGCGATGGGTCGTAGAATCTTTTCTTGGTTGCATTCTATTTTGGGCCAGAAGCCAATATTCTATGAAGAATCTCATTATTCTTATTCCTCCTTCTGAGGGGAAAGCGCCGTTAGGTTCGCACCCGCCGTTGTCGCAGTTAAGTCCCTTGGTTGGAGGAATTTATAAGCGTCTGCTTGCCTATCAGGGCAGCGGACAAGAATTGTATGGCGTCAAAGGAAAAGCACTCGCTGCGGCGGTTCAGGCAAATCAGAATTTGCTGCTAGCGCCAACATTGCCGGCGATAGAACGTTATGCGGGAGTTGTTTACGATGGGATTGATTACGCCTCTTTACCGGCGAGCGCCAAGGATTTTTTTAATCGCCACGTGCGTATTGTCAGCGCTCTTTTTGGCTTGGTCGCTCCTCAGGATTTGTTACCTGATTATAAATTGAAGATTGAGAAGTTGGACGCGGCAAAATATTGG
Source organism: uncultured Planctomycetales bacterium (assembly GCA_964464475.1). Lineage (GTDB taxonomy): Bacteria > Omnitrophota > Gorgyraeia > Zapsychrales > JAHFFX01 > CAYXGG01. The sequence goes on along the minus strand of CAYXGG010000016.1, from coordinate 47,112 downwards.
GAGCCAGTCATTGCCAAGCAGTTAAGGGAACATTGGGTTTTGGATTTGTTGCCGCAAGCACATCAAAAGGCCGTAAGTTATGATCAGGGTTGTAAAGTGGACTTTATTATCTTGAAGCGCGGGCAGGCTGTTCCCGCCGGCCATCAGGGAAAATTGATTAAGGGCAAATTTGTGCGCTGGTTATGTCTTCATCAGATTGTTAGCCCCGCGGATTGGAGAAACTTTAAAGAAGATGGTTATTGTTATGATGGGAAGAATTTTATTAAGATGGTAAGCACGCCATAATTAATAATGTTGCCTAGGACTTCTTTAAAGGAAAGTATTGTTTTAACTAATCATCCTTATACATATTATCTATTTTACAAATGATGAGCATCCCTTTATATTTTGCTAGGTTCGATTGAAAGTTATTGAGGATAAGACGGTTTATTGACCTTTCTCCTACTAATGTTGGATTGAGGTAGTCAATACCGCCTGCCCGTCTCGCCGATGGCGAGCCGAGGCGGACCGGCGAGGCAGGTGCCGCCTTTTCTCGAATAGAAGAAAGGTCTAATTCCTGCCCGCCCGTCCGGCAGGCGGGCTTCCTTACAGTCGTTGGAAGAGAAAAGTCCAGTAAGGGTAGGAGTACTAATTGAAAAAGAGATGGTTTTTATGCTGAATATTTTCTTTCTGGTGGCGGGACTGGGGGCTCTTGTTTGGGGAGCTGAGATGTTGGTCCGGGGTGGGGCGCGGCTTGCAGCGCGCTTAGGTGTTTCTTCATTAGTCATCGGCTTGACGATTGTGGCTTATGGCACCAGCTCTCCAGAATTGGCGGTAAGCGCTAAAGCAGCTATATTGGGGCAATCGGATATCGCGTTGGGTAACGTCGTGGGGAGTAATATTTTTAATGTGCTTTTTATTTTAGGTGTCTCCGCCTTGATTTCTCCTCTGGTGATCTCGAAACAGTTAGTAAAAGTTGATGTTCCGATCATGATTTTAGTTTCTGTCCTACTCTATATTTTTAGCTTAGATGGGAAGCTCGGTCGACTGGATGGCATCATTTTGCTGTTGGGGATTATCATTTATTCGGCTTTCGCGGTTACCCTGAGTAAACGTGAAGCTAGACGTTTAGAAAATAATAATTTGACCAAGGAATCCTTTCCCAAGGACGAGCGGTCCGCATCATCTATCGTCAAGAATATTGTTTTGTGTCTTATTGGTTTAGGGGTGCTGGTTGTCGGGGCCAAGTTTTTTGTCAGTGGGGCGGTAGCCATTGCCCGGACATTAGGCGTTAGTGATTTGGTGATTGCGTTAACCATCGTTGCCGCCGGGACTTCATTGCCGGAAGTGGCGACCTCGATTATGGCCACTCTTCGTGGTGAGAGAGATATTGCCGTCGGGAATGTCATTGGTAGCAATATTTTTAATATTTTAGGAATTATGGGTGTATCAATCCTTTTGGCTGGCCCCGCAGGTATTACCGTTTCTCCGGGGGTTTTAGATTTTGATTTGCCGGTGATGCTCGCGGTGGTATTAGCTTCTTTGCCTATCTTTTTTTCTGGACATCGCATTGAACGATGGGAGGGTTTCATTTTTATTCTTTATTACATCGCTTACGTAAGCTATCTGATCTTAAAGTCAGAGGAGCATGATATGTTGCCTTTTATGAATGGAATGATGTTCGCGTTTGTTATTCCCTTAACACTCCTTACCTTAGTCGTGGTGTATTGTCAGTCACATTTTAAATTGCGAAAGGGTTAATTATGAATCAAGTGTTGATGTTCTCTGGCTTATTGGTCAGCGGTATGTTTGCTTCACAAATGTTTGATCTAAGTTCGATGCGTTGGGGACTGACATCGTTAACGATGATTTGCCTGGCCTATATCATGTTGGAGGTGGGGCTCGAGTTTACGATCGACAAAAAAAGATTGCGTTCTTATGGTGTTGATTATTTAGTGGCCGCAACGGCAGCCGCGTTCCCATGGATTTTATGTGCATTGTATTTTATCTTTGTTTTCGATTCGAATTGGAAGGAGGCTTTATTAACGGGCCGTTTTGCTGCGCCGACCTCAGCGGGAGTTCTCTTTACGATGTTGGCTGCCGCAGGGTTGGCGCACACCTGGTTATATAAGAAGGCGAGGATTTTGGCTATTTTTGATGATTTGGACACGGTTCTTTTTATGATTCCTCTTAAAATGCTGATTGTGGGGTTGAAACCTGAATTAGGAATTATCGTTATTGTTATTTTTGGATTGCTGTATGTCGGTTATCGTTGGTTACACGCTTGGCATATTCCCTCAGGTAAGTGGTGGTTGTTGCTGTACTCATTTATTTTAGCAATAGGGTGCGAATTATTTTATCGTGCGGCTAATGTTCACCTGGAGGTATTGCTGCCGGCCTTTATTCTGGGGTGCGTTATTCACTTTACTCACCAAGAGGCTCTAGAGGATCATCAAGCCTCTCGTAAAGAGCAATTACTGGATAAAACAATCAAATCATTGTTTATGTTTTTGGTGGGGCTATCCTTACCCAAAATTGATTTCTCAGGTATTTCTTGGAATGTATTAATTTGTCATGTGTTAATCGTAACGGTCTTAGCTAATATAGGGAAGTGCTATGCGTCATTTTGCTATCGGCAAGAAGCTTCCTTAAAAGAAAGGATTGCTTTGAGCGTGGCGATGCTGCCTCGGGGAGAAGTCGGTGCCGGTGTTTTGTTAGTTAGTATTGGGTATGGTATTACCGGTTTGCCGTTAACGGTTGCGGCGTTGAGTTTGGCATTAAATTTATTATTAACAGGAGTGTTTATTGCCATTATTTTGAAATTAACTGGGGAAACACAAAAAGTAATTCCGGGACCTTCTCGCTAATATGTCTACAGAACTAGAGGTTTTGCTTAGTGCGGCTTATCGAGTTCGAGATAAGATAAGGCAGCACACGAATGCCCTGAGGTTAGTAAACGGCATCGGGGATCGTTTGCCGGGGTTGATTTTGGAACAGTATGATCGGCACGCGGTGGCACAAATTTTTTCGGGCCGCTGGCTCAAGGAGAAGGCGGCTCTAATCGAATTTGTCGCTACGCAATTAGGCTGCGAATATTTTGTCGTCAAGGACCGAACGGAGTCTTCCTTGGCGCGTCCGGACGCGTTTGTGACCCAGGTATGGATTTCCGGACCTTCTTCGCAAACGGTGGTTATCGAGAATGATTTAAAGTTTAAAGTTGATTGTCACGACGCATTAAATACCGGATTGTTTCTGGATATGCGCCACAATCGGCAGCTGGTTGCGCAGCTAGCCCGTGGAGCTAAGGTGTGGAACGGTTTTGCGTATACGTGTTCGTTCGGGGTTACCTGTCGGGCGGCCGGGGCCAAACAAGTAGTGAATGTGGATATTAGTGCGAAAAATTTGGCGCGTGGCCGAGTCAATTACGAATTAAATCATCTCAACTATGAACGTAACGAATTTATCCGCGCTGACGCCATGCAGTATTTGGAGCGGGCGAGAGGAAAAAATAATCTTTTTGATCTGATCATTATTGATCCGCCTTCGTTCGCTCGGCAAGGAGGGAAGAATTTTAGCGTGAAGCGAGACTTGCCGAAATTGTTGGTCAACGCCATCGAGGTTCTGAATCGTGGAGGCAGTTTGCTGGTCGCGACTAATTATAATGGGTTGTCGGTCGATGATTTGGAGAAAATGGTCAAGGCAGCTTCAGTAAGGTGGGTGATTAAGCGATGGCGTCGACTGAGTCAAGACGCTGATTTTGTCGGGAGTGGCAAAATGCCGGAGAGCTATTTAGCGGCACTGCTCGTTCAGTATTAAAGAATTCTCCTTGAAATACAAAACCCTCGGAATGAATCCAGAGGGTCTTGTATAAAGCAACTGCCGCGAAGCTTACTTTCTTTTTGCTGTCTTTTTCTTTGCTGGCTTTTTTTTGGTTGGCATAGTGCCCTCCTCGTTAAAAAGATTCTAACAGCTGCGATTCCTTATACTAGATATTTTTTCATTATATTTTTCTTTCTTTAAAATTCGGCGAGGCATTAATTTAGTTGCGAAGATAATAACTATCCGTTAGAATGCAGCACTAAATTTCAGGCGGCAGCTGAAGGGCGCCGTACGTCGATAATCTCCACCACTTTTACCAACCTCAGCAACACTAACGTAGTCGTGAAAGGAAACCAACCTCATGAGTGATCATCCCCACCCCAGAGAAGCTGAATCATTGCCGCAAAGCGCGGACATTGTAACGGTGTTAAGAAAAATGCAGCAGCAATTAGAATTTCTTGAAAGAAAGATCGACACGTTGATTAAACAATCCGAAGAAAAGTCTTTCCGTCCCAAATCGTTTGGAGACAAACCTTATGGGAATAAGCCGTATGGCGACAAAAGATTTTCTAAACCCTTCCGTTCTTTTGATCGCGGTCCGCGCCGTGATCGCGAGGAGTCAGATCGTGGTCCTAGAGAGCGAGACTTTGAAGAAAGACGTCCTTTTAATAAAGGGTCTTTTCAAAAGAATGAGGGATTTGACAAGCGTCCTTTTCAAAAGCGCGAAGGCGAATCTTCTTCGGGATTCGCGGGTAAAAAGAAGAAATTCTTTCATCGCGGCAGAAATCGAGATTAACGAGATCGCAGTCTTTTTAAAGTTCATTTCCTGCAAATGAAGAGCTGTATGAATTTATTTGACGTTTGAGGGATGGGCGAGTGCCGATATCTCAAGTTAGCTAGGTCGACGGAAAATATTGATTCTTGACAATCAAACTCGGGCGGTTTAAAAATATTCTTGACAGAGAGATTATATTTGTTATTTTGAGGACGTAAATACGTCAGCAAAATACGTATATTGATAATTCGGTGCTTTTATTGAGGTTTAGTGATCACGCATCCAGAACCCATTTCTTAATCAAGAAACGGGTTTTTTTATCAAGCAATGGCTATGCGTGACAAAGCTATCAATAAGAATGGCGAAAAGGTAACAGAGATCTGATCAGCTGCTGGCAAGGAGAGGATTTACTTGGCAGGAATGACGGATCTGGAAAAAATCCTCCGACAGAAGGTCGGAGAATTTTTTTAGTCATAATTAAGTTAAAAGAATACTTATTAAGGTGTTCTTTCGAAAGTTTTCGGTAACAATGGTATCGTTGCGTTGATACAGATTTTTGGTTAATAACAAACGTTCATAAAATGAATTCTAAACTTTTAGGAGGTTGTTGATGAATTTCACCGGCAAATTATGGTTGATTGTGCTAGCACAAATTTTGTGGGCGGGAAGTTTTGTCGAGGGTGCTGAGATTCAGAGTGAAGCGGCGCCGGTTACTTTAAATGAAGTTTTGGTAAGCGCTTCAGCAGAAAAAAATATTAATTTGCCAGAAGTGGATGGAGCCAAGATTTATACTGGGAAAAAAACCGCACTCATTGATTTACAGGAAACCCCGACCATTATAAATAATAATTATCGCCAAGCGTTGCAGAAAACCCCCGGACTTTTACTTAGTGAGGAATCTACTCCATTAATCAGCATAGGTTATCGGGGGCTAGATCCGAACCGGGCCCAGTTTACGCAAGTCCTCAAAGATGGAATTCCTATTCACGCCGATATGCTGGGATACCCGGAAGCTTATTACACCCCGCCGTTACAGACCATTGACCACATTGATTTTATTAAGGGAGGAGGATCCCTGTTATATGGTCCTCAGCCGGGAGGCGCGTTGAATTTCGTTACTAAAGATCCTTATGCAGACGCGCCGTTTTATGTTGAAACAGAAAACAGTGGGGGGAGTCATGGCCTTTTTTCTCACTACACGGGTTTGAGTGGCACTTCCGCTGACTGGGGTTACTATGGCTACCTTCATCATCGTCAGTCCCAAGGTTTTCGGAACAATAATAGCCAATCTCAGGTCTATTCTGGCGGCGCCAAACTGCGTTACACTCAAGATGACACTCGCGCGTGGACGGTCAACGTTGACGCGTACAACGAGGAACATGGAGAACCCGGTGGGTTGACGCGCGCTGATTTTGATGCCGACATTGCCAAAACCAACCGCCTCAACGATCACTTCGAGTTGAATCGCTATGCCGGGTCTGTCGCCTACGAGCAGGACATTGATGATACCAATGCTTTTTCTTGGAAAGCGTTTGGAGGGTATTATGAGCGTTTGAGTTGGCGGCAGAGAACGTCCGTCAGTAGTTTTGGTATCGCGCCCAATTTAAATAGCAATGATATCGAATCGCAGGAATTTTATACGGCCGGTACCGAGGCTCGCGTGCGTAAAGATTACGCGGCTTTGGGCAGCGAAAATAATACGTTCACATCAGGAATTCTTTATTATCATGTGACGTCACCTCGCGTGGATAAACGTGGCAACCGCGCTGACGCTGAGGAGGGGACTGTGCGCAAAGACGCGGATCGAATCGCCAACTATGTGTCGCTGTTTGCAGAAAACGCGTTTCGTTTTGGTAAATTTTCGGTGGTTCCCGGCGTGCGTTTAGAAAATATCTGGCAAGGCGTTACCGAGAATATCAATTTAGATAAGACGACCGTACCCTTGGCTGATGAATCGACCTTTGATTTTGTTCCTTTGGCGGGGTTAGGTTTAGGATATGAACTGACGGAAACCGTTGATCTTTACAGTAATATCTCTCAAGCGTATCGTCCTAAAATCTTCTCTCAGGCCGTCCCTACGGGGAGTGGACAAGTGGTTAATAATGATTTGGAGGAAGGGAAAGCCTGGCAGGCAGATGTTGGGATGAAGGGGAGCCTGAACGCGTTTACCACTTGGGATACGAGTGTCTTTTATATGGAATTTAAAGATCAAATTGGTACTTCAGGGACAACGGTGGACAACGTCGGGGATGCCACGCATTATGGTGTTGAAATAGCGGGTGAAGTGAATTTATTGAGTTGGTGGGATGAACTAAATCAAACTCAGACTACTCAAGAGTGGGGCGACCTGAATTGGTTTGCTAACGCTATGCTGCTGCATGCCGAGTTTGACGAAGGTCCTAATGAAGGGAAGACACCTCAGTACGCTCCCGACTATATATTCAAAACCGGCATGGAATATAATTATCAAAATCGTCTTAAGCTGCGACTCGCGGGAACTTTTCTGGATGACCATTTTGCGAATGATACGAATACCGCGTCATTTACTGTTCCTTCCTATAAAGTTTGGGATTTGACGGGAGAAATGCAAATTTATAAAGAGTCCGTGAGTTTGTTTGGCGGAATTAATAATTTGTTTGATGAACATTATTTCGCGCGTGTCCGCAACGATGGCATTGATCCCGCGGACGGGCGAAATTATTATGGGGGTCTTAAAATTCGTTGGTAACGGCCGATGCGAGGGGTGGGACGTTTGAGTATAAATACAGATGTACAGATTGAAGAATTATTAGATAATTATTGAGCTTTGCATCATTAAATCTGTAAAAGGAGAGGGGGAGGCCTGCTTCCGGAACGCTCGATCGGCCCCAGCGTGGCCGATTCAAGCTCAGCTCTCGTCCTCGCTCTCCCCGCCGTAATACGGCGGGGAACCGTGCCCGCTCGTCCTCGCGATGTCCGGATTCAGGCCTCCCCCTCTCCTTTAAGGGTAGTCCTAAGAAAAGCAAAGCTTTATACGTGTACGGCTTTAGCCGTACAGTACTGGGCCTTTGGCCCACGTATTGGCTACCGCAATACGTTTTTACAGGAAAATGGCAATAGTTTCTCCCCGGGAAAAGTGAAGGTTTTCAAGAAAGTAAATTAGCTATTGTTGGTGATTGTTTATAAGGAGGATTTAACATGGCTTTGTGGCATTTTTTTATAAAAGGTGGGCCGATCATGTGGCCGTTATTGCTGACGTCGCTGATTTCGTTCTCCGTCGTTTGTGAACGGTTGCTTTTTATTTGGCGCGAACGTCGCAGCCGTCGACCGGAAGTCGTTGAAGCTATTTTGAATAACGTTGATAAAGGAAATATCGCCAAGGCGGTGCAGGTGGGGGAGGGCTGTGATGATTTTGTGGTTCGCACGCTGGTGTATGGATTGAAACATCGCGATAAATCGTTTACGAACGCTTTGTTGCAGGCGGCTAATCAGGAATTGCGTCGCTTTAGCCAGGGATTGACGATTTTGGACACGGCGATCACGTTGGCGCCACTCTTAGGTCTGCTGGGAACTGTGACTGGCATGGTGCGCGCGTTTGGTCTTTTGGGAAACCAGGAGTTGGCGGCGCCGACAGTGATCACCGGTGGCATCGCGGAAGCCCTGATCGCGACGGCTTTTGGTTTAGGCATCGCTATTTTGGCTTTGATTCCTTTTAATTATCTTAACGCCCGCTTGGAAGATGCACGGCATGAGATAGAAGATATTTCTACCCATTTAGAGTTATTGTTAAGAAAATCCGATGGGAGACTGCAGTGAAAATCCCTGGCGCCTTCGTCCGTCGCCGAGCCAGGATTGAAATCATTCCGTTGATAGATATTATTTTCTTTTTGTTGGCGACGTTTGTCATGGTCTCGATGTCCATGATTAAGAATCAAGGGGTTTCGGTTAATCTGCCTACGGCCGCTACCGGAGCTCCCGAAGATAGAAATAAGTCGGTGACGGTCAGCGTGACGGAAGACGGTCACCTCTATTTGAATAAGGAGTTGGTTCAAATGGAAGATTTACGATCGCGGTTAAAAGTGATGATTAATGAAGAACCTGATTTAAAAGTGTTTGTTAACGGAGATGACGGTGCTGATTTTGGTGTCGCGGTCGGGATTTTGGATGAGATCCGCGCTTTAGGTATCAAAAAAGTAGCGATTCAAACTAGGGCTAAGAAATAAAATGTCGGTTACCATCACGGTTCCTTTGCCTCCTCGAAAATTATTTGGTTTTGTTGTTTCCTGTGCGGTACATTTAGCGGTATTTCTGGTCGGGGGAGTGCTGCTGGTGAAGCCGATTCAATACGGTGTTGATCAGGGATTAAGCAGTATTGAGGTCAGTTTGGTAGCCGCTCCTGCTCCAATAGAGACCCCGCCTGCACCCGTTGAGCCGGTTGTTGCTCCTTCCGAACCTGAGCCGATTCCCCTACCACTTGCTGAACCAGAACCTGATCCCCTACCGGATCCGGTGCCGCCCCCAGTTGTTATGAAACCAGAAGTTCCCCGTATTGAACCGCCGCTCATGCCCAAAACGCAGACGCCGGTGGCGATCAAAAAAGAAGTAGCTCCTCCCATCAAGAAAACGCCGCTGCCGGTGCCCAAAGTTTTGCCGGAAAAAGGTGATGGCAGCGCCTCCGTTCCCGGAAAAAGTCCTGCGACCGCGCAATCCGCCGCGGGCGCGCTTATCGAAGCTAAACCAGAGTATTTTAAAAACCCTCCTCCGAAGTATCCTTATTTGGCCAAGCAAAAAGGATGGGAGGGAACGGTTTTGCTTAACGTGGATGTGGACAAAGCTGGTAAGCCGTTACGGATTACGCTTGAGCAAAGTTCCGGTCATCAAGTCCTTGATGATGCTGCGTTTAAAGCGCTTAAAAAATGGCAGTTTCGTCCCGCACTCCTAGGTGATATTCCCGTTGACTCGACGGTTCGAGTTCCCGTCCGTTTTGTTTTGCAATAATATAGGACCAGACGTTACTAATAACCATTTGGGAAGGAATATTTCCTTCATATTTTGATGATGGCTGGTTCGCCTTTATGCTATAGTCGTGGCGATGAACGTACGCCCTTCCTTAATCAATCGTTGTGTTTGTTACGGCTTTATTCTTCTTTGGCTTGTTCCACTGGCTTATCGTAATTTCTTCTTAAAGCCTTTCCCCGGTTCTCCCAGTTTTTATAGTTACTTGACCAGCACCTCGAATTTGTTCACGGACGCGGCTTTTGTTTGGCCGATGCCATACATCCAAGTTCAGTTTTCAGGAACTACGGATTGGGTAACGCTTAAAGAGGAAGAATTCTTTCCTATGCGGACTTTTGGCAACCGTTCCAGGCTGTTTGAAGCGCTTTTCATCGCGAAGAAAAATGAGCCACTGGAAGGGCTTTATAATCAGCAGGTGCGCGAAGAGTTGGCGAAATGGATTCGTCGTCAATATGGCGAGCTTTATCCGGGACAGCCGACGCCGTTGGCGGTTCGTTTTGTGATTGGTCTATATTATGCGCGGGATAAGTTTACTGAGTCGGGAGGCTGGCGGACGTTACCGTTGGAAGGTTTTTCGGCTAAGGATGCGGTGATTTTATCGACGCATTATTTCTGAAATGGTTGTAAATCTTAAAGGAAAGTAACGAATGGAACGTTGGGACCGATTTTGGTTTGGCGAGATAGATTCTTTAAGGCTACAGGTGTTTCGGATTTGCCTGGGAATTGCGTTGCTGTGTTATATGGCGTTTCGTTGGCAGTACGCGCAGGAGTGGCTGACTGAGGCTGGATTTCATCTGCCAGTGACGTTACTTCCTTATCACAGCGTGGCTGTTCCACTCATGCCGGTGGCCGCGCTGGGATGGGGGGGAATTCTTTTTTTTGTTAGCATTATGGGATTTATCGTTGGTTGGCACTGGAGGGTTTTCGGGTGGATGGCGTGGATGGGGTTGGTGTATGTCACGCTGGCTGATCAGCTGGCTGCGTTTAGTCCCAATAAAATTCTGATCGCGACGATATTTATTATTTTATGCTCTCCGCGTGGTCGTCTAGTGCCTGCTTGGCCGGTGCGCGTGTTGCAGACGACCATCATCATTCATTTGTTTATGGCCGGATGGGTCAAGGTCGCTCACGGGGAATGGCTGCAGGATCCGTATGTGTTTTTCACGCAGGTGCAGGGGACCTATCGTACTGCGTTTGCCGCCTGGCTACTGCAGGTGTTGCCGAAACCGGCCTGGGCTTATTTACAACTGGGGGCGTTATTGTTTGAATTGTTGTTGCCGGTGCTTCTGCTAGTTAGAAAATTTCGCTGGATTGCTTATGTTTGGGGAACGATTTTTCAGTTGATGATCGCTTTAACGATGGAACATTTGATTTTCTTTAATTTGATTATGCTTAGCTACTTTATTTTGTTTATGGAAATTAATAAGTTTTTACCGGAATGGCTACAAAAGCGTGTGGTAGAATCAAGCCGTTATTAGCCGCGACTGTTACTGAGGAAGGATATCTTGCCGACCATCTACAAGGATATTGTTTGCATTCGAAATCAAAAAATGAGGAAAAATCTTTATGGTAAAAATTGATATTGTTTATGAAGGAAGCTTGCATTGTCAGTTGACGCACGGTCCATCCGGGAAGGTCATCCATACGGACGCGCCTACGGATAATATGGGAAAGGGCGAGGCTTTCTCGCCAACGGATCTGTTGGCCGCGTCGCTGGGGTCCTGTATGATGACGGTGATGGCCATTTATGCTCACCGGCAGCACCTTGAATTGGCTGGGACGAGAATTGAAGTGCTTAAAGAGATGGTTACCCAACCGGTACGTCGAGTGGGGAAAGTTACGGTGGCTTTCAAAATGCCTGCCGGGCTTCCCTTGGATCAGCGGGCTCCTTTGGAACGCGCCGCCTTAGCTTGTCCGGTGCATAAAAGCTTGAATCACGACGTGGAAGTTCCGGTGAGTTTTGAGTACCCGGATTGATGGTAAGTTGGAAAGCTTTTTTCTTCGTCAGACATCTTTCATCCCTCGTTGAAGTTAACTAAGTATGCAATTGAAATTAATTTCGCCCAAATTCATCAATTTATTTTTCCTGCTTCTTACCGCCGCCATCGGGATTTATGTTCTTTATCCCTACCATAATTTCCAATTTCATATTGCGCAGGGAGATCACGGTAATAATCTTTACGCGTTTCGCAAAACTTTTCAAGGCGGCCAGCCGTTTCAGGATTATTGGTGGGTGTATGGGCCGCTGATGCCCTATTACTATGGTTTGATTTTTAAGTTTTTGGGCGTCAGTATCCACAGCGTGATCATTGGTTATTATATTGTTAATTTTCTGGCAGGACTCGGTGTTTATGGCATTGTGTCTCGATTTCTTGCTCCTCATTGGGGTACGGTGGCCGCCGCGCATTTTTGGGTTTTTAATTCGCCTTTTGAACATACGTACAATCACATTGGTGCTACCGCGTTGATTCTCGGGACGCTTTTTGCGCTTTTAGTGTTTATTGAAACCCGAAGTCAACGAGCGCTGGGTTGCGTTTTGGGGGGCGTTTTCCTGACCGCGTTAATCAAATTAAATATAGGTTTAAGTCTCTGGGGCGCGGTGGGATTGATTATGGCCACGGGTGGATTAACGCGTTGGCAATGGAAGAAGGAAGATTGGGGACGTTGGGTCGGTGGATGGTTGGTGACGCTCGTGGGAGTGGTGGCGGTGTATGCGTACTTTCTACGAGGGCTTCCCTGGGAAGAAGCGCGCCAATGCTTGCTTTCCGTGGATAACGACCCCAACCGGACTCCCATCATACAAATCATCAAAAGCTTTTTATTTTATTATCCTGATCTTTTTTATCGACAAGCCATGTCGGGTTTGGGATGGACGGCGCTGGGGGCGACGGGAGTGCTGCTGTTGTTGTTGCTTTTTTTTAGAAAAAGAATCCTTGCGGAACCTTTTCTAAATTTTAAATTGGTTTTAGGGGTTCTGGGGGTCTTTTATATTGCCGTTTTACATGAGTTTTTATTAAGCGGGGTTGTTTACCGTATTTTTTGGGGAGAACCGTTATTTATTGTGGCCCTGTTTACGCTACTGGCCTTTGTGTTACGACACTTTCCGTGGTTTGTAAACTGGGGAGTGGCGATTGCTATTCTCGTTTGTGTGATTAACGGTCATCATTTCCGTCAAACACATGTTGATAAAATAAAAGTTTTCTATAATCATCCCCGCGCGCAAGTCTATACGACAAACTCGTTGCCGTGGTTGATGGTCGCCCAATATACCGCGTTTTATTTGGAACAGCATTTAGATCCGGGAGAATCTTTTTTGGCTATTCCTAGTGAAGAACTTTATTACTTCTTGCTGGATCGAGATCCTCCGACGCGTCAGCAAGAATGGGGGGTCGGTGTCACCGCGAATCAGGAAAAAGAACTGATGGTCAATATGGAGGCCAAACAGGTGCGGTATGTTCTCATTTCTAATCGATATCGGACGCCGGAAACCGGCTTTGGTCGTCTGGGGGTAGCCTACGCCCAAAATATGGTGAATTATATTATGCAGAATTTTCAGGCCGTCGAGTATTTTGGAGATTTTGAACACAATGGTGAATGGATTGAAAATCATGCGGTCATGATTGCCAAGCGAGTGCCTTTCTTTAAACGAGGGACAGGGCCTTTTATTCACAACTTTTAATTAATTTCTAAGGGATAAATTTGTGCCGTTCGTGATATTGGTAACGTTGATTTGTTCGTTCTTGGCGGTCGGGGGTTGCGCTCGGCCCAATCGAGAATTGTTGTTCTATGCGGCCCCGAGCGAATTACCGGCGGTGCGTCGTGAGATGAAAACGCCCGGATTTTGGATCGGGCGGTTAGCTAACCCGGATCAGGTTTGGCTTAATGATTTGGGTGTTAAAGAATTTAATCATCGAACCGAAAAAGATCTCGGACAAATTCGGGATCTCTCTAACGTAGGACGTCCTTACGCGGGGGATGATTTAAGTAGGCAGTTAAGGGATGATTGGCAGAAATGGCGCCAAACGAAACTATATAACCGTCTAGGAAATGTTCCCGATAATAATTTTGGGGAAAATCTTAAGACGCAGATGGCTTGGGAGGATGTTCCCTCACAAGTTCAATGGCGTTATGGTATCGTGGCGCGGTACGCCCATCAAAGGGTGCTGCCAACGGATGAGGTATTGACCAAACAAAAGCTGGATCTTGATTTTGATGAATTGCAAAATAGTTCACTGGATGTCGGAGTACCCGTCATTGTTTTGCATACCAGTCAGGATGGAGAATGGGTGTATGTTTTGGGTCGCTTAAGTGATGGGTGGGTCAAGACGACGGACATCGCCTTTTGTGGCCAAGATGAATTTGAAGAGTTTTATCGCCCTATGAGGTTTGTCGTGACAGTAAGTGCTAAGACGGACATTTATTTAGATAGCCAAAGAACTCGCTATTACGACTACGCGCGTATGGGGACTCGATTTCCGATCGCGATAGAATCAGTGGATGACAGCGTGCAGGTTCTGATTCCGGGGCGTAATCCGCAAGGAGAGTATGAAAGAAGAGTGGCGTATTTAACCAAAGAGGATGTGAGTGTCGGCTACCTGCCTTTGACTTCCCGACAGGTTCTGGAGCAGGCGTTTAAATTGTTAAATGCTCCCTACGGTTGGGGAGGGATGTATGGTGAACAGGATTGCTCGGCTTTTTTGGTGGAAATATTTAACGCGTTTGGGTTGGAGTTGCCCCGAAATTCCTCTCAACAGGCCAAAGTCGGCAAAATCTTGATCGATTTTGCTAAGCAAAATTTGAGTTCTCAGGAACGACGAGCCTGGTTAGCGCAGCAAGCCGTCGGGGGGATGACCATTCTTCCGTTAAAAGGACACATCATGCTTTATTTGGGAGAAGTAGGTGGCACTCCGTACGCGATTCACGCGACGTGGGCCTATCGAGAACCGCGAGGTAATCAGGATCGGGTACGTTTGCTCAATCGAGTCGTGGTTTCTTCTTTGGATTTGGGGCAAGGAAGTCTCAAGGGTTCACTGTTGGAACGTTTGACGAGTCTCAATCAGATTAGTGATTCGTCCTTGAAGGTGAAAGATTAAATTTGAGAATTATTAATTAGAAAGGTCAAGATAATGGAACAACTCAGAAATGGTAGTAACTCGCAGATGTTTATTTTAGCTTTGGGATTGGTCGCGGCCACCCTGGTGGGTAGCTATGTGCTTTCTCAAGGAGCGATGAAGGTGATGCGATTTTCTAAAGAGACCATCACCGTCACGGGATCGGCGAATAAAGATATTCGCAGTGATCTTATTGTCTGGACCGGTCGATTTTCTAGGCGAGATCCCGACCAAAAGGTGGCCTATCAAGCGTTACAAACAGATTTGCTCAAAGTGCGTCATTACCTGACGGCGAAAGGAATCGACGCTGCTCAAATATTGGCCTCGCAAATCACGAGCGAAACTCTTTATGAACGTAATGAACAAGGCCAAGATACGAATGTTATTTCCGGTTTTCGACTTTCGCAATTAGTCGAAGTTTCCTCTCGCGACGTGGAAAAAGTCGCGGCGATCGCCAGGGAAATTACGGAGCTTATTAATCAGGGGGTACAATTAGATTCTTATGCCCCGCAATATTATTACACTCAGCTGGATGGATTAAAGTTGGAAATGTTAAGGTTGGCGACCGAAAATGCTAAGCAGCGCGCCGAGCAAATGGCCCAAGCCGCGGGCAACAAGGTGGGGCTGCTGCGCTCTGCCAAAATGGGGGTGTTTCAGATCACGCCGGTGAATTCAACGGAAGTTTCTGACTGGGGAGTCAACGATACGTCATCGTTAGATAAAAAAGTCACCGCTGTCGTCAACGCAAGTTTCGCGATAGAATAACTGCTATTGGGCGCTTTGGATTCGTCAGCGAATAATAATTTTTTGGGGTTCGGAGTGAAAATAAATGAAAGCGCTGATTGATCTTTTTCAGTCTTATAACCAAAGTTCACAAAAATATCTGACGCAGTATCAATGGTGGTTGAAGATCATGATTGTGGTGAATTTTGTTTTTCCTTTATTATTGATCAATCATCCGCCGGCGAGGGTGACGCTGCTTTCTTCTGTGGTGGCGGTGGCGATTGGGTTGTTGATTTATCGGCTGGACGGTTATCGTCGTTTGCTGGCACTCATGCATGCACCTTGGGTATTTTTAGTGTGGTATTTGATGCCTTATTTGTCAGTCGAGGGTGACATGAATCCCTTGAGGATTTGGCTGTGGTCGATCGTGATCGTTAATTCAATATCGTTAGTCTTGGACGCGCGCGATCTGTGGTGGTATTACGTCGGGAAAAAGGATTATCCAACCTAGGAGGAAGCTCATGAGAAAATCGAAGTACTGGATAATAGGCAGCATTATTTTTGTTCAAGGGTTGTTATTTTTGCTGTCTTGGACGCAACTGGTTTTATCTCCCGGTATTAAACCTTATCTTCTGCCTAAGGGTGTCCCGGAATATTTTTATTTTTCTTCCTGGATCGCGGAAGTCATGATTTTAGGTTTCGGGTCAATCTTGGCCGCTTTGATTTTAATTCGGGAAGCCAAATGTTCGCTCCTGGCGGTTAGTCTGGTGGCCGGGGCGGCTACGTTTTCCGCGCTACAGTCTTTAGGTCTTTTCTTAGTCGTGAAGGTCGGTTATTTAGAAACAATCGCCAAACTATTGTCCATGCTGATTTATGCGTGTGCTGTTATACAGCTGGCGAGAGACAATCACTTATCTTCTGAGGAATAATTTTGTGAGAGTACTCTTTGGATTGGCTTTCGCGGGATTAACTTTGGTCAGTTTTTGTGGTTGCGCGACTACGATGGCCCGGCGCGATGCGTTGTCTCACCAGGCCAGCGAAAATGCTGTCAATTTGCTGCAAACGGTTAGAACTGAAATCATTCGAGCAGGTGTTGAAGACGCTCATTATCTGACGATTGACGGCTTTCCTTTTTTGCGAACCAATCGGTATGGATTAGTGCTGTTGGAGCAGGCAATAACACCTGAACAACAAGAATACTGGTTGGGCGACGCTTTTCGTCTGGGGCGGGAGGCTTATCTACAAGAATATGGGAATTTGCCGTTGGCCAGCCAGGAACGTTTAGAGCGCATTTTTAGTTCGCTGGCTGACGATGGCCTGTTGAGAAATGAGATCGAGGAGCAATTGCAAACAGCTTTCGATCTAGCGCAACAAGACGATCGTCTTTTTGACAAGGTAAAAGCTGGCACGCGAGATCCCGGGGACTATTCAACGTTCATGAGAGTCGTTGGGCTGTATCCCGTATTTTCTTTTGTTATTAAGCAAGGCGCGAAAAAAGCTTATACGGGATTTAAAAATTGGTTTTTGGAGCCGCTGGAGAATCTTAAAGTAGTGGGGCAGTTAACTTATTTTGAACCCGCGCAGCAGATCAAGCTTAAAGCTTCAGACACCCAACTCCAGATAAAGAATCTTGCTCGGGATCCATTTGGTTTGCCGCAATTGTCTGCGGATGACCAAGAACAATTAGCGGCGACTTTGGCTCCGGTCCTGTGGCAAGATGTTGATGGGACGTTTGATGAAATTGGAGCTCTGGAATGGCG
Organism: uncultured Planctomycetales bacterium; assembly: GCA_964464475.1. Classification (GTDB taxonomy): domain Bacteria; phylum Omnitrophota; class Gorgyraeia; order Zapsychrales; family JAHFFX01; genus CAYXGG01. The sequence goes on along the minus strand of CAYXGG010000016.1, from coordinate 29,950 downwards.
TGATAGTAAAGTGACCGTTAATCCCCAGCGTCCTACTGTTTATTATTATTTCTCACAAGCTTTCGTGAATGGAGAACCCGCGTGGCAGGTCAATTATTCTTTTTGGTATGAAGGGCGTTTAGGCGCGAACGCTCCTTGGCTGGAGAGAGGGAGACTGGATGGAGTCACGGTCCGATTTACGTTAAACGGAAAAGGCGATGTTGTGATGGTGGACTTGATGAACTCTTGCGGTTGTTATCATTTTTTTGTCCCGAACGCTCAAGCTGTTGTGAGGACCAAAGTGTTAGAGGAGGGGTTGGATCCTTTGGTTTTGACTTCTTTGCCAGATCGTTTCCCGCAGGAACGACTGGTATTGCGTCTGGCTTCTGGCTGGCATCAGGTACAGTATTTATTAACGGGAACAGGGGAATCTTCGCGCCGAGAGTACGAATTAAAGCCTTACGCGGAATTAGAACAATTGGCTATGTTCTCTGGGCAAACGAAGAGTGTATTTAATAAACACGGAGTCATGAAAGATTCTTCTCGCATTGAACCGATTGTTTTCTTTCCTTCGGGTATTGCCAAGGTAGGGTTTATGCGTCAGAGAGGGAATCATCCTACTAAATTAGCTGGCCGAGAGTATTTTGATAACCCGCGGTTATTGGATGAAAGATTTGAGTTCAAGAACTAGCCATGGCCAAGAAAATAGCACATCTTAAGCAGTTGGGTTGGGACAAGGAATGGCAAAAAGCGGGGGAAGGTTTTAACGCCAAGGGATGGGTTCCGGGTCGAGTCCTTTCTGAACACCGGGCCACGTATTTGGTATCAGCGGAAGATCATGATTACACGGCCAAGGTGTCCGGCCGCTTTCGTTTTGAAGCAGGTGGGCGAGCGGGGTATCCGGTTGTTGGTGATTGGGTTTTACTGCAAACGATTCCAGAAATTAGAGAAGCCTTGATCCAGGCTGTTTTGCCCCGGCGATCTAAATTGTCCCGTAAAGTGAAGATGGAAGAAACGCGGGAGCATTTATTAGCCGCTAACATTGATGGAGTGATCATTGTTCAGGCCTTGGATGAGACGTTCAATTTACGTCGATTGGAGCGATATTTAGTCGTGGCTAAGGAAAACTATTTGGAAGCCATCGTAGTGTTAAATAAAGTTGATTTGTGTGAGACCGTGGTGACCTATAAAAAAAAATCGCAGACTGTCTGCCAGGGCGCGCCAGTGCTGCCGGTGTGTTCTTTGAATTTGAAAGGATACCCCGCTTTAAAAAAGGTTTTGTTGCCAGGAAAGACGTATTTGCTTTTAGGAACGTCCGGGGTGGGCAAATCAACCATTGTTAATAATTTGGCAGGGGAAGATTATCAGGCTATTTACGAGGTGCGTGAGACCGATTCTAAAGGTCGGCATATGACAACGAGTCGAGAGCTTTATTTATTGCATAACGGCGTCATGCTCTTGGATTCACCGGGATTACGGGAGTTGCAACTGTGGGAGGGTGATGCCGGTCTTAAGGATGTATTTACTGATGTCGAAGAATTGACAGCCAGCTGTAAGTTTCTGGATTGCCGGCATGAGAGTGAACCGGGTTGCGCGGTTAGGGCAGCTGTCGCCGAGGGAGTGTTAAGTGAGGAACGTTATTTGAGTTATGTGAAACTCAAGCGTGAACTGGCCTATTTGGACACTCGCAAAAGCGAGAAATCCTGGCGAGAGAAAAAAGCCAAGGATCGGCGCGCGACCAAAGATTTTAATCGAAAAGTAGACTTGAAGTACTTGGAATAGCCTAGCCGCCTACATCTCATCTCGCGTAGTTCCCAAAGAATGTAAATAATCAAGTCACAAATTTAAGAATTTCTTAAAATAGATCATTTTGGATGTCACATGAACTCTTCATTGATTCAAAAATTTTACATTCAGCCACTCCGGGCACCGCTTAACCAGCCTTTTCGTACATCGCTCGGCACGCATGACCGGATGGAAAATGCTTTGTTTGTGTTGGAATTGGCGGATGGAACCCGCGGTTACGGTGAAGCGGGTATCGCGCCGCATATTACCGGTGAAACACTCGCCCAAACGATGCAGAGTCTACAGAAAGTCGGTGCTCAGTTGGTAGGGAAGCCTGTGACGGATTATTTGACAATTATTTCTCAATGGCACGAGGGTTTGGCGGCTAATAAAGCCGCGTTGGCGGCGGTAGAAGGAGCGCTTTTGGATGCATTGACCCGGCAGCTGCGGATTCCTTTATGGAAATTCTTTGGCGATCGGTGTGTTAAGTTGGTTTCCGACATTACGATTGTGATCGCGGATTTGGCTGAAACCGAAGCGAGCGTTAGGCATTATTACCGCAGAGGTTTTAGGGCGTTTAAGGTGAAAATTGGGAAGGATTTTGCTTTGGATTTAGAGCGGGTGGCGGCGGTGGTCAAACTCGCACCTCGTTGCCGCCTTTATTTGGATGCAAATCAAGGCTTTTCGGCGGAAGAGACCCTAAAGTTTTTGCGTGAATTAAAGCAGCGTCTGGTAGCTCAGAGACGTCGTCAAGGATTAAGGGGAGGAGGGCGGGCCTCCTATGTCCACGCAAGGCCCGCCCAATCCTTGCGCTCCTTCGGTATTGAACTGCTGGAACAGCCGGTTCCTGCTCAAGACTGGGAGGGGCTTAAAAAAGTTTCCCGTTTATCAGAGGTTCCAGTTTGTGCGGATGAAAGTGTCCGATCTGTGGGGGAAGCGGTCCGGATTATTAGAGAGAAAGCCGCCCCCGTCATTAATTTGAAGCTGATGAAGACGGGAATTATTCGTTCTCGGGAAATAGCCCGGCTCGCTCATGCCAAGGGTATAAAATTAATGATGGGAGGGATGTTGGAATCGTCTCTGGCCATGACCACAGCGGCCCATCTGGCCGCAGGCTTAGGGTGTTTTGATTTTATTGACCTGGATACACCGTTTTTTATCCAAAAGGGGCATGACCAAAATCCCTATCTGTCCTCCCGGGGCGTGTATTCTCTAGGAAAGTGCCCTGCCGGAGTCGGTGTTGAACCCGCTACCCGCCTCAAAAAAATCCCCTCAAAAATTTGACAAAGACTAGTCTCTAGCCTATACTTCTTCCTCATTGCGGTTAAATAACTTAGTGTTTTTCAAGACAGGCTTCTGGCCTGTCTTTTTTCACAAAGAGGTTAAACTTGCCAGGTCGAAAGATGGTCTGGTAAGTCAAAAATACTTATGGCACCCGAAGTCTTACAGCAGGCGGAGCTTCTAACGGTTCCGTTTTCTACTATCAACAACCTTAGCGCAAAACCGGTTAAAAGTCAGCTGACGATTCTGGTCCCGGCTTACAATGAAGCCAAAAGTATCCGGGATACGATTCTTAGTCTGCAGAATCAAACCCTGAAGGCTGAAGAGATTGTTGTTATTGATGATTTTTCTTCCGATGGGACCGGAGAGATCGCCCGTTCCTTGGGAGTTACCGTTTTAAGACCACCGCAGAACACCGGTTCCAAAGCCGGCGCTCAGAATTATGCCCTGCAGTTTGTCACGACCAAATATACGATGGCGATTGATGCGGACACGACGTTAGCCCCAGATGCCGTTGAAAAGCTTCTGGCAGCTCTCGATGATGATCGGGTGGCAGCGGCCTGCGGGTTTGTTTTGCCCAGATACGTGAAATCAATCTGGGAACGAGGCCGTTACGTTGAATATCTGCTGGCTTTTACCTTTTATAAGCCTATTCAGGACTTTTATGAGAAGCCGTTGATTTCTTCAGGATGTTTTTCCGTGTACCGTACGGACGCTTTAAAATTCAATGGCGGTTGGCCGACTCGGACTCTGGCCGAGGACATGGATTTGACTTGGAGTTTCTATCGGCAAAAAATGAAGGTACGGTTTGTTGAAGACGCGCTGTGTTATCCGATTGAACCGCACAATTTTGCTTTTATGCGTAAGCAGCTGAAGCGTTGGTCCCACGGATTTGTGCAGAATGTCACCTTGCACTGGAAAGGTTTGCTTAAATTTCCTTATCTGCGATCTATCATTGCTGTGGCCATGTGGGATGCGGTGGTCGCTTCTATCATGTATTTGATCGCGTTGCCTTTACTGGCCATCTATTTTCGGAATCCATTGTTTCTCTTGGGGTATGTCATTGACGTTCCGGCTGTGTTGGTGCCAACGTTTACCAAGGCCGTGGAGCGCAAGGAAGTTGGAAAGGTGCTGGCAAGTGTGCCGGCTTTTTTTATTTTAAGAACCGTTAACGCGTTATTTATGCTAGAAGCGCTCTGGAGCGAATTAGTCCTCCGGAAGCGGTTTAGCGTGTATGAGAAAGGACATTAGTCATGATCGCAGGTCTTCCCGGTACGGGAATTGGTGGGATGTTTTATTTGTTGAGCGCATTTTTAATGCCACTTTATGAAATTAACAAAAGATTACGCAGCAAATCGCGTCGCCGCGGCAATATTAAGCTGATTGCCGAGCAATGGGCCATTTCTTTAGGGATGCTCGCTGCCTTTTGGGTCACCGGGTTGGTTTTGGGAGCCTTGCTGGGAAATCCCCAGGCAGCATCTTTGGGCGTGAAAAATTTGTCAGCGCATAATGTTTTTCGTTTTCAGCCGCTGTTTATTTCTTTCGGAATTTTATTCTTCGTTCTGGCCTTCGTGCACTTTCAGAGTATAATCGTTGCCAGACGATTAAACCGATTAAGTCGTTAGTCGTTAGCTCTTAGTCCTTAGCATGATTCTCAGAGCTACCGGCTAAGCACTAAGAGCTAATTCATGCCTACCTTAAATTACTTCAATCTTATCGACGCTCATTTTCAGCGTTCAAATCTGTTCGCACACTTGCCGGTTTTTGACGAGATTTATTATCTGGGGCACCCGGAAGGGAAAATTCAGCGCTATAAAGCTGTTCGCGAAGGGCAGGAATGTTCGCTGGTCGCCCTTACGATCATTCGTGATGGAGAGCAAATTATTTGGGAGGCGGCCGAAGACCTCTTGGAGCGATGTGTTTGGGAAGCAACCCAGCGCGTGCAGGGGCACTTCACGTTTGATTTACTAACTTTTGATATTCATCAGGAAATCAACACCTTTAACTACACTGAATTCGGCCAGCTGTTGGTCAATAGTTCCCTAAAAACTAACCCTGGCGAACAGCGTTTGGTCAAATATTCATCTGCGTTTGGGATTTTGCAGAAGCTTGTGGTGGAGCGCTGGGGGAAAATTACGTTTAAAACTTCTGTCGAAGTTTTTAAAGACAAACCGGAATTTTTATACACCCTGGTCAAGCGGTTATTCAAACTGATTGAGTTTCCGCGGCATCCGTTAATTTTGTTGATCAATGATTTGAGCGTGGAACCCCTTTATGATCCCACTAATGCCCAGCAACAAGAATTTTTGCAAAAGGTGATCGCGGATCGAGTTCCTGATACCATCGAGTTCTTACCGGAAGTGTATATCCAAAATCGTAACGGCGTCTGGGAACTCCTGTCCAAAACTACGGTCAAGAGTTTCGTCTAACCCTGTCGTGGTGTCGATGCTCCATCATCCTTTGGCGATTATTGCCGTCCTTATCGGGATTGAGAGCCTGGTGCTATGGCTCGCCAATCATCCACGTACTAAGAAGTATTTTGATTTTCTCCCGCCGGTCTTTTGGATGTATTTTTTTTCCATGCTGCTCTCCTCAATGGGGTTTCTCGATAGCCGACATCCAGTATTAAAGAAAATTTCGGATACATTTCTACCGGTTTCATTATTTATCATTCTATTGAGTGTCAATCTTCCCGCCATTGCGCGGTTGGGTAGTCAGGCGCTGTTGATGTTTGGCGCGGCCTGTTTGGGGATGGTCGTTGGTGTCCCTACTGCGTTTTGGTTATTTAAAGATCAGGTGGGGACTGAGTTGTGGTCGAGTTTCGGCGCTCTGGCTGGATCGTGGACGGGCGGGAGTGCTAATTTGATTGCCGTCAAGGAAGCTCTCGGCGCGTCAGACACGGTTTTCTCGCCCATCGTGGTGGTCGATACAATTATTCCCTATTTTTGGATGGGAACACTGGTGGCGTTAGCCGCGGCCCAACCGATCTTTGACCGCTGGAATCGGTCCCGTGTTGACTTCCTAGATGATTTGCAGAAAAATTTGGCCAATGTGGAAGCGACGCGGATGGTGAAATTTGATTGGGTGAAGATGGCTGGATTGCTAGGACTTGCGTTAGTCGTTAGTATCCTCGCACATACATTATCAAAGTTGCTGCCGCAAATTAAGGGGATCATTTCGGGATTTACCTGGGTCGTAATTTTGGCGACGACAGCAGGGATAGGAGGCTCGTTAACCCCGCTGCGTTCTCTGGAACGTTGGGGAGCGACGAAGTTGGGTTATGTGGTACTTTATTTTGTTTTAACAACGATCGGGGCGCGCGCTAGTTTGACGAATTTGGGTGCGGCTGTGTACTTACTTTCGGCCGGGATGGTGATCGTGCTGATTCATGCCATCTTTTTACTGGTGGCGGCGCGGCTGTTGCGAGCTCCACTTTTTTTGGTTGCAACGGCGAGTCAGGCTGCGATTGGCGGAGTTGCGTCGGCTCCAGTCGTCGCGGAAATTTATCGCCCCGGTCTTTCTTCGCTAGGATTGCTCTTGGCTATTTTGGGCAATATCGTGGGGACTTATTTGGGCATCCTGGCCGGAAAACTTTGTCTGTGGAGTGCCTCTTTCTAAATCTTCCGTTCTCGTTGGTTAGGATTCGTGCTATATTTTTTGTCAAATGGGAGGGGCAGATGTATTGTAAAAATTCAGGTATTCAATTTTTGTTTTTTTTGATGGTTGGGTGTTTGGGCTGGTTGATGAGTTCTTCCAGCGTGGCGTATTCACAATCAGACGCCAATCCGATCATTGCTCAAATAGAGCAACGGTTAGATTATCCTTTAAGTAAAGTACAAAAGGAAAAGGTCCTATTTTCGTCGCAAAGAGCCAAACGAGATTTGGTGCGTGCTCAGGAAGAATTGGCCCGCGTGGCGGCCGAAGTGAGCACGGTAGGTGTCGATGACATTAAGAAATTATTACCCGATGCCGGACTGATGTTTGAAGAAATTGATCTGGTAGCTATCCTGGAGGAGAAATCGGGTAGAAAGATTTCTGAAGCGAAGGTCACCAAACTCAATGCCGCTCAACGTGCTTTTAAAGAGCAGTCTTTGAAAATTTGGGATGATTTTTTTCTTTCCGTTTATAGTATTTGTAACGTTCCGATCGATGAACTTAACGAGGTTTTCTTTGGCGTGCAACTGGAATAATTTTTACTGGCCTTTTCCCAAACAAAGTTAAGAAGGGAGCCAGTAGTAGACTTTTTTTCTCTTAGAGAAAAGGCGGTACCTGCCACGCCGGTTCACCTCAGCTCGCTATCTATGCGGGACGGGCAGGCGGGTTGATTTCCACATTGTTTTTAATTAGAGAAAAGGTCAATAAGGGAGACTACGATGAATTACGGATTGATTCTTTTGGCCGCAGGTTTGCTGTGGGGTGTTTATCAGTTTAACCAACTCGTGCGCCAACGCAATCTGGTCGCAGAAGCGTCCAGTGGTATTGACGTCCAGCTTAAGCGTCGCCACGATCTGGTCCCGAATTTGGTAGAAACGGTTAAGGGTTATCAGCGTCATGAAAAAGGCACGCTGGAGGACATCGTTAAGCTGCGAACGCAGCTGCAATGCCCCGTCCCTTCTAAAGAACGCCCGGCCCTCGAGACACAATTGTCCCGTTCGCTTAAAACCATCTTTGCTCTAGCCGAAAGTTATCCGGATTTGAAGGCCGATAAGAATTTCTTGGACCTGCAGAAGAATCTGGTGGATATCGAAGACCACCTCCAAATGTCTCGTCGCTATTACAACGGTACTGTCCGTGATAATAATGTGCTCGTTGACTCCTTCCCGGGAAATATGATCGCTTCCGCTTTTGGCTTTAAACGTGCGGAATTCTTTGAGATTGAATACGCAACCGAGCGTGCTACCCCGGATGTTAAATTTAGTTAGAGAGTTAGGATAAATTTTGTCAGATGAATCATAGTGCCTAAATTTGCAGTATTTTCTAAGTATCTTTTGCTTAGGGTTTTGAGAACTTATTTTACATGCTCCGATCAATTTTAAATTATCCCCTTAGATTAATTTTCATTTGTTGGTTTTTGGCTTTTATTTTTATTGCTTGGGTCGAAGTGTATACGTATAGAAATTATTATCGATTAGCTTTATCTGGCGCAAATTGGGAGAAGCTGGAAGAGAGTAAGTGTCAAATAAAACAGGGCTTCGTTAATTTCTTTTTTATCATTAGAGCCGTTGATCAACGTATTCCCAGAGGAGAAAAGGTTCAATTGGTTTTACCTAACAAAGGGGTGTTGACTCCCTTTTGGGAGCAAAAGGCCCGGTATTTGCTGTATCCCAAAAATGCCGGCGATAATACTATTCAAGAAAATTTTATCCTAGTTTATCATTCTCCCCAGTATGTTCCTCCTTGGGGGTATGAAGAGGTTATGCGTTGGGGAGAATCTTATTTGTTATCGAAACATGATCGGTGAAAAATGGATTTGATTCTATTAATCTTTTCATTCTTTTTGGCTTGGAGTGCCGGATGGTTTATTTTACGTAATTTTTGGGATCAGCTAAACTTCATTACCTTGATTGAAAAACTTATTTTTTCTTGGGGGACTGGTTGGGGACTCGTTACGTTGGGTATGTTTTATGAAAGCTTGCTTCATCTTCGACCGTCTGGGGTAGGGGTTCTGGGATTTGTTGTTATTGTAAAAGTTATTTTGCTTCTGATCCCGATTAAGCCAGCTGAGGCAATGAGTGATAACAAGGTGAACGAGGGTGATACTGTTAGTGGTCGGATGAACTGGTTTGAAATTCTCGTGATTTTTTCCTGCTGCTGTTGTTTAGCGTATGTTTTTTGGGGGATACTCATCGGGGTCAACGATTCCCAAGATAGATGGTCCATCTGGGAATACAAAGCCAGAATATTTTTTTTCGAACAGGGAGTTCCCTTCGCAAAATTTCCTGTTTTGGCCAAAACTTGGGGAAATTGGGATTATCCGTTACATTTACCTTTAATGGAGGCGTGGGTATTAAACTGGCTAGGTTATTGGAATCCACAATTGCCTCGCCTGATTATCTGTTTTTTTTATCTAGGAATTGGTTTGATAACTTATTTTATTCTGAGATTTTTTGTTAAAAGAGAAAATGCGTTAGTGGGGATGTTTGCTGCAATTTCTTTCCCGGCGTTAATGGTGCCAACCAAGGCGGCTTTAGCAGAATCAATTTTAATTTATTATATTTTGGGAAGTTTCTTGTTGTTAATTAAGTGGCGCAAGGATGTTCAATCTGCGCAATGGGTGCTGTCGGCTATTTTTGCCGGATTGGCTGGCTGGACCAAACATGAAGGATGGATTTTTGCTATATATGCAGCGGGTCTATTCTGGGTTTTTTCATTTAGAGGTTCTGCTTTCAGAAGTAAGCTAGATCTGAAAGTATTGTGTTACATCGGACTAATTCTATTGATTGCCGGGCCGTGGTTGGCCGTTAAAGCATTTTTGGGTTTGAACAGCATTGTGACTGATTTCTTTATTGGGAACCAGGGTCTCTTAACCAAGCTTTGTGTTTTGCCAGACATGATTTACAAATGCGGGATGCAATTTGGTAATCATTGGGCGTTTAATTTTATTTGGTATTTATTTGCTATTGTTCTCATCTTTTATCGGAGGTCAATTTGGGACTCTTGGTGGAAATATTTGGTTGGAATTATTATTTTTCAGATGGTTGGTTTGATCTTATTGGGGTTAAAATTATCACATGACGCTAATTATTTTAGCGAGGGAATCTTTCGTTTGATGATATTGCCAACAATTTTGGCTGTTTGGATTATTGTTATCTGTATCGGAAATAATAAAGATAGAAATGTCGTTGAATGAAATTTTTTGTTTAGGTGTAAGTGTTTCTTGATGATAGGTCGACGTCACATAGTGAGATCTTCTCTGTGGGCCTTATAATTTCTAATGATCAAGGTGTTAACGTTAAACGTCTACAAAAAGAGGAGAGCCGTGAGTAAATTTAGAAAAGCATGTGGTGTCTTATCGTTGGGATTGTTTTATATGTTGTCTTGCTTGGTTCCTGAAGGAAGGGCGGCAACGGAAGAAATCCTTTCCTTTCATAGCGATATTACGGTTCAAGAGGACGCGTCTTTGACGGTTCGAGAAACCATTACCGTGGTTGCGGCTGGTGACAAAATCAAACGGGGCATCTACCGAGATTTTCCAGCGCGTTATAAAGATTTGAAGGGTAATAACTACGTCGTGGGATTTTCGGTTGAAGGTGTCAGTCGCAACGGTAACGAGGAGCCTTACTTTACGCAACCGTTGAGCAATGGTCAGCGGGTTTATATTGGCGACAAGAACGTTTATTTGCCTTTTGGAACCTACACCTATGTTTTAACCTATACCACTTCGCGACAATTAGGGTTTTTTAAAGATTTTGATGAGCTGTATTGGAATGTGACGGGCAACGGTTGGGAATTTGATATGGCCGACGTTTCGGCAACGGTGCGATTGCCGCGTGCGGCAGCGTATCATGCTAAAGAAATCGACGGCTATACCGGATATCAAGGAGATAAAGGAAAGGATTTTATCAGTGAGCGACGCAATGACACGGTTTATTTTAAAGTCACACGGCCGTTGCGGGCGCGAGAAGGGTTGACCATTGTAGTCAATTGGCCGAAGGGTTATGTCCACGAACCCACCCGTCAAGAAAAGCTGGAATTCTTTATCCAGGATAATCGCGGAACTTTTCTCGGTGGGATTGGGTTGATATTGGTATTGCTGTACTATTTCGTGATGTGGGCAAGGGTCGGGCGGGATCCTCGCAAGGGTACGATCATTCCGCAATTCGCGCCACCCGAAAACTTTTCGCCAGGATTGGCGCGCTACGTGTTGAATATGGGGTTCGATGACAAAATCCTTACGGCCACTATTGTGAACATGGCGGTCAAAGGCTTTCTTAAAATCAATCAGACGCCAAGTGAATATTCGCTGGTTAAGACCGGAGCAACCGAAGAGATTTTGACTCCCGAAGAACAAAACATAGCACGGGAGCTTTTTGGAAATGCTTCTTCTTTAATTGTAAAAAGCGCGAACTACCGTAGTTTTCAGGACGCACGAGATTCGTTGAAAGATTCTTTGCGCAAGACCGGAGAAAAAATTTACTTCATTTTAAATAACGAATATTTTATCCCGGGTCTTTTGGGCTCTTTATTGATTTTGGCTGCTAGCATTCTTATGGACGCGCAGCGCTATAATTTACCCGAGGCCATTTTTGCTTTCGTGTGGACGGCGGTTTGGTCATTCGGAGTTTTTACGTTATGTTCCCAAGTTTTTATGGCGTGGCGAACTTTTTTTGTCGGAGGGCAAAGCAGCTTGCTCGTCTTGGGTGGGGCTATCTTCATGACGATTTTTGCTCTGCCTTTTGTTGCGGGAGAGTTGGTGGGGCTTACGCTTTTAGCTAAAGCCACGTCCGTCGCCGTCATGTTAGTGGCGGTTTTAGTGCTGCTGGTTAATTTTGTGTTCTCGGGATTGATGAAAGCTCCGACGCTTAAGGGGCGAAAACTCATGGATCATCTCGAGGGTTTCAAAATGTATTTGTCCGTTGCTGAAAAGGAACGTCTTAACGCACTCAACCCTCCGGAACAGACCGTGGCCTTGTTTGAGAAATTTCTTCCCTACGCGTTAGCTTTAGGGGTCGAGCAGAAATGGGCGGAGAAGTTTTCCGGAGTGCTCGCGAAGGCCGCGCAGGAAGGTTATGCTCCTCGATGGTATTCAGGGACGGCGTGGCATCCGAGTCGACTTAACGCCTTTTCTTCAAGCTTGGGATCAGCCTTTTCTCAAGCCATTGCTTCATCGTCTGTGGCTCCGGGGTCTCGTTCGGGTGGCGGTGGGGGTGGTTCTTCCGGGGGAGGCGGCGGAGGCGGTGGTGGCGGCGGGTGGTAAGAGAATGGATACGCTTTGTTGCCTTCGTGATGAATCTGGCCAAATAAATCAACGCCTGTTGATTCCTTTTAAGGGCAGTCCCTGTCCTAAGATAAATTTGTTTATAATGATTCCTTTAGGTATACTTTCTCTACCTTTTCTATTTTAATACCCCTCTCAACATCCTGCGTTTTGGGGCGGTACATTATTTTTCTTCTCCATTAATTAGTCATTTAATAATAAATGAGGTGTAATAATGCATTTATTTCTCTATCTGCGCAGCTTTCGTATGATTATTTTTGCTGTTGGTTGGCTGGTGGTCATCTCCAGTCAATTCGCCCAAGCCCAAAACGTTAATCTTCCGAATAAACCCAATATCATCGTGTTGATGGTGGATGATTTGGATGGGGCTACATTGCAAGCGGCGATTCATAACGGTTTTATGCCCGAGTTGAATAAGAATATTATTAATAAAGGATATTATTTTCCCAACTCATTTGTCAGTAATTCTTTATGTTGCCCGTCTCGGGCGACGTATCTCACCGGCCAATATTCCCATAACAACGGCGTCCTCCATAATGTCGCGCCCGATGGCGCGATAACCAAATTTAAAGACCAGGAAACGCTGGCCGTATGGTTAAACAGGGCCGGTTATCGGACAGGTCATATCGGTAAGTATTTAAATGGGTATGGCTATTCGGATTTGAATAAAGATGGCAAAGTAGATACGACCGATTATAAGTATGTTCCGCCGGGCTGGGATGATTGGCAAGGGTTGTTAGATTTGTCAACGTACCAAGTCTATAATTACCAAATGAACGATAATGGGACGATTGTTAAGTATGGGGCCACGGTGGCTGACTATCAAACCGATGTGTTGGCTAAACGCGCGGCAGACTTTATTTTGAACACAAAACAGCAGGAAACCAATAGTCCTTTTTTTCTTACGATCACGCCATTGGCCCCGCATGTCGAAGTTTTTGCGTGGACCGGTAGTCAGTCCGTATGGAAATGGGATATCCGTCCCGCAATTCGGCATCAAAACACGGTCAAGTTAAACCCTGTTAGAAAGCCCAGTTATAATGAGGCTGATGTGTCGGATAAACCCCGCTGGTTGCAGGCAAGACGTGAGATGGTCAGCGAAGACCACTTGTATCTTATCCGGCAATATCGTCATCGTATTGAATCCTTGCGTTCAGTGGACGATATGATCGGTAAAATTTTTAAAGCCCTGGCAGATACCGGAAAGATTAATGACACGATCGTTCTTTTTACATCGGATAATGGTTTTATGAACGGTGAACATCGATTATCACAGAAATTATATGCCGGCCATGAATCGATCAATGTCCCTTTATATGTCTATGTTCCGGGGCTTTCCACTATAAAAGAATTGCCGCAGCTTATTGTTAACACGGATTTGGCTCCCACTATCACCGCTTTAGCGGGGGCCGCTAGTCCTTTGCCTACGGATGGGGTTTCTTTTATCCCGTTATTGCAAAGCGGTACCGACCAGACGGTCTGGCGTAAGCGGTTCTTGATTGAACATTGGAAAGCGCCTTCTGGATCTCAAAATCCGGATGTGGATTTAGACCTTCCGGATTATGCGGCGGTGTTTAGTCTCTGGCCGACGCCCGAAGGAAAGCCAAAGGCTTTGATATATGTTCGCTATGCGGATCAAACACAAACGCCGGAGTTTTACGATTTTAAAGAAGATCCGTATCAACTAAACAGCAAGCATCTGGATACCACTCCCGAAAAAGTGCAGCAACGAACAGCGCTTGAGAATGTGCTCAGTGTTTTAAAAAGCTGCCAGGGGCAGGCTTGTCGGGAAGTGGAATTTAAATAGTCTTTTAAAAAGTAGTGAAAGAATGCCTGATGGTTGCCAATCAGCGTTAATAATGAAAACCTTTTCAGAAGGGAAAAAATATGAAATTCCTTAAACCATGGTTTTGTTTAATTTATTTTTTGCTTTGTCTTCCTGTGTTTGTTTATGCCCAAACAGTCCAGAAACCAAATATTGTGGTGATTATGGTGGACGACTTGGATATGGATACGATGAATGAGCTTATGAGATTAGGCGATCTGGGAATGAAGTATTTAAACCAGCACGTCATCACTAAAGGGTTCACTTTTAATGAATCTTTTGTCACCAACTCACTTTGCTGCCCTTCCCGGACGACCTTTTTAACCGGGCAGTATTCCCATAATCATAAAGTCTTTACTAATTTACCCAATAATCCTCTGAATCCCGCTGTTCCCGTGGGAGGGATCCAGGCCTTTAACGACCAATCGACGTTGGCTACCTGGCTTAAAGCGGGAGGCTATCGCACGGCCATGATCGGTAAATATTTGAATGGGTACGGGGGCAAAGACGTTGACGCTGATCGAGATGGTAATTTCGATCTGGACGATCTTAAATATGTTCCGCCAGGTTGGGATGATTGGCAAGTCCTCTTAGAACAAAGCATGAAGATGTATAATTTTTGGATCAATGATAAAGGGACCATCATCAAATATGATGAGTCGCCCCGGAATTTGCTGTATCAGACCGATGAATTAGCCCGGCGCGCAGATGCTTTCATTCGTGGCACGGAAACACCGAATGATAATCAGCCTTTTTTCTTGGCACTCATGCCCTCGGCTCCTCATTTAGAGGTCAATCCTTTTAAAATCTTTACTTACAAAGATTATTGGGAATGGGATATCACGCCCCCATTGCGTTATAAAGATAAGTTGCCTCGTGTCCTGCCGTTAGCCATCACCAGTAAAAATTCTTGGAACGAGAGTAATGTTTCCGATAAGCCGGCCTGGATAATGAATAAATCTCAACTATCTTCAACGGATTATTTTTATCTAAAAAGGCAGTTTGCTCATCGTCTAGAGGCCATGCGCGCGGTGGATGATATGGTGGGGACGGTCGTGAAGGCGTTAGTAGAAACGGGGGAGTGGGAGCGGACGGTCATTATGTTTACTTCGGACAATGGTTTTATGAATGGGGAGCACCGATTGACCCAAAAAATGCAACCCTATGAAGAATCGATTCGGGTCCCGTTGTATGTTCGGTTACCTTCCAGTCAGAGTAAGGTCGTTTTCAATCAGGTCGTGACCAATAACGATTTGGCACCAACGATTCTGGAATTGGCGGGTGTCACGGCGGGCTTGCCGGTTGATGGGAAATCCTATGTCCCTCTTTTTAGTAATCCTCAGGAGAGCAACTGGCGGCAACGTTTTCTCATTGAGCATTACAAGTTTACGGAATATGTCTTGGAATTGCCCACCTTTAAAGCATTACGGACGAGTAAAAGTAATTCTTTGGGAGAGGCCCTATTGGTCGATTATGAGGGGAAGGACATTTCGGAATTTTACGATTTGGCCATTGATCGAACGCAGGAATTAAATCGTTTCTCACAATTGACGATGGATAAAAAAGACAAATTCTTAAAAGCGCTCACTGCCTTAAAAACTTGCGGTAACGGAACTTGCCAGCAATTGGAGTTTTGTGCCACGGGCACTTGTCCGGGGGGATTTTAAGTAGGATTGTGAAAGAGAAAAAGAGAGGGGGCCGGCTGAACAGCCGGCCCCCCGTTCTTTTTTTTAAGTCTAGAAATATTTCTTAATGATTGTTGGAATTATTGCGTTCCAAATATAATTCTGTCAGGCGCTTCTTTAAGTATTCAAAGGCCGCGTCCACGTCATCGAAAAAGTGGAAGAGTTTTAAATCATCTTCGCTAATCATGCCCCACTCAACCATCGCTTGGAAATTGAAAACTTGGTTCCAGTATTCCGTTCCAAAAATAATAATGGGCATGGGTTTTTTGGTTTTTTTGGTCTGAACTAAGGTCAGTAGCTCGAATAATTCATCGACCGTCCCAAAACCGCCTGGGAAAATGACCAGCGCTTTAGCCAGATAGAAAAACCAGAATTTGCGCACAAAGAAATAATGAAATTCAAAGGAGATGTCGTGGCTTTGGTAGGGATTGGGATGCTGTTCGAAAGGAAGGCTAATATTAAGTCCCATGGTAGGGCCTTTGGCTTGGGCCGCACCTCGATTGGCCGCTTCCATAATCCCCGGACCGCCACCGGAGCAAACGATAAAACGGTAATGCGCGTCCGGCATGCTTAAGGACCAGCGGGTGAGTTTTTCTGATAGCCTTACAGCGTCTTGGTAATAACGTGACATTTGGACTGCTTTTTGCGCCTTTATTAAATTTTTTGTGGCATCGGAAGTCGCGGGAGCGGTTTGATCACATTGCTCTTGTAAACGTTTGAGGTTCGCTTGCGCGTCTTCCGGAGATTTAATGCGTGCTGAACCAAAAAAGACAATCGTATCGCGAATATTATTTTGCCGAAAGTGGGCTTCCGGTTCGGTCATTTCACACATCACGCGGATGAGGCGGGCTGCGGGACTGCTTAAGAATTCCGGGTCTTCGTACGCTTTGAGAAATTTGAGCGGTGTTAGCGCGGGACGGTCGTTGGTCATAGTCGTTATCAGCACGTTCCTTTCGGAGGGCATCATAGCAAAGGTAGCTTGATTTGCAATAGCTTATCTATAAAGAATTGCGTTGCGTGCCTTAATTTCGGGGAGTATAGTTGAAAAGAATTTTTCGAAATCTTACACGCCTTTTCCTAAGCAAAGATTGTAAGGAAGGCGGTACCTGCCAAAGGCAGGCCTTTTCTTCCTGAGGAAAAAGGCAGTACCTGCCCGTCCGGCAGGCGGGTTGACTACCTCAATATCATTGGAAGAGAAAAGGTTAATAAACCGAGGATATAACATGAAAAAAATATTTTGGTTGTTCATTTTAGGTTATTTGACGTGCGCCTCTGTTGAGGCGGAAACGGTTGTGCTCCAAAAATCAGAAAAGTTGCCGGTCGCGGCGGCTTTAAAAGCAGCTCCCGCTCCTGAAACTTGGGAAGAGAAAAACGCACAGCAACCGTTTGTTTATCTGTTTAATCATTTTGAAGTCGTTGTAAACGACGATTGGTCGTATACAGAGAAGTTGCATTATCGTATTAAAATTCAGAAAGAAAGTGCCAATCATCTGGGCGAGCAAAAAGTGTATTACGATCAAAGTCGCGAGGAGATTAAGGACATTCAAGCTTTTGTTGTCGGTCCGGACGGCCAGCAGCACCCGGCGACAAAAATTCAGGATTTGGCAGTTTATCAAGGGTCACCGATGTATTCGGATTTCCGGGTGAAAGTTATT
Source organism: uncultured Planctomycetales bacterium (assembly GCA_964464475.1). GTDB lineage: Bacteria > Omnitrophota > Gorgyraeia > Zapsychrales > JAHFFX01 > CAYXGG01. The sequence goes on along the minus strand of CAYXGG010000016.1, from coordinate 12,802 downwards.
ACCTTACCGCAGGTCGCCCCGGGTAGCGAAATTGAAGTTAAAGCCATGGGCGTAACCAAATCCAAACCGATTAAGGATCACTACTGGGAAAGAGTGAGTTACCCTTCGGTCCCGACTAAATTGCAGACCTGGAAGTTTGTTTTTCCAGCGGATAAAAAGATTGAATTTAAACAGTACAAAGCGGATTACAAACCCGAGATTGTCAAAGCCGGCGAGCAAATCACGTATCAATTTACTTTTAAAGAATCGGAAGACATTTGGGGCCGGGAAAACTTTTTGCCGCCGGCGGAAGAATTGTATGGGTTCGCCTCATTTTCTTCCATCACGGATTGGAAAGTGATTGTGGATTGGTATCGGGACTTGGTGGCCCAACATTCAAAGGACGAGGAGAGTATCAAAGCTCAGGCCTTGGAACTAACGACTGGGAAAGAGACCGAGAAAGAAAAGGCGCGAGCGATTTTGGAATTTATTCAGGATAATTTCCGGTATGTCGCGATGAATTTCGGTGATCATACGGTCGAGCCTCATTCTGCGGCGGATATTTTTCAAAACCGTTATGGCGACTGCAAAGACTGGAGTTTGCTGGCTCGTCAAATGCTCGATTATGTCGGCATTAAGTCACATATCTGTTTGTTTAATGATGAATTTGCCGGAGATCCGCAACATAGCTTGCCGCAGTTGTCGGCTTTCGATCACGTAATTTTGGAAGTCCTGGTCGACGGTACTAAGTATTTTGTGGATCCTCAATCGAAAGGTTATGATTTTGGGGAGCATCCGACGAGTTATGACGGAGCCCATGTGTTGGTCATTGAGGAACAAGGGTTTAGATTTGATCAAATCCCGCCAGTCACCGCGGCAGAGAATTCTGTGGTGAGTGATGGGGTGATTGCGATTGGCGCCGATGGTTCGGCCGTGATTGACGCGCAAATGACGTTCGGTCCGGATTATTCTCAAGGCTTACGTTATATGTGGAAGCAGGCTGCGCAAAAAGATCGCGATAAAATGTTTGAGGCGATGGATTATCATCTGACCAAGGGCGGGGAAATGTTGGAGCGAAAAATTGAAGGTTTGGAGGACCGCTATGGCCGGGTCAAAATGTTTTTGAAGTTTAAGCGGCCTAACGCTTATCCGGTGGTGAACGACATGATTATTATTAAAGATGATATGGATAACCGGATGCAGGATTTTACTGAGAAGGAAAGACAGTTTCCGATTTTTATGCCGAATAACATGCTGATGAAGACTTCTGCCAGCTATGTTATTCCTGAGGGATATTATGTCGATTACACGCCACCGGATTACAAGATCGCGGTTGATTTTATGGAATTAAAAAAGAATTTAGTGAAAGAGGGCGAGCACAATTTAAAAGTGGAGTCTACGTATAGTTTAAAAAGAGGAGAACTGCCCGCGCAGCGTTATCCCGAAGTTAAGGATTTTATGAAGGAGTTTTATAAACAGACGAACCAATACATTGTTTTAAAGAAGAAAAAAGAATGACCTTGTTGGGCTAAGTTTGATCAGGCCTCATTCACAATTTACATAGGAGATGAATATGAATTTTAAAGCATGGTTGGTCGTTGGTTTCGTATTGGTTAACGTTGGGTTGGGATGGGCGCAGGAACCCGCGATGAAAGCAGCTATGGACCCTAAAGGGCCGATGGCAGCCGCAGCACCTAGCGGAAACATGGGGGAGGGTAAAGGGATGATGGGAGCAGGGATGATGTGTCCGATGTGTGCGGCTAAAATGAAAATGATGGGGCAGGTGTCCCTGGCGACCTCTGGGGATGGGGGCGTGATTGTCCTCATGGGAAATAAATTGATGAAATATGATAAGGACCTTAACCTTGTCAAAGAAGTGGATATTAAGATGGTTGGAAGCGATCTGTTGGATGAGATGAAGGATTGTCCGATGTGTCAACAGATGAAAGAGAAGATGCAAGAGCGTCGAGAAGGCATGGATGAGAAAATGCAGCAGCGTTGGGAAATGATGGAAAAAAGATCTGAATCAAAACAGTAGTCGAAGGAAGGATTGAGGGACCCTTCTCACCTCGTAGGTGAGAAGGGTCCCTCTTTCATTCGAGTCACATGAAAACTTATGTTATTGGCGATATCCATGGGGCGTGTCGAGCCTTACGGCAATGTATAGAGCGTTCGGGTTTTGATGCGCAGCGCGACCGCTTAATTTGCTTGGGGGACGTGTGTGACGGTTGGCCGGAAGTCAAAGCAAGCTTTGCAGTTTTGCTCGAATTGAAAAATTTAGTTTACATTTTAGGCAATCATGACGCTTGGGCGCTGGAGTGGGCGCGTTGGGGGCATAAACCGGATATCTGGACGAGTCAAGGTGGTCTGAATACCTTAAGATCTTATGGGAAAGAAGGAATGCCTAAGTCCCATGTCGACCTTTTGTCCACAGCACCGCTATATTTTAGAGAAGAAGGGCGGCTGTTTGTACACGGAGGTTTTAATCCCACCGTGCCGATTGAACAACAATCACCGGATGCCTTGTTGTGGGACCGCAATTTGTTGATGTTGGCGCAACGATTTTCGCTGACAGATCCGGATTATCAATTTGGTTTCGTTCAAGAGATCTACGTCGGCCACACGACGACGCAGGCGTTTCATATTCATGAACCGGTCCGTTTTTGTAACGTTTGGGCGCTGGACACGGGAGCTGGCTGGTCAGGAAAGCTGTCTATTATGAACGTTGCCACCAAAGAATTTTGGCAGTCGGATACGGTCAGAGACTTGTACCCTGACGAGACGGGACGAGGTAGATAGAACGCTGGCTTGAAGAGAATTTATTTATTGACAGAACTTTCCTAAATGTTAAACTGCAGCTCTATTTCGTAATTAATCAAATAATAATTTTTCAACTAAGTGGAGGGGTTTGATGAAGAACGCGTTACTTGCCGGATTGTTAGTTATGTTTTTAACAGCTGCCGCACCAGCTCAGGCTCTAATCATTGACTACAGCGGGGCACTGGAAGTGACGGATCCTACCTGGAATCGTCCTTTTGCAGATCTATCGGGATTATCAGCAATCGGAACCAATGTCTACTATGATGTCCAACCTTTTTGGGTGGATCTGGATGATAACTATGATTTGATCAATCTGAGTGGGGCGTTAAATGATCCATTTTTCGCTCTTTATGAAACTGATTTCGATGCCAATGATCCATTATTTAACGGAGTGGATGCTGATGATGATTCTGCTGGTTTTCCTCGTCCCAAAATTAGCGGGATCGGCTTATTGGCAAATACTCAATATTATTTAGTAACGACTTCTTTTGGAAATGGAGATACGGGAACTTATACTAATCGTATTAGTGGAAATGGAAATATTAGTTTAGGTAATTTGAGTGCTAGCGCGGTGCCGGAACCAGCGTCGTTGGTTTTGATGGGGGCCGGTTTAGTGGGAACTGTTTTAGCGCGCAGAAAAAAAAGCTAATTTGATTTTGGGTGTTTAACCCTCAACCCCCGCTGAGTTATTTCGGCGGGGGTTTTTTTGTGCAAAAAATAAGAAAATGCTTTGGCGGGGTTCTGCCTCCCCGGTTAGAATAGGATTCAGTGAATAGGTTGATTTATTGAGGTCAGTTACTTATCTGAGGGGGAACCATGAAAATCATCACGGTTATTTGTTTAGGGTTAATCGGAGGATGGCTGTGCGTACCGTTGGCTGAGGCGCAGGAGGTGGTTGAATTTAGCAATGCTAACGCCGCCGGGCAGATTGTTGAAGTTATTCCTGGAGATAATCCGGGAGAAGACATATTTGTTTTAAAAAATGAGCCGTTAGCTAATGATAGCGTTGAGGATTCCGGTGACGAGAGGGCGGATGCTTCTGACGAAGCTTTGGTGGAAATCATTGATTTTCAAGGGGATGTTCAGGTAAAGAAGACGAAAACGGATGATTTCAGTGTCGCAACGGCGGGGTTGTTGTTGCCATCTGGGGCTACTATAAAAACCGGAGCCGCATCTTTTGCCCAACTAGGCTTTGATGATCAAGATGACGCGATCGTGAGGGTTGAAGAAAATACGACTGCGGTGATTCTGTTAAAAAATGATGAGAAAATTGAATTGCTGGAAGGAGAAGTCTTCTCGATTATTCGTAATCTTTCCCAGGGCCAACAATTCGCGGTTCGGACTCCCACGGCCGTCATCGGCGCGCGTGGAACGGAGTGGGGCACGAAGTACACGAACGAAACAACAGAAGTCGAAGCTTATGATGATGAACCTTTTGTTCGACATATCGATGAACAAGGAAATGTAAGTCAGGAAGAAGTGAAGGTCAAGGCCGGAACAGGCACGGAAGTAAAACGGCACCAAAAACCATCTAATCCCCGTCCCGTCACGGCTGAGCGTCAGCAGCGCTGGCAACACATGCGTACTGATATCCGTCAGAAAACTGAGCAAGTGCGTCAACAGCGGGGTCGTCCTCAGCGTTCTTTAAACCCTGTTCAACAGCAAAAAGGGAATGGCGGCAGTTCTTTGCCAGAAGGACGTAAGTCAAGCGATCAGCCATTATCACCAGATGGTCCTAACACTCCTGGTCAACATAGTCAGGGTTCGGAAAGAGATGCGGCACGACGAGGAGAGCTGGATGGTAAGAATATTCACAGCAAAGATTCTAGAGACGAAGATATGATGCGGGTTTCTCCCAATGGTGAAAATTCAATTTCAGAGAAGGATCGTTCTAGGATTGTTCCGGGATCTGAGAGGCACCCAGGTGAACACCCCTCATTAGAAGGCGAGCGTCAGCGCCCGTATCATGATCAAAAAGAGGATGAGGGGCATGGGAATCGGCCTAAAGTTCTTGAATCAATGGAGGGGCCACAGGTTGATCCAGAGAATAATGTCAGAGAGCCTCAACATCAATCTCGCGGAAATTATCAGTCAAAGACCGCACCTCCAGATCGAAATTGGCCTCCGCAGGTCATGGAAAAAGGATCCGCGGGTCCCGATGTCGGGCCGGGTACAGATCAAATGGTCCCGAGGCACAATGGCCCCGTAGATAGACCGGGAAATCAAGGCCAGATGCGTCCCAAGAATGATGGAAATCATCAACCTTCTTCGGGTGATCATTCTTCGGGGCGACGGTCGCAACCACCTCAACATCGAGGTGGCGGCCAGCGAAGGAATTAGTCATTGACGATACGAGCGATCATTGCGCGCAGCTAAGAATTGGTTCATATGGTATATTTTAGGCATCCGCAAATCCCTGTTGGAGAATGGTTGCGTTGGGAGAAAGCTATGGACCAATTTTATGCAGTTCAACCAGTAACCGGATATCAATTCACGTGAAGAAAATTTCTGAAAAAATTTTGTATAAAGGTAAGTGGCTGGCTGTCCATGAGTTGACTTATGTGAGTCGTACGGGAAGTCCTATCGCCTGGGAAACAGTTAGGCGCGCCAAGACTAATGTGGGTGTGGTCGTCGTGGCGAAGCTGGTTCCTTCGCAAAGATTTATTTTAATTAAGCAGTTTCGACCTGCCGTTGGTGGTTATATCATTTCTTTTCCTGCCGGTTTGGCGGCGGGGGATCCGCACCACGCGCTGGTGGAATTAAAAGAAGAAACCGGTTACGTCGGTAAATTCATCAGCGCTTCTCCGCCGATCAAGGCGGGCGCAAGTATTATCGATGATTCCGGCCAGATCGTTTATGTGGAGGTTGATGAAAAGGATCCGCGGAATAAAAAACCGGAGCAACATTTGGAGCCGGGTGAAGATATTGAAGTACTTTTAATTGATCCGGAAAAAGCTCAGGACTTTTTATGGGAACAACATAACCAAGGAAATTTCATTAGTGCCAATTTGTGGTATTTGTTTGTGCTTCCTAAACTCGTTTTTGGCACTGGGCAGAAGGTCTCAAAAAATAAAAAATAAACCTATGCTCGATTGGACCTCTCGTCGCCCCACCATTCGTTCGTTTCAACTCAAATTGACGTTGGTTTTCGCGTTATCCATGCTTTTTGCCTTGGCGCTTTCTGATTTTCTCATTTATCGCATTTCCCTTATCTCACAGTTTCAAGCCTTGCGCGATCGTTTGACCCTGATCGCACGCACCACAGCGGTTTTTGTTGACGCGGATACGCTACAGAGAATCCCGTTAACTAAAGAAGGGATGCTGACGTCCGAGTATTTGCACATAGCTTCTCAGTTGCGACGTATTAAGGCGGTGAATCCACAGATTGCGTATATTTACACGATGATGAAAACTAATCAGCCTGGAATTTGGCAATTTGTTGTTGATCCTGACCCGGCGATAAGGATGAAAGGAGAGTTGCTGACGTCACTTCCGGGAGATATTTATGACGCGCGTCGATTTCCGGAAATGCTGCAAGCGTTTGAAATTCCGATCGCGGATAAGAGATTGTATACCGACGAATGGGGCGTGAGTTTGTCGGGGTACGCGCCCATCCGTAACCAGCGCGGAGAGGCCGTGGCCATCGTTGGGGTGGATATGGCGGCCAATGATGTTTTTGCTGTTCAACAAGAAGTTCATTGGCGAATGTTTTTGGTGGTGGGATTAGGCATGGTGATGGCCATTTTCTTGGCCATGGTCGGGTCTCGTAAAATCACGACTCCGTTACAGGAATTGATGATTGGTACCCGTAAATTAGCGGAAGGCAATCTTTCCTATCAAGTTCAGATCAAAGGTGAGACGGAATTTCATGAGTTGGCCAATTCATTTAATTCCATGGCGCAGCGGCTTTCTGAAAGTCGGCGACGGATATTGAGTTATTTTTTTGGTGTGGTCCGTTCTTTGATTAAAATTCTGGAATTGCGAGATCAATACACTCGTGGTCATTCTGAATCCGTCGCGATCCTGGCCGGAAAAATCGCGACTAGGATGGGTTTTTCTCAAGATGTGGTTAAAGTTTTTAAACGCGTGACGCTGTTGCATGACATCGGTAAGCTGGGGGTTAAGGATTCCATTTTAAATAAGCCAGGCCCTTTGACCGACCAGGAGTGGGAAGAAATGCGTCAGCATCCGGTTATTGGGGAGAACATTTTGCGTTCGGTCGTTAATGATGAACAATTGTTAGGTATTGTGCGCGGTCATCATGAACGTTATGACGGCAAAGGGTATCCGGATCGAACGGGCGGAGAGAGTTTAAATCTTTTTGCAGCGATTGTAACGGTGGCAGACGCTTATGACGCGATGACGTCGGATCGTTCCTATCGTAAAGCCATGTCGATGGATGCTGCTATTGAAGAAATAGAACGTCATCGCGGAACACAATTTCATCCGCGTGTCGTGGATGCCTTCCTGGAAGTCATGGCCGAAGAAAAAAATCGTAAACAAACGCGTCATTTGTAGAATTATGCGCATGTAACATTAGAGTCTAGTTTCTCTAGGCAAATGTAAGGACAGGCGACGTAGTTGCGGCGCTTTGAGGGCCGTCACGCCGACAACGACCAGCGTTAAGATTCCTCCCAACCACACGGAACGTGCCGTGCCCAGAAAATGGGCGGCCACCCCACTTTCAAACGCGCCTAATTCATTGGACGCACCAATAAACATCCAGCTGACCGAGGACACGCGTCCGCGTAGGTGGTCCGGTGTCAACAGTCTGACCATGGACCGGCGAATCACCATGCTGACGCCATCAAAAATTCCACTGAACATCAGCGCCAGTAAAGATAAATAGAAATTGGTGGAGAAGGCGAAGACGATCATCGAAATCCCGAACCCTGCCACCGACCACAATAATTTCTTTCCGGCCCCGTTAACCGGGGGGTGATGGGTGGACCATAGCATCACCAGCAGCGCGCCCACCGCAGTCGCTGCGTTAAGTAGCCCTAATCCCGAGGGCCCTACGTGCAGAATATCTTTGGCAAATACAGGAAGCAACGCAACCGCGCCTCCAAAAAAAACCGCGATGAGATCCAACCACATGGCCGCAATCAACGGTTGTTGACTTAAGACGAAGCGCCAGCCAATCCGAATGCTTTCAAAGAGGTTTTCTTTTATAGTTGGTTTGATTTGAGGTTGAGGCTGAATAGCCATAATGCTGATCAAGGATAGGGCGTGCAGCGCGGCCATAATGAAATAGGCGTTGGCCGCGCCAATGATCTCATAGGAGAATCCCGCCATCGCTGGGCCGATGATGGACGCCCCTACGAAGATGCTGCCGACCCACGCCGCTGCCGAAACTGTTTGGGAACGTGGAATCACTTGAGCCTCAAAAGCACTGTGGGCGGGATCAGAAAATCCTCTGGCTAAACCCGCGAGAAAAATGACTAAATACAATAGCGGTACGCTCGTATTATGCGGATCCAGGGAAATAAAAGCCAGCAGGGTAGCGCAGAGAGCTGAAGCGGCTTTGGTGATTAATAAAATTTTCTTTCGGTTCCAGTAGTCCGCGACATAACCTCCGTATAAGGACAGCGCGAGAGCCGGGATAGCTTCCACAAAACCCAGCCAGCCCAGAGCTAGCGCGCTGCCGGTAATTTTATAAATTTGATAACCGATCACCACGACCAGCGCGCGGTTGGCGATCCCGGATGTCGCGACGGACAGGATGAACCAGCGAAAGTTGGCTAATTTTAAAGGCGCCCAAGGAGAATTAGGAAACGCGGTCGGGAAATGAGTCATATCGGGTGGCACTTTATTCTCCTACGCAGAAGTAATGAGAAATATTTTTTTGCTTCGGAGCAATAATTCTGCTCGAGAGAATATTGCTGCGAAGCAAAATCAAAGATTCTATTACTATTGCGGAGCAGAATAGTATACGAGGCGCCGCTTGTCAATCGAGACGAGAATAATCTCCGGAAAAAACCAAAAAGAAGTGTTAGCCTCCTAACTCAAATGCTATTCTAGTAACATCCTTATGTCGAACCTTCCAACCTTTTTTAAATCCTATCGTTCCTCGCTGGCGCTCATCGCTGCCTTGGTGCTGGGTTCATTGCTGGGCCTTATCCTCAAAGAAAAAGCGGCCGTTCTCAAACCGTTAGGCGACATCTTTTTAAATTTGCTATTTACGATCGTGGTTCCCTTGGTGTTTTTTTCAATTGCGTCGGCCGTCGCGTGTATGTCCGATTTAAAACGTTTGGGAAAAATTGTGGCTTGGATGGTGGTCATCTTTGTCATCACAGGTGTCTTGGCCGCAGGATTGATGCTGGTGGGCGTCACCCTGTTTCCGGTGACGACCGGGATCACTCTGGCTATGGATGCGCCTAGCCCCACCGAGAACATAGATTTGGGAGACCAATTGGTGAAGACTTTTACGGTGAGTGATTTTCGAGATTTATTTTCAAAGAAAAATATGTTGGCGTTGATTTTTTTCTCTTTTTTGATGGGCTTGGCGACTTCTGCGCTAGGTCCGCGGGCTAAACCCTTCGCGCAGTTTCTGATGGCAGGCAATGAGGTCATGACTAAGCTGATCGGGTACGTGATGATATACGCGCCCGTGGGGTTAGGCGCGTATTTCGCGTATCTGACGGGCGTTTTTGGTCCCCAACTGTTTGGTTCTTATTTGAGAGTCATGTTGTTATATTATCCGTTGGCGATAGGTTATTTTATTTTTGGATTTTCTTTTTATGCCTGGTTAGCCGGTGGGTTGAAAGGAGTCAGAGTTTTTTGGCGAAGTATTCTGCCGGCGGCTTTAACCGCCTGGGGAACCGGGAGCGGTCTGGCAACATTACCTGTTAATCTCGAAGCCGCTAAAAAAATCGGTATTCCGGATGATGTCCGGGAGGTTGTCGTTAACATCGGGGCTTCTGTTCATAGCGATGGTTCTAGTCTAGCCGCCGTCACCAAAATAGCTCTGTTATTTGGTCTTTTTCACATGGATTTATCGGGCGCAAGTACGCTGTTGTCCGTGGTGGGCGTGGCGTTATTGTGCGGAACGGTGATTAGTGGTATTCCCTCCGGGGGAATGTTGGGAGAAATGTTGATTATTTCTCTTTTTGGGTTCCCGCCGGAAGCCATGCCCCTGATTACCATGGTGGGAACGCTGGTTGACCCGCCTGCGACGATGGTTAATGTCGCGGGAGATAACGTGAGCGGTATGTTGGTCGCTAGAATGCTCAATGGGAAAGACTGGATGCTCAATGGCCCGCCAAATATAGAAACAATTGGCGAGGTCGTGCCAAAATCTTGATTTTGGCGCAAAAGGATTGGATGGAATATGTTCCAGAAGCTTAGAGTATATTTGCAAATTGTTAGTGAGAAAATTTTGGTTGAGTCTTGCTCCGGAACGTTTGTCCAGCCCCGGCGAGGCTGGCCTGCACTCGACCGAAACCCTTCGCTCGTCCCAGTTCTGGAAGAAATTACAAAACTGGGACTCCGTGCCCGCTTCGGGTTTCGGACGTCCGGCTTCAGACTCACCCAAAATTTTAGAGACAATTTTCGGACGATTTTTAGATTTAGCTTAATAACGTTGTTTTTGTCGGTCGTGACGTTAGCGTTGGTGACTAACGTGGACGCTAAACCGTATCTTGTTGAAGCCGAACGGATGGACGGGCTCGTGGATATGCGTACGCTTGATCCGGGCATCGTGATTGAGATGCGTTATGCGACGGACAATAATTTTACCAAGACGCAGGTTTATGACAAAGCGATCCCGTTAGTGCGGCAGGAAACGGCTAAGAAATTGGTGGCGGTTAATAAAGAATTGCGTCGAAAAGGATTTCTCTTGAAAATTTGGGACGCGTATCGCCCCTTTAGTGTTCAACAAAAGTTCTGGGAGCTGGTGCCGGATGATCGGTATGTCGCTAATCCCAACCAAGGCGCTTCGCGGCACAATCGAGGGGGCGCGGTGGATGTAACACTTGTGGATCTTAACGGCAAGGACATTCTGATGCCTTCGGATTATGATGATTTCTCCGAGAAGGCGTCTCCTAAATTTCCATTCGTGGAAGCGCAGGCTCGCTTGCATGCGGATGTGTTGGCTCGCGCGATGGAAAATAACGGTTTTAAACAGAATGAGCATGAATGGTGGCATTTTGATGACGTGCAATGGGACAATTATCCGGTGCTAGACGTGGGGTTTGAAGAATTCTTAAAACGTGGGGAAAATAAAATTGATCGTATTCCCGCTGTTTTAAAAAATCTTGATCGGGAGGTGGAGCAAGCGTTGATTGTTGAGCCAGCACCCGGTGGGAAGTCAGAAGCGAAATTGACTACCTGGAAAAAAATCGGTACCCAGTGGTTCGCGGCGTTCGCGCCCATGGCGGCCGTGGTAGGGCGAGAGGGGTTGGCTAGGGAAGGTGAAAAAAAAGAAGGCGATGGTCGAACGCCGTCAGGAATATTCTCGTTAGGAACAGGATTCGGATATGATCCTGCGCCTAAGAAAATGGGTTTGGCCTATCGGCAAGTAACTTCAGATGACTATTGGGTGGATGACCCAGAGTCTGCGCAGTACAATCAATGGGTCAAAGGGAAACCACAGGCGAAATCTTTTGAGAAATTAAAACGCGACGATCATTTGTACCAATTGGCGATTGTGGTTAATTATAATGTTCAACCCGTCGTCCCCGGAGCCGGCAGCGCGATTTTTATTCATCTTTGGCGCGCGCCCAGTCAGGGAACAGCGGGCTGTGTCGCGCTTTCGGAGTCTAATATGCGTAAGTTATACCGTTGGTTGAATTCCGCTAAAGCGCCGGTTGTCATCGTGGGGGAATCGTTTTAAAATAAGGGCACCGTTATTTCTTGCCGTTAACGGGTGCTCATGTGAAGTGCGCGACCCAAAATGAAAATTTTATGTTGGCTATTTCTATTGTTATGGGTGAGTTGCGTGGGTCCCGCTTGGGCTGTGACGGCGCAAGAGTTGTATGATGACGGAATTATCGCCAAAGAAAATGGAAATCTGCAGGCGGCGCGCGAAGCTTTTGTTAGGATCTTGAATGAATTTTTAGATTACGAATTTATCGCTCCGGTCCGCAAAGAATTGCAAGAGGTGACACTCACCTTGATTAATTCACCACTCGCCTGTCCCGAAGTCAAGGATTACCAGGTTGAGCCCGGTGACACGTTGCAGAAAATCGCCCGTCAACACGGAACTACCGTTGAACTTATCCGTCGGCGAAATAAAATCAAAGATAATTTTATCCGAGCCGGAGATCGTTTGACGTTGTGGGTGGCTCCTTTTGAGATTCATATCAATAAGTCCAAAAATATTTTGCAATTGATGTCGGGCGTGCAGGTTGTTAAGGCCTATCCGGTATCCACCGGTAAACAGGATTCGCAAACTCCGTTGGGAGAATTTACGATTGCGCATCGTTACCCCAATCCGGTTTGGTTTCATCATGGTGATATTGTTCCAGCCGGGACTCCGGAGAATTTTTTGGGGACGCGTTGGTTGGGTTTTGATAAACCCAAGTTTGGTATTCATGGAACCGTACAGCCAGAATTAATCGGCCAATCAGTATCCGGAGGCTGTGTCAGGATGCGCAATGAAGATGTCGAGGAATTGTATGATTTGGTTCCCATCGGGACGAAAGTTGTTATTGCCGAATAGTTCGTCGAGTGTCTGTATGGTTAAAAAGGCGTTTTGGTTTTTTGGGGTGTTGTTGCTGGCGGTGATGGCTTGGTCGCCGGCGGTAGTCGCTGACCCACATTCCACTGAGACCCAACAGTTATTAGATCGCATCGAAGGTGCTTCGGGGTGGCTTCTGGGATTGGGTGAATTAAAAGCCGGTCAGCCTTGGAAAAAAGGCGTTCATCGGCAAAGATGTCCACGTGATTTGCGTCGCTGGAGAGAGTTGTATGGGAATCATTTACCGGTCATTTACGAATTTGAATTAGGTGAAGCGTTCTACGCGAATCATGACCGGGATTGGGCCTCGGCCCGATGGTTTGC
>CAYXGG010000015.1:0-56925 GCA_964464475.1 uncultured Planctomycetales bacterium | reverse complement strand
AAATTAAAAACACCGAAATTAAACCAGCGCCGCGCCCCATTAATTTTCGTACCTATCCCTGGAATCAGCACCAACACGAGCATAACCACCCCAAACAATAAAATAGGCTTGGCGTAACGTTGAAGAATTCGGTAATCAAATGACATCGTCGCCAACATCATGACCAATCCCGCCATTAAAAAAACCAGATGCCGGTTCAGATAATACGTGCTGTCTTTTTGAATTTGTAAAGCGTAGATGCTCGTTGAGCTGTAGATCATGACGATCCCGACACAAATCAACAACACAAATAAAGTAGCTATGGATACCCTTAACTCTCTCATCTTAATTCTCTAATTTATGGATGATTTCTTTGTATACGCGACCACGATGTTCGTAGTTATCGAACATGTCAAAACTCGCGCACATGGGGCTGAGCAACACCGTATCCCCTTCGCGGGCGGCTTCCTGAGCGCGCTTCACCGCCGGTTCTAATCCGCCGGCTTCCTCCACATCCACGACTGATCCAAAAATCTTTTTTAGTTTCTCGCGCGCTTCGCCAATAACGATCATTTTCTTAACCTTCTGTCGAACCAAGGATTTCAAAACTGAAAAATCAATATTTTTATCTCGGCCGCCGCAGATTAAAATCAGCGGCCGGTAAGAACGCAACAACGCCCAGCGCGTGGCTTCCGCGGTTGTGGATTTTGAATCGTTAATATACTCAACTCCTTGGAGACTACGTACCCATTCCAGTCGATGTTCCACTCCCTTAAAATCTTTAAAGACTTCCCGGCATAAAGAATCCGGTATCCCTAGAATCTCAGCCACGGCTAATGCCGCCAGGTGATTGGGATTGGTAATTGCGGTTTGCGCGATATGTTCGGGTGAATTAAAAAAACGAACCTGGGATTTTAGATCCTTCGCCAAGGATGCCACCACGGAATCCTGGGCGTTAAGAACCGCATATTCCTCTCGACCTTGATTGAGAAAAATCCTTTTCTTCGCGGTCAAGTATTCAGCCAAATCTTTGTGCCGATCTAAATGATTCTCACTAAAATTCAAAAAAACAGCAATAGCTGGTTTGAATTCAATAATGGATTCCAACTGAAAAGAACTGACTTCCAAAACAATATAATCCATCTTGGGAAAATCGGCGATGTGTTGTGAAAACGCAGAGCCCACATTACCGCACAAACACACTTTCTTGCCAGCTTTTTCTAAAATCTTCGCAATGAGCGTCACCGTCGTAGTTTTTCCGTTACTGCCGGTAACCGCGATGACTGGTTTCGGACAAAATCGCCAAGCAAATTCAATCTCACCCATGACCGGAATGTTCTTTTCCTGGGCCCATTTCACAGCAGGAGCATCCAGCCGAACCCCCGGACTCAACACCACCAAATCACTATCTTGGATAAAAGGACGCGTATGCGCTCCCGATTCCAGCTGATACTCGACATGTTGCATCACGGCAGCGACATCGGAGCGTATGGAGGCTTCCGGTCCAGCATCAGAGATTTTAGGCAATCCTCTGAGCTGACCTACCATTTGAGCGACCGCTAATCCACTGCGTTTAGCTCCCAGAACAGTTACTTTTTTATGGGTTAATTCCAACGTCATCTAATTTTGAGGGTGGTTAAGGTCAATAACGCCAAAATGATGGCAATGATCCAAAAGCGAACAATAATTTTGGATTCATTCCAACCCGACATTTGTAAATGATGATGAAACGGAGACATTTTGAAAATTCTTTTGCCCGTGGTTTTGAATGAAATAACCTGCATTATAACGGAAAGTGCTTCGAGTACAAAAATACCCCCCAAAATGACCAACAAAAGTTCCTTTTTGATTAACACCGCAATCACACCTAAAACGCCACCTAATGATAGCGAACCCACATCTCCCATAAAAACCGAAGCGGGATGACAATTAAACCACAAAAATCCTAAGCTGGCTCCCACTAGCGCGGCACAAAATATGGTCAACTCTCCAGCGTCACGGATATACGGCACGAACAAATACTCACTAAACTTAATGTTGCCCGTTATATAACTTAACGCGCCTAAAGCGATCGCCACAATCAACACACAACCAATCGCCAGACCATCAAGTCCATCCGTTAAGTTAACGGCATTAGACGTTCCTACCACAATTAAAGCCACAAAGGGGATATAAAGCATGCCGAGACTTAAGATGACCTGTTTCATAAAAGGGACATCCAGTTGGGTAGAGGTTCCCGGATAACTATAAATAAAGATCCCCACGATCAACCCCAACACAACTTGCCAACATAATTTTAAACGCGCGGACAAACCTCGCTTCAAGGATTGCCGACGCGTTAATTTGACGTAGTCATCATACCCACCCAGCGCTGCCAACCATGCGCAAGTCAAAAGTGTAATCAAAATAAACGGATTACTGAGATCTGACCACAACAGGACCGAACAAATCACGCTCCCCACGATAAGCAACCCTCCCATCGTAGGGGTTCCCTCTTTAGAATTGATAAATCGATCCAAAGCCGGCGCATCTTTGCGCTTGGCAATTTCCTGAACCTTTAAATCGCGCAATCTCTGAATGAGCCAAGGCCCCAAGATGATGCTGAGCAAGAATGCCGTCACCGCTGCCATCCCCGCTCGAAAAGTAATGTATTTGAAAATATTGAGCGCGAAGAAAAGACTTTTAAAATCCGCCAAAAAATAAAACATCTCAGCCCTTTTGTTTACCTATTTTCTCTTTAATAAATGCCACCGTACGCTCGAGCCTCATTCCGCGAGATCCCTTCACTAGAATAGCATCCCCAGGCCGACAAAATTTAGCTAACCGCTGATGCACGGCAGGCAAAGAATCGTGGTGAAATGCAAAAAGATTCTTGTTCGATTGTTTGATGGCTTCGGTGATTGAAGACGCTTGCGTTCCGACAGACAACACAAGATCCAAGCGAGATTTTGACAACAATTTTCCCATTTGAAAATGCAAATCTCGTGATTGCTCACCTAATTCCAGCATATCCGAACACACCACAATTTTGCGTCCGGCATTTCTTAAATTTTGCAACGTGTCCAGAGCGGATCGAAACGAAACGGGATTCGCGTTGTACGAATCATCAAGCAACCAATATTCTCCAACGCGTTCCAAATGTTGCCGGCCACTTTTCGAAGTAAAATTCTTTAAAGCACGCTTAATATTTTTGTCGGAAACACCCAAGATATCGCCACAGGCAATAGCCGCCAAAGCGTTATACACATGATGATACGTTAACATTGTTAATTGAAAAAGGCCTCGTTCGTGGAGGTGAAAAGTAAGACCAGATTTCTTGATCTTTATTTGAGTGGCTCGATAGTTCGCTTCACCAAAAATTCCATAAGTCACTTTTTCATCCGCGATAGGCAATCGGTTAATTTTCTTTAATAACGCATCATCGTTATTAAAAATCACTTGCCCAACCTGGTCTTTGTATCGAACCAAATCAAATTTCTCGCGGAAAACACCGGCCGGTGATTTTAAATTTTCCAGGTGCGATTCACCAATATTGGTAAATACCACGATAGTAGGATTGGCCACAGTCGCTAACCAACGGATGTCTCCGAATTGGTTTGTACCGCATTCTACGACAGCGACTTCATGGCTATGGTTCAGTTTTAATAGTGTTTGAGGGACACCGATATGGTTATTGTGAGTTGAAAAGTTCTTTAAAACATTAAATTGGGTGGCCAGGACTTCAGCAGTAAGCTCTTTGGTAGTTGTTTTTCCGGCAGAACCGGTGATGGCAATAATCGGGATTTTAAAACGGTCTCGATGCCACCGCGCGATTTGCCCGAAAGCTTTTATGGTGTCCGGAACCAAAACAACGGCTTGCCCTGCCGGAAGCTGAACTTTTTGATTGGAAATAACTGCGGCTACAGCTCCCTGCTTAAAACTCTGCTTTAAATAATCGTGACCATCAAAGCGATCACCTTTAATGGCAATGAACACATTTTGGGGATTAATAGCACGCGTGTCGGTTGAGACTCCGCTCAAATAAAGCTGCGGGTCTCCCTGCAGCAGCCGCCCTCCGGTGGCTTTAACAATTTCTTTTAGAATGAACATTCAAAAGCTCTCTGGCCACCTCGCGGTCATCAAAGTGGATCGTGCGATCATTAAAAATTTGGTAAGTTTCGTGTCCTTTGCCGGCGATAATAACCACATCTCCCTCAGCGGCACTGGCCAAAGCTTGGAGAATGGCTTCTTTCCGATCCAAAACAACAGCATAATTCTTTTGAAGAAATCCCCGTTCAATCTCACTGATAATTGACGCAGGATCCTCATGCCGGGGATTATCACTAGTGAGAAAAGAAAAATCGGCGAGCTCACTAGCCACGCGCCCCATCTTTGAACGCTTGGTTTTGTCACGATTTCCCCCGCAACCAAAAACCAACAAAATGCGCGCTGGCGAAACTTTACGAACGCTAGTCAAAATGTTTTCCAGCGCATCATGGGTATGCGCGTAATCAACAAAAACAGAGAAACTCTGCCCCGCGTCAACGGCTTCTAATCTTCCCGGAACACCGACTAACTGTTCTATCCCACATTTAATATTCTGACTTGGGATACCTAATGCGGTTGCGGCTGTAATCGCGGCCAAAATATTGGATACATTGTGCCGCCCAATTAGCCGAGTCTTCACCGAAAACTTTTCTTGAGGGGTTTGAACGCCAAAAACTGTCCCGCGAATTGAACTCTCAATATCCACCGCGCGAAAATCTGCGGCAGCTTCTATCCCATATGTCATTATTTTTGCCTGCGTCATTTTCAACAGTCGACAACCGTATTCGTCATCCGCGTTGATGACCGCAAATGCATCGGGGCTCAACCTTTCAAAAAGTAAAGCCTTCGCTCTGAAATAATTTTCCATCGTTCCATGATAATCGAGGTGATCACCCGTCAAATTCGTAAATAAAGCCACGGCAAAATCAATCAAGTCGACCCGTCCCTGTTCAAGAGCATGAGAAGAAACCTCCATAGCGCAATAGCGAACATTATTCTTAACAAGGTCATTCAAAAACTTTTGATTTTCCAGCAATCCCGGAGTGGTGTTCGGCGAAGGCCATTCTTGCGAGCCGACTCGACAATTGATCGTCCCCACCACACCGCAAGCACATCCCCAATTTCTTAAAATAGCCTCCAAGAAATAGGTTACTGTTGTTTTACCATTGGTTCCGGTCACACCAAACGTTGCGACCTGCTGAGATGGGTTGCCATAGAAGCTTCGCACTAAATCTCGCCAGAATCTTCGGCTATCATCCACGTTAACTACCGCCACCTTCGCCGGTAACGATTCAATCGAAACATCCTGATCCTTCACAATTACCCGTGCTCCCTTTTTTACCGCGTCCACAATAAAATCCGCGCCGTTTAGACTTGCTCCGGGCAAAGCCACAAATAAGCTATCCGGATCAATCCGCCGAGAATCACAACTGATTGAGGGGATGTCCAAATCACCGAGTTTTTTAGGAATAAATTGCGATTGAGTAGCAGACAATAGTTGTCGTAATTTCATGCTGGTATTTTACGCCACTGACTTTTCAGTTGCCAACAATAAATTGGGAAATCTTAAAAGATGTTTTTACTCGAAAAAGACCGTCTAATCAATATTACTGGCCTTTTCTCTTCCAAAGCTTGTAAGGAAGCCAGCCCGCCTGCCGGACGGGCAGCAGGTATTAGACCTTTCTTCTCTTCGAGAAAAGGCGGTACCTGCCTCGCCGGCAGGCGGGTTGACTTCCTTATTTCCATCTTTAGTAGCAGAAAGGTCAATATTTCGTACCCAAAAAATTTCCTAAGAGAAAAAATATCTACAACAATAATTTATCTAACCGCTAATTATTTCCCGGGGCAGAAAAGTTGGCAGCAGTATCTCCTTTTATTTCTAAATACTTCAAAGTATTTTCTACCACTTCTCTAAACACTGGCGCGGAAACAGTTCCCCCAAAATAAGATCCTTTCGGCTCATCATAAACAACGACTACTGCCAGACGAGGATTCTCCACCGGAGCAAAACCGATAAAAGAAGCAAAGTATTTTCCGGCGGCATACCCTCCTCCGACCACTTTCTGCGCTGTTCCGGTTTTCCCGGCCGTGGTAACACCTTTAATCAATGCCAGCTTTCCTGTTCCCTGTTCAACCGCCCGTTGCAGGATAGCCTTAACGCGTTTAGCCGTTTCAACGGAAATGGCCTGAGAAACAACTTCAGGATGAAATTCCTTGATCAGTTCATCGTTAGAATCTTTAATATATTTTACGACATATGGCTTCATGGTAACGCCGTCATTGGCTATCGTCGCGATGGCAGAAACCAGCTGCATCGCGGTCACGGCGACTTCATGCCCCATCGGTACCGTAGCAATAGATACTTTAGACCAGACAGATGGGTGGCGCAACAATCCCCTTACTTCTCCTGGTAAATTAACATTCGTCAATTCACCAAAATGAAATCGCTGAGCATAGTCATAAATCT
Source organism: uncultured Planctomycetales bacterium (assembly GCA_964464475.1). Classification (GTDB taxonomy): domain Bacteria; phylum Omnitrophota; class Gorgyraeia; order Zapsychrales; family JAHFFX01; genus CAYXGG01. The sequence goes on along the minus strand of CAYXGG010000015.1, from coordinate 50,453 downwards.
TTTGACCGCCCAGCTTCATCGCAATTTTAGCAACCCCTATATTACTCGACTGTTCAAAAACCTCAGACAACGTCAGCGTTCCATGGCCATGATGATCATTGAGCGTATGATTCGCGACCCGATAACTTCCATTTTCACAAAAAATTTTGTCCTCTTCCGTCATGATTCCTTCCTGCAAAACCGCTGAAGCGGCTACAATTTTAAAGACTGATCCCGGTTCATACACATACGCTACCGCGCGGTTCGTTCGGCTAGCCATACTACTTTCGGACACATTTCCCAAATCAAAAGTAGGACGATTAGCCAAAGCCAAAATCTCTCCCGTTCGGGGATCCATAACAATGATGCTCGCAGACAATGCGTGATGTTTTTCCATCCCACGTTGCAAAGCCCGTTCCGCAATAAATTGTATCGTTTCATCAATCGTTAACACCAGATCGAAGCCATCGCGGGGAGCGGCATAATTTTTCTCAATAAGCAATTCACGTTGTTTAGCATCGCGTAAAATTTGTGCCCAACCGACCTCGCCTTTAAGAAAACTATCGTACATTTTTTCCAAACCTTCTAATCCCACATTGTCCAGCCCTGCAAATCCAATGATATGCGCTGCTAAAAATTGATTCGGATAATAGCGTTTGCTTTCTTTAATAAAATCCAATCCAGCGAGCTTGAACGATTTAATTTTATCTACAGTTTCAGCAGGAAGTTTACGGGCAATCCAGACAAAATACTTCTTCTTTAAAAATTTCTCCCTTAAAACTTCGGGATCTATCTGCAAAATAATAGATAGTTGACGAACAGCTTCTTCCTTTTGTACGCTGGTCATGACCTTAGGTTTGGCAAACAGCGAATAGACAGCCACATTCATGGCCAGAGGACGCATCTGCCTGTCAAAGATTTTTCCTCGGACAGGCTCTAATTCAATCACATAATTGTGTTGTTTTTCGGCAAGACGCGCCAAATATGAAGAACGAAAAACTTGAATAAGGATTAAACGGCAGGAAAACATGACAAGCAAAACGATCAGGACGAAGAAAATCAAACTAAAACGGAAAGACTGCTTGGTCGTTAACACTGCGGATGTGGACTAAGAGGGTTTTAGGATTAACGACTCGCCTCAGCCTGGGACCGAAAAGACAACAGTCCGGCCAAGAAATTAACCTGTTTATGGACGACTTCCTCTACAGACGACTTACGTGGATTACTTTTGGAAAGCTGTGTCGATTTCACTTCAATGATTTTACTTGAATCCAAAAAGCGCAATTCAGATTCTTCAGTCAACAATTTTCCACCTAGGTTCTGAGAAGACTTTAGTTTAAGGATATCGTAGGTAATCTGTCCATACTCATCCTTTAATTGACGAATCACCTTTTCCTTCGCCTTTCCCTGATATGCTAAATCATAAATACGCATCTGCATATGGATATAAATTAACGAGACCGCTGTCAAAAAAGCCATAATTTTTACAAAGCGTAGTAGTTTCATTAATTTTTCTCCAAAACACGCATTTTTGCGCTGCGACTGCGAGGATTATAATTTACTTCCTCTTCGGTCGGCAGCAAGGGTTTTTTGTAAATTATTGTGCCCGAACCATCAGAACCAAAACGACGAAATTTATCTTTAACAATTCGATCTTCCAAAGAATGAAATGAAATGACCACCAATCTTCCACCTTTTTTCAAGAACCCAATACTTTTCTCTAATACAACTTCTAAGGATTCCAATTCACGATTCACGGCAATGCGAATGGCCTGAAACGTACGCGTCGCAGGATGAATTTTTCCTCGACGATATTGCGGAGGAATTGCCCGCACAATGCTCTCACAAAGCTCCTGTGTTGATTCAATCGGCTTCTGAACGCGTTCTTTAACTAAATGACGCGCAATGCGATTATGCCATCGTTCCTCACCAAAATTTTTTATGATCGCCGATAGTTCTCTCTCGGATAAATTATTCACAAGGTCATAAGCCGAAATGTAGCTTTCCTTATCCATTCTCATATCTAGTGGGCCATCGTGACGTAAACTAAATCCTCGGGAAGCGTCATCTAACTGGAGACTTGATACGCCTAAGTCCAAGAGAATGGCATCCACAGCGCCAATACCCGCGTCGCTTAAAATGCTGTCCAAATTTCGATAATCAGACTGACGCAGAATAATTGTGGCACCAGTACTCTGAATTCGTTGCTGCGCCACTTTTAGAGCTTCCGTATCTCGATCAATGCCCACAAAAATTCCCCCCGGGGCAATCCTTTCTAACATCTTGACCGCATGCCCACCTAATCCCAAGGTAGCATCAACAGCAATGCAACCAGCTCTTAATTTTAGATTCTCAGTAACCTCAACCAACATAACCGGAATATGCGTTTCGGTTTCGAGGATGTTCTGATTCTGATTTTGGTTTTCCATAGCTAAAACCATAAATTATTCTATAAATTCATCAAATTCTCAGCGGTTTTCTCAAAGTCCACGCTGGATGTCCGATAAAACTCTTGCCAAATGTGAGCTTCCCAGATTTCAATACGATTAGAAACCCCAATTAAAACGGTCTCTTTTTTGATCGCGGCAAATTCTTTCAAATAATTCGGAATAATAAAACGCCCTTGTTTGTCCGGAATAACGTCTACCGCTCCTGCAAAGAAAAGACGATTAAAGTTTCTTGATTCCAGTTTGGTAAACGGCATATTTTTAAATTTTTGTTCTTGAGCTTTCCACTCCTCCTCAGAAAACATAAAGAGACATTTATCAAGCCCTCTGGTGACAAAAAATTTCTCGATCCCATTGTCTCGGGCAACATCGCGAAACTTAGACGGTAAAATCAACCGTCCTTTGCGATCAATGCTATGAATAAATTCGCCGTAGAACAAGTCCGTTCCTTAATTTAAATCTGATATTTATAACAGTTAGACTATTAAATAATGATGAAGTTGATTGGCGCAAGAGAAGCGCAAGAAACCACAACACTCCACTTCCCTCCACTCTGTGGGTAATATAATCAACCTTCCCTCCCTTGTCAACAAAGAAATTAGCCTTTTGCAGACAAAGAATCTCCTTACCCTTAGTCTTTAAAAACCAAGAAAAATTAACAAAACTCTTATGGTGAATTAATTATTCGTGAGAATCTTATCGGAAGAAACGGCGGGCAATTTCTCGATCTTGACACAACTGTTCCCGTAGATAAGGGATGGAATCAAACTTCTTTTCGTCTCTAATTTTCTTAATGAATTCCAGGATTACCTTTTGGCGATAAATATTTTGATTAAATCCCAACACATGTGTTTCAACGGTGGCGCGGCTAGCCATCTTACTAAACGTGGGACGAAATCCTACGTTGGTTAGGGATGGGTACGATTTTTCGTTTATCACGAGGTTTGTCAAATAAACACCTCGCCCGATTAATAAATCTCCCACCCAACGAATATTGGCGGTTGGAAACCCTAATGTTCGACCTCGAGAATTACCCCTAACCACCGTGCCGGTGATTGAATAATTTCGCCCTAACATTCTTTGTGCTTTTCCTAATGAACCCGCAGCTAACAGTCCACGAATCGCGCTACTGCTAATATCCAACCGCCCAGAATGCACTGATTTGACAATATGTGTTTTAAATCCCCGACGAAGACCCTCTTCACGTAAGAAATCTAAATGACCTCGACGGTGATGCCCAAAACGAAAATCATCTCCCACAAAAATCTCATGAGGCTGAATCCAAGGAAGCAAGAATTCATTAATAAATTGTTGTGGCGTTAACAACGAAAACTCGCGTGTAAATTTCACCACGAAACAAACATCAATCCCTAAATCGCCAAAAAGCTTTAATCTTTCCGGGAGAGTACCCAACAATTTAATTTCTTTATCTGGGTGCAGCACTCGAGCCGGATGCGGATCAAAGGTAAGAACAACACTTTGGCCACCAACGCGTTTAGCCCTGGACAAAACTCGTCTTAATAAAAACCGGTGCCCATTATGAACGCCGTCAAAAACGCCAATCGCCAAAACCGGTTTAGTTAACTTAATTTTTCTGCGTCCAGGGACGAATATGACCTTCATGAGCTTCTTCAATAGACACCGCTTGTTCAATATTAAATGGACCTACCTTCGTGCGCTCAATTTGAGAAATACACGCCCCGCACCCCAATACCTCTCCAATGTCTTCCGCCAATTTACGGACATAAGTTCCTTTTGAGCACTCAAGATAAAATTTAATGTACGGCAAATCGGATTTTAAAATCTTTAATAAAGAAATTTTAATATCTCGCGCCTCTCTCTCGACTTCAATCCCGTTGCGGGCCAGCTTATAGAGTCTTTGTCCTTTATATTTAACAGCAGATACCATCGGGGGTTTTTGCTTAATGTCGCCCTCAAAACGCTTAAACGCCTCTTCAATATTTTGTGTTGTCACATACTCAATCGGGACTTCTTTAGTAATTTTTCCTTCAATATCTGCAGTAGTGGTTGTTACTCCTAATTTAAGCGTCGCATTATAAGCTTTGTCAAAATTCACAAATTTGTCGAATAATTTTGTGGCCGGTCCCAATAAAATCACCAAAACACCGGTAGCGAGCGGATCTAACGTACCTGCATGACCGACTCGACGCATTTTAAATTTCTTGCGAATAATACTCACCACATCATGGGAAGTCATCCCAGGCTGTTTATTGATAACTAAAATTCCTTCACTCATAACATTCTCTCAATTTCTTTCCAAACCGTCACTTGGGTTTCCTTTAAATTCTTTTTTAACAGACATCCACTAGCTTTTTTATGCCCCCCTCCGCCAAAACAACTGGCTAAACGGGCAACATCAAACTGATCTTGTGATCTAAAGTTGACCCGCGTCAATTGCCGTTCTAATTGAGAAAAAATAGCGATCACTTTAACACCCACAATCGCCCGGGCAAATCCAAAAACTTTATCTTTAATATCAAAATCTCGCGAAAACTGTTTTAACCTTTTTTCAGTTAGCTCAACAAAAACAACTTTCCCTCCCCCTCTGACATCAAAGCAGTTGATGACTTGCCCAAAATGTTTAATATCCTCTATTTGCATTTGCTCATAAATTCGCCGATAAATTTCTGATACTGGAATTTCATACTTCATTAATTCGGCAATAACCGCGTGCGTATGTGCTGAAGTACCGTCATATCGAAAAGATCCCGTATCCGTCATGATCCCGACATACAGAAGCTGAGCTATATCCTTAGTAATTTTAAATCGGGCAAATTTAAAAAAATCAAATAGGACTTCTGCCGTAGAAGAAGCTTGGGCAACGATAAGATTAGCGTCACCAAATCCCTGGTTGGTCACATGATGATCAATGTTGATTATCGGCTTTCCCGAAGGAAGCAATTTTTGCACCTTGTCAATTCGCTCCAAATCACCGCAATCCACAACGATAATAGCATCGCAATTTACCTTCAGGGATTCGTGATAATGAACGATCCAGGAAGTTCTAGGCAAAAAACGGTATTTATCTGGCACTGGGTCTGCGTTGACGATGGTCACTTTCTTGCCCAAATTTCTCAAAAATATGGCCAGTGATAACTCAGAACATAACGCATCCGGGTCAGGATTAGCATGCGTGCTAAGTAGAAAATACTGGTGCTTCTTAATCTCCTGCAGGATTCTTTTTTGCGTCATTGCGAATTTCCTCTAAAGCTTGTTCAATGCGCGCGCTATACTCCAGAGACTTATCGTGCACAAAGTCGATATCTGGCGTAAAACGCATTTTTACTCTTTGTCCAACCAACTTACGAATAAAACCTTTGGCGCTATTAAGCCCTTCTAACGCTTTGGTGGCTTGCAAAGAGTTTCCTAAAACACTAAAAGAAACTCGGGCGTGTTGCAAATCCCGACTAACTTGAACTTGTGTAATCGTTACAAATTCCAAACGAGGATCCTTTACTTCCGAATGCACAATAATGCCAATGGTTTCCTTAATGGCTTGGTTGACACGATCCATTCTATCCATATCTTTTCTCCTTCCTCACTCCTGTTAAAAACTCACGCGCTAAACGAATTTCAGCTGAGCGAGTTTTAATTTTTCCATCTAGTTTCTGTCGATGCAATTCTTTTAAGGCCGAGCCCAACAATCGACCCTCGGGTATCCCCAAATTTAACAAATCTTTCCCCGTCAATTGCAACCGAATGTTTTTATACACTTTTAAGTAATTGTCAATTCGTTTCTTGGCCCGCAGCGAACCCATAAGCACCTGGCACGCCAAAAGACTTTCCTCAGGCATTTTTTCTAAAGTGGCATAGATCCGACTAGGGGCATAACTTCGCTGACATAACACTTGCTCCTTTTGAACCCACCCAACGATATGCGCTAGGACCTCACGCACACCATAACTAAAATTAAATCGGCGACTGATTCCTTCCACCTTATCTTGAGGTAATCCCTGAAAAAGAACCGCGAGATAAACGCTTTCTCGATCAATGCTCCCCCGCGACTTACTTTTCTTGAGACGCGCCAGCATTGTTGTCAATCGCTTGATCTGTCGGTCAGGATTTAATTTATAGCCCGGAGCAATAAAACTTAAACCGCCAAGCTCATACGCTCTCCGTAAAGCTTTCTCCGGAGCTGGCTCAACAAAAAACTTTCTAAATTCCTGCCAATAGCGTTCCGGCGTAACCCGGCTGGCAAATTTTGCTTTAATAGCATTGCGCAAAAGCTTTTCCGTCTGGGGATCCATTCGGAATTCCAAACGCTGCTCAAAACGGATAGCCCTCAATACACGCGTGGGGTCATCTTTAAAGCTATCCGCATGCAAAACACGAACTATTTTTTTCTTAATGTCCTGCATTCCACCAAAGTCATCCCTGAGTTGCCCCCACGATTTGGGATGAATACTGATCGCGATCGCATTAATAGTAAAATCTCTTCGGAATAAATCATCCTTCAGCTGACTTAGCTGAACATTCGGTAAGGCCCCCGAGAACGCATAGGATTCCCGACGAGCCGAAGTTAGATCCACGCGACTTCCAGAAGGTAAGTGCAACGTAGCCGTCTTAAATTCCCCATGAGCCACCACTTTGGCTTTCCAACGCTTAGCCCAAGCCGTGACCCATCGCGACACATCCGCTTCAACGACAACATCCAAATCGCCACTAGCGCATCCTAAAATTAAATCGCGTACGATCCCACCGACCAAATACGCCGCTACCCCGTTGTGCGCCGCCATTTGTCCTAATTCGCTAACAAACTTTCTGTTCTGAGAAGATAAACGCGCTAAATAATCCACCATCAACCTCGCGGATGAAAATCCTTATGAATAGTTCGAAGACGCTCTTTATCGACATGCGTATAAATCTGTGTCGTTGAAATATCCGAATGCCCTAGCATTTCCTGAACGGAACGAAGATCCGCCCCATGCTCCAACAAATGCGTCGCAAAGGAATGCCTTAACGTATGCGGCTTAATCGTCTTTTTAATATTCGCTTTACGAGCGTATTGCTTAATCAATTTCCAAACACTCTGGCGACTAATTCTTTTTCCCAAACGACTAATAAACAAATTGTCCGTGCGCTCCCCCTCTTTAACCATCTTTCCTCGAATTGAATCACAATACTTCTTTAATGCTTCTTTCGCTCTCCGACCGATCGGAATGATCCGTTCTTTACTTCCTTTTCCAACACAACGGATGTATCCTACGTCAAAATTAACACTGTTCAATTTCAAATTAACCAATTCCGAAACCCGCATACCACTGGCGTACATTAACTCAAGCAAGGCCTGGTCACGTACCGCCTGCCAACGACGACCATTACTGGCCTTAATCATGGATTCAATTTCTCCAATTGACAAGACATCCGGTACTCGCTTCCACATCTTGGGAGTTTCCACCAAGGTTGTGGGATCTTCTTTCACCAATCGCTCCCGGACCAAAAACCGATGAAACATTTTTATTGCGGCCAAATTACGACAGATGGTATTGGTCGTCATATTCTTCTGCTTCTGATCCATCATAAACGCGACGATTTGCTCACGTTTTATTTGCCCAAGGTTCAACCCTTTGCTTTTCGTAAAATCAAGGTACTTCACCAAATCCCGCCGATAGGCTAACAGCGTATTTTGGGCTAGTCCTCGTTCGACCGATAGAAAATTAATAAATTCGTCGATATATTCAGGCATTTTTTAAAGTGACGGTACCAGCAGATCTTGAACCAGGGCCGGTTTATACTCTTCCCGCAACTTGCGCCCGGAAACTTCTACTTTCTTTCTCATTTGAAAATCATTGCGCATGGCTTGCGGAGAACTCAGCTCAGCCAAAACTTTTTGCAAATCATTGTTAATCTGGCTTAACCCAGCCACTTTAGCCTGATCAGTAAACATTTTTTCCATCATCTGAGATTGCATCATCAGCTGATTCAATAAATATTCCTGCCGTTTATCTCCCTTTTTTTCAATCACAGCGGTTAGGAATTCTTTTTCATAGACCTGCCATAATGAATAATGATATTTATAAACGTCCTGAGGAGACTCAGCCGGGGCAGTATACTCTTCAGGCTGCAAGACAGGAACAAAAGCATCCTCTTTCTGAGCATTCTTTTTAACTCGAGTAAACTTTTTCTTTAAAGATTGGCATCCGGAAGTTGTCAACACGATGCCCAAAACACATATAAACATCAGTCGTGAGATTCTCTTAAACACGAGCGGTTCTGTCAACTTAGCCATGCAGCAATTCCTCCAGTTGTTTTTGGTTAATAATCTTCACCCCTAATTTAAGGGCGGCCTGATACTTGGATCCCGGCTTCTCTCCGACAACCACATAATCAGTACTACGACTGACGCTATTGATAACCTCTCCGCCCATTTTCTTAACCATCTGACCCGCTTTCTCGCGAGAAAGACCGGCTAGTTCTCCCGTAAAAACAAATTTATTCCCTTTTAATTTTCCTGAAGCCAATTCAGACAAAGGTTCTTTCAACACTAGGCCGGCTTTAAGAAACATCTCCAGCAATTTTCTAGTTGAACTTTTCTTAAAATAATCCACCAAAGACTTGGCCATGACTTCACCGATCTCTGGAATTTTCTCAAAATCGGACAGCTCGGCGGCGGCGATTTTATGTACAGAACCGAAATATTGGGCCACGATGAAGGCGGCTTTCTCACCAATATGTTCAATACCCAACGCAAAAATAAACCGCGATAACGACTGAGCTTTACTACGTTGTATCGCCTCCAGCAAATTATTCGCCTTCTTATCCTTAAACAGATCCAACGTCAGCAAATCAGATTTTTCCAAAAAATAAATATCCGCGCAGTTTCGGACCATTTTCTTAGCCAACAGCTGCTCAACAACGGCTTCGCCTAACCCTTCAATGTCCATTGCGCCTCGGGATGCAAAATGCACTAACCGGCGCTCCAGCTGTTTCGGGCAATCCGGGTTATGACAACGGTACGCGACTTCTAAACTATTTTCTTTAACAATTTTACTGCCACATTCAGGACACTGAGTCGGGATTTTAAAATATTTCTCTGCACCCGCGGCACTGGCCACCACTTTAACAACTTTAGGAATGACATCACCGGCACGTTCAATCAACACTCGATCTCCCGCCTTGATGCGCAACCGGGCAATTTCTTCAAAATTATGCAACGTGGCTCTGGAAATAGTGACACCCGCGCATTCTACCGGTTCCAATTCAGCAACGGGGGTCAAGACACCAGTTCTCCCCACTTGCACCACAATTTCTCGCACGACGGTCGTGGCCTGCTGAGCGGGGAATTTAAAAGCCACCGCCCATCGAGGGCTTTTCGCTGTTTCGCCTAATTTCTGTTGCTGGGCCAGCGAATTGACCTTCACCACCACCCCGTCAATATCATACGGCACGCTAAGTCGCTTTTGACTAAATTCCTGACAAAACTTTTCCACCTCTTCAAAATCTCGACATAACTTACTATGAGTATTAACCGGCAAGCCCCAGGCCTTAGATTGATTCAGGAAATCCCATTGCGTTTTAATATCATTCTCCCCCTCAAGCAGTCCGAACGAATGAACAAAACAACGCAGATTTCGTTCCGCCGTAATTCTAGAGTCCAACAATTTTGCGCTACCGCTGGCGGCATTTCGGGGGTTAGCAAAAAGCTCTTCGCCATTTTTCGCTCGCGCTTTGTTCAATTCGCCAAAATCATTCCGATCCATAAAAATTTCGCCGCGAACTTCCAACAAACGCGGCACGGGACTAGCCTTAGATTCCGTTAATATTAGCGGGATTGACCTCACTGTCCGCAAATTATGGGTAATGTCTTCTCCCGTGCTACCATCCCCTCGCGTGGCGCCTAACGTAAACTGCCCCGATTCATATGTCAACGCCGCACTCACGCCATCAATTTTTAGTTCCACCACCCATTCACACTTTTCTCCAGCCAAACCCTTAGTCACGCGCTGAAACCACTCTCTTAATTCCTCCAACGAATACGTATTATCTAAAGACATCATTTTACGACGGTGCGTGACCGATGGCGCCATCGCATCAATCTTAATTCCCACGCGAACAGAAGGCGAAGTGGGTCGACGCAATTGGGGAAACTGTGATTCTAGATCGACTAATCTTTTTAATAAATCATCATATTCTTTATCGGAGATACTCGGTTGGTCCAAGACATAATAACGATAATTATGCTCCGTGAGCTCTTGGGATAGCTTAGCTATTTCTTTTTTAGCTTGCGATATTTGCATAGCTTTAATGCTGAATCTGAAAATCCAAATATTGACCCGTTATCGGAACCCAATTGACTATTTTATTTCTCAGAAAACCCTCATAGCGGGCGTCAATGCGCTTCAGTAATTCCTCTAAATCTGACTTAGCGCCCTGCGCTTCCATTTCAACGCGACCATCCGCCAAATTACGCACCCAACCGACCAATTTTAGATGCTCAGCCATCCGCAAAACGGTATAGCGAAACCCCACCCCCTGCACGGTTCCCGCAAAGAAAACATGAATCTGTTCCATATTAATCTCGGCGTAATGCTTCTTCCCAAACAAGTTTAGTTTTTTCTATTTCTTCACTACGCAATTGGTCGCTGGCCCAAACGTCTTGACCATCTAGCAAAGTTAAGAAAGCACTCCCTGACCAAACACGAGTTATTCGATACCCATGATGGACAATTTTATCTGACTTAACGTCGCTAAACATGGTTTCTCGCCACGTGCAGGTGAAGTCATGTAAATCATATTGCCAGGCCCAGGTTTGAGCAGTATTAACTAACTTCACTTCTAAAATATTTTCATCCGTAGAGCAATCCATATCCGTCTTCATTCGGTCAAAATCAGGCAACAACATTTGACCATTCCAGATAACGGCAAGCGATTTATTAAACTTAGGAAGAACTTGAATCTGGCCAAAAGAATCCGCTACCGCCCACAATTCTTCATAGAAACAACCCGATGGACAATCCTGGGCTTCTCCGTATTTAAGTGAAACCAACGTAGCGTCGGCTAAGGTCCCTGCGGCGGGATTGGATTGGCAAGAATGGATAAGCTGGGTCGGCAATTGTAAAAATTCAATGACGGCACGCGCTGAATCGGAACAATGATCCGGATTGATATAGCGTGGTTCGGTCTCGAATGGGTTCGCCACAGCCGTACTAACGAAAGAAAATACATAAAAACTAAGAAGCCACAAGCCGTGTAGAGTTCGCTTCGTTGGAAATAATATCGGCATAGGAATTTGCCTGAAGCGTCAAATCAGTATCTTCAGAGGTCGATGATTATTCTAGCAAAACCTATCGGGGAGGAGGGATTTGAACCCTCGACCTCAACGTCCCGAACGTTGCGCGCTAGCCAAGCTGCGCTACTCCCCGTAATTGATCGAAGTTAACAATAATAAAAGAAGGGTTATCCTATCATTGCCGTAATTTATCGTCAATTAAAGATTACGGCAAAACGGAGCCATTTTAGGCAGGAGCTCCTTCGACTTCTTTGATGCCAAAACCTATTTCTGCTTCGGCCACCAGCTTATCTAACACAAAGGCTTGCATTTTCAAGAAACCCGCCTTAGGAAGCATTTTGATGGTCGTTACTTCAATTCTTAATTGGTCTCCCGGAAAGACAGGGGCGACAAACTTTGCCGTCACTTTTGCTAAATAGTAAATCAGGCTCTTTCCCAACAAATTCTTGCTGTAATAAAAGTACACGCACCCCGCCTGCGCCATAGCTTCTACGATCAATACCCCCGGCATGACTTTTTCTCCAGGGAAATGGCCAACAAAAAAATGCTCATTAATGGAAACATTTTTGATGGCTACCAGCTTGACGTTGGGCTGGATCTCCACAACTTTATCAATGAGTAAAAATGGGAATCGGTGAGGAATAATCTTTTGAATCTCTCTAACATCTAACTCCATAAGGCCTCCTTGCTTAAGGTCGCATGGTCAAACCGCCATCGACAGTCACGATCTGCCCGACCATGTACTGCGCGGCATCGCTTAACAAAAATTTAACACAGTGGGCTACATCCTCAGGCTTGCCCATTCGTCCTAAAGGAATTGAATCAATAATCTTCTGCTTTTGTTCATCGTTAAAACCCGCTAAGATTTCCGTTTCAATAAAGCCTGGGGTAATCGCGTTGACTCGGACACCAAAAGGAGCAACTTCTTTAGCCAACGCTTTGGTAAAAGCATTGACCGCGCCCTTCGAAGCAGAATAATTCACCTGACGAGGCAACCCAATCAACCCGCTCACTGAAGAAATATTAATGATATGTCCGCTTTTCTGTTTTAGAAAAGTGACGATACTGGCCCGACAGGCATTAAAACATCCATCCAAATTGGTAGCTATAACGCGCCGCCAATCCTCCTCAGACATCATCATCAGCGCTTTATCTACAATGATTCCCGCATTATTGACCAAAATATCCAGCGCTCCCCAATCTTCTCGAATCCGGGTCACCCACTCTTTGACCTGATTAAAATCTGAGACATCAACCTTAGCGGCCGCCACCTTTACGCCGAAAGCGGCCGCCGCTGACTGCGTCTCAAGCGCCGCGGCTTCATTATTTACATAACTAAAGGCCACTTGACAGCCTTCTTGGGCCAAAGCGAGCACCACCGCACGTCCTATCCCCCGAGATCCTCCGGTCACCAACGCAACTTTACCAACCAATTTTGGATTCATTGTGATTACCTCGGACGGGAAAGAATGACGCAGGTGTTGCTGCCGTTAGGGCCAGCGGATATCACCATAATATTATTGACTTTAGTGTACCTAGTTTTTAGCGGTACGTAATCTAAATCACAATCCGGGTCGCGTTCCAATAAATTGATAGTTGGAGGAATAAAATCCTTATTTAACGTACCCAGCGCCGCACTCGTCGCAAAAGCTGCCGAGACGCTATAGCATTCCCCAAGCAACGACTTGGTCGCAGTAATTGGGATTTGATAAGCATACTGACCAAAGACTTCCTTAATCGCATGGGTCTCCATTTTATCCGCCATGATGGTTGAATTGGCGTTGGCGTAAATGCAATCAATATCTTCAGGTTTAAGCTCCGCGTCTTGAAGAGCAAAATTCATGGACCTGATCAAGCCGGCCGCCCTAGGATTATATTTGTTAATCCGAAAAGGATCAAAACTAGATCCGAAGCCCAACACTTCCCCCAACATATTCGCACCGCGCGCTTTGGCATGGTCATATTCTTCCATAGCCATCATGCAAGCGCCTTCCCCAAAAGTAACCCCATTGCGGCGTTTATCAAAAGGACAATTAATAAAGCTTTCCCCGTCTTTAGAGCCCGACATAAAACGTAGTGCATAAAATCCGTAAAACGTATGGAAGCACATCTCCTCCACGCCACCCGTAAAAATTAAATGCGCGCGACCATATTGCAAAAAATCATACGCGTAATTCATGGCATCCATACTCGCGGTAAAACCGGTCGAAATGGTCGTATTAAATCCTTTGATTTTACACCAAATGGAAATTTGACTCGCAGGAGAATTAATAACCGTGTTGGGAAAAAGTGCCGGATTCGTATACCGCGGCCCTTCTTTTAAGGTAACCTCATCAAACTCAGCAATACTTTTGACACTCCCTAAGGTGGTCCCGACTGACACACCAACATCGTTCGTATTCTCCTCGGTGATTTCAAAACCACAGTCTTGAACCGCCAATTTAGCGGAAGACACGATCATAGTCGTACTGCGATCTAACGTACGCAATCCTTTTTGCCCCATGTAGATTTTGGGATCAAAATCGCTAATCTCTCCGGCAATATTGACGTTAAACTGGGAAGCGTCAAAAAGCGTCACGGGCTTATAACCAACACGCGCTTCTTCCATAGCTTGCCAATATTCTTGACGGCCTTTGGCATTGCTGGTCAATATTCCTAAACCTGTAATGACAATACGCTTTTTCATAAGAATTTTTCTAAAAAATTGAATTCATTATGCCAACAGCCCTCACAAAAGTCAATTGACTCACCTTAAAAGAGATCACTTGGCTCCAAGAATATACTTAGCCACCAAATCAGTCTCAAGGTTGACTTGTTGCCCTGATCGAATATCCACGAAGTTGGTCACCTTGAGCGTAAACGGAATCAAATACACACTAAACGAACTTCGCTGAATCTTTCCAACAGTAAGACTTACGCCCTGCACGCAAATCGAACCTTTGGGAACTAAATATTTTCTTAGCCGGGATGGAACCGCAATAACCAATTCTGTATAATTTTTCTGTTTAATAACATTGGTCACGACACCGACGCCATCAACATGCCCGGTCACTAAATGACCGCCCAATCGACTGCCTAAGGCTAACGCCCGTTCTAAGTTAACTTTATTTCCCTTGTTTAAAGATTCCAAAGTCGTTGCGACTAGAGTCTCTTTCATCAAATCAAAAGTCACCAACCCTTTTGAGACCTGCGTCACCGTTAAGCATACGCCATTAACCGCCACACTATCACCGAGCCGCAATCCTTTCCAAATCTGGCGCGTTTGAACACCCAGAACGCTTAAATTGGGCCAATGTTTAACTAACTTTACGATTGCGGTTTCTTCAATAATGCCGGTAAACATGTATTACCTCGGATAATTTACATAACCCGTCAATAAGAAATCCGGACCTAGGACTTTCCATTCCACAGAAGATAACGTCACTAATTGCGTCAAATCACGCGGGCTTAACCCCTTAAAAGCCGCCATTGCGTTCTGGGCCCCCATTATTTTAGGAGCGATGAACACGAGTAATTTATCCACTAACCTTTGCCGCAAAGCGCTTGCCAGCAACGAGGATCCGCCTTCCAATAAAACATGAGCCAGCTGACGCTTGGCCAGCTGACTAAGCAACCAGCGTAAGTCGACCCCATCCTTATTAGCTGGAGCAACCAAAATTTCCGCACCGCGTTCTTGTAGTCGTTTAAACTTTCTGTTGGCTGCTTGGGTAGTCGTCGCAACCATAACCTCCCCCGGCCGCATTCCCTGCCATAAACGGGCCTTTTCGGGAATCCTTAACCGTGAATCAACAATAATTTTCTTAAGCCGCTTTTTATTTGGGACCGGATTCAGTCGCGGGTCATCCTGTAAAACCGTATTAATGCCGACCATGATCGCGTCAAATTCATTGCGCTGATCGTGGGCCCAAGCACGCGCTGCTTGACCCGTAATCCACTGCGATCTGCCATCAGCCAAGGCAATTCGACCATCCAGTGTCTGCGCGCATTTAGCGGTAACAAATGGTTGCTGACGCGTAATAAATTTATTAAAAGACTCATTCATCCGCATTAAATCTTTTTCCAAAAAACCCACCTGAGTTTTGATGCCCTGAGCACGCAACTTCTGAATGGAACGACCATTATTGACCGGATTAGGGTCCTTAACACCGATGATCACTTCTTTTATTCCCGCCTGGATGATCGCGTCAACACAGGGCGGTGTTTGACCAAAATGAGAGCAAGGCTCCAAAGTCACATACAGACTGGCGCCCCTAGCTTTTGAACCTAATTTTTTTAGGGCAATGACTTCCGCGTGATCACCACCACAAAAACGATGCCAACCTTCGGCCACGCGTTTACCTTCTTTTACAACGACAGCGCCGACCAAAGGATTGGGTGATGTTTGGCCACGAGCCCGCAGAGCTAAGGCCATCGCCTGCCGCATAAAAGCAAGGTGCATTACTTGAGTCATGTTCGGGATAATTTCTTTAAATCTTCTACTGCAGAATAAGCAATCGTCTTTCTGCCAATATAAGTTGTAGGGCGATTTTTTCCATGATAATCAGAACCACCCGTCACGACCAATCCATAACGTTTAGCCAGGCTCTCATAAAAATCGATCGTAACGACGGGATGACTAGGATAATAGGCTTCAATACCTTGCAATCCAGCGTCTACAAGACCCGGAATGATCTCATCTTTTTGAGTCGACATGGGGTGAGCAAAAACCGCAACACCACCAGCCTCACGAATCAACGCAACTCCCTGTTCCGGCGTCATGGTCGCATACGCGACATAGGCTGGCCCGTCCTCCGAAATATAACGATCAAAGGCCTCTCGTGCGGAACCAACAATCCCTTTTTCATACATGACCGCCGCCAAATGGGGGCGACCCACAGAAGCCGTTTGGGCATGTTCAAAGACATCATCCGCAGAAATATGTTGCCCCACCCCAAGGTCTTTCAAGCGAGCCACCATAGCTCGCACGCGATCACGACGAGCTTCTCGAATATTGGTCAAGGTATTAAGCAGCTTAGGATGATTTGGGTCAAAACAATAACCCAACAAATGAACGTCCTTGCCATCTATGTGTGTCGACAGCTCAATACCGGAGATCACTTCCAATCCGAACTCTTTGGCCGCTTGCTGAGCCGCAGCCACGCCCGCTACGGTATCATGATCCGTGATGGCGATACATTGCAACGAAGCTTCAAAAGCACGACGAACAATCACATCAGGGGAATCGGTCCCATCAGAACAGTGGGAATGGATATGTAAATCCGCGAGAGGATTCACGTCTTTCGGCCTGTAGGTACAATTTCAGCTTTGAAAATTTTGTCCAAAATACCATTAACAAATTTGCTGGATTCCAAATCGCCAAATTTCTTAGCCAATTCTACGGCTTCATTAATGGAAACTTTAGGTGGGACGTCATCGAGATATTTCAATTCAAATACCCCAAGCCGCAGGATATTCTTGTCAATAACCGCCATACGCTTAATTTGCCAATTGGTAGCGTATTTTGAAATCAAACCATCAATCTCTTCTAAGTGAGCATGAACACCGTTCACAATACTCTTGCAGAATTCTTGAACCTCAGGATCTTTATTTTCTTCTTCAGTTAAAAATTGTTCCAAGACAATTTGAACAGGACGAATTTTTCCTAGCATATCCGACTGATACAATACCTTAAGCGACCAATCTCTAGCAAGAGTACGTTTACGCATAATTTATTTTACCTGGTGAAGTAAATTAACCATCTCTAACGCGTTGCGCGCGGCTTCCCGCCCCTTGTGATCCCCTTTAGCATCGGAACGCTTATACGCCTGATCTAGCGTATCCGTCGACAAAACACCCATAATAACGGGCTTGGCGGTTTGCAGCGTGGTCTGAACCAACCCTTGAACCGCTCCCTGAGCGACCAGTTCAAAATGAAACGTCTCACCTCGAACAACAGCCCCCAAAGCGATTACCGCTGCAACATCCTGACGTTTGGCGAACTTTAAAGCAACGACAGCTATCTCCAACGCGCCAGGCACCCAGGCCACCACGATCTTCCCCTCAGGAACTCCCAATTTTTTCAGCTCCCGCAAGCATCCATCCAGCAATCGCGCTGTAATAATTTCATTAAAGCGCGAAACCACGATAGCAATTTTCCGCTTAGGAGCTCTTAATTGTCCCTGTAAGACTTTAGGCATTAATTTATAAAATATGACCTAATTTATCTTTTTTGCTCTTTAGATACTCTTTATTCTTTGGATTGCTGGGAAATTGCAATGAAACCCTTTCAACAACCGTTAAACCGTACCCTTCCAGGCCGACAATTTTCCTAGGATTATTCGTCAACAAACGGATTTGTCTAACCCCTAAATCAACCAAAATCTGGGCCCCAATTCCATAATCGCGTAAGTCTGGGGGAAAGCCCAAGGCCTCATTAGCTTGAACTGTATCCATCCCCTGGTCCTGCAAACTATAGGCTTTCATTTTATTAATCAGCCCAATCCCTCGGCCTTCCTGACGCATATACAACAATATGCCGGAACCATTTTCTTTTATCATTTTCAAAGCCCCATGCAACTGTGAGTTACAATCACAACGTTTTGAACCAAAAACATCACCCGTCAAGCATTCTGACTGCACGCGGACTAATTCAGGAACGGTTCCATCGACCTTTCCTAAAACCAAAGCAACATGACACATATCATCGATCTTAGATTCATAACCGAACATCCGAAATTCACCATATTCGGTAGGCAAAACCGTTTCCACGCTACGTTCGACCAATTTTTCATTCTTCCGACGATATTCAATGAGACTATCGATCGTACAAATCTTAAGGCCATGTTTTTTGGCAATATCCAACAACTCCTGCGTCCGCGCCATCGTACCATCCGGATTCATGATTTCACAAATGACGCCGGCGGGATAAAGTCCGGATAACTTCATTAAGTCAACGGAAGCTTCCGTGTGACCGGCCCGCACCAAAACGCCCCCCTTACGAGCTTTTAAAGGAAATAAATGCCCCGGGGTTACTAAATCCGTTGATTTTGTTTTTGGATCAATCAATACTTTCACGGTATGCGCCCGGTCAAAAGCAGAAATGCCGGTGGTAATACCTTCCGTGGCGTCTACAGAAATCACCCAACCCGTATTACACTTGCCATGTTTCTGGTTGGCCTCATCCTTCATCGGATATAAATGCAATTCATTGAGACGTTCTTCTTCCATAGGAACGCACACCAGCCCGCGCGCTTCTTTAGCCATAAAATTTATATCTTCTGGTTTAACAAATTGGGCGGCAATCAAGAGATCGCCTTCATTTTCGCGCCCTTCATCATCAATCACGATGACCATGCGGCCTTTTTTGAGATCGGCGACAACTTCTGGAATGGAATTAATCATAGTTCTCCCGTCATTTTTCCACATTTCCATTCAAAGAAGGAAATGACGAGGATCGTCATGGCTATTGCCGTGACGGCCTCTTAAAAAGTTAAAAATCCCGGACACCATTAAGGGCTCCGGGATAAAAAAGAGAAAACGCGGTTTATAAAACATAAACCGCCGCCTAAAACACATTAAGCGTCTCTAGAGCTTTCTCCCATCTAGGCTGTTGCCTTACATAAAGTATCACTGATTTACGTAACGGCGTCCGCGCTTCTTTAAACGGAACTATTGGCTCAAGAATCAACTGGCCCAAAACCAGCTTACACTTGATCTGCTAACCCAAGAACGTCCGAAGCATCCTACGTATTTCTTGGTGCTCGTAGGCTTATCTTGCGGCCTGCTGACTTACGTCATCGGGCATCGGCAAGAATTACTACCAGCTGGGAATTACACCCAAACGTTCATCTCAATTTTTGACGAACAAATATCCCGAAAGCTTGGGGTTAATATATTCTAGGTGATTCTCATTGTCAAGGCTTTTGTCCGCCACTATAATGATCCCATGTCGACGACAACTCAAATAGCTTTGGCTCTACTGGCTTCCCGGAAAACGATCGGGTTAGCCGAATCTTGCTCCGGAGGTCATTTGTCTAATCAACTTACCAATCTACCGGGCAGCTCACGGTACTTTCGCGGCACGATTGTTGCTTATCACAATGATCTAAAAACATCTCTTTTAAAAGTTCCCGCTCGACTCATAGCGCGTTATGGAGCGGTCAGTAAACCAGTTGCTCTAAAAATGGCTGAGGGTGCTCGAAAAGCACTCAAAAGCGATTATGGCATCAGCATTACCGGAATCGCGGGTCCTTCCGGAGGGACGACACACAAACCCGTGGGTTTAACTTTTGTCTGCGTTGCTTCTTCCCAAAAATCATTTTGCGAACGCTTTATTTTTACCGGAGGTCGAAAAAAAATAAAGAAGCAAGCCGCAAACCAAGCGCTTGTCCTGCTACAAAGAATTCTCCTATAATCTTTCTAATGATTCACAAACACACGAATCGCTGTTTTATCGCTTTGCCAGTCTCCCCCGCAACTCTTTCTGTACTTACCAACACGCAAAAACGCCTGCAAAAAATTTGCCCAGCCATCAAACTGGTCAAAGACTCTCAGCTACACCTCACGCTAGCTTTTCTTGGAGCCATAACCGAAACGCAGTACACATCGGCCAAGAAAGCTATGCGTTCAGTCGTTCAAGAAATCTCGGCGCCTTTTAACTTTCAACTGGACTGTTTGGGGGCTTTTCCATCCCTTGTTGATCCTGGAATAATCTGGGCAGGAAGCAAATTGAAAAACGAGCAATTGGATTATCTCGCCAGAAACTTAAGCTATTATCTTAAAGCAGCCGGGGTGCCCCAAGACATTCGGTCCTTTACGGCACACGTAACCCTGGGAAGATTAGCTAATCATGCTAACTCGAATAACGCCTTGCTTAGCCAGGCCCTAACAACAATCACTATTCCAAATATTACGGAGCGCGCCCACACCCTTATTCTTTTTGAAAGCAAGCTACTTCCTACAGGTTCTGAGTATCATATTCTTCACCAAGAATACCTTGGTGAATAAAAAAGGGCTCTTTGTCCGGAGTCTCATCCCGGACAAAGAGCCCTAAAGCTTCTCTTGCCGTTTCCTAACTAGACAGTTTTAAAGCGATTTGTAACGTCAGATTGGTATAAATTCCCGCGATAATGTCATCCATCATGACACCGACACCCCCGGGGCGGCCTTCAAATTTATAGGCTGGGAAAATTTTGAACATATCAAAAGCCCTAAATAAGAAAAAGCCCGTTAACATGGTTGGCAACGTTAGAGGCACGGCAAAAAAAGCGATCAGGCCGCCGGCCACCTCATCAATCACGATTTCCGAGGCGTCTTTACGGTTTATCTTCTTCTCGGCGGCATCGCTACAAAGAAAACCTAATACGCTTATCAACAAAATAGTCAGAAGATATAGCGGCTTATATGGACAAAGATAATACGCCCCAACAATGGCCAACGCGCTGGCCGCGCTGCCACCACAGACAGGTATTTTGCCCACATAACAAAAAGTCGCGATGAATTCTGCCAGCCTAGGCGCCATAAAATAAATTTCTATTTTTGAATAAATAGGAAATACCAGAAACCAACGTTAACGCCACCGTGACCAACATGATAAAGTCAATCGCGCAACGTCCAAAAGCTTCCGTATGTGGGGTCCATGCCCCCTGACTAAGGCCAATTTCTTTCACCATCAAAAACCCCAGTACGGCGAAAACCGCCACCACCTGAGAGACGGTTTTGTGTTTACCCGCGCGCTCCGCAGCCAAAACCTTGCCACGGCTTAACGCAAAAAAACGCAATCCCGTCACAATAATCTCTCGCCCTAAAATCATTACCACCATCCAATCGGCAATGACATGTAATCGAACGAACGCGAGAAAAGCCGCCAACATCAAAAATTTGTCAGCAATCGGATCCATCAACTTACCAAAATTGCTGATTTGATTATATTTTTTAGCTAGGTAGCCATCTAGAAAGTCCGTGAGCGACGCGACCGTAAAGATGACGCTGGCCCATATGGTTGGTGCCAACCCCGGAAGCGAAATAAAATAAAGAAAAAAAAAGGTCAGCACGATGCGGCTGACCGTTAGCTGATTCGGAAGATTCACTTAAGTACCCCGGTCAGATCATATTCGTAAGCGTCCGTAATCTCGACGTCCACAAAATCTCCCGGCTTTAACTTTCGCTCCGTATGTACATAGACCAAACCATCAACTTCCGGAGCGTCAAACTCGCTGCGACCCAAGAATACGCCCTGGGTTCCATTTTGCTTTTCATCAATTAAGACTTTCAACGTCTGACCGACAAAACGTTCCTGCACCTTGGCGGCGATTTCCTGCTGCTGCTTCATTAACGCATCCAAACGTTGTTTCTTAATCTTTTCCGGAACCTGCCGAGGCAAATCAAATGCCGGCGTCCCTTCCTCCCGAGAATAAACAAAAACCCCCGCGCGTTCAAAGCGCATCGCTGCAACAAATTCTTGTAATTCCTGGAAATCTTTCTCGGTTTCGCCAGGAAACCCCACAATAAAAGTCGTTCGCAAGCTTCCTCCTGGAATAGAAGTGCGTATCTTTTTTAAAAGCTGGAGGGTTTGTGCTTTCGTAATGCTACGATTCATGGCGGTTAACATTGGGTCAGAAATATGTTGCAACGGTAGATCAATATACCGACAGATCTTAGGTTCGTTCGCCATCACCTCGACTAACTCATCATCCATGTGAGCTGGAAAAGCGTACAGCAAGCGAATCCATTGAACATTGACAGTGGCTTTGGCAATTTCGGTGAGTAATTTAGCCAATGATTTTTTACGATAAATGTCCATACCATACGCGGTAATATCCTGGCCGATAATATTTATTTCTTTAACTCCTCGCTGGTCCAATTGTTTAACTTCGGAGAGCACCGAGTCAATGGATCGAGAAGAAAATTTACCTTTAATGTTAGGAATAGCGCAAAAAGAACATTTATTAAAACAACTTTCACAAATTTTGACATAGGCGTAATGGGCAGGAGTCAGGTAATGCTGCTCGGGATTATAAAGCTTGTCTAATTTAGGCGTTCCCACAAAAGCATCAACGTCTTTGAACTCAGTAACTAAATCCTTCCCGTACCGCTGAGCTAAACAGCCTGCCACAATCACTTTCTTTAACTTGCCTTGCTTCTTGAGTTCTAATAAATCCAAGATCACATCAATTGATTCCTGACGGGCCTCTTCCACAAATGAACAGGTATTAACGATCGCGACATCGCAGTTTTCCACCTCGACCAGATGATGGCCATTACGCTTGAGTCTTCCCAAGATAGCCTGGGAATCAACCAAATTACGGGCACAACCCAAGTTGACCATACCAACTTTGGCCCCCGATTTGGCACGTTCATTCATAAAATCTTTAGTAGTTCGCATGAATTATTGACCTTTCTACTAAGTCAATACGGCCTTTCCCCGAAGAGAAGAAAGGTCTAATACCTACCCGTCCGGCAGGCGGGCTGGCTTCCTCTATATTTGATAATAAAAAGGCCAGTAAAAAACTGAGAAGAGTGTTACTTCTCGACGTTTAATCCGTCTTTGGTAGCGATGACTTTTTTGGCGGCGCGATCTTCACGGCCCAAGGTACCCAATAAACGGCCGTTCAGTTCAAATTCTAACTGATTCAAGTTTCTTCCGGACACTTCAATTTGCTCTTGAGCAGACCAACTTTCTGACATCCCCTTTTTAAGCGTAGATTGAAAAACGACAGCTTCATCTTCCTTAACCTGCAACCAAATACTTTTCTTAGCTTTTGCCGTCAACGTAACTTTCTTGGTATTCTTTGAAACAGCCGGCACCGGTTTAGTCACAGCGGTATTCTCAACGAACGAATCAACCGGAGCGCTAGAGACGCTATCGGCATTTTCGTTAACATTTTTCACATCAGGGGGGATAACAGTATTGTCGCTGTCAATCGTATGCACCGCCGCAGCACTAGATGCGGTGGCGTGCCCGACGTTCGCTTTTACCGATTTTTCTTTTTCCAAGGCATCGAGACTGGCCTTAACTTTCTTAGCCTTCTGCGCCTGGTCTTTTAAACTTTTTTGAATAGTCACTGTGCTGGATTTTTTGTAAGGAATTTTCTGTACGATAAAAACAACCAACTTAAACGCAATAAATAAAATTAAAACAAGAGCGAGTCCTGCCAAAGCCAATTTCAAACCCCGTCCTTGCGCTCGATTGAGTTCGGAGGACTTCCTTAACTCGCTTAAAGGGACTCTAGACGTCGGCTTTGATTTCGGAATTTCTTCTTTGACCACAGCTTTAGGGGTTGGCGTCGGAACAGTTACAGAAACTTCCTTTTCATCCTGAATTTGAGAAACGTCAATCCCCATATACTGAGCATACATTTTCAAAAAGCCTTTATAGTAAAAAGGTGAGAGCGTGCGCACCTTATACCCTTCCTCCATGGCTTTTAGAATATCCAATGGAATCTTGGTTCCCTCGTGTACGGCCTGCAAAGAGATCCCCTTTTTTTCTCGGGCCTCTTTAAGAACCCTGGCCTGGGCGCTAGGCTGTTCCATCTTTTTTAGAATTGTTGTTTATGTTCATATTTTGAATCAGCCACTCTTCCCGGTTAACCATAATATCACGCGGTTTACTACCGACGTAGGGGCCGACTAAACCGTCCTGCTCCATCAGATCAATCAATCGGGCCGCACGAGTGTACCCGAGTCGCATACGGCGTTGCAGGATAGAAACCGAAGCTTGGTTGGTCTCCATGACCAAACGAACCGCTTCATCGTAAAGCTCATCTTTTTCTCCCGTTGGGCCAGCGCCCGCACTAGGCTGTGGAGCCAAAATAGAATCATCATAAGTTGGCTGCTGCTGCTTTTTAATATAATCAATCACCCGAGATAATTCCTTATCAGATACAAAAGCGCACTGGCCACGGGTCGGTTTGGGGTCGCCCGGTTTCATGAAAAGCATGTCCCCCTTACCCAAAAGATTCTCCGCACCGTTCATATCCAAAACCGTCCGAGAATCAACCTTCGAAGCAACCTTAAAAGAAATTCTGGCTGGAAAATTGGCCTTGATGACTCCGGTAATAACATCCACCGAAGGGCGTTGCGTGGCGAGAATCAAATGAATGCCAACAGCACGGGACAGTTGCGCCAGACGAGTAATAGAACTTTCCACCGTTTTAGCGGAAACCTGCATCAGATCAGCTAACTCATCAATGATAACCACGATATACGGCAGCTTATTTCCCTTTTCATGATAACCCTTAATATTTTTGACACCCGCATCTCTCAACAAACCATAGCGGGATTCCATTTCACCGACAACCCAATTCAAAGCGGCGGAAACCTTCTTAGCGTCGGTCACGGCCGGACACAGCACGTGAGGCAAATCGTTATATTGCGTCAACTCAACCATCTTGGGATCAACCATCAAAAATTTAACTTCATCAGGAGTCGCGTTATATAGCATCGACATGATAATGCCATTAACGCACACCGATTTACCAGCCCCCGTCGTCCCGGCGATCAACAAGTGCGGCATGTCCGCCAGATCCGCGATTAAGGGTTTACCGGCAATGTCTTTTCCGAGCGCCAGCATCAATTTTGACCCAGCATTTCGAAACTGCCCTTCAGCCAGAACATCTTTCAAGAATACCGAGCTACTCGCCCCATTAGGGATTTCGATGCCAACCCGATTTTTGCCGGGAATGGGTGCTACAATACGCACCGTTTGCGCGCGCATAGCCAGCGCGATATCATCAGCCAAAGTCGTGATTTTTCCAACTTTAACCCCAGGAGCTGGCTCCAACTCATAGCGGGTAATCACCGGACCCCGTTCAATATTATCAACGCGCACTGAAACCCCAAAATCTGCGAGCGTTTCTTCCAGAATTTTGGCCCCTCCCTGCAAATCTTCTTGTAACTTACTAGCCGGAATAACAGGAGCGTCCTCCAATAAATCTAATGAAGGCATCTCATAATTACCAACGACGACATCCGGTTTCTTTTCTAGCTTAGTTTTTTCTTCTTTCTCAGGAACGGCAATTTTTATTTGCGGAGGAGCCAAAGGTTGCGCGGGCTTACTAACCGCAGCTGACGCTTCACTCTTTTTGTTAACAGATTCATCCTTCTTTAACAAATTATTAACAACGGGAGGAATTTCTTTTTTACGATTGAACGCTTCCAGTTTTTCTTCTTTTGGTTCACGATTCTGTAATTTTTCTATCGGCAGTGGAAGTTTTTTAAATGATTTTAATAAAGGATTTTCAACATCTTTACTTTTCGGCTTGACAGTAAAGACTTTATTTCTTTCTTCACGAAGTTTCTTACCTAATGAGTCTTTTAGTTCCCGTAGCAATTCAGGAATTTTCATTAATAGCGGTGAAATCAAAAATTCACCGATAATAATGGCGGAAGAAACACCTAAAAGCACTAAAACAACATAGCTCCCAAAACGACCAAGATATTGAACGAGTAAATCTGAAACAACAAAACCAACGATGCCCGACCTTTCAAATCGGGCGGTGTTTCCTTGCGAACCCACCATGCTAAACAGGGCGCTGGAAACTAAAAACATCACCACAAAACTTAGAATTTTAGAAAAAGAAAAACTTAAATCGCGGGAAGCCAGCTTATTCCAGCTCCAAAAGATAAGAAAAATAACCACAGCATACGCGCTGTGTCCAAAAACAAAAAGTAACGCCCCACCCACATAAGCACCGCAAATGCGGACCCAATTATGGGCGGGGACGTTAGGATTAGACGTGAACCAAGCGAGATCTTCAGGGTCAAACGAGAGCAAACTCGCCAGCACTATTAACCCGACGGCAAGGACAATTAGCGCTTTGATCTCATTAATATGCTGCTGTTTCATTCGGCTTGTTTTTTGCTTAAATTCATCCGCTTCAATTGATCAATCTCAATCAATTTCACTTTGAATTCATCGCCGACCTTAACTGCCGAAGCCACGTCCTTAACGTATTCTTTCGACAGCTCGGAAACATGAACAAGCCCTTCGCGTCCAGGCAAAAACTCACAAAAAGCGCCAAAATTCATCACTTTAGTGACTCGCGCGTTGTAGACTTTTCCCACAATCGGTTCCTCGGTCATATCCGAAATGAATTTGACCGCTTTATCCAAGCATTCTTTGTTGGGGGAAGCCACGAGAATCTTTCCATCGTCTTCAATGTCGATGCTCGTCACCCCAGTCTCTTCGATAATTTTACGGATCATTTTCCCTCCGGGACCGATGATCTCCCCAATTTTTTCGGGATTAACCTGCAGGGTCACGATACGCGGCGCGAAGCTCGAAAGATCTTGACGCGGCGCGGCAATAGCGGCTTGCATTTTATCCAAAATCATCAAACGCGCTTCCTTAGCCTGCTCCATCCCTTTAGTCAGCAAATCAACGCTGATTGAGCGAATCTTAAGATCCAACTGAATAGCCGTAACGCCATTACGCGTTCCAGCGATCTTATAATCCATGTCGCCGAAATGATCTTCGACTCCCATAATATCAGTAATCAGGATTGAATTTTTCTCGTTCTCGGCGGAAATAAGGCCAATGGAAATTCCGGCAACCGGACTTTTGATCGGAACGCCCGCATCCATCAAACTAAGCGAAGCCGCGCAGACCGTTGCCATACTCGAAGACCCATTAGACTCCAAGATTTCAGAAACGACACGAATGGTATAAGGAAATTCATCCTTGGAAGGCAATACCCCTTGAATCGCTTTTGACGCTAAGGCACCGTGTCCTATTTCCCTACGACCCGGACCGCGCATGGGTTTAGTTTCTCCCACGCTAAATGAAGGAAAATTGTAATGCAACATGAAGGTTTTATATGATTTCCCTTCCAAAGCTTCCACCATCTGTTCATCAACGCGTGTCCCCAACGTCGTGACCGCCAAACTCTGAGTTTGACCTCGAGTAAATAAGCTCGATCCATGCGTACGCGGCAACACATTGACCTCGCAAGCAATTTGACGCACATCTTTGTATCCCCGACCATCAGTACGCCGCTTTTCTTCGAAAGCTAAACGCCGAACCTCGTCGTACTCAATCTTTTCCATAATCATTTTAATTTCTGAAGAAGAGATTGGTTTATCCGGAGATTTTTGAAATTCAGCAAAAACTGTCACGTCCTTTGTCAAACCATCAAAAAGATCGCGTAACCCCGCTTCTCGATCTTCTTTCTGAGCAATACGATAAATTTCTTTTAATCGCTGCGCCGTCATCCCTTGAATTTTGGTAACCAAAGCGGGATTCGGCAATTTGTATTCGATATCTCTCTTTTTCTTACCGATGGATTTCACCAAATCGTTCTGCAATTTGGCGACGGCTTGCAGTGAATCAAAAGCAAATTGCAAAGCTTCCACAATTTTTGATTCCGGAATTTCTGCGGCCTCGCCCTCAATCATGACAATGCCTTGCGGTCGACCAACAACCGTCAAATCCAGAGAACTCATTTCCCTCTCTTTGAACGATGGATTCAAGACAAACTTGCCATCGACCAAGCCCACTCTAACCGCGCCAACAGGGCCTTCAAAAGGAATATCAGAAACGCACAAAGCGGCCGAAGCGCCAACAATCGCCAGCACGTCCGGATCACATTCGGCGTCCGAGCTTAACACCGACGCCACTACCTGCACTTCATTAAACATACCTTCCGGAAAAAGAGGTCGAATGGGACGATCAATCACCCGCGAAGATAAAATTTCTTTTTCGGTAGGACGTCCCTCTCTTTTAAAAAAGCCACCGGGAATTTTACCCGCGGCATACGTTCGCTCTTGATATTCAACAGTCAGCGGAAAAAAATCCGCTGTTTCCTTGGCCTTAGGGGCCATACAAGCAGTAACCAAAACCACGGTTCCGCCACAAGTCACAGTGACAGCCCCATTGGCCTGTTTTGCTAATTTCCCAGACTCAATAACGAGATTCTGGGCCCCGTAGGGTATTTCTACGCGCCCTATATTCATGGAAGCCTCACTTACGTAAATTCAGTTTATTAATAGTTTCTTCGTATTTCTTGGGATCAACCTTCTTGAGGTGGGCTAAAAGACGTCGTCTTTTACCAATCATCATCAACAATCCTCGACGAGAGTGGAAATCCTTACGATGAAGTTTGAAATGGTCCGAAAGGTAATTAATTTTTTCGGTGAGAAGAGCTACTTGTACTGCCGAAGAACCGGTATCTTTGGAATGTCCCCGGAAATCGTCAATAATTTCAGTTTTGCGTTCTTTTTGTAAAGCCAATTCTTGTTCCTCCTTCAAATTATTTCATTATTATTTTTCTTTTTATAAACGCGGATATTATAACCGCTAACCCTTGAATAGTCAAGCTTGCCGGCTAGCTGGCTGAGGCGGTCGATTTGCGGCGAAAAATCTGCAAAGACGGCGTTTCTTCTTCCAGATCATAGTGGCCATCAATAAATTTCCGGACCTCATCAAATTTTCTTTTATTTTCGGGTAACCTAAAATATACCCCAGGGAACCAATCACTAACTTCCTTTGCGGCCACGGCATACGGTGGCGGATTAGTGCGGAGATCATCCATTAACCGCTGATGCCATTCATCCCTAAACCAGGCAAACGTGGCCATGGGATACTTCCCGGCAAAAGGACGATTAACTATAAATTGCTGAGCTCCTAGCTCAGGGAAAAAAAGTACTTTTTCCTGAGGATTCGAAACCCGATCAAAATATTCCGTTAACTTCCGGTAATCCTCGGCCTGCTGTCGAGGAACCACAAACCCCTTCATCCTAGGCAAATCCAAAAGCACCATGTCTTCATTCGCAAGAGGTCTTAACGCTGACGTGTCCTTCCCAAGAATGACATTTCTAATGAATTTAAAAGCAAAAAAACGGTGATTATATCTTTGCAATGAGTAACCCACTGAGAAAGAAATCAAGATAATCAAGAATACCGGAGCCGCAAAATGATAACGATGTTGCCAATTGATTCGGAACGGAGCCTGCAAAGTAGATACCAGTTCATGATTTCTAACCAACCAAAACAACAGTGTTTCGAGTATAAAAAAATACAGCAACTTCTCTGGCTGCAATGCCATTTCAAATTGCGACGCGTGAATAGCCCGAAACGCTGAATTATACATAACCAATCCATACCCGCCTAACAAGACCAGCCATGGTAGAAACTGTGGACGGATTCCTTTTTTCAACCAAACAAAAAGAACAATTCCCCAAGCCACATAGCAATAGCCGGGGGTCATATGTTTAAAATTGGGTGAAACCGGATTGAGCATCGCTAATATTGCTTCCGCAGGATTATTAGGAATTTCCGAAATGAAATTTAAATTAATGACTTTTTCCATTCGGGAGACAACCGTCCAAACAGCTTGAATGTAATCCGTCAAGGCTCCCTGGGAGGCTAAATAGCACCCATAGGGTAAAAAAACGGCTAAAGTACCGAGAACAAACATCACCCAACCACGCCAGCATAAATCCCTTTGTTCAGAATAAACAACAGCTGTAAAAGCCAGCGCCAAAACCATGCCTATTAAGATGCAAATTCCAATTTCAATGCTCGTCAACAATCCAATGACAAAACAAATTCCAGTTCCAAAAGCCCATTTGCTATTTTTGTATTTCAAAAACCTCAAGGCCGTATAAATCGCCAAGGCCCCCCACGCATACCGCATCCCACCCCAATAGGTAAAAACGACTCGGGGAAAAGTCCTGGCAATCAAGACCGGAATACATAAATAAAAAACTAAGCGACTGCGAAATAACTGTTGAGCGATAGCAATAAAAATCAATAACGTGAGCACGTTCCCAACATAAAACCAGGTAGCTAATACTGCGGCATTTTCTCCAAAAATTCTCATAAGCAACGCGGGAAAATATAATTCACAAGGACCCCTTAAATGAAAAAAATCACGAAAAGGCACCAACCCACGCAGAACGCCGTCGATCCCTGGTAAATACAATCCCATTTCAAATTCGTTAAATTCTCCCCTCAAATAATAAGGATGCCACGTTACGAGAATACAAAAAATCGCCATCACCCAGACATCTATGACCCGGGGCGCTTTTTCCAAAAACAAATTAATCACACTTGGAATTTTCATCTTATCGAACGTACTTCAAATAATGCAGCAAAAAGTTTAATAAATAGCAAAACCCCATACGCGCTTCATTATATACTGCCAACATTTAAAACAGTGGCCTTTGGTTCACAGATTGGCAACCACAAAAGGGCTGTATACAAGGCAACAACCCTCTTTACTTTATGTTATTAGAGCATACTCTCGGAGAAATGCGAACGGTTTCCGGGAAAGTTCTCAGACATACTTACGGAAAGAGAAAAGACAAAAACAAAAATTTAGCGAATTTTGCTACTCAAGGATTGCTTTAAGTACATCAAATCTTGAGAAATTGGAGTTGCGGAAACAACGGAGCTAGCCAACTTATCTCGATCCACCACGACAACAAATCGAGGCACTTCGTCTCGCGGCTGAGTGGTATTTTTCTCCAACAACTGCACAGCAGCTTGAGAACCGACTGTTGCTTTCGAATCTGAATCACTCACTTTACTATTATCTGTTGTCACCAATGTACTGCTCGCTTTATCAACCTGATTTTGCAAGCTGGGGGTAAATTCTTTCCCCAGCAATTTGGGCGTAGGCACCATGACTAACACCTGCGGATTTGAAGGGGCTACATAAACCTGGCGACGAATAGCATCCGCCAATAATCTTGACTCATCCCTTTTAAGGCCGGAGACTGATGAAGAGACTAGGCTCGAGCTCTTACGAATAGCTGGTTTAGCAAAATGGGCCAACACCCGAGGAGATTCTTCCTTGGCTGCAGTACTATACAAATCTACTGGCGACTGAATCGGCGCTGGCTGCGGCTTAATGGGGACCCTAGTGAATTGATTTATCGCCGCAACGGGAAGCATGTTATCTTCTGCGACATAGGCATCGACTTTAGCCGCGGCAGACACCGACTCTTCCTCTTGGTCTGCAATAATAGAGGATAATTCTCTTTCTAACTTATCTGCAGATTCGTCTAAGGTCAGTTGTCCATTCTTTCGATTCCCTAACTCTTCAACCAAATTATCCAATTTCTTTCCTTGAAAAGCTACTGGCTCTAAACTAATCCTATTTTCCCCTTCCTTAGTCAATTTGACCTGATCTTTTATAGCTGATTCGACACCCGATGTAGAAGTAGCTTTAAGAGGATGCTGAACCGAATCAAATATATTCTTTGGTGCGACCTTGTTTTTATTCATTTCTTCAAGCACACGACCCAAATATCCTCCCAATAATTGACCCAAAGAAGAAGCTCTCGAAGAATTATCTGGAATTCGATAATATTGCGGCTGAATCTGAATTACTTTTGATCCTGGAGGAAGGTCTGAAGCAACAGACACCAAAGCGAGCGAGTTCTCGGAAGCGGGATCCCACGCTTCGCTAGCATTGGACGGAGCCAATATTTTCTCCGAGCGTATTTGCTCATCAACCTGATGTTTTAATTGCAAAACTTTCTGTCGATTATACGCTTCGACAGAAGAAAAATTCTTGCCTCCTGCAAAAATAGAAATATTCATGTTTGCTGATTCATCTCCCCTACCCTGGGGACAAACGAAACAAAATACAAAGAGAGCGCCCAAAAACACTAAAGCCCCTCGCAAACGACTTTTATTAAATATAAGCCTAATCATAGTTGTAGCCATAAATGTAGTAAAATTATAGCCTTCCCACAGGCAAAAAAGCAAATTTTAGTTTTCACCCAATCCCTTAAATAATAAAACATTTTTACCTAGAAAAATTAACCCTCGATATAATAAAAATATGGGCGGTTGGAATTCATTTCTTCTATTTGTGGGGGGCTTAGGAATCCTGATCTTCGCTTTCTTTAGCGTGGTGTCAGGATTTAGTAAAGCTTTTCGTGAACAAGACAAAAGCTCTTCGATTCAGGCGGATAAAGTCAAAAAGAAACAACAAGATATTATGGAAGAAACTGAAGAAAAACGGAAAGCCATGATGGAGAATTTACAACAAAAAATAAGGGATAATCAACGCCGACCTTAAGAATGGTTTCTCTCTGCGAGAATTCGCCGCGTCATCTCCTCTTCGTAAAGCGCATCTATCTTCGCTAATTCAGCCTTTCCTAAGAATTTCTGAATGGCTGCCTGAATAGCCCGAAAACGGATTTGCAGATATTCGTAGTTAGGGTGAAAAATCTTTTGAGAACCAGTCACGTATTTTTGGGCCAAAGCATCCGCCCGTTTCTTAGCAACATAATCATGGAACTGCAAAATTTGCTTGCCTAAAGCATCATCGCCAAGGGATTTACCCGCACGGGATTTCGTCAACTGCTCACCGAGAAAATCATCGACCATAAGTTGCGTAAATTTACGATCAATACGATCCAGTTCTTCTTTAGTAGTTTTATAACACCATAACAAATACCGTCGAATAAGTCGCTTTTCTTGACTCTTACTTGTAGAATTCTTCATAAATATTTATTGTTAATAAATTACGGACTAATCGGTAAGTCGTTGACCATATGACCTATCTGATCAACGCTGTCGTTGAGCTGTTTCTCAACGACGTAACGAAATGGACCGGATGGATTAAGAAACGTCAACAAAACAATGATAACGGCTGTCGCCAATAAAATATATTCGATAGCCCCTTGACCAGCTTTATTAATCATAATCATTATCCTCACTTCGCTAGGAATATAACATAATCCTAGGGGCTTGTAAATCCCGCCTTCCTTAACCCGCTATGCGGAAAATCCTGTCTCCAGGTGCGGCTTCTGAAGACACTTTCATCCCCACCAGTTTTCCTTTGATAGCTTCGCGCACGTCTACGCTCTCAATCTGCAATGATTCAACCGTTTGAGTAAACCGGGTATTGGCCCCCACAATTTTTATCTTATGCCCCAGCCGAATAGGAGCGCCCTTAACTTCCAAAACCACCACCCCAATTTTGGGAAAATAGTGCGTAATTTTACCAACGAAAATATCACGGGCCGGACGTGAACGCGCAGCATCAACGCTTGGACGCGGAGAAGAATCCGATTTTATTTCACTATTACCTTGCGATGAAGAAGTTTTACGTTGATCGGCTGTGGATGAAGGCCTTCGCTCTGAGTAACGATTCTTTCTAGGAAAATTACCGGGGCGGCCTCCTCCATTTCTATTTCCCTCCCGACCAAAACCAGGACCTCGGCCTCGAGAATTATAACGATTTCGGTATCTGCCTCTGGCCGGACGCCGCACAGTGACGACGGTAGGAGTACTTTTGGGAAACAAAAAATTCTTAATGGATTTCCAAAACTTATCGAAGAGTGACATAGTTGTCCTAAAGTTCTATTTTTTCTGATATCTCGGCTATCAAGGGCAGACGCACATACTTGCCCCTCAGAACTGCGATTAATCCACAGAATGATAGCACACCCAAAATAAAAAAACCAAACCTCAAAATTCCAGGGAAAACAATGTGGAGGATAAAAAGCGCCACTTGGGCAACAAAAATAACCAGTCCCTGTTTACCATGAAGAAGGACAAACTGGTTATTTTTCTTAAAGACGAGCGGAATGACGCACAGAACCGACAGGTAGGCTAAAACCGCAAAAATCTTTCCTTCTAAGATTTCTGTCTCGTTAATTGGTCGCGAGCTGACCATCCGCACGGACCTCGATGAGAGAGTTAATATCGCCAAAAGAATTTCTCTCTTTCATCGGATTAGAAGGGTCTTCCTGCCACTTCCCATCGACGATAAACTGATACTTATAAACCCCCGATTTAAGGGGAAGCGCCACTGACCAACGTCCCCCCTCATTTTTCATGCGACACGACTCATCTAAAGACCAATCATTAAAACTACCCGTGACGTATACTGATTGAGCACTAGGCGCTTCTAGAGAAAATGCCGTCTGGGCCATCATCTCCGGGACTTCTTTACGAATCAATTCCTGCATGCGTTCCGACAAAGGAATAACAGCGGGAGTTTCTTTGGCCACCTTGGCCTCTTTGACTGGCATTGGAGCCACTCCTTCCAACAAGCAAATCAATTCTTTGGCCATACTAAAATAATCCTTTGTCCCTCGACAATATTTATCATATTTATAAACCGTTTTACCCATCACTGCGGATTCTTTCAATTTAACATTAACATGAATAATGGTATCAAAAAGCTGACCAACGAATTTCTCTTTAATTTTGGCCAACATAGAAAACGAATGACGCAATCGTGAATCAAACATGGTGATCAGAATACGACAATTTACCGGATGATTTAAGCGATCTCGAATCAGGTTAACAATATCCATCAAATGATCTACACCCTGCATTGAAAAACGGCTAGTTTCCACAGGGATGATGACTTCGCTACTGGCACGAATCGCGTTTACCGTCAAGAAGCCTAAACTAGGCGGACAATCAATCAAAATATAATCGTACTTCGTTTTTTGTGTATTAATCACTTCGCACAATTTTAATTCCCGCCCGATTTCATCGGCTAATTCTTGTTCCAGGGTACCCACCAAGATATTAGAAGGAACCAAGTCAAATTTCTTTTCTACCGTAGTAATAATGTCATCTAACTTTAACTTTCGAGGAGTGAGTTTGGAGATAACGTTATAAATGCTGTCTGGGGAATCAATGTTCAATCCTAATGAAGCGTGGGCCTGTGGATCCAGATCAATCAGCAGAACCCTCTTCCCATTTACCGCCAACGCCGACGCCAAATTGATCGCAGAAGTGGTTTTACCGCAGCCACCTTTTTGATTAGCGATTGAGATTACTTTCATCTTTTCCCCTCCTTATCCCCGAGTGAATATAAATTTAACTTGAGAAACAGACATCATCAATGATTACGATACCTTGCTTTTTTTCAGAATTCCAAGCTTCCAAGATGAAAGAAACTTCTTTAATGTTTGACCAGTCCGTAATTTGGGCAAATTCTTCAAAAGGAATGTTCAACGATTGCCATTTTAAACGAACATCCTTAACAAAAATTGAAGCCGTTTCATTTTTCTGATTTTTTACAACAACTTTAATGATCCCCGGATACCCTTCCTCTAACCCTCTAACCGAAAAACTTAGATTCTTGTACTTTGAAGCATTAACGCTAGGAACATTTAAGGCGAAAGATTTGATTTGAGGATAAGGTTCATTTAAATTATAAACGATCTTGACCGGACCATTAGTTAAAGAAAAAAGTATTGCACTTTTAGCAATCGGCGGACGATTGGTCAGAAAAGCCGTCAGTCCATAAAAAGTACTGGTTAAAATAATCAACGTAATAACAATATTGATTACCAACCAGGCGTTAAGTGTCTCTTTTTTCTTTTCTTCTAATTTCTCACGTTTACCCAGATAGACCTGAGCTAAGTGATCATATATTTCGTCGCGAGTCATAAATTGATTGTTTTTAATACTTTTATGTTGAATTGATAATTTATATTAGCAAAGTTTTTTTTTAATCAAAACATTATCTTATTTTTTTTGTGTTCACTTCTACTTAGAAATAAACGAATTTACATCTTGCTTACGAGAAATTCCCTACCAACAAATAAAAAGCCCCCGCTTTTTCAAGCGAGGGCTTTTTATTCTATTTAGTTAGGTACTAACTAAATTAGAAAGCAACACCGGCGTGAAGGATGGCCTGTGAAGCAGAGTCATCATTCGCGCTGGTAAATACATCACCCGGGTTAAACCAGCCGAGATTAAGACCGACTTGGACATCTTCGGTATAATCATAAATAAATTCGGCATCGATTTCATAACCAAGGCCTTTTTCATCTCTGTTATTAGCAACGGTAAGCAACGTACCGCTATCCGGCTGACGAATAGAAAAAGTCGTCGCGCGGATATCCTTATCCAACCAAATTCCCGTCCAAGTAACCTTGGCCGTTAAGTCTTCGATTGGAGTCACGGAAGCTGACGCGGTGTAAATATTCGCGTTAGTTAAATCAAACAAGGTGTTGTAAACGGTACCACCACCCTGATTTTCAAACATTGGATCCCAACCGGTAAATCTTTCACGACTTCTGGGTTGAGCATTATCCTGCGTAAGAGAAGGATTGTTATCACCAGATACATGGGTATACACACCGGTCAAGACAGGATTCCAATCCTGAGTTGCTTCTAACGGAACTTGGTAATTCACGATCGCTTGCGCGGCAAAAGCTTCACGATTGAAGTTTTGCGCAGCAGAAGCCGTCGTTAACACGCGATTACCTCTTTGCCAAGCCGCTTCCCCTTGGACATTCAATCCTTTGATCGGGTTGGTGCTCGCACGCAAACCAGGAACATAAACGGTGTCAGATTTATTGGCACCAGGAACGTTCAAAGATTGCGGGCTTTTATCAACCTTGGCGAAGAAATAAGCTTCCGCAACAGAAGCCATTTCATCGTTGAAGGCATAATTGATGTTGGTACCATACAGATCAACATCATCATGATCATCCGGAGCACCCGTTAAGGTGTTGGCATCGACTTTGAAGAAAACCAAGTCAACGGTCAACGGATTGTAATCTAAAACCAAACGAACACCATCTAAGGCCGTCTGCTTGGTTAAGTCGTTCGCGACACTAGAAAGATTAGTGTCACTAGGCGCCGTGTTATTGGTACCCGTCGCGTCAAACACGAGACCGTTACCATAACGAACATCATTTTGGCGACCAATGTAGACACTGGCGGGAGAACCAAAGACTTCCTTTAAGGAAACCTTGGCCACGTTCACGTCAATATCCGTATTGGTGCTATCAGACTCATTCCAAACATGCTCGTTGATTAAACCGATATGGGCTCCGACATTGTCGGTCAAATCGGCATCAACGCGCAAACGCGTTTGGGTTAAGAATATGTTCTGATTTCTATCACCAATGATGTTACGACCTAAATCAAAGTTGTTGCGCATTAACCACGTAGAGTCAATGTCACCACCAACTTTGACATTTTGAACACTAGCGAATGCCGGTACGGCCATAACTGCGACCATAAGCAACGCTAAAGCGATTCTTTTATTCATTAGATTCTCCTTTATATAAGCGTCTGCTGCATTGACGCTTACTTATTTATCTAGGTTATATAATAATATATGCCTAGTATCTTACTTGAGACCAGGGTTTGATGATCCGTGACTTAATTTTTTATCCCCCCTTTCTTGGTCAGATTGGAATCATCGCTGGGTTATTAGCCGGCTTTCGCCGGAAATCATTGAAGTTTTTACACTTCGATGAAGTAGCGCAATTATGCCTGAGCACTCTAGGAGTGTCAAGAAATTTTCAAATTATTTTGTTTTATCAAAAAATCCCCTCTTGAGGCCGATTCAAGCCAAATTAAGCCCTTTGGAAACGCTTTCCGAGGACAAAGGCATGAATTTTCTCTTAAAATTCAATCAAATTAATGGATTCGAGCCATTGAACGGCGGGTTAATGGCAGAAAAAGCTGGATAGGAACCCCTTTTTCACAGCTAAAAAATAACAAATCATGCGCCCGGGCCGATTCGAACGGCCGACGCCGGCCTTAGGAGAGCCGCGCTCTATCCAAGTCTGAGCTACGGGCGCGCAACTTCACTAGCTTTACTAGCAAATAACGCCTGCTTTTACCCTAAAAAAACACAACGAAAGGTAAGAACAGGCGAAAAAGCACGAAAAACTACTTAATTTTGTTGGCATCTAACACATGCTGGATCGCCGTAGGTGTCCGGTATCCCAGCATTTGCGCCAATTCATTATATAAAGAAGCCTTCTTATAATCTCCGACTTTAAAAGCCAGCAGAGACAAATTGACACAAGCATTCAGATGATCCGGATTGACCCCCAAAGCCTGTTGATAGGAATCCATAGCCTTGCCAAACTCACCTAACCCAGCCTGCACGTTCCCTAGGTTGTAATACGCCTCCGCCTGGCGCGGATCAATCTCTACTGACAACAAATATTCTTTCTGAGCCAAATCGAGTTGGCCGGTAGTCTCATATAAAAAGCCTAAATTGTACCTGGCAATCGCGTGCCGAGGGTTGATGGCCAAGGCTTTTTTAAGCAAATCAATCCCCGCAGAAAAGTTTTGCAAGCTGGCGTTCAATTGCCCCAGACTGATATAGGCCTCCGTATTTCTGGGATCAATGGCTAAAACCTTTTCATACGCTTCACGGGCCAAAGTGTAATCGCGCATTTGTTCATAAATTTTTCCCATTCCATAAATCGCTTTGAGGTAACGGGGATCCCTTTGGGTCGCCAGCCTAAAGGCCCTTAACGATTGTTCATAATCACCCGTCTCCGCATATAAAACGCCGACATTAAATAACGATAATAATTTCGCATCCGGCAAAAACGCCCGCTGCGTAAAAGCAGCCAGCAAACGATCCCGCAAAGGGACAATTTGCTCTCGATGGCTCGCTTGAGCGCTTAATTGATTTAACGTTCGGACCACCATATAGTACGCATCATCATCCAAAGGATCCGTTGCAATGACTTGTTCAAAAGCGGCCAATGATTCGTTAACCAACCCTTCCTGATAGGACAAAAGTGCGTATTCAAAACGCGCATTCTTAAACTTGGGATCTAAGGTAATGGCATGCGCATACAACTTCAGTGCCTCCGACTTCAAATCTAAATCTCGATAGAGATTTCCTAAATTGTAAAATGTCTCCACCCGCTGAGTGTCCAACACAATAGCTTTCTTATACAATTGCATCACCCGTTCAACGCGGGCAATAGATTTTCGGTGTTCTGATGAAATCTGATCTTCACTATAACCTGCACGGCTTAATTTGATATAGCTACGATACATGGCTGTGTCTTGCTCAAAAGTATCCACCCCGGCCAGATAAACAGCCAAATTTTGATAAGCAACAGGCTCGCTAGGGTCCAGCTTCATTTGATGCGTCCATAGCGAATAGCTATTAGTCCAAATGCCGACCTGTCCCATCGTTTTAATGCTATAACTGACCAGCAAACAAGTCATTAGCGCGCCTAAGACCGTTAATCTTACGGGATTCTGTTGCGCTCGAAGCATTTGAAAAGCACTTTTCCCTAACCACCAGCACAGCCCCAGACTCGGCAAATACATAAAACGATCCGCCACAATATTGACGTCGCGAACGGCATCAAAACGCAACAGAAAAAATATCGAAAGAAAATAGAACCCTAGCGCGAATTGCGGCCAGCGATGCGCCCTACCTAACCAAGCCAACAATAGAACAGCTATAAAAATCGCTATGGCCCCCATAAATTCCGGGTGGGCCAACGACACTGGCTGCGGCAAATTATAAATAGGCGTTAAATCCAGTGGGAAGAAGAACTTCTTAAGATAAAACGCGAATGTCCAAATCCAAGTCAGCAGACCTGGAAAAAATTCCGTATGAGGTGTACGCGCTTCAGCTGAATACGTAATCCAACCAATGCCCATCGCCAAAATGAAAAATGGTATTTTGTTGGCAACACCTACTCCCTTTTTCTCTCCCTTAAACCATTCCACCAACAATAAAATAAGCGGCAAACTAATCGCCATTGGTTTTGCCAACAGACTCAACGCCCCCAATCCTAACGATAGAACGTAATGAAAAATTCTTTTCCTGTCTAAATAAATCAAAAATTGGTGCACGGCGGCGAGATAAAACGCCGCATACAGGACATCTTTGCGTTCGGTAATCCACGCCACCGACTCCACATGCATCGGGTGAATACCAAACAAAAACGCGGCCAGCGCCGACGCTGCTGGAAACATACCCAGCCTTACCCCGATACAAAAAACTAAAGCAACGACCAACAAATGCAGCAAAACATTATTGAGATGAAAAACCGTAGGATTAAACCCAAAAAAATGATGCTCCAACGCAAAAGAAAGCGTAGTTAAAGGAATATAAATTTTATTGACCCGCTGGGTGAAGGTCTGCGTCAAGCGGTCTGAATCCAATGATTTTACGGCAGGATTTTCGAGGATATGTTCGCGGTCATCCCAATTCAGAAATTCAGCATTTAGAACTGGACTAAAGGCAAAAAAAACAGCGATTAAGACGACAAAAAGATAAAAAAAGACAGGAACTTGTGAGGACCCAAAAATTGATTTACTGACTTTTAATTTATTCATGCGCTATTACGACCGACAGATTAGATGTTTTGAGAAAAGATAAGGAAGGAGTGTCGCACCATAAATGACTTAGTGAAATCAAGGACATGCGGAACTCAAACAACACTAATATTTAATAATAGCGGTTATCGGGTAGCCGGACAATCGTTCCCGGCCTTTTAGGAACGTCAATTCCACCAAAAAAGCAAGGCTGACAATTTTTGCCTTCTGAGCCGCGATCAACTCAGCCACCGCTTTCACGGTTCCCCCTGTTGCCAGCAAATCATCGACGATCAAAACCCGGCTCCCGGCTTCAATCGCATCTTCATGGACTTCCAGTGTGTCGCTGCCATATTCCAATTCGTAGGTGATGCTTTTGGTTTTATAAGGTAATTTTCCTTTTTTGCGGACCGGAATAAATCCCGCCCCGAGATTATAAGCCAAAACCGACCCAAAAATAAAACCCCTCGCCTCCACAGCCACGACATAATCAATTTTCTGGCCGGCATATTGAGCCACCAGTTGATCAATAGACTGTTTAAAAGCAGTTTTATCGCGTAACAGCGTCGACAAATCCTTAAAAATAATTCCTTTTTTAGGAAAGTCGGGAATGTCGCGAATACATTTACTTAAATCCAGCGTAGCAGAAGGCATAGAGTCTCCTCTTATTCCATGGCCGCGGCCACGGATTCACGTACAATCATTTTGGTAGGAAGCATAATCTTAACCGGCAATTTGGCCTTGCCATGGGCTATTTCGTTCAATTGCTCCATCCCTAAACGGCCCATTTCCACCAAAGGTTGCGCAGTCGTAGATAACTTAACCGAGCACGACGCGTTTAAAGGATTATCATCAAAACCCATCACAGACAAATCCTGAGGAACACGAATTTTCTTCCCCTTAGCGACATCAACTAGCTCCATCGCCATAACATCTGAAGCGGCAAATACTGCCGTTGGGCGATCTTTAAGGCTTAATAGCTTTTCCGCTGCTTTACGGGCCGGAGTTCTCAAAAAATCTCCCGTAGTGACATAATCCTTCTCAAAAGAAAGATCATATTTTTTCAAAGCTTCTTTGTACCCTTCCAGACGCAACACGCCCGCTTGAGTTGATTGATCCCCGGCAATTGTCGCAATTTTGGTATGTCCCAGCTTAATTAATTGCTCCGTAATTTCAAAGCCGGCCAAACGGTTATTAACCGCAATGCAATTGATGGGTTCGGTCAGCATATTATTTAATACTAAGGAAGGAATTCCGGCCCGGATCGCTTTCTTGACAACATCCACGTCATTATCGATATCGGCAAAAAGAATGCCATCAACAAAACGTTGATCAAGGAGACTGGAATCCAGCCATCCCCGATGATCAAAGCGATTGGTCATGTGGATTAAAATGTCGGTTTTAAGACGGCTGGCGGCAAAGCTGGCGCCTTTTATCACCTCGCCGGCATAAAAAGAATGAAAAAAATCCTCGAATGCAGGGACAACTAAAACAAATGTCTGCTTACGCTTGCGGGTTATTGGGCTCGCCATCTTGCGGTTTTTCTTTTTTCTTAAAAAATTTGCGAATTTTCTTGAGTGTAGCGGCTTCCACCTGGCGGATGCGCTCCCGCGACACGCCCAACTGCTCTGCAATTTCGGCCAAGGTATGCTGGTTCCCATCAGTTAAACCAAAACGCAAATCAATAATTTTGCGTTCTCGTTCATTAAGCATATCTAAAATACTGAGAGTGCGTTCTTTGTTAAAAAAGTTTTCCAATTCTTCATCGGGGCTGGCCAAAGATTGATCTTCAATAATATCTTTTACTTGCCCGTCGCCTTCTTCTCCTATTGGCGCATCCAAGCTGGACATTTTGGCAATGGCCTGTTCCAGATCTTTCACTTTATCAACCGTAACTTGAAGCTTCTTGGCCACTTCTCCCTGGGTCGGACGACGCTTCAACTTATGAGTTAACTTTTCCGTCATTTTTTTGTACTTCAAAATTTCTTCATTCATGTACACCGGAACACGAATCATTTTTCCTTGATCAATAATCGCCCGGGAAATTCCCTGTTTGATCCACCAGGCCGCATAAGTTGAAAAACGAAAACCCCTCTTGGGGTCAAATTTCTCCACCGCCTTCATCAACCCAATGTTTCCTTCTTCAATCAAATCGCTTAAAGGAACGCCTAAATTCACGTACTTTTTGGCAATTGAAATAACCAAACGCAGGTTAGAACGAATCATCATTTCCCTGGCTTCGGTATCCCCTTTGACAACCCTTTTGGCGACTTCCAACTCTTTTTGGGCGGTCAGTAACGGAATAGGACGAACATCTTTTAAATACGCTTTAATTGGATCCATAGATTTTAGTGTAGCCAGGAACCAGTTCCCAGCGTCCCAGAAAATTTCTGGGACGCTGGGAACTGGACTCTGGTAACAATTATTTCTTTTTAGCTTTGGCTTTAGCCGCTGCCTGATTTTTTAAAACCGCCTGCGCCGCTGCTAAGCGGGCAATCGGGACACGATACGGAGAACAGCTAACATAATCCATTCCGACCTTATAACAGAAATCAATCGAAGCTGGATCGCCACCATGTTCACCGCAGATGCCGACTTTTAATTTATTTTTAACCGATCGACCGCGCTTGACCGCCAAATCAATCAATTGGCCGACCCCGCTAATATCAATGCTTTGGAACGGATCTTCGGGCAAGATCTTTTTCTCTAAATAGTCCGGCAAGAAACCACCGATATCATCGCGAGAAAAACCCAAAGTCATTTGCGTCAAATCATTCGTACCGAAAGAAAAGAATTCCGCGTCCTGAGCAATGGTATCCGCCGTCAAAGCCGCGCGCGGAACTTCAATCATCGTTCCAAACATATGCGGGACCTGTTTGATGCCATACTTTTTGCACACTTCGGCGTGAACCTTTTCAACTAAGACCTTCTGATGACGCAACTCCGTCACGACCCCAACAACCGGAATCATGATTTCCGGAAAAACCTTCTTTCCTTCTTTAGTTAATTCCGCGGCCGCTTCCAAAATCGCACGAAATTGCATTTCGGAAACCTCAGGGTAGGTAATCCCTAAACGCACCCCGCGATGTCCCATCATCGGGTTATTTTCATGCAAATTCTCAGCGCGTTTCTGCAACTCAGAGAAAGGAATGTCCAAGCTATTGGCCAGGTCTTTCAATTGCTCTTCGTTGTGCGGAACAAACTCATGCAACGGTGGATCAAGCAAACGAATCGTCACCGGAAAACCATTCATGGCTTCCAGAGTTCCTTTGATGTCTTGTTTGACATGCGGATATAATTCATTCAAGGCTTCCTGACGCTCCGCCTTGGTTTTGGAAAGAATCATTTTACGCAACTTAAACAAAGGCTCTTCTGATCCTTTACCATAAAACATGTGTTCGGTACGGAATAAGCCGATTCCTTCCGCGCCAAACGAACGAGCTTTGACCGCGTCCGCCGGTGTTTCGGCATTAGTACGAATCTTCAAGGTGCGAACAGAATCACACAGTTTCAAAAACTCTTGGAACAACTTATTTTCTTCGGCGGCGTTGACCATCGGCAATCGATGATCATAGACCAACCCTTTCGTACCATTCAAAGTAATCCAATCACCTTCCTTCAACGTCTTACCACCTGCCCGCATGGATTTGGTCTGAACGTCGATATCCATATCAGAACAACCGACAATGCAGCATTTACCCCAGCCACGTGCGACCAGCGCTGCGTGGGAGGTCATCCCACCGCGGGCCGTCA
The DNA here is from genome assembly GCA_964464475.1 of uncultured Planctomycetales bacterium. Classification (GTDB taxonomy): domain Bacteria; phylum Omnitrophota; class Gorgyraeia; order Zapsychrales; family JAHFFX01; genus CAYXGG01. The sequence continues at coordinate 6,019 of CAYXGG010000015.1, read as the reverse complement.
AAATGGCTTCAGCCGCGCGCATCCCTTCAACGTCCTCAGGGTTAGTTTCTTCTCTGACCAGAATCACGGACTTACCCTGTTTTCTCCAATTGACCGCATCCTGGGCCGTAAAAACAACTTGACCCGTCGCACCACCTGGACCGGCTGGTAGACCTTTACCTAATCTTTTAGCCGCGGCTTCTGCTTTGGGATCAATAATCGGGTGCAACAGTTCATCCAGCTGTGAGGGCGTCACGCGCATGACCGCTTGTTCTCGGGTGATCAATTTTTCTTTCACCATATCCATCGCCACTTTAACTGCAGCCGGACCATTCCGTTTTCCGGAACGGCACTGCAACATAAACAATTTCCCTTCTTCCACGGTGAATTCTATATCCTGCATGTCTTTGTAGTGCTTTTCCAAACGATTACGAATTGAATCCAATTCTCGATAGACATTAGGAGTCAACTCCTCCATCGTTTTCAAACTACGATTCTGATCGTTCTGAGATTGCTTATTAATAGGAGAAGGCGTACGAATACCCGCTACCACGTCTTCGCCTTGGGCGTTGACCAGATATTCTCCGTAAAAATAATTATCACCGTTACCGGGGTTGCGAGTAAAACCGACACCGGTGGATGAATTAGGCCCCATATTACCGAAAGCCATCGATTGAACATTGACGGCCGTTCCCCATTCATCCGGAATACCTTCAATGCGGCGATAGGAAATCGCGCGTTTGCCGTTCCAAGAAGCAAATACCGCGCCAATCCCTCCCCACAATTGTTCAAAAGGATCATCGGGGAAATCCTTACCCAACACTTCTTTAATTTTGGCTTTATAGCGCTTGACCAACTGAATCAAATCATCCACATTTAAATCAGAATCATTTTTAACGCCTTTTTTATGTTTGACTTCTTCCAAAATGCGATCTAATTGCACGCGCACACCCTTACCTTCTGCGGGTTCAATACCGGCGGCTTTTTCCATAACCACGTCGGAATACATGGTCATTAAGCGACGATACGCGTCATAAGCAAATCGCGGATTACCCGTCTTGGCAATAAGCCCAGCGAGCGTTTTTTCAGTTAAGCCGACATTTAAAACCGTCTCCATCATACCCGGCATAGAACTGCGAGCGCCAGAACGGACGGAGACTAGTAAAGGATCTTTAGGATCGCCAAATTTCTTCCCCATTATTTTTTCGACCTTCTGCAGGGCCGCCAACACCTGCTCTTTTAAAACCGCAGGATACTTACGGCCATTGGCGTAATAATAGGTACAGACTTCCGTTGACAGCGTGAATCCCGGAGGAACCGGAAGACGAAGATTCGGGTGTCCGGCCATTTCCGCGAGGTTGGCTCCTTTGCCACCCAAAAGATTTTTCATTTCTGCTTTACCATCTGCTTTGCCACCACCAAAAGAGTAAACGTACTTCGTAGCCATCGTTATTGCGTCCTTTCTTTAAACTACTTACTTTTTTACAAAATTGAAAAAGCTTTCACATCCTGCGCTTCAACCCAAAATTTTGGTTTTCAAATATTCTGACAAGCGATCAACGCCGATTCGCTCTTGTTGCATCGTATCGCGATCGCGAACCGTTACCTGTCTGTCTTCCAAAGACTGGACATCTACGGTCACACAAAAAACAGTTCCTACTTCATCCTGCCTCCGGTACAACTTTCCGATGGCAGCCGTGTCATCATACACCGTGACATATTGCTTGCAAAGGTCATTCTTGATTTTTTTGGCGAGACTGACGATGTCTCCGTTCTTTTTTAATAAAGGCAACACCGCCACTTTAATCGGAGCCAGCTGGGGATGAAAGCGTAAAACAACCCGCGTCGCGTCCTTGACCATTTCCTCATGATAGGCATCAACCAAAAAAGCTAAGGTCGCACGATCGCATCCTCCCGAAGGCTCAATCACGTGCGGGTAGAAAACCTCATTCGTGACCGGATCGCGATAGTGTAACTCTTTCCCGGAAAACTGCGCGTGCTGTTTCAAATCATAATCACCACGGTTCGCGATGCCTTCAAGTTCAGACCAGCCAAAAGGAAATTTATATTCAACATCCGTACATCCGGCCGCGTAATGGGCCAACTCCTCCTCCCCATGTTTGCGTAACTGCAAATTCTCTGGACGCATTCCTAAATCGATGTACCACTGATGGCGAGCGGCGATCCACTCTTCATATTTAGCGGGAGCGTCTTCGGGACGACAAAAATATTCAATTTCCATCTGTTCAAATTCCCGAGTGCGGAAAATAAAATTGCCAGGCGTGATTTCGTTACGAAAAGATTTGCCGGATTGGGCGATACCAAAAGGGAGTTTGCGATGTGTGGAATCCAATACGTTTAGAAAATTAACGAAAATGCCTTGCGCGGTTTCCGGGCGAAGATAAACAACCGAGCTAGAATCTTCCATCGCACCGACATTGGTTTTAAGCATCAAATTAAAAGCGCGTGATTCAGTAAACGATGTGCCGCCACAGGAAGGGCATTTACCATTATCCAGGTGATCGGCCCGCAATCGTTTTTTACATTTTTTGCAATCAACGAGACTGTCCGCAAAATTGTCCGTATGCCCGGACGCTTTCCAAGTCAAGGGATGCATCAAAATACTCGCATCTAATCCTACGACATCATCGCGTTGATGCACAACCGCCTGCCACCAAGCATTCTTAACGTTTCGCTTCAATTCCACGCCTAAGGGGCCATAATCCCAAGCACCGGCAAGGCCTCCATAAATTTCTGAAGACTGAAAAATAAATCCTCGGCGTCGACACAGTGAAACAATTTTTTCCATCAAGTCGGGTGTGGTCATAAGAGGCAACATTCTATCCAAAAACCTTTACAATTGCAAGGCTTAAGGCGGGAAGCCCCGCCTTTGTTCAGTCTTTTCCAAAACAGCAAAACATTGTTTGAAGCTTTTTTCCCTAAGCAATCCCCTCGATCCCCAGAAACGACATCATCAATAAAATAACGCAGCCACCAGCGCGGGCAAAGCCGCTTCTACCCTTAAAATACGTTCGCCCAAACTCACGGGCTGAAAACCAATCGCCACCAGTTTTTCCAATTCATAAGGTACCAATCCTCCTTCTGGTCCCAAGACCAGTACTACCGAGGAATTGATTTTTCTGGGACAAGGACTGCTGGCACTGGGATGAGCAACAAGCAACTGCGCGCCGGCACTCATCGCCGGTAATTCATCTTCAACAAATGGCTTGAATCCTTTGCGCAACAATACGTGAGGAAGAACCGTATCTTTGGCTTGCTCCAAACCTAACACCAATTGTTCTTGAATCACTTCCGGCGCTAACGCTGAACTTTGCCAGAGACTCTTATCAACCCGATTGAAATTAAGAACAATAATTTTTTTGATCCCCATGGAAGTCGCGGTAATGAGGGTTCGCTTGAAGACATTGGGGCGGGGCAAGGCCATTATGAGCGTCACAGGCAACGGAGCAGGTGACGCACTATTTAACGTGACATCTAATTCAAGATAGTCAGCCGTTACTTGCGTCACGACCCCTTCCCCCACCTGGCCATTCAACACTCCGACCGTCAACTTCTTGCCTACCGTCGCGCGATGAATGTTTAGGATGTGCTGCTGACGGCGACCGGAAACACGGACCTGGCGGGATGAAACAAAATCCTCAGAAAACAACACAATCAAATTCATCTTATTAAATAATTAACCCTTTTCCCTCAACTTCAATCGCTAACCTATGGGGACGTGAGGTTGGCTTCATTCTTGCGATAAGAGGGTAATGCACGCGCTAATTCTTCTGCGCAAGCGCTGGCCGACTGCTTCATGACTTCCATGAGCGCTTCAACGATAAGCTGAGACAGCCATTGGCCATCATCCGTTTCGTACTGAGCGATATATTCTCGCAATTCTTGATCCGACGCTGACCGATAAGTAAACGCCATCGACAATAGCGTTTGTTGTTCCAAGCGAGATTTCATCTGAATCCGATAATTAGCCTTAAACGTATCTTCCGACAGTTCGCCGGGACCATAGCCACTCATATCGGAAATACCGGCTTTCGTAAAAGCCTTCACCACTTGATAAGCTGTCTCCGCGCTTAAATCCAACGAAAATTTCTCGGTCTTGGTTACTTCAATAAATTTTTTTAATAAAGCGATTCTATCTGTGGTTAACGGCTGCGTAGCCAACTCTTGAGCATATACGGACATCTGCTGTAAAGCCTCCAGGCTCGTAGCCGCTATTTCCATCTCGGTAAATTTCTTAGCCAGTGGCGTGCTCCAGGCGGCCAGGATATTACGAAAACGCTGTTCATCAAAACGCGCGGCAAGATAAGCGATGCATTGGGTCGACATAACTTTCGGTTGGTACGCGTGGCGAACGGCACTTTGAAATTGCTGTTGAATCATCAACGGTGCTTGCGCCACTTGGGCCATCGTCATCCCCTCAATCATATCCGGGACTTGCACCACTTGTCGGGCCAACCCCGTCACCTCCATGACCTCGGCAATCAACTTGTCCCGATCAGTTTTGTCCATAACTGAACCGGAAGATGTCGTCGGTAATATCGACAACGCCTCTTGAGGATTTTTCCCATCAATGGACTCAATTTCATCAAAATAATACGTCACCGTCGTTCCATAGAAATCCACTTTTATATTCTTGTCGGTCTTGGCTATGATTTTCCCCTGCCATTCCTTTCCTGAGCGCAGCTTAATCGTTTCCGCGCCCGCAAAGCTACCGAACAGTAAATTGAAAAAAACACTTAACAGTACCAAAACTTTTAACATGTCATTCTCCCGTTCAAAGATTCCCCATCAAGTCATTTAGCTGTTTGTTCGCCTTGCCCATTACCACCGCCATCAACTTAATTAAAACCAGCGTTATCACTACCGCCGCCACCGTCCAAATAATTTTCTTTGTTTTACTGAAACGCGGATTAAACCACACCAACGGCAACATCAAAGGTCCCGCCAATAAAAAACTTCCGATCAAGGATCCGTTGGCGTAATACCACGGGGTTTTGGACGGCGTGACGGGACGCGGTGATCCGTTGAGAAATTCTCCACAAAAACGACATTTGATCGCTTCGTCTTGAATTTCTTCTGCGCAAAAAGGGCATTTCTTCACCAAAAACCTCCTATGTCAACAACAAATACTCCGCCACAGATTGATCTCGGCTGATAACTAATGTGCTGTTGATGTGTCGCGTTTGACTTTATTAAGAACCTTACGCCATTCTTCGGGCTTCATTCGATAACTATTGTTCCGGCCAGGGAATTTGCCCAGCGTCACATCATTCTTATAACGCGCCAGGGCCCGCGTCAAAACGGCTCCTAACGCAAAATATTTTTTTACAAATCTGGGCCGAAAATCGCCAGACAAACCAATCAAGTCATGCACGACCAAGACCTGGCCATCGCATCCTTTTCCAGCCCCAATTCCAATGGTGGGAATAGCGAGTTTTTGAGAAATAAGCTCACCTAATTTATCCGGTAAACATTCTAAAACGACGCTAAAACAACCCAACTTTTCTAACGCCAACGCGTGCCGCAGAATGGCCACCGCGGACTCTGCGTCCTGCCCTTGGACTTTAAAACCCCCCAGTCGGTCCGCGGTCTGAGGCGTCAACCCAACATGCCCCATCAGAGGAATTCCCGCCGCCACAATTCGTTCTGATACCTCCAAGCAACGCGGAAACCATTCGAGCTTCACGGCATCACAACCCGCTTCCTTAATAAAACGCCGCGCATTTTTTACCGCTGCGTGGGGATGCGTTTGATAGGCTGCATACGGCATATCACCAATTAACAAAGCGTTCTTCACCGCCCGACGCACGGCTTTCGCATGATGAATCATGGCCTCCAATCCAACATCTCGTGTGGACGGCAACCCCAGGACCACGTTCGCCAAAGAATCTCCCACCAGCACGACGTCGATTCCGGCCGCATCAACCAGCGCCGCCGTAGGATAATCATAGGCGGTCAACATAGTAATTTTACGACCAGTCTGTTTACACTTCTTTAAACCCGCAACCGTGATCCGTTT
>CAYXGG010000014.1:56536-61370 GCA_964464475.1 uncultured Planctomycetales bacterium | reverse complement strand
CATCCGCAATCCCAGATTTAACCTGATTGAGATTAACCCCTGTAAGGCGATGAATAATGAAATGTTCGACACTGTTAAGTTCGTTAAATGTCATCCTAAAATCTCATTTAACAATTTTTGTTTAAGATACTTCAAAGTTATCTTCTGCTGTTTGAGCTGTTCCATTGTTTCATCAAACTGTTTGAACACAGAAACCAACTCTTTTTGTTTTTCCTTTCTCGGTAAAACAAATTCCTGCTGAGCAAGCGTTTTGCTCTTGATTGTCGGCGATAGTGATCCTTCCGAAATTTGAACAGCTCTACTCATAAAAGTGTCGCTCTGCATAAAGAAAGGAAGGAATTCCTTTTCAATATTCTTTTCGTTGGCTCTTAAAATCATGCTATGCGCCGAGGCAATCCCATCAAAATGAGAAACTGCCACTTTGCGCAAGTATGCTCTGCGTTTTCCGAAAATGATATCACCTTTGTAGATCTTTAATTTAGTGCCAATGACATCATCAGGCGTTCCCGTTCGTTCAATTTTCAAATTATCTGCATCCAAGTGTTCTAAGCCCACATAAGTTGTCAGTTCAGTCTTTTTTGGCTCAACTCTTTCCGAAACATTGACGGCAATCTTATCAAATCGTACTGTTTCAAAATCTTTCATTCTTAGATGGTTCCCAAACGCTTGCTTTTCGCTAAATAAATCTTTGAGCAACTTATGCTTTAACTTCAGCAAATTCTTCTCCTGCCCATCCACCTGCTCCATAGCCATTTCGATGGATTGAAAAAGCGAAGCAATTTGCTTTTGTTCGTCTGGCGGGGGGAGAGGAATCTCGTAGTTAGCCACAAAATCTTTCATGAGCCGTTTTCTTCCCGTTGTTCCCACCATCATCAATTTTCCTCTATCAATAAATGAGTCGCTTGAAATTATTGAATAGAGCAAATATGGTTCAATTTTCTTCCCCCTTAATACGAAAAACTCCGTCGATCCAAATCCAATACCATTTGACATATTGTCAACCAAACCGCTTTTGCCATTCTCAAAACAAGGCGTCATCTTCGCGAGAAGAACGTCCTTGTCTTTAAAATAACTTAATCCGCCCTTTCGAAGCTCCTTAATTGCTTTGATTTGCGAATGTTTGAATTTTGACTTTCTCTCATTTAAGTCTGCCATCTCAGTAAATGAAATCATGGTTTCATCTGACACATTGGCTATTTCTTTCTTAGAGGGATCTATTTCGCAGACTGCTCCAATATTTACCTTTTCCCAGCTATTCACTTTCAGCTTCATTTTTCTATCCCAATATTTTTCAGCTGAACAATTAAATTATCTAACGACGTATTGATTTGCTTTTGTCCTGTTTTAATATCAGCAATCAAATCTTCGGTCTTGTGTTCAATAGTATTCGCGGCTTGCTTTACATACAGCTGCAAACTTAGATTGCCGTTGTTGTCTAATACATCCTTATTGCTCATTACTTTGGCAAAACTTTGATCATCTTTAAATTTCCAATAGGCTTCGCTGATCTTTTTGATGTGCTTTGGTTCCAGCCAGGCATTGGTGCGTTCAATGCGCAATTCTTCTTTGGCATCGATAAAAATGATCTTGCCCTTTCGTTCCTTTGGCTTCTTCATACGGCAGACCAACAAACAACTTTCCATACTGCTGTTGTAAAAGAGATTCTTGCCTAAGCCAATGACGGCGTCGACATAATCTTCTTGAATCATTTTTTTACGTATGTCACTTTCACTGTCTCTAAACAAAACACCATGCGGCCAAAGCACCACACAACGGCCGGTTTCAAGATTCAGGCTTTTCATAATGTGTTGTTGAAACGCATAATCCGCGCAGCCTTGCGGCGGCGTTCCCCAAATGTTACGTCCGAAAGGATCGTTCATCCACTTTTGCTGGCTCCACTTTTTCACGCTATACGGCGGATTGGCCATAACGACATCGAACTTCTTTAACTCATCATTCTCCAAAATCTGCGGGCTATCCAAGGTATCACCCTGCACAATTAAAAACTCATCGACGTTGTGCATAAACATGTTGATGCGGGCAATAGCAGAAGTAATGAGGTTAAGTTCCTGTCCATAAAGCTTGAGTGAACGATATTCTTTTCCCTGTTCTTTAAGATGCAAAACGCTGCTCAGCAATATACCGCCGCTCCCACACGTGGGATCGTAAATGCTCTCCCCGCTTTTGGGATCGGTGATTTGGGTCATGAGTTTGACAACAGTACGATTGGTGTAAAACTCAGCGGCCGTATGCCCGCTGTCATCGGCAAATTTCTTAATGAGATATTCATAACCCTCGCCCATCAAATCATGAGGAACATTTTTAACGGATAAATCCAATTTGGAAAAATGTTCGATCAAATCCAGCATCTTCTCATCACTCATGCGGCGCTTGTTGGTCCATTGCGCATCGCCAAACACGTCGTGCAGCATTTCGAAATTGGCTTTCTCAATGCCTTGCAGAGCTTTTTGAAGCGCTTCGCCGACATTCACCGTTTTCTTTCGAATATCCTCCCAATGACAGTTCTTGGGGATTTGAAAACGATGGTTCTCTCGGAATTCGGCATACTTCAAGTCCCCATTAGATTCCTTGAGCGCTTCTTGATATTCTTCATCATATAAATCGGAAATGCGTTTAAAAAATAAAAGCGGGAAAATATATTGTTTGAAGTCGGCCGCATCAATCATGCCGCGCAAAATATTGGCCGCCCCCCAAAGATAGGCTTCAAATTCTTTCAGATTCACTTTCGATTCTCCTTTAATATCAAAATCAACAAAAAACCCAGGCATTCTTTGCCTGAGCAGGTTTAAAGTATTTTTCGTTTGAAAGCCGTTGCTGGGTGGCTGCGCACAATACGTATCCTTAATCTTACTATGCATTTATGATGCGGTATTCTAACATCCGTACCCCGTAATCACAATTTCAATTTCCCGGCTCTCTACGCCAACGGCGCCTGTGCCAGACGGTGCAGTTCGCAGTTAGATAACGGCCTTGGGCCTGCACCCTATAATCCCATGTTCAACCTTCAACAAAAAACCCGCATGGCAATACCTGCGGGTGATAAAAAGCGACGGATAAAGGTGCTGGAATGAAGTCCTTCGATGACCACGGGTCGTTCCTTTAAGTACGGGCATGGATGATAAATTGACTATGGCCTGCGGGTACTGTATCAAGCCTACGCCATCATAACCCTGGCGGGCTTATTTTCCCAATAGCCTTTTTCTGCCTTAAGCTGACTTTAAAATACTTCATCTCGCCCCAACCGCACACCCTGATCCCTAGGCCGATCCCCGCCCCCATCACCCACCAACGCTAAGACCTAAACGCTAAGGTCGAAACGACTCAAAACCTATTTTCCTCTTTTTAATAACTTTTTCTCCCTAGATGAGAGGAACTTTTCGGATGAAATGACCGGCTTTTTTAAACGCTTTTCCAACTTTTTGCGCGCGCCTCCAGCGATCCCCCCTCCCTCTTTGGCCACCTGCCGATTTTTCTCAAAATTGTCAGGTGTTTTCACTTTCGAAATCTCGGTGGTTGAAGCCTCGGCCAACATGTTAAGGACCAATTCCAAGTTGGACATATTGTCGCGAAGATTTTCTTTCTTTAAATTTTTGTATTGCTTATATTGCTTCGTGGTCAATCCCGCCCAAGCAAAGGTAATGTCATCCGTTAATACCGCGAATTCATCAGCGCGTTTGACTCCCCTTTTCTGCCATTCATCCGTCAATGCCTTGCGGATCTCAATGCTCTTGAGCCGCTGATTGATCCAATCAGGAGAGTACCCTCTTTTTAAATATGTCTGCAAAGCGCGGGCGATGGCCTTCTCTGGATCTTCGGCTTCCTCCACCCGCTCATAACCCACGCGGGCCAGCCACAATTTAAAAGGTTCAGCGTTAGGAGAAGGGATGGATTGAATAATCCTAAAAATTGTTTCTGTATCAGCAACATCCGTCAAATACCGTTTTCCATCAACAGCTGGCATTTTCAGTTGGTTACATTTTGTAACCACCTCACTGCCCTCTTGGTTAAGACGATGTTTAAGCACTTTCCAATAATTTCGACCGTCTGAGCTTTCAGACAAGATAGAGACAACGTCCACCACCGAGAAATACCATACCTCTTTTTCCTCGTCCCAATGACGACGGACCTTTTTGCCATGATAATCAATGTTAGCGGGGAAACTAGATTTTGAATTCATGTCGCTCCTCCTTGCTGGTTGGAACCGACTGTCCCGGGGAGCTCGGGACATATCGATAATAGGATTCAATTCTTGCAGGCAGAGGTACTATTTAAGCACAACTCTTAATCTTTGACAACTTCTGGGTTATGGCCGTAGAAAAGTTGAGTTGCGGCTTGGTGGCCAAATTGAGGCCGGCTCATAAAACCTTGATAACCAGACAGAACCTAACATCTATTTTCAATCCCCTATCCCCAAAATCCAAATTCTAAAATTCAAGCAACACCAACCCTGAATCTGAAATCCAGAAAATTCGGTCATTGAACCCTACCCACTTGAATTTCTTTAGAATTCAGAATTCAGCGCTTAGGATTTCTTAGATTATACTTCCCAGCGAAACCCTTCTCACTTACGAGGTGAGAAGGGTCCGGACAATTAGGGCGATGAGACTTGGGCCGGCACCCACTCCGCGCCGACCTGCTCGCCCCGTGCGCTAAAATACACGACCACCCGCTCGCCTTTTAAGACGTCAGTCGGGACACAGTACACCCAGCGCTCTTGGGACTCTCCCTGACGGGTCACGGAAGACTTAACGACCGGCGGGCCGAATTCACTTTGGACGGCGAAACCCTTCTCACTTACGAGGTGAGAAGGGTC
>CAYXGG010000014.1:37386-56436 GCA_964464475.1 uncultured Planctomycetales bacterium | reverse complement strand
CGCCTTTTAAGACGTCAGTCGGGACACAGTACACCCAGCGCTCTTGGGACTCTCCTTGGCGGGTCACGGAAGACTTAACGACCGGCGGGCCGAATTCACTTTGGAAGCTTTTGCTGGTGGGATAGCGCGTCAATTCATTGGCTTCATAAGCCGCTTTCACGCGCTGGAAATTTGCTGTTTGACGATCCATCTCTCGCGCCTGGCCGTCTTGATTTTCGGATAAGTCTTTGAGGGTTAACAATTCCTCAAGATGCGTTAATTTAGCGCACCCGGCAAACAAGGATGTGGCAACTAAAAGAGCGCATAAATGAACTAACCCTGCGCCGCGCTGTGACAGCAAGCAATACCAGCCCCTCCGGGAACCTTCCTTCATGAATGAATGGATAAACCGCGGCATATTATTTATTAATCTGACTTTTTTCTTCATTCAATCGCACGATGGTGGCGGCGATCTCACGCTGCCGCCGCTGAATATCTTTCAGACGCTGTCCATAGTCTTTCAACAGCTGCGGATCACGGCCGCTAAACGACTCCGACATGACCCGCGACTTAATGTACGTTTCGGTTTCCAGCTCTTTATTTTCGCTTTCCAGTGTCTTGATTTCTTTTTTAATTTCTTCCAAGCGCTTGAGCGCCTGTTTGTGCTGCTTCTCCAGTTCATTTAAAGCGGGGTTACCGGCGTTACGGTGCGTTTCCTGTTTTTTAAGACGTTCGCCTTCTTCTTTCAGTTTTCGTTCGCGTTCTTTTTCTTCCTGGCCGCCCTGCTCTTTTTTCAATAAATAATAATCCAGCGTCCCCGGATAATGCCGGATACGCCCATTGTCCACTTCCACAATGTCATTCGCTACTTCTTTAATAAAAAACAAATCGTGACTGATGAAACACAGCGTGCCCGCGTAATTCTTAAAACAGTTCGTCAACGCCTCCACCCCATCGATGTCCAAATGGGTGGTGGGCTCATCCAGACAGATGAAATTAGGCGGGTCAATCAACAGCTTCGCCAGAATCAAACGGCTTTTCTCACCGCCCGAAAGCACTTTGACAGGTTTAAATACGTCGTCCCCACGAAAATTAAAAATCCCCAATAGCGTGCGCACCTGGACGGCCGGGATACTGCCCTGCACCATGCTCACGACTTCTTCAAAAGCGGTCCGTTCAGGCTGCAAGACATCTAATCGTGTTTGCGAAAAATATCCCTGAGTCACGTTGTAACCCAGTTTGCGGGTGCCGGCGTCGATCGGTAAAACTCCGGCCAGTATTTTCAACAGCGTTGATTTACCTGCGCCATTGGGCCCGACGAGACAAAGCTTCTGCCCTTTAGTAATTTCAAAATCCAGCTGCTGATAAATGCGCTTCTCGCCGTATGATTTATCAACGCCTTTTAGATTAATGACGGTATGCCCGCTTTCGCGCGTCGCCGGAAACTTAAAATCCCGGATACTAATCGTTTCTTCTGGAATATCAATGCCCCCCAGAGCATCGTCGATACGCTCGAGCATCTTGCGCTTGTTTCTGACCGCTGAGGCTTTGTTGGGCTGCGCGTGAAAGCGTTCGGTGAACCGTTCCAGCTGCGCTTTCTTTTTTTCCAGTTCCCCCTGCGTTTTTTGCAAGGACTTGACGCGTTCTTCTTTCTGTAATTCGTAAGCCTCGTAATTACCCTTGATCTTGGTCATCCGACCGTGTTCAAGGACAATCGTGTAATTGGTCACTTCATTCAGAAATACTTTGTCGTGTGAAATAATGATAAACGTCCCGCGATAACTCCGCAAATAATCTTTGAGCCACAGCGTCGCGTGCAAATCCAGATAGTTGGTCGGCTCATCGAGCAGGATCAAATCATACTGATAGGTCAACAATTTGGCTAACAGAGCCCGCATCTGCCAGCCGCCACTTAAAGTACGGATCGGCTTATGAAAATCTTCTTCTTTAAACCCAAGCCCCATGAGGATTTTTTCCGCCTTGTGTTCCAATTCATAAATCCCGGAAGTTTCTAACTCGTGAAGAATATCACCGTACCGCATGCTGTCGGCTTTATTTTCTTCTTCAAGCTTGTGTTTCTCGGCGAGCAAGGCTGCGATGCGGCTGTCGCCGGAAGTCAATTCTTCGAGCACCGTCCATTGCGAATCAAAATGCGCTTCCTGGCGCAGGTAACCGATGTTTAAGCCCTTTTGCATCTGCACGGTGCCGGACGTGGGCTCGTATTCGCCAAGGATGATACGAAACAGCGTGGACTTACCCGCGCCGTTAGGGCCGGTGAGACCGATCTTCTCGTTGGGGAAAATGCTGAGCGTCACGCCATCGAGGAGCATCCGCTCATCGAAATTTTTGGATAAATTATTAATGGTAATCATGGCTGAATGGTCGTCAAACCCCTCCCACTTACGAGGTGAGAAGGGTATTTCTTGATTTTAAGGTTTCAACTTCTTTAGGTTCCAATAATCGCCACTGCCCGACGGGTAAATCTCCCAACGTCAGCGGACCTTGCTGAAGGCGCTGCAAGTATACCACTTCATAGCCGACCGCTTCGCACATCTGGCGGATCTGGCGCTTTTTGCCTTCGTGAATCGTGATCTCAAATTCACTCAGGTGGTCCCGCGTTCCGAGCAACTTAACTTTAGCCGGTGACGTCACAAAACCTTCTTCCAGCCGCACGCCCCGCTCGAGCTGTTTGACGGCGTCAGGGCCCAGCACGCCATCGACGCGCGCGCGGTACACTTTATCGACGTTAAATTTAGGGTGCGTCAGCTGGTTAGCAAGCAGGCCATCGTTGGTCAGCAACAGTAACCCCTCCGTGTCCTTGTCCAGCCGCCCGACGGGTTTCAAGTGCTGATACTTCTGAGGCAACAAATCCATGACGGTCTTCTCGGCGTGCTCGTCTTCCATCGTGGTCACATAGCCGGCAGGTTTATTTAACAACACATACGCGTATTCTTTTTGGCCGACGATCACCCCATCGACCGCCACGCGATCGGTCGCCGCATCGACCTGAAAAGACGGCTCGGTCACCAGGTCATCGTTGACGGTCACGTGGCCTTCCTGAATCAGGGCCATCGCGTCCCGTCGAGAACACACCCCGTTATGGGAGAGAAACAATTGTAATTTGACCCGCATTACTTAGCACCTGCTTACTTTTATACCCAAAACCAGCGCCGATACCCATAAGGACCCTTCTCACCTACGAGGTGAGAAGGGTCTTCAAAACCCCTACGACGACCTTCCCCGCTGGCGCAAGGTTTCATAAATTAACACCGCCGCAGTCGTCGCGACATTTAACGAATCCACCCGGCCTCGCATCGGAATTCTCACTTGTGCCGACGAATTTTTTAACCAAAAAGGGCTTAAGCCCTTTTGTTCGCTCCCGAGCACCCAGGCCGTCGGGCCCTTTAAATCCATTTCCGAATAATAGTCGGTTGCCTGCGGCCGCGCAGCGATCACGGCCATTTGTCGTTCTCTTAAAAATGTAGCTGCTGCTTCATTGGTCGTCGCCACGACCGGCACGGTAAAAACACTACCCAAGCTCGCGCGAATCACGTTGGGATTATTCAAGTCAGTCGCAGGATCGGTAACCACCACCGCGTGCACGCCGGCGGCGTCACAAGTCCTTAAAACCGCGCCCAGATTACCCGGCTTTTCCACGTGTTCCAACACCACCACCAAAGGTGCATCCGGCAAATTTAAATCCGTAATTCTTTTAGCCGCGGTCCGAATGACCACCAACACCCCGTCACAGCGATCGCCAAACGACATTTTCTCCATAATCCCGACTGTTGTCTCCAAACAGTTCGGCACGGTGTCGGCTAGCGTTCGCCACAACGATTTCGCTTCTTTGGTTTTAATGAGACTGGGACATCCCCATGCCTCGACGATCTCAACCCCAGCGGCAAGCGCGAGGCTCATCTCTCTCACCCCATCTACCACCGTCAACCCCAAAAGCTTACGGCCACGGGCCTCCCGCAAATCCAGCACGCGGCGGACCATGGAATTCTGAAAGCTGGAAATTGTTTTAGCGGCAGGCATCTTGCAAGACTTTCAACAGTGGCTCATTAGCGCTAAATTCTTTGGTAAGCCAGGAAGCGATCATTTCCCGACGCTGCGTCGGCCAATGCAAATGGTACGTGTCCCATCCGGTCACCGGCCCCGCCCGATTGACCCAGGGCGGATTGCCACGATAACTGAGAATCCCATCAGGAAACAACGCGTTTTTAACCGCCTTATACGTCCAATACGTCCAATGAAAATCCGCTTGGCCGAATAAAGCCAGCAGATCTTTCAGCCAAACCTGCTCCCGATAAACCCCTTCCCGGCCATTGATACCGAATTCGCCCACGTAGACCGGACGATTTCTTTCCCGCGCGATCCGGACATAGTCACCTACCATCTTCTTAAGCGTCTTGCGATCAAAACGCTGCCGGCCGTTGACCAAGGGATACTTAAGAAACGGAATGTAATTAAACGTGTATTCAATCGGATGATAAAAATGAATACTGAATGCCAGATTGTCATCCGTAAAATCATCCAAGCACGTCAAATCCTGAGCCCAGGTATTGCCCTCCACAAACAGAATATGACGACGGTCCACCGAACGGATGGCCTTAATGACGTCCCGATAAAAACGATTTAACAATTTCACGTCGGAAAGCACCGCCTCGTTGAGGATATCGTAACCGGCGACGGCCTCTTCATTTTTATAACGATCGGCGAGGAATTCCCAAATCGCGCACGTTTGCTTTTGCATGCGCGGACTCGTCCAAAGCTGCGCCGGGCCCAAACTGTCCGAATGCCAGTCATGATTCTGCGCGCCGGGCGCGGCGTGCAAATCCAAAATCACCCAGAGCTTATGCCGTTTGGCCCACGCGATGGTCCGATCCAAATACGCAAGCCCTTGAGTGTCAAATTTTCCCGGTGCTTTTTCAATCAAACGATAGTTAAACGGCAATCGTACCACGTTCATCCCCCAGCTGCGGATAAGACGAACATCCTCCTCTTGAATAAAATGTTCACGATACTGATGTTCAAAATCACGCAGCGCGCGCGTCCCCAAAACCTTAGCAAATTTCTTTTTAAACAGCTGCTCGGCGTAGCTGGGCGCGTGGGTAAAATACGCTTCCATCATCAGCCACCCGCCGAGGTTCACCCCGCGTAATTTAACCGGCTGTCCGGCCGCGTTGACAATTTGTGTTCCTTTGACTTTAAGCATCAACTTAACCCTTGGGGAGCAACTGCTGATTTTTCAAGAAATCTCGAATGCCGTTAAACCACAGATCATGGTCCGCTAAATAATTGTCATTGTGCCGTCCCTTGGTTTGTAAAAAAGTCTTCGGCTCCGGGGCTCGATTAAATAATTCCTGCCCCATGGCAAACGGGACCAGTTCATCCTCGGGGCTATGCATAATCAGTTTAGGTAAGGTCAGTCGGTCAAGGTAGCTTTTGGAATCCAGCTTGACCGCCATCAAAAACGTCGGCAAGTACGGATACAATCGCCGCGCCATATCTGCCGCGCTGGTAAACGACGAATCAATAATCAACGCGCCCAGGGTTCGCTTGGTGGCGAGATTTACCGCGACGGCACCTCCTAAGGAAGCGCCATACGCAACCACGTCCTTTTCTTTAAAACCCCGACGCATCAGTTCATCATACGCTGCCTGACCGTCAAGATAAATCCCCGCCTCCGACGGCTTACCGTCACTGCGCCCATAGCCGCGGTAGTCGATCAAAAAAAGATTCAATCCTAGCGGCATCAATTGGGCGGCCTTTTCCAGACGGTCCGCGATGTTGCCCGCATTACCGTGCAAATACAGAATGACCGGGGCCTGGGGATTGGTTTTCATCAGCCAGCCGTGCAATTTGACACCATCCGACGCGGTGAAGAACACCTCATCAAAATTAAAATCATACACCGCGGGCGACGCGGTCATTTCTTTCGAAGGGTAGAAAATACTGACTTTTTCCAAATAACGCACCAGGAAGAATAGCAAAACGGGGACGAGAACAATCCAACCGCTCATAAATCGCGCGACACCTTTCATCGTTTTTCTTTCTCGTTAGGAAATTGCGGAAACGTGCTTAAGATTTGACGTCCGAACCCTCGTCCCCCGCTTGGCGCGAAGAGATCAAACTAATCATCGTACGAATGGCTTTCAAAATTTCTTCCATCTGACAGGGTTTATGCAAATAGTGATCGGCTTCCAGGTTCAAACCTTTTTGAAAATCGCTGAGTTCCCCTTGGGCGGAAATAATAATGACCGGCTGCCATTTTTTTGTCGGAGGGCGCTCCCGTAAATTCTTCAAGACCGTCAGACCGTCCATCCGGGGCATCGTCAGGTCCAGCAAAATGACATCAGGTAATTCTTTTTGAATCATGTCCCATGCGGCTTGACCATCAGACGCGGAAATAACCGTATATCCTTCGGCAGCCACGCGCCGCACCATGGCCTGCAAAATATCCGGTTCATCGTCCGCAATCAAAATTTTATAATTATTCATGACCCACCTCGTCGCTTATTTTCGCGCGGAAGAATAGCTTTTAAGATCATACTGGATGTCGAGCGCGGGCATCGGATGCTTATCAATCTGGACCTGGCCCTTCTGAAAAAATTCCAACGCCAGGGTGTCGTGATAATCGCTAAATACGACCACGCGTTTGACGCCGGCGGTGACGATCGCTTTAGCGCAGGTGGTGCAGGGCATATTGGTGACATAGGCCGTCGCGCCTTCAACCGAGTGACCGTAGCGCGCCGCCTGAACCAAGGCATTGATTTCCGCGTGCACCGTGCGTACGCAATGGTTATCCACCATCAAACAGCCGATCTCCTCGCAATGCGCGTCGCCGGGAATCGAACCGTTATAGCCGGTCGCGATGACATTTTTGTTTTTAACCAGCACGCACCCGCAATGCATGCGCGGGCACGTGGCGCGCTCGGACGCGAGCATCGCCAGCTTCAAAAAATAAGAATCCCAATCAGGTCGTTTACTCATGCTCTTCTCCTTCGTTAGCAAGGCATCAGTCTAGCAAACTCTGCGCCTTATGACTACTTCATAATCGCCGCAAAATCCGCTGCAGTCCGGAAACAAAAACCGCCGGCGCGGTCAGCAAGCTTAACACGATCAGCGGTTCGTCATAAAAATCAAAAAAGTAACCGGGGTGGACAAAAACATTGTCCTCTTGAAGAAAAGTCATAACCCATTCTTCTTCCGATTTCAAAGAAGGCAACTTGAGGACAGCGTACCACCCCGCTTCCGCGGGTAAAAACTGGCAAGAGGGTTTACCAGCAACGAGCTCACTTAAAACTTGCCAATTGGTTTTAAGTCGATACCGAATTTCATCTTGAATTTTATCGCGTCGCCCCATCCAATCGCTAAGTGCGTTCTGCGTCGGCGTATTGACGGACAAAAAGGTATCGAGAATAACGTCCAACCGCGCGCAGGCGTCCCTCACCTCATCCGCCGGGCCGTTCACCACAATCCAACCTAGTTTCATTTGAGGTAGCGCCAAAACTTTGGAAATGCCGCCCAACGTGAACGTCAGCACCTGATCATTACCCGCGAGGCTCATGGGCCGCGCAGATTCAATCAGGGGGTAATCCAAGAAAACTTCATCACTAATCAGAGCTAATTGATGTTCTTTGGCAATGGCATTTAAAGCACTAATTTCTCCTGCCTTAAGTAAAGATCCGGTAGGATTATTAGGATTGACCACGATAATGGCCCGGGTCCCCTCTTGTACCACGTCAGACAATGACTGCGTGTCCAGGACCCATTGATTGGCGTCAAAATAATATGGATAATTGTCTTCGTGTGCGTCATTAATTTGTAATAAATATTCAAACAGCGGATAGCTGGGCACCGGAACCAACACCCGGTCATCGGCATTGACGAGTAAACGCATCAGAAAGGAATACGCTTCACTCGTGCTCGAGGTTAAGAAAATTCTCTCCGGAGTGACGCGGATTCCCAGCCGCGCGTAATACGCCACCACCGCCTGTTTGGCCGCCGGATGACCGGACGCGTCCGGTTCATAATGCAAATTCTGACGGTTCGCTAGCGCCTGGAGCCCGGTTTCGTCAAAAGACGTCAACTCGCACCGCGTCGGATTGGATTCGACCAAATCTAATAACGGCACTTGATCGCGGCGTTTGGCCTCCAGGGCCATCATCAGGGGATTATTCGTCAGGTTCCACTGGGTCCGACGGGCAAAAGGGAAAGAGGAAGGGTTCATGGCAGCTGAAAAGTGCGAAGCATATCCTGACGCAACTGCGCCATATACGACGCGTCCGCAACGAGTTTGGCACTGCGCGTGACACCACTCACACGAAAATCTCGCACATCGTGAATTCCTAAAAACTCAAAAAAAACTTTCAAGTAAGGCACTACAAAATCCTGTCGATGTCCAGGAGGATATGCCAAGCCGCTGGTCATGATGATATATACCGGACGGTCGGTCAGCAACCCGACAAACTGATTGTTCTCTAATTTCCAAACTTTGTTAATCTTGGTGATTTTGTCGAAGAAGTCTTTAAGCGCGGCGGGGATAGCATAATTCCACATGGGCACGGGCAAAATCAGCCGACGCGCCGCCACAAACTGCTCCATCCATGGTTCGTGGTGCTGAAACTGAAAATATCCCTGACCGCGCGACTCTTCATAAATCCGGAGGGTATGACTCGGTCCGTCAAGATGTTGAACCAGCATTTGAGCCAGGGTGCCACTGACCGATTGGTCATCGGGCTTAGGATTAGAATTAATAATGAGATTCATGACTCAATGGTTTAAGTGGCGTGGCCGCCCGACTGACTACGACGGGCGGGTCTCCCGCCTGATTCTTTCGAGCTCTTTTTCTTTTTGCTTGTAAAGCTGATCCAATTTATCGTATTCGGTCTTGGCGATCCAGTCCATTTCATTGGTCTGCTTGGCCAGCTGCGCGTTAGTCTTTTTTAATTCAGCGCTTTCTTTCTTAAAGAAATCTAAATTCGCTTCTAGGTTCATCACCTTGGCGGAAAGCTGACGCTTTTCCTGATTTAAGGCGTCGAGCTCCCATTTGGCTTCGGTCAATTCACGCTCTAATCGCAATTTTTCTCCGTGTCCGTTCTCTAATTCTCGCTGTGTGTGCAGCAAATCTTTTTTGATCCGATCAAATTCCTGATCCGACGCGTCCAGGGTCGAGCGTTCCTGCTGCCGCCAATTCTTTTCCTGAGCCAGCTTTTCTTTCAAATGCTTCACGTGATGTCGTTCGACCAACAAATTCTTTTCATGCTGCTTCTCTCGCTTTTCGAACTCAGCGATTTTCTCGCGTAAGGAAACAATGTGTTTCTCGAGGCGCAAGGTCGCTTGTTCCCAGCCTTTTTCTTCCGGGTCTTTTTCAAGCACCTTACGTTCCCGCTTACGCGCTTTTTTATCCAGGCCTCCGGAACCCATGAATAAGAAACACAACGCCATCGCGACTAAGAAAATAACCAGCGAGGCTAATAATGACGTAGGCGACATCATGGAAAGAAACAAATCCTCAACGGTAAATGTGGAACGCCGTAAACACCGGCCCCATTCATTGATAAATATTCTCTTAAAATCTTTAAAATTAGGGAAAGGCTTTGGTCAAACCTCCCCACCTTAAACGGCACCAGATTAACTGAAAAATCCCCCGCCCGCAACCGCGACGTTGTCTTTCTACCCCTCTAACTTCGGAGGTTAGAGAGGCTTGGTTATTCAGTCGGCGCCTGCAAGTAAGCTTCCCACTGACGCAGCGAAGGATCCAAGCGTTCGCCGCTCTCCACCACGCGACGTAAAAGACTCAACCCTTCTTTGACTTTTCCCGCCTGCATTAAAAAGACGGCCCAATTGGTGGCGGTCTTACTGTCTCGGGGGTTGAGCGCGTACGCGGTCGCGAAATAGTGTTCCGCCTGGGCTCGGTCTCCTAAGCGCAGGCAAACCACGGCCAGATTGTTAAACAGCGCGGCGTCCCCCGGATCCAACTCAGACGCCGCTCGATAAGCCGCCAACGCGTCCGGCCAACGCCCCAGCGCCTCATAACAATGGGCCACGTCAAAATAAATTCCTTTCAAAAACCCTCGATAAAAATCTTTGCTGCGGGGATCGCGGGCGGATTGAAAATAACGACTCATTGATTCCCGCGCGATCGCGTATTGTTCAATCGCGGCCGCATACTGGCGGTCAAAATAATACGCCTTACCCAACAAGATTCTCCCTCGGGCAAATTGGGGTTGATGTTGAACCGTTCTCTCAAAGAGTGCCACCTCACTGCGCCAATACGTCGTCTGCGCCACCGTCAAGACAAAGAACACCGCAGCCAGCCCCCCAACAGCCCACTTCAGGGCCAAAGCTTTCCGGAATTCAGCCGTCAAACTGACCGGCGTCATGTTCTCCTCTTTGAACCAATAACCTTGCACCAGAGTTGCCAACGCCCACAAAAAACCAATGCTCCCAACATACACAAAATGTTCAGCCGTGAGAATCAGTGAATACTCATTCACCAGCGGCACAATGTTCAATGTTGGCAACAGTGAACAAAGAAACCAGCCCGTTCCGATCCAAACCAAACGGCGTTGAGTCTCTGGAAATCGCCGGGCCAACAGCCAGACCCCCAGGAGCACGCAAGTAAAGACAACACTCGCACCTTGCCAGGGTGCCAAAATATCCAGATTTCGATAATAATGGTAGTTAACCGGCAGAATCAGTAGTTCTACAAACAGCAAGTATTGCCGCGGAATCGATAATAGCCGCAATCGCGCTTCCTCATCCCAAACCCAACCCTGCCCCAGAGGAGAATCGACCACCAGTGACCGCCAAGTCAAATAACCGGCGAGCACCACCAAGAATCCAGAAAATCGCAAAAAATTAGAAAACTTTTGTCGGGAATCATCAGCCAGCCAGCAAAGTAAAAACGCCAAGGGCACCCATATCACCGCCTGCTCTTTAGCCAAAAGCGACAACGCGAACGAACCTAAAGCCAGCGCATAGTGAATGAGCTTACGCCCCGCACTTTCCGTCTCCTGACAAAGTTTCAAGAATAGCAGGCACACCAGCCCCCAAAAAGCAAATACCAAGTTGGACACTCCCGCGACACAGGCGACCGTTTCGGTGTGCACGGGATGCAGCAAAAAAAGCAACGCGACCCCCGCGGCCAGTCCTTCGCGTCGTAAAACTTTCAGCGAAAGCAAGAAAACCAGAATAGCGTTCAACCCATGCAACAAAATATTAAACGCGTGATAACCCGCCGGGTTAAATCCAAAAAACTGATATTGGATTCGGTACAGAATTTCCAGTAATGGACGATAGTAAGCGTTCACCGCCAAGGGACGGGTGGGATCAGCTTCAGGAATAAAGATCGTAGAGAAATGCGTTAATTCTTTGATGGCGGGATTGTGTACGATAAAGACCACATCATCGTGCACGAATGGGTAGCGCACTGTGTTGAGGTACGCCACCCAAGCAAGAACAAAAAGAAAAATGCAAAAAATAAATACAAACGAGGTGGAGCTTAAGCGACTATTTGGTTGTCCAGTTGCCGCTTTCATCCTGAATTTTATCTCCTGAGCGAGCGCGGTCTCTTTGTTCTTGAGCAAACACTTTTTCGATCGTTCCCATTTCGCTACTTAAATTATGCTGTTGCGCGATCGTTTCATAAATGATCTTCCGATCTCGATTCTCAGCGTCAACCAACCCCTGCGCGCTCCCTTCCAGAGCCTTTACATATCCGCGATTCGTCTCACCGACTTTCCCCTGAGACTTGGCGGCGTTCAGGTCTTCGCGACGGGCCTTTCGACCATCCAAAGCAATCTTTAATTCCGGGGTGATTTCTTTAATTTCATATTGAGCCAGCACCATGGGCAAACGGTGATTCTGAATCACAATGACCCCCATCAGCACGGCCAACACCAATAACACGTTCCAATTTTTCATCATTGCCTCCTTATAAAAGCTATTGTCCGACTTTACTCTTTAAAGTTTCTTCATCGCCCTGACCGCTGACGTAATCTTCGATACTGCTGGCCGTATTCTTTAACCCCTTAATATCTACAGTCACGTGCGCGTTGATGGTAATAGGACGGTTCGGATCCCCCACCGCCTTCACCGTGCATCCGCTAGATACCGCCAGTACTGTTAAGCCAAGCAGCACTTGCCCCCATCGGCCCTGTTCTTGATCCTTCATGTGACTCTCCTCTAATGACCGTTTCTGTAAGTAGCCAACTATCCGAAAATCAAACTCAATCAATAAACGAAAACAATTTTGTCTGCGCCAGCAATTCCTGCAGACCACCTTCCACATTGACATCCAACGTCAAATTAATGTTCAAATTAAGCTGCCGACTGTTGATAACCATCAACGCCGTGGCTTTCTCAGCCGTCAAGTTCTGCAAGGTCACGGACGCTTTTTCCACCGGAACTTGCCCGTCGACTTTAATCAAACCTTCCAGCTGGGATTTCTGAGGACCCAACGGAATGTAAGTGGCTACGGGACCTAGCCATTTAGCCTGAATTTTACCGCCTTGGGGCATCTGTAAAGAACTTTGCAGACGGGTGACACTCTTTTCATTGCCGCCCACCTGGACATTGCCGCTGACCAGCCCCTCGACCTGGGAAAAAACCTCGGGATTAACGGTTTGCAATTTCAAAAGATCAATACGCTCCAAATCAAGCGCTATACTATAAGCGATCCGGGGAACGTAATCCAGCAAAATTTCACCCGTGACCGCCCCTCCATAGGCTTGCGCTTTCAAGTCATTAAGCCGCAATTGACGAGGATCGGCGACTAAAATCGCCTCAATATCCTTAAACCCATAAAGATCATAAGCAGCGTCTTCGACCTTCAACGTCCCTTGAAATTGTTGTAATTTTCCCGCCATTAAGCGGGCGTCTCCCTTAATCTGTAAATTGCTGATTACCATTGGTTTAAGTTCAAAACGCGCCCCGGTAATCAACAACTTCCAAACGGATGAGCCCGCCCACCAGGCCTCTTCGCTAACCAAGGTCCACTTTCGCCAACGCATAGCTACGCGTTCTTTTCCTTTGAGCAACACCAATTCTCCAGGCCCTAAATCCAAACGATAAGGAATTGCCAGTTCCCGATCAGGGCAAGAAAAGGCCACAACTTGGTAATCAGGATAATATCTTCCCAGAACCTGCCCCAAGGCCCAGCCAGGAAACCAATCAGCGCGCCAACAATAGAAAGCCAGCCCCGCGCCCAGCACGACGAACAGGAGCGAAACCACTACCAAAATTTTAACCGCACGCCCAATTTTTCTTAGCATGTCTATAAATAAGGGCCCCCGCGACCGAGTTGAACACCTCAGTCGCGGGGGCCCGTCTCCATCAACAACTACCCTTTAAAGTCTTGTTTAATTTTCACAATGTGACCCTGAACAGCGGCAAAAAGCTGGTCCAACTCCGTCAAGGCAGCGCCGATATTGGTGTCGCCCCCCTTGACCTGCTGTTCAATCTTAAAACAGAGCGCGTGCATGGCTTTAGCGGAAATATTACCGGACGAGCCCTTCAGTGAGTGCGCGATCATCCGAATCTGCTCAACGTCCTTTTGAGCGACGGCATCCGCCAACCCTTTACGTTTCTGCTGAAAATCTTCCTGAAAGATATCCAGCAATTCAAGCAGCAAATCTTTGTCATCCTGAACCCGTTCCATGAACTCCTTGAGGTCAATTGGTTCTTCGGGCATAACACTATCCTTTGTTGAACTGGTTAATAATGGCTTCGTAAAGCTTGTCCCGCTCAATCGGTTTGGCAACAAAATCATCCATCCCCACCTCAATCATTTTACGACGATCATCTTCCATCGCCCGTGCCGTTAGCGCAATGATCGGGATGTGTTTTCCGGTTTTCTTTTCTTCCTCACGAATCAACATCGTCGTCTGCATACCATCCAGTACGGGCATCAAAGCATCCATCAAAACAACGTCAAAATGCCCCTGCTTCAAAACATCCAAAACTTCCTGTCCATTGCTGACGGCCTGAACTTTCCAACCCTGTTTTTCAAGCATCTTGACGGCGATTTTTTGATTCACAATGTTATCTTCCGCCAACAAAATTGAAATCGCGGTCGCGTTTTTACCGGCAAACTTACCCGCCTGCGCTTGAAGAGCCTTCTCCAATTTGGCAAAAGCCTCTTCATCGCGTCGGGGGACTTTAAAAGCCGCCGTAAAATAAAACGTGCTCCCTTTGCCGGCAACGCTCTCCACCCAAAGGGATCCGTTCATCATCTGCACTAAACGTTTACAGATCGCCAGCCCTAAGCCCGTCCCGCCATAATGCCGGGCCGTCGATGCGTCCGCTTGGGTAAACGCCTCAAAAATCAATCCCTGCTTTTCTTTGGGAATGCCAATGCCCGTATCCGTCACGGCAAAAAGCAGTTCACAGTCATCACCTGATTTACGCTTCATCGTGACCGTCGTGGTCACGCCACCCTGATGGGTAAATTTAATGGCATTATTAATTAAATTCACCAAAATCTGCCGGACCCGGACCGGATCCCCGGATACAATCTGCGGGACCGCGGCTTCCAAATTTGACGTTAGCACCAAATTCTTTTTATTAGCCAGAACCGACAATCCCTTCACAACGCTTTTAACGACATTCGGCAAATCGAAATCAATCACTTCCAACGACATCTTGCCGGCCTCGACTCGAGAAAGGTCCAGGATGTCATTGATTAGGCCCAGCAAATTGTCCGCCGCGTCTTTCGCCACGTGTAAATTTTCTTTCTGCTCGCTGTTCAGCGGCGTGTCCAGCGTCAGATCCAGCATTCCCAAAATAGTGTTCATCGGCGTTCGCACCTCATGCGACATGCTGGCCAAGAAAATACTTTTGGCGTTATTGGCCTCTTCCGCCGCCCTTTTCGCCTGCACCAAAATCTGCTGCATCTTTTTCTGTTCGGTGATATCCTGCAAAATTCCCACCGACCCCAGGATGTTGCCGTCAGCATCCTTGAGAACATTGATCGACAAATCAACATCTACCACGACCCCGTCCTTACGGACAATTTTAGTTTCCAAATGATGACGAGACCCGGTCTTACGGATGTTCTCCGCACGAATTTTCTTCCATTCTTCCGGGGGATAGAGACTGCTGACCGGTCGCATCTGCAAATCCTGTTTCTTCATGCCAAAAAGCTGCTCGGTAAACCGATTCCAGGTAATAATTCTTTCCTGAGCGTCAGTGAGCGTAATGGCCGCCGCGGAATTATCCAAAATGACCCTAAATTTGCGTTCTGAATCTTCCAGATTTCGCTGTGCTTGTTTTTGTTTCGTGATGTCCCGCATGATGCCGATCGAACCCGTCGTCCGGCCTTCCGCGTCTTTAAGGATCGTGACCGAAAGACTAACGTCCAGCGTCGCGCCATCATGGCGAACAATCTGCGTTTCAATATCCGATAACAACCCCTGACGACGAATATTCTGTGTTTGAAGGTGGGCCCATTCGCGTGGCGGGTAGAGCTCTTTAACCGGCTTATTAAAGAGCACCTCTTTGGCCATCGCGAGTAAGTTCTCTGCGAAAGGGTTCCAAGCAATAATACGACCATCTTTGTCCGCCACCGTAATAGCGGCCGCCGAGTTATCAAAAATTAGCTTGAAAATCTCGCGGGACTCCGTTAGGTCGGATTCAGTTCGCTTGCGAGCAGAAATATCCTCAAAAACAAAATCCAGCCAGACAGGCTTCCCCTTGTCATCATCAATTCGCTTAAGGGATACCGACGCCCACACTAATTTCTTATCCCGTCGCTTGAGCTCCAATTCCTTACCACAGACCAGACCACCTTTGATCGTCAAAGCCAGCAGCGACTCCAGATACCCTTGATGCACGAAGAGATCGTTCAACGATTTATCCCGTAACTCCGCCTCAGAGAACCCCAACAGGGACACTAACGCTTCGTTGGCAAAAATAAATCCGGCCACGGGAGGCAAGGCGACGCGGCCAATACCTATCGGCAATGATTGCAGTAATTGAGTATGGTCCCAAGGATTTTTGGTCATCTAACAATCAATCCCGCGCAGGCCAACGCGCGGCTACGACGGGAGCTAGGATCTTGGTTTTGAAATTTTCAAATTCTTCAAAACGGCAGCCAAATTAAAGAAGGCCACGATGACGGTGAGGCCTATCATACAAACCCGTACTACCATCGTCCATTCTTTTCCCAAGTTTTGCGGCAACATTCCATTCACAATATAACCCAACAGAATAAAAGAAAGTAATAACGCGGTCCCGGCGAGCACAAAAATCAGAACAGAAAAAAACAATGACAATACAATAACCAGGGAGTTATAAACCAGTAGGTTCCCTTTAGCAATTTTACTGGCGACGATCCCAATCCGTTCCATCGACTATCTCCTCATCATTTGTTTCGGACAAGCTTCAGCCAAGTATCTTGCGCCCAGGCGATCAACCCTTCGGCCCGCATTTTCTGAATCTCTTGTTGAATCGCGGTGATCCGATCGCGGGTGTACGGGTGAGACCTAAAAATCAGTGGCACGTCCGGCCCTTTATTCTCCGCGTCTAGGACCTCAAACGCTTCGGTCATTCCGTTGACGTTATAGCCGGCCAGCGCCATATATTTTAGTCCCAATTTATCCGACTCATACTCATCTTTGCGTCCGTAAGCCGAAAAAACCAGATTCATCAACGCGCTAGAACTTAAAGATGCAATTTGACGAGCGGTCTGAGCGCCGGAGAGCTGGCTTAAGACCACGTCACCGACTAATTGAAATCCCATGGCGGCCTGAAACTTTTTAATAGTATGCTTCGCGGAGCAATGCCCAATCTCATGCGCCAATACCGAAGCGATCTGATCATCACTCTGCAATTTATTCAACAGCCCCGTGAAAAAATAAATCCGTCCTCCCGGGACGGTAAACGCGTTCAATTCATCTTTCTCAATGACATAAAAATGATATTCGTAATCCTGGCGATCCGAAACCTGAGCCAGCCGTTGGCCGATACGATTCACCCGTTGAGAGAGCTCTCCATCAGCCTGAATCTTGAACTCCTGTTGCAATTGCTCATGGAACTGGTCGCCCATCGAAACTTCCATGTCGGTAGGGACAAAAATAAGTTCCCGTCGACCCGTCGCGGCGTTGTAAGTGCCTAAACTCGCGCACCCAACGCACCCCAAAAACAGCATCAACCCTATCACTGCAAATGTTTTCTTTTTCATCGTCATCACCTTAGCGTTCAAATTTGACCACGTTTTGCCACCAGGCCGCGCTGTCCCATTTTTTTAGCTCCTGCCATAATCTTTGCGCGGTTTTGGTTTTCAAATAATTAGGTGCGCGCTTAAGAAAAGTCTTCGCTCCCAGATAACCGCGCTGCGAATATTCTTTCGCCTGAATCAAGCATTCCAGAATGTCCGCGTCACGGGCCACCTGGCTTTCTAAAGACATTTGTTGTTCATAATCTTCCCGGAAAGCTAATAATTCTTTTTGAACCCGGGCGTCCAGCCTGCGCAGCTGGTCGCGAAATACTTTCTTTTCCGCGTTCTTAAAATCAATGTAGTAATGCCCCATTTTATGCAAATCATTGATGCGGGATTCGTGGATATCATTAAACAGCGCCATCGTGAGGACTTTATAGGGATCAACTCCCTCCAAATGAGCCATATAATACGCCATGACCGCGCAACGAAAACAATGATCGGCAACGCTCTCCGGATCTTTGATGCCGGCGACCCACCAGCCACTGCGTTTAACGTGTTTGAGCAATCCGGCTTCAGCAAAGAAATCCAGAGCGGCTGAAAGATCCGGCCCCGGTGAAGATTTAGACGGCGCTCGTAACGTTTGTATTTTTTTCTTTCTAATGGCCATAATTCTTCTGCCGGGTAATTTCATAACAAAACGCCGTGACCGCGTGCGCCACGTTTAAAGACAGGCGCGGATGCGCCATCGGGATCGTCACCTGCACGTCTAATTGTTTACGCAAAATATCGCGAATCCCTTTTTGTTCAGAACCAATCACTAACCCTAAAGGAAAATTAAATTTGGTGGCATAAAGATTTTCTCCGCCGTCCACCACCGTACCGGCAATCCAAAATCCCGCGGCCTTAGCTTCCTGAATGGCGTTACCGATATTAGCCACCTGAGCGATTTTCAAGTAATTATCCCCGCCCGAGGCAACCCGCAGCACGGTTTCGGTAACTCCCACCGATTCGCGTGTGGGCAGCACTAAAGCAAAATCTCCCAGCCCCGCCGCTGAACGTAAAATACCGCCCAAATTTTGAGGATCGTTTAATTGATCCAAAAACAACAGCGTCCAATGCTTACCTCGAGCCTCCTCCACGAGGTCCGTATATTTGGTGAACGAAAAATCATCCACCTCTAAAATCAAACCCTGCGTGTTCATGCTCTTGCCCAACTTAACAAGTTTAGACCCCGGCAAAATAAAAACAGGAAGCTTCCACTTGTTCGCTTTGCTACGTATATATCCGGTCTCCGGATGTCCTTCCTGAATAAAAATCTTCCGGATGCTTTGCGGATTGGACTTCAGTCGTTCCAAAACCGGATTTTTTCCATAAATCTTCATGATGTTATTCTTTCGTTGGTGAATCTCTCCAAACTAAGGGGAGTTTAAAGTCGCTTCACGTTTTTGCACTTCCGAATCATAACGATTCAATTCTTCCTGTTTCATGTCTTGGTACTGGGAATACGAAATGTCGCCTTTTAAATAACGGCTTTCCAACTCATCCAACGACTCCTGATGCGTCTTAGAGCTCGGATCGGTAACCATAGTTTTTACTTGCTGCGCTCCATAAGCACATCCCGACAACAACACCAAAACCCAGAGTAAACTTAAATTTTTCATCCCGACTCCTCTTGTATGATTATTTTTTGATCCCTAAACCCAGCAATACCAGCGGACGCAAAATACTCCACCAGCCGATGAGTGGTTTCATTTTAGTATATCCCAGTTTTTTGGGTGGATAAATTTTGGTCACCGGTACTTCCCTGACTTTATACCCCAGCGTCAGGGCCTTATAAAAAAGATAGGGTTCCAATTCATAAGCGTTGAGCCATTCCTGATCCAAATTGATCCGGGCGTCCT
>CAYXGG010000014.1:0-37286 GCA_964464475.1 uncultured Planctomycetales bacterium | reverse complement strand
GGTTCCAATTCATAAGCGTTGAGCCATTCCTGATCCAAATTGATCCGGGCGTCCTTAAGCAACGCTAATTTAAACGCGCGAAACCCATTGGTACTGTCCGTAATTTTTTTACCCGTGATCACCGACAGGAGCCAGGGGTGCAGGCGAGTCGCCAGTTTACGATAAAACGGCATGTCACCCCCAATTCCCTGAGGATGCAAATAACGCGACCCTTGAATGAAATCGCAAGAATCTGTGAGGATCGGTTCCACTAATTGCGGGATCTCATCCGGATTATCTTTATCGTTGCCGGCCATGATCACCAGAATGTCGCAGCC
This sequence comes from uncultured Planctomycetales bacterium, assembly GCA_964464475.1. Classification (GTDB taxonomy): domain Bacteria; phylum Omnitrophota; class Gorgyraeia; order Zapsychrales; family JAHFFX01; genus CAYXGG01. Next base: position 36,969 of record CAYXGG010000014.1, on the reverse strand, counting down.
ATTTTTTTGAGCTTCACGAATGGCCGTCCGAATAGCGGCCCCCACCCCTTGACGCTGAGTATGCTTAACCGTGCGCACGCCCCGCGAAGCAAACCCCGCGATCATTTCGGTAGTGCCATCGGTAGAACAGTCATCGACAATAAAATAATCCGCCTGCCCGCACAAAGGACTACGCAAAAAGCGTTCAATCACGCTTTGCAATTTCACATTTTCGTTAAAAGCGACCGGGGAAATTTGAATCTTAGGCATGAATCTTCAGACCTTCGGAATTTAAAGCGTACGTCAACCCACACGGACAATGTAACGTCGGCGGCAGCTTCTGCCCGCACTGACAGGCATAGGCTTTAAACTCCGCGGGGTTACCCAGAACAATCGCGTGGTCCGGAACATTTTTGACCACCACGCTCCCTGCGCCCACCACCGCGTACTGACCGATCACGATTCCACACATAATCGTCGCGTTAGCGCCAATCGTGGCTCCTTTTTTGACCAGCGTGCGCTCAAGGACCCAATTTTTTTGGCGATGACTGCGAGGATGACGGTCGTTGATAAACGCGGCGTTAGCCCCCACAAAAACATCGTCTTCAATCGTGATCCCTTCAAAAACTGCCACGCCATTCTTTAATGTCACAAAATTTCCGACCTTGGCACCTTGCTCAACAAAGCAGCCATCACACACATTGCACCGCTCGCCGACCACAGCCCCGTCTTGAATATTGGTGAACGCCCAAATCCTGGTTCCGGCCCCGATGATCGCCCCCGCGGCGACTAACGCTTTCTCATGTTGGAAGAATTCCGGCGCGGTCATAACCCCTCCACAGAAACAGGAACGCCACGTTTATTAATGGATTCTTGGATTGCGCACAACGTTTTGACGACGTCATACCCTTTACCGGCATCAGCCAAATCTGGATTGCGGTTATTCATAACACAATCAACAAAATACTGATTCTGCGCTTTTAAAGGCTCCGCGAAACTTACCTTAGGGATGGTGATGCTTCCTTCACGTGACAACAGCTGGAATTCACCATAAGTCTGGTAGTACGTACTGGTCCGTTCAACGTGCTTATCGTACAGTCGGATCGGGCCCAAATTATCCAAATCGTCCCAGGAAACCATTTTTTTGTCGCCGACAATCGTGATTTGTCGAACCTTTTTGGGATCTAACCAACTGACATGCACGTTCACTAAAATATTTCCAGGATATTCTAAAGTCGCGAAAGCGAGGTCTTCGAGATTGGTGCCCAAACATTTTTGTCCACGGGCGGAGACCGAAATCGGAGACTTGCCAAATAAATAATTAAAAATCGCGATGTCATGCGGTGCCAAATCCCACAAGGCATTAACATCGTAACGAAAAGGGCCCAAATTCGTACGTTCCGAATGGGCGTAATGAACCTCTCCCATTTCCCCGGATTCCATATATTTTTTAAGCGCGAGGATCCCGGGATTAAAAACAAAAACATGGCCGACCATCAGAATTTTGCCGACTCGACTCGCAGTTTCGGCTAAATGCTCGCATTCTTGGGGTGTCAGCGCTAGCGGCTTCTCGCACAGTACGTGTTTGCCTGCTTCGAGCGCAGCTTTGGCAATTTCGAAATGAAAATTGGTTGGAACCGCGATGCAGACGGCATGAACTTCTTTATTATTTAAAATTTGCTGATAGTCTTTGGTGGTCTGAATAGCCGGATACAGCACTTTGACGGACTGCAATCGCTCATCACTGACGTCCGCGCACATGACCGCTCGGGAATTAGCCAAAGAAGAAAAAATGCGGATATGATTCGGGCCCCAGTGCCCGCAACCGATAATCCCAACGTTAACCACGACGACTCCTTTTTTATTGCCCCAATTATAGCCACATCGCCGGAACGAGGAAAGCATTTCTTTGCTTTTCTGCGTCCTCGCGGGGACAATAGCAAATCTTTCACAAAAAACTTTGTCAGAAGGAACGAACTGGCTACAATGAAGATAATTTTACGTATACGACCATGCCCTCATCCTTGACTAAAATTCTAAAATTACTTTTTCTGACCGCGTTAGCGCTAAGTGTGAGCTGGAATTTTTTCGCATTGCTCAATCACCAGCATCAACAGGTCGCCCTGCGCGCTAAGGTCCCATTCTATTTTCAAGGTTTAAAATTTGGTGGGCTGGAAGATATATTTCAAGATGTTACGGCGGTCGGTTATTTTTCCGACATGAATATTACAGAGCCTGCCGCGGCGGCCCAGTATGCTCAAGCGCAATATGTCCTGGCTCCCATCATCCTGGATTTAGATTACGCGCAACACGAATATATTTTGACCAACTGCCGTGACCCGCGCAAGGCCTTAGCAAAAATGCAAGAACTCGGGACTGTTCCGCTACGACGAAACCAGTTTGACATTATGCTGTTCAAAAAATCCCTATGATTCTGCTGCCTTTTTTACTAACGTTTCTGACCGGCTGGCTCTTTATAAAACTTCTCTTTCATCAAGCCAAGACACTTGACGGCCCAACCCACGTTTTCTTAAGCTGGCCTTTGGGGGCCGGACTGCAGGCCGCGCTTCTCTTCTTGGCTCTCACTCTAGGTGGCCAATTTCATCTGGGAGTCAGCAGGGCGCTACAAATCAGCCTGCCGATCTTGCTGTTAGCCATAGGATACTTTCGCTTTGGAAGAAATTTTCTAACCTGGCGTCCTCTCGACCGCCTAACCGTTTCCGACATGCTGTCGCTCGGGGCGCTGGGCGGACTGGCTTTTCTTTTGTGGCGACAGGCACATATTTATCCTTTTGGAGGCTGGGACGCCTGGGGCGTTTGGAACCTGAAAGCAAAATTCATTTTTCTAGGCGAAGAAAACTGGCAGAACATGCTACGCCCGGAGATGTGGCGCTCCAGCCCTCATTATCCTCTCTTGCTGCCTTTGATCAATGTCGCGGGTTGGTCCTTTATTCCCCACCTTGATTATCGCTTACCGCTTGGGGTCGCACTGGCTTTTTCGCTTAGTACCGCGGGACTACTGTGGGCGGTCCTTCGTCAAGGAACCCGTCACCCGCTAAGCGTTCTTCCAGCATTGTTGATTTTTCTCCTTCCCTCAACGGCCACGCTCGCGACCAGCCAATACGCTGACGTCGCGATAGCCTTCTATTTATTAGCCACAGGAGCGTTGCTCTTTCCCGCGCTCAACGCGACCCGGGGACCTAGTGCATTATTAGCAGGTATCTGTTTGGGAATTTTAAGTTTTTGTAAAGCTGAGGGATTACTAGCCGTCGTCTTGATGGGCTTGATTGTCACAGGACAAGCTGTCTTAACATTTAAAACACCGATAGACCGAAATTATTTTCTAAAATGGTGGGCACTGGGACTTTTCTGGGGACTATTACCCTTTTTAATCTTTAAAGGGGTCTTCGCTCCTGAAAATCAAACGTTTATCAACGGCTTGACGTCCACCACCAAACCCAGCGACTTCTCGCGTTTAAAAGTAATCTTCATGTTTCTCTGGGCCGAAGGGCTCAGCACCAAATGGCTAGGCTTATGGTTCTTAACACTGGGAGCTTTCCTCATCGCAGGGCGACAAGCTTTTCGTGGGGCCTGGGGATGGTGCTTATTATTTTTAGGAAGTTATTTAGGCGTTATCCTAGCTTACTATTGGATTAACACTTATTTTGAAATCGCCTGGTGGATGTCAGTGAGTTTAAGTCGTATTCTGTTTAGCCTCTTACCATTGACCTGGGCGTGTTTAGGGTTAAGCCTCGCCCATCAACCTTCTCCAAAAACGGAACCCTTCTAACCTGGAAGGTTAAAAGGGTGCAGAGATGTTTCTTTCGCGACGCGTCTATTACGGACGCTCGATTTTCAGAATTTTGTATTTCAAAGTCCCCGCCGGAACCTTGATGTCCAATACTTCTCCTTTGGTGTGACCCAATAAGGCCTTACCAATTGGGGAAGTAATTGAAATCTTATTTTCTTCGTAATTGGACTCTTCCGCTGAGACCAGCATATACTTGATCTGCTCGTCGTTATCCAAATCCTTTAGAGTGACAATCGCTCCGATAAAAATCTTATCAGCCGAAATATTCTCATTCTCAATGATGCGAACCTGCGCCAATTTGGCTTCCAGGTCGGCGATCTTGGCCTCGTTGTGGGCCTGCGCGTCCTTGGCCGCGTCATATTCGGCGTTTTCCGAAATATCACCCTGTTGACGGGCCTCCTCAATCGCTTTCGCGATGCGACGGCGCTCCGTCGTTTTGTAGCGCTCCAGTTCAGCGCGCAACTTTTCAAAACCTTTTAACGTTAAATAGACTTCTGCCATAATTTCCTCCCGGCAACCTCATCATCAGAATAGTTGCCTGTCATCATCATTGCAAGAGGGAAAATCCCCTCCAGGTTCAACAAGCTTACATTAATTCAACAGCTTTTGAAAGAATGGGAACGATTTGCTTAGCCTCGTCTTTGGTCATGCGACCTAATTTGGAAAAACGCCATTCTCCGGCTTGATCAACATCCTCACGAGAGAGCTGCAGTTTTTTCTCACCACCGTTATAAGAGTACACGCCGACCGAAACTCGGGTACCGGCAAATTCTTTACTTTCTTTAAATAATTCTTTGTCCAACGCTTTATCGTACGGCATGTGTTCTCCTTTGTTTATTCTTAATACTGTTTGATGGGTCAACGATGACCGGATACGACAATCAAATTCACACAATGATAAAGCAACCGGCCAATCCCGAAAAAAATTGAAAGCGGAAGTGATCCGCTTTCAATTCAAAAACCAAAAATCAAAATTACATCCCCGGCAGATTCAACCCCGTCATCGTCTTCATCTTAGAAGCGGCAATCTCTTGAGAACGGCGAATAGCCGCATTCACCGCACGCGTAAGCTCACTTTCCAACTTTGCTTTATTAGCCGGGTTAATTAATTCATCAGCCACGGTAATGCTTTGCACGTTCTGGGAACCGTTAATCAATATCTTAACCGACCGAACATCGTTCACTTCAATTTTCTCGGCATCAAGCTCTTTTTTGATCTTGTCAGCCTGACGCTTCATTTCCATCAACTGCTTCATTTGATCAAACATATAATTCGTCCTTTTTTAAGATGAAAAACCTCGCATACGATAACCGATTTCCATTAAAGATGCAATTAAAAATTGCCGCAAAAACATGATCAATAAAAAAGCGATAATCGGAGAGAAATCAATCCCCGCCATGGGAAGTCGACGACGAATGGGTTCCAAAATCGGCTCCGTAGTTCGATATAGAAACTGAACAATGGGATTAAACGGATCGGGATTCACCCAGCTTAACAAAGCCCGTATCAAAATGACCCAGTAAAAAAAGATCAGCACCGCGTTTAACAGCTGCGCGATCGCCAGAACTAGATTTGCCAGAACAAACATTTGTCCCCCTCTAACTCTTTCGCTCTCTAGAATTCAAATTTACCGAATCTTCCTGCAACGTATTGACCGCTTGGACGGGATAAGGAATCACAATACCCTCCGCCTCATAGCGTTTTTTTAGTCGTTTAATCAAATGATGGACTAAGTTAGCGGATTGAGAAATTTCCTGGGTACGCAACACAACCACTAGATCCACACTATAATCACCGAATTTGGTAAAACGCACGGCCGGAGTAAAGCTAGGAACGCCCCCTTCCGTCTCCCGCAACACTTCTTGAGCGACTTCCAGCGTCACACGCTCAACCTGATCCAAATCCGAATTATAATGAACCGCTAAAGTAACAGGCACCGACATTTCTGGTTCCGGGTAATAATAATTGACTATTCTCGTACTGGTTAGAAATTTGTTGGGAACAATAATAACGTTATTGGGCGGCAAACGGATCCAGGTCGATCGCCAGCCGATATGATGGACATACCCTTCTTCCCCCGATTCCAATTTAATAAACTGACCGGGCTGGATGGGCTTGTCCACGACCAGTTGAATACCGGCAAAAAAGTTTTCCATCGTGGGCTGTAAGGACAAAGCGACCGCGAGCGACCCGATCCCCAGCGACGCCAACGCCGGGGTGATGGAAATTCCAAAGCTGTCCATCAACGCGAGCAAACCCAACCCGTAAACAACCACCCGGACGACCCCACTCGCGAAAGCCCCGGAAGTGCGCAAGATCTCCACGCGCTCCGCGTACAAACGCATGATCCCCGAAAGAAATCTTTCCACAAAAATAACTAAAGCGACAATAGTGATCGCCTTAAAAATCGTCAAGAAATGCTGCGGCGCATTGACATCGACCGGCTGAGGCGCGAGCTTCTCAGCAAGCGCGCCCCCACTTGAAACAATAAGAATGGTAAAAGGCAATTTAGCTGCCTGCAAAAAAACGTCATCCAGCTTGGTCTCCGTATAACGAGTCAGTTTTTTGACCCAGCGAAAAAGGATCGTTTTCACAATCATAAAAAAGGTGACCCAACAAATAAAAAAGACCGGGACGTAAAACCAGGGGGAATTAAGTATGTTTAGGATATTCATGATGGCTGGATATTAGAAAACCTTAAATAAATTACCGTCAATAATACGCTGTTCAACGCGGTTAATGAGACGTTTGGTGGTAATCGAAATATTACGGATCTCTTTAATGATCGAATTGACCTGCTTAGATGCTTCCTGCAACGATAAAGCCGTTTCCCCAAATGACATCGCCAAATCCTGCACGTCCAAAGGGTCCTCCCCAATGATAGGTTCATCCAAATCAACAGGAATTTGGTTTGTGTCCCGCGAAATCTCAATTGTTTTCTCACCCAGCACGCCGGCCGTCTTAATCGCGAAACGCGTGGCTTTTGAGAGTTGCTCTGAATATTTCTTAAAAATATTCAGTTTAACGGATACTCCCCGTCCATTGATTTCTGCATCCAGGAAGTCAATAGCATCCACGGTCCCCACGTTGACGCCAGATAAGTTAACTGGGGCTCCCTGAGCCAAGCCCCCCACGTTAGTGAACAGGACTTCCACATTAAAACGTTTTTCCGTCAAGCCCCTCTCAACGCCGATGATCAAAACCACAAACACAATCAGCATAATTCCCGTCAGAAAAAAAGCTCCGGCAATAATTTTTCTTAGGCTATCGCGTCGTTCCATAAATTACTCCACAAACTCTTTCACTACCTGATCCGCAGAAGCTAATAAATCTTCCGCCTGCCCCACTAAGTGGACCTTACCCTGATGCAACAACGCCAGCCGGTCCGCAACCCGCAAAGAATTCTTTAAATCATGCGATGTGATCACCGTCGTGCAGCTTAACTTGCGAGCAATGTCTCGAATTAAATCCCAAATGTCCCGACTGCGCAAAGGGTCTAGTCCGGAAGTAGGCTCATCACAAAACAAAATTCGAGAATTCATAATTATCGCCCGCGCCAAGGCCGCTCGCTTTTTCATACCACCGCTTAACTCGTTGGGCATTTTATCTTCGGATCCTTTTAACCCCACCATCTCTAACGCCTGTCGGACCTTCTGGTCAATGACCTTATCTTTTAGCGGCGTGTGTTCCCGCAAAGGAAACGCAACATTATCATAAACGGACATAAAATCATACAAAGCCCCCTCTTGAAACAGGTAGCCGATATTTTTACGGATTTTAAGGAGTGCCTTTTCTTTTAACTTAGTGATGTCTGTGCCATCAATCTTGATAGCCCCTCGGTCCGGACGTAACAAACCAATCATATGTTGCAATAAGACACTTTTTCCCGCGCCACTGGCCCCGAGCAGCACCATAATTTCGCCATCGCGAATATCCAGGGTGATCCCTTTTAATACCGCCTGGCCGCCGAATTCTTTGACCACATCAATAATATTAATCAATTTTTTCTTTTTTCTCGAAAGCCCGATATTTATTCTTGGCAAAGCGGGTATAAAGACGATTGAACGGTCGAACGTCCATTTTATCTACAAAGAACATTTCCTTTTCATAATCGCCCATCACGTACACTTCGGAATCGAGTAAATTCTCGACGTCGTCAATCGGAAACCAGCTTTCACCTTCAAAAACAATCGGCTGTCCATCGCGAATCCAAGACGGCTCAACGCTTAAACGCTGTCCGGAATCTCCCCCACGCGAAGGAAGAGATCGGCAACCCGAGGTTAACACAACCACTCCCATGATGAGTACTGTAGGCCATACTTTTTTAAAATTTACGTTAAGTCCATTCATCATCGTTATCCCCAAAAGGTCAAAATCAATTTTGTTAAAACGGTATTCGCGATGACCACAAAAATATACGAAAAAGCCACCGCTTTCGTTGTATATTTTCCCACGCCCAGAGAGCCTCCCCGGGTAAAGTAGCCCTGATAACAACAAATCCAAGCGATCAGAAAACCAAAGAAAATTGTTTTAATAAATCCGCTGAAGAAATCAACGTACCGAATACTCTTAAGCGTCTGATTAATGTAAAAAGCACTCGGGATTCCGGCATCAAAAACGCCCACGCAGTACCCGCCGAAAATCCCCACGATTTCGGAAATCACAATCAAAATGGGTAAGGTCAACACGCACGCGAGCCAGCGAGGCACCACCAAGAAATGAATCGGGTCTACGCCCATAACCCTCGTCGCTGTGACTTGATCGTTGACTTTCATGGAACCTAGTTCAGCCGTGATCCGGGCCCCGGATTTTCCCGAAAAGATAAACGAACTAAAAACCGGACTTAGCTCCCGCACCAGCGACAAAGCGACGAGCTGTGCCACGTATTCTTTGGCCCCAAAGCGGTTAAGCATCACAAACCCTTGCAATCCCAAAACCGCGCCGGAAGCAAACGAGGTCAGCGAAATAATCAAAATGGATTGAACGCCTTGCTCATACATTTGGCGCAAAACTTCACCCCAACGCACACGGAACGTAAGGACAAATTTCAAAACATCTTTTAGAAAGAACAGAGCGTTGCCCGCGCCGTAAAGGACATCACCCACATATTGCGTCAAGTTCTTCAATACCCTGACCATGAAATGCCTTATTGTAGTGCAATGCTTTAAAGAAAAATATGAAAAATTTGAGTAATCCCTAAAGCGTTATCGATTCTTCTTTTTTATCCAAAGTTCGGTAAGCTCTGATGTAATTTGCTGCTCCAAGGAGAGAGATATATATTTGGGCTCAGTTTTCTTTCCCGTACTGGCCCCGCCCGCAGCACGGTTGCCGGATTTTAAACCTAAGGCAAAAAACTCCTGTACAGACAATACTTTAGCGCCTAACGCGCGGACATGGAACTTAATTTCCTTGTCATTCGTAACCACGACAAAAACCTTTGGGTTTGCGGAGCGGTCAACCAATCGCTTGATACGCTCATCCGCGGTTTCGTCATCAGTAAAAATAATTTTGGCTTCGAGCGATGCCGGTGCCCCCGCGAGCCCAGGACGACCATCAAAAACAATGGTTATCGAATTACGCGAGCTGCCGTGAGGTTTGGCCTGGTCTATCCATCGCGCTAAACTAGCGCGTCCCGCGTCAAGCGGCTGCTCGGCCAGCTGCGGATGCTGTTTGATGACGTTGTACCCGTCCAGCAGATAAATAAGGGACACTAATCACGCCTCCGATCAGGCCAATGGCCACCATAAAAAAGAAATTCATCAGCGACACGCTGACGGCCGTGGCAGAGGCCATACCGACTTTTCCAAACAAATAAACAGCTCCCGCGTCCCGAACCCCCAACCCGCCAATCGAAGGCAAACTGGAGACAACACATAATAGCGGAACAAAAATCAAGAAATACACATACTTGATCGGCGCATGCAGCGCTAAAGCGATTAAATAAAAAGTCAGGGCCAAAATCGCTTGCGAAAAACAGGACAACAAAACAGCCTGACCAAAAACCCTGGTTTTATTTTTGAGGAGTGCTAAATCCCGATGCAGACTCAGTAACGCATTTTTTACTTTAGGTAAACGATCAAATATCCGACAACACCAGCCGTACAAGGTTTCATTGAAAAGGACCGTCAAAATACCACTCACCAAACCGCCTAGCAACAGAATTGACACCAATAAAGACACATCATTGATCAAACGAAAACCAAAAAGATAAGAAATAAGGGCAATGAGCACAATGCCCGCAAAACCGCTCAAGCGATCCAGCACCACCGACGCAACGACTTTGGCTTTGTCATCCGTGTAACGGCACAAACCCAATGTTTTAACGAGGTCCCCTCCCGTTGAGCTCGGCAATAACAGATTAAAAAACAAACCAATAAAGAAATATGCCAACAGATCTCTAAACGCTAACTTCAACCCCAACGCCCGAACAAAAATCAACCAACGCCCAAAAATTAACAGGTTCGTAATAAAGAAAATTCCGCCTGCGGCCGCCACAAATCGGTAGTCCGCCGATTTCAGTAACGCTCCGATACTCGCTACATCAATTTTTCTAAACAAATACCACAGCAGAGCACCACTGAGCCCCAAGCGCAACAACCAGGACAATAAATTCTTTACCGTGGCGTTCATATCTTTCCTTTACTCGATGAAGCCGCTTCGAGTAACGACTGGCATTCACGATAGCCCTCTTCAGCAATGTAAGAACTGCGCACCATCGGAGCGCTCATGACATGTTTGAAACCAAAGGATTTGCCCAAATTTTTGAGCTGAACAAACTCTTCCGGCGCATAAAAACGTTCTACCGGCAGATGCCGCTTCTCGTGGGAAGGCGACAAATACTGACCGATGGTCAGCATATCGCAATCAATGGCCCGTAAATCGCGCATGAGTTCCGTGATCTCCTCAACGGTTTCCCCCAACCCCACCATAAGACTGGTTTTGGTCAACAACCCAGGTTCCAATTCTTTTAAACTTTTAAGAACCTCCAGGGATCTGTTGTAATCAGCCTGCGGCCGAATTTTGGGTGATAGGCGACGCACGGTCTCGACGTTATGGCTAATCACTTCGGGGGCGGCATCAACCACGACCTTCAGCAACTCCGGTCGGGCTGAAAAATCAGGAATCAGAATCTCCACTTTTGTGTGAGGATTTATTTCACGAATCGCCCGGATGGTCATCGCAAATTGCCCCGCCCCTTCATCCGCCAAATCATCGCGGGCGACGGACGTCACCACGACATACCGCAATTTCAAATTCGCGACGGATTTGGCCACTTCTGCCGGCTCCTCGGGACTAACGCTTAGCGGCCGACCCGCATCAATCGCGCAAAAACGACACGCGCGGGTACAAATGTCTCCCAAAATCATAAACGTTGCAACGCCCTTGCCCCAGCACTGGCCTAAATTCGGACAATGCGCGCTCTCACAAACCGTATGAAGTCCTCCCGCCCGAAACATCTCCCGCATCTGCGGAACCTTTGCAGGGTCAGGCAACGGTTGTTTAAACCAAGCCGGAAGTTTTGAATAAGTAATGGTGTTGGCGGGCGTTACGGGAATCGACATAATTATACGGCAGCATTCCGTTTAGGCTGTTCGGGCTCAAGAACACGGCCATGGACCTGCAATTCTTTTAATTGCCGTCGGACTCGTATTTTCTCCCCCCAGCCGGCATAATCAACGATTAACTTACCGTTGATATGATCCGTTTCATGCTGAATGACGCGAGCTAACAAATCTTTAAAATTCTTTAATTGCGGTTTGTTTCGGGCATCCAGATACTCAACCCAAATTTCAACCGGTCGACGCACCGTGACCACAATTCCCGGTAGACTCAAACAGCCTTCTTCCATCAAATCTCCCCCGCGGCGACGCTTGATTTTAGGATTGACCAGAGCCAATGGCCCTTCACCAATATCCACAACAATAATCTGCTGATTAATACCAATTTGTGGAGCGGCTAAGCCAATACCTTTATTCGCGTGCATGGTTTCCAGCATCGCGTCAATCAACATTTTTTCGGGAATACCAATTTGTTCTACCGGTGCGGATTTTTGACGCAGGCAAGGATCGGGATAAATACGAATCTTAAGAGAGGCCGGGGATGGCATGGTCAACAAAGCTTTATTTGCGACGGATACGATTATTTTCGTCCAAATAAACTACCTTCATTTTAAATTTGGAAGCCTGCGTGGACTCAATTAAACCATAACTTAAGATCACCACCTGGTCACCCGGATACCCCAACCGAGCCGCAGGTCCGTTGAGACAAAACTGACCGGATCCCGGCTTGCCAGCCATAGCATAGGTTTCTAACCTAGCACCGTTATTAACATTGAGGACTTCAACCTTCTCTCCCGGAATGATACCAACGGCTTTAAGAAGTGCGGCGTCAATAGAAATACTCCCATCATAATAAAGCTGGGCTTCGGTCAGACGAGCGTAAGCGATTTTAGATTTACAAACATGAATACGCATGGCTTATCCTAAAAATGGTTTAACCTTGGCCAACAGCTGGTCTTTGGGCATCGCCCCGACGATCTGGCTGACCACTTTGCCTTTGCTAAAAACTAATAGCGTGGGGATCGACATGATGCCAAACTTTGCGGCCAACTCTTGAGCCTCATCCACATTAACTTTGGCTACCTTCATTTTCCCAGCCAAATCTTTGGAAAGTTCTTCTACGATGGGAGCGACCATGCGGCAAGGACCACACCATTCCGCCCAAAAATCAACCAATACCGGCAAGGGTGAATTCATAACTTCATCATTAAAATTCTTTTCATCTAATTGCAATGACATACCCAACCCCTTTCTCAAATAATCAGAATGCTTTCTTACCCGCTAATTTTCTAAACCGTTACGGCTGTAAAAACAGGGTTATTGATTTGTTCGCGAATAATAGGCGGTTATTATAGCGATAGCCACTTGCTCTCGCAAGGAATTTCCCGAATCGCCATGAGCCTTACCATTAGAATAAACGCTCATGATCAAAATAGTATTGCTTCCATTCCTCTGTAACGAAAGGATTTTCTATCGTCTCGCGGTCAACGACCACAAAATCCCGACCATCGTATTCCAAAGTTTCCACGACCAGCTGACCACCCAGAGAGTTTCCTTGCGCAACCTGAATTTTCTTACCGTCAATTTTCCGCGCGATACCGCCGTCACTGGCCACAAATTTCTTAAAAAATTTGGGCAAATCGCCTTCAAATTTATAAATCGTCAGTTCCTGATCAAAGCTATTTTCTGTCAAGACATTGTAGCGATAAAAAGCCTCCGGAATTTTGTCACCATCAATATCCGCATATTTTGGCGCCCACACCGCCAAAAGAGGGTAACCCGATAGGGCAAAAGGAATGTTCCGAAAATACATCGTATATTCTCCCGGCACCATCTTTCCTGACAGCAAAAATGGCTCCTGTTGAACCTGACTAATCGCCAGAACTTCCAACTGCGCATTCACCTGGCAGGTAACGATCTGGGGAGAAATGAACAGAGCGCTAAAATAGCTCGCGAGATATCCTTCCGAAATATTTCCTTCTCCGTTGGCCATTTCAAAGTTATGATCCCGTTCAACAGCCATGTTATTAAGCACACCCCACTGCTCCTGCGAACGCTTGACAAACCATTGCCAGAATTCAGCAGAAAATTTACCGCTCAATTGGCAAGACGGCGACTCCTGATTCACCACGGTAAATAAATCCTGCGCATCGGCAAAAGACCGCGTCACCGCGGAATTCTTGCGCACCTCACCCATAAAACGCGCCAGCCAGAAATCCCGTTTACGCTGATCACCGGCTTGTTGCGCCGCGCGGGCTTTACTCAAATGGGCATCTGCGTTCGCATTGCTGTCTTCTGTTTGGGCGGCAACAGAACTAAACAACACCCAACACACAAACAATAAAATCAAACTGATCCTCGAGTAAACCTTACTATCTCGAAACAAGCTAAATTTCTTTAGACCAATACGCACCTGTTTATTGCCCATGCCCCTTACCCTCACTTAACGCGACCATCGACCAATCCAAGGTTATTTGATTACCCACAATGATCCCGCCATGATCCAAAATTTTATTCCAAATCACATCAAAATCTTTACGCTGGATCACCCAAGACCCAGAAGCGCGCAACAATTGACGCTTTTCGGATGTCGGCTTCGTTTCTTCCAGTTTAAAAGGAAACGTCAACAACCTTTTAACTCCCCGCAAATTGACAATCCCATCAACCCACCACTGATCTCCCTTTTTATAAACCTTTTGGCTGTCAAAAGTAATCCAGGGAAATCGCGAGGCATTGAGTAATCGCGAAGATTTAACGATCCGATCTAATTTGGGATATTTGGAATGCAGCGAATTGACCCGTACTTTCAATTGTACAGAATTGTGTTCAACATCATCGTCATCCATCACAATGCTTCCGGAAAAATCATCAAACGAGGCCACATATTTTCCAATCAGAGAATAACTGATGGTTCCTTTCAAAGTCGATTCCTGAGGTCGAACTAGGTATTGGGTCGACGCCCAAACCGTATCAGGTGCACCCCAAAGCGCGACAACGAGCAATCCTACCCCCCAAACACCCAAAGTTAACCGCTCGGCCCCACGCCTAGCGTGGACTCGCCACCAACTGATAGATGTTGCCATCGAACGAACAGACATACAGTTCTCCTTGAGCGTCCACGCCAAAAGACGCGGGATACAAATTAGAATTATGAAAAATCAATTCATTGATAGGCGCATTTGTTCCGTCATAAAGCAACCGCCACACCCGACCGGAAACAAAATCCCCGTAAATATACGATCCCTGCAGACCCGGCAAATTCTGACCTCGATAAACATATCCCCCGGTAACCGACCGGCCCATATCCGCTGTATACTCCCAAATAGGGAGCGTCAATCCGTCCCGAACACAATTCTTGGGAGGATTATAACAATGCTTGCCTTCCATGATGTTCCAACCATAATTCTTGCCCTTTTCAATAATATCGACTTCTTCATACGGTTTGTCTTGCCCGACATCACTAGCCCAAAGCCAACCTGTTTTAGTATCAAAACTAAACCGCCAGGGATTACGTAAGCCATAAGCAAAAATTTCTTCCTTAAAGCCTTGCGTGTTACCGGCAAACGGATTGTCCTTTGGGATGCCATAATTTTTCTCAGAGGCAGGATGATCGACATCAATGCGCAGAATTTTTCCCAGCAAGCTGGAACGATTCTGACCATGGCCGTGTGGATCACCCCCCGATCCGCCATCGCCCATCGCGATGTAAAGATACCCGTCGGGACCAAACGCCAGTTTGCCGCCTTTATGATTTCCATAAGGCTGGGGAATCTCCAACAAAATCTGTTCTGAATGCGGATCACCTTCCTGTCGCGTAGCGTCTTTGGTCTGAAAGCGAGCAATCACAGTACGACGCGGGTTGTTCGCCGTATAATTCACATAGAAAAAACCATTATCCTTAAAACGGGGATGAAACGCGAGGCCCAGTAATCCCTCTTCGGAATGACCGCTAAACACCCGGTCGCGCAAATTCAAGAAAAGTGCGGCTTCCTGAACTTTGGGTGAATTTTCAAAAACCCGAATGGTCCCTTTTTGCTCGACCACCCATAAGCGACCTGTCCCATCCGGAGCAAATTCAAGTCCGACCGGTTGTTCAAAAGTAAGCCCGGAGAAAGCGTTCTTGAGCACGTAAGGCGCCGCGACGACCGGCGATGAAGACGAACATCCGGCATAAAAAATGCCGCTCAACCCCAGCGTCACCATCAGCGCGGCTCTTCCAAAAGATTTCGACTTAAACACTGAATCGGAAATACACCACATCGCCGTCCCTCATTTCATAATCTTTGCCTTCCAGAGAAACCAAATTCTTCTCCTGGATCGCTTTATAATTCCCCAATTTTTCCAAATCAGTGTACTTGTAAACCTCCGCGCGGATAAACCCGCGTTCAATATCCGTATGAATTTTTCCCGCGGCCTTGACCGCGCGAGTTCCTTTGGAGATAAGCCACGCCCGGGTTTCCTGCGGACCAGCGGTAAAAAAACAAATCTGCTGTAACAAATCTTTTCCGGCCGTCGCCAGAACTCCCAACCCCGGCGTCGTAATACCTGCGGCGTCATAATAAGCAGCCCGCTCCTCCGCCGACAGCTGCACAATTTCCGCCTCGATCTTGGTGCACAACGTAATCAGCGCCGCGTTTTCTTTCTTCGCCTTGTCACGTAACGGGCCGACGATTTTCTCATCAATCGGCCCTTCATCCACGTTGGCCACGTACAATAATGGCTTCCCGGTTAGAAACTGAAACTCCGTCATAATTTCGTCCGGAAGCTTCAGGGCCCGCGCCGGCTTTCCCTCGTCAAAGGCTTTCATCGTACTTTCCAAAATATTTTTTTTCTCCAAAGCTTTAGGGTCTCCGGATTTGGCCAAGCCTGCGATGCGATCCAAGGCCTTTTGACACTGTTGCAAATCCGCCAATAACAATTCAGTTTCAATAATTTCCACGGCGCCCAAGGGGTTTAATGCCTCCATCACGCTGACGACGTTCTCATCGCGAAAACAACGCACCACGTGCGCGATCGCATCTACCGCACGAATATTAGACAGAAATTTATTACCTAAACCTTCTCCTTGCGACGCCCCTTTAACCAAACCGGCGATATCGACAAATCGAATCCCCGAAGGCGTAATCTTAGCACTACGCCATTCTTGGGCCAATCGAGAAAGCCGATCATCCGGTAACGGTACGACTCCGACATTAGGTTCGATGGTGGTGAAAGGAAAATTTGACGCCGCGGCACTAGCCCCGGTCAAGGCATTAAATAAAGTTGATTTTCCAACGTTGGGCAATCCGACAATTCCTATTTCCAAAACAGCCTCCTTAAGATTTTATTATTTTGCGTTTTTTACAGACTGGGCCGCTGACGGCAAAACATGTCGATAGGCAGTCGCTACTTCGTTACCCATCTTCGTTAAATCGCCACCCAGCGCCAGTGCTATTTGAAATTCATTGCGAGCTTCAGCTTTTCGACCTAACTGGTAATAACCCAGCCCAAGCGCGGCGCGCGCTTGCGGATCGCGAGGATTGATCCGAGCCAAATGATCATGGTAAAGAATGCCATCCAAAGCATTGGTAAAGCCCGTATCATTATAATTTGATAACAAGTAACGCAACCTTTTAGCTTTAATCGCTTCCCAATCTACACCATACACCAATAACAAGGACAAGAATAAGTAGACACTCCAGCCATGTTTAAGCCCAATCAGGAACGTATGAAAAATTTTCTTCAACATAGTTATCATCAACTCATATTTTTTCCGGCTTGATCACAAACCACGCACTCCAGACGGCAAATAAAGTCAGGTAGAGCATAATCCACCCATAAATCATTTCTCCACCCCACGGTGCGTATTGCAACCGAAAAGTATGGGCGCCGACGGGGATAACAAACCCCTTAAAAGCTCCTTGCGCGCGGTACAGTTTCTCGGGAATCCCATTGCGAAAAAGCTTCCACGGAGAATGGAACGTGTCCGTATAAACTAAAAACTTGGCGACCGGCAGGTTTGTTTCCAACACCACCGTATTGACGTTAAAACTTTTGACCCGAAAAGAATCCGAATTCTTCACCACGCGAAAAGCCTTAGGTAATTTTCTTTCGTTATCGGCCGGGAATAATTTTTGCAAGGCAGCATCGGGTTCATCCACATACGCGTAATTTTCAAAACCACTGAAAGTCCGTTCCATTTCTTCTAAAGCCGTATAAGACTCTTGATACGGTCGAACCCGGTCATAAAGTACAAATTTATTGCTGGTATACCTCGCCCACGTCAACGGATTCATATATTTTGAAACAAAGAAAACCCCTTTACCCATGAGGCCAGGGAAACCTAAATTTCCGGAAGTATCTTGCATCACTAAATCCGCCCAAAGATCTTTGGATGGCTCCATCGTTTTCTCCCATCGGCAAAAAGTGCTGGGCGTCACCAGCGGACGCAAAAAACTAAACTGTGGGGTGAGGTGTTGGCTAGGCAAAGGACAAATCTCTTTGGTCGCGTTAAGACTATAGGATCGACCCACCGTAACCGGCTCTATGAGCGCGAGCCCTATGACGGCGACAGCAAAAAGGAAAGGCCACCTTTGGTGTCGGCCATTGAACAGAAAGAAGCAGAGCAATCCACTCATTAACACAGTAAAAACGGTCGTCTGCAGAACATAACCTTGCCAAATAAGCGCGGCACACAACATAACAGGCACGCTGAGCACGAACCCTTTAACAAACCCCGAAGAAAAATTGATTTGCTCAATGACGTTTTTTCCCGTAGCGCAAGCCAGCAAGATACCCATCGGCAATAGCAATGCGGAATAAAAAAACGCGTTGCGAAAATACTTAAAATACGGCAACAAATCATAGAACCACTTACCGACCGGTGTAGCCGCCCCCAAAGCGACAAAGAAAATGCAAACAACCGTTGAGAACAACACCAGCCATCGTCGGTCAACTTTAACGACCCACCCCAGCGATAGCAACAGCCAAGCCAGAATAGGCAAATACGCGACGCAATCTGTTCCTTGATTAATTTTATCTAAATGCGCCAATGGTGCTAACAGCGGCGCTTTAGTTTCTAAAGTACCGAATTTCACCGTTTCTTCATACGTCATCCCTGAAGCGCTTCTGAGAATTGCCTGATAACACGCCTCAATATCCCGGTTCAGGCAATGCCTAGCCGGGGTCACAAACTCTCCCGTGGCATTAGCTGATTTCAACAATAACAACGGTGCCAAGCAAACCCCCAGACTGAATAAACAAAATAAAACAATCCCCCAGTGCTTAATAAAGAAACGAAAACTTTCCTTAACGATCAGCAGGAATCTTCTCGGAAAGAACACCAAGCTGAAAAACACAAAAACTAATCCAAAAGTAAGGCTGTGAAAAGGTAAGTAAGAATTCAACAAAAACATCAGACTCGTCACCCACCCCACAAAATCTTTAGTCTTGGGACTACTGGCAAATCTCATGCCAAAAAACATCAGCCAACCAAATGGGTAAAAAATCTGCAGAATACTGTATTGGGTAAAAATATTGATGCCGACCCCGGAAAACAGAATCAAAAGAAAACAAAGAAAGCCCCAACGGTCGCTGCGCAAAAAAAGTTTAGCAAAGAAATAAAACCCCAGGCATCCCAAGAAATACGTTCCAATCAAATTCATTAAGAAAGCATCGTAATAAGACACCCCCATTTTAACCGCCAACGCCATGACGACCGTCAAAGGGTTGAGAATAGCCAAGACCGCCAGGGCATAAAACGGCGTCCCCAAATAGACAAACGGATCCCAGAGAGGAATTGTCCCGTTAAGAAGATTATTCAAAAAGAATTTCTTAACCGCGTAAGCCGTTAGGGTATCTAGATTGACCCACGCCTGTTTTAATAAGAATTCCCGAAAAACAAAAAGCCACAAGGCGTAAGCCAGGATAAATTTGCCCCAAGATTGCAGGAAAAAATTACGCATGCGGAATTAGCGAGTAATGACCCAAGGTTCAGCCAGGGCGGCTTCCTTCCAGGATTGCATTGCCGGTAAAGCTAATATTTGCTGATAATATTGCAGCGCCATCCCTTTGAGCTCCACACCGTAAGTTTCAAAACGCCACACCACAGGAGCGAACATGGCGTCGGCTATGGAGAACTTCCCGAATAAGAACGGACCTGACGAGGAAAACTGTTTGCGACATCCCTCCCAAATCTTCACGATACGGTCGATGTCTGCCTTAACTTCCAGAGAGAACTCCTCTTGTGGACGCGAAGCGCGCACATCCATCGGACAATTCTTGCGCAAACTCATAAATCCAGAATGCATCTCCGCGCTAACCGACCTCGCCCAGGCGCGCGCCTTTTTATCTTTCGGCCATAAATTCTTTTTAGGAAAAGTCTCTGCTAAATATTCCGCGATAGCGAGCGAATCCCAGATGCTTACTTTTCCGTGCCGCAAATACGGAACTTTACCCGAGGGAGAATACGCGAGAATCTTTTTTTTGTAATCTCCTTCATAAAGTGGAATCAATACTTCTTTAAAAGGAATTTTAAATTGTGTCATCAACAACCAGGGACGCAAGGACCAGGAAGAATAATTCTTATTACCTATCACTAAATTGAACTTGTCCATACAACAACTCCTTATCCTTGCCTTATTTAGCGTCCGGATTTAATGAAGACGGCTTCAATTCCACCGGATGCTGAGATTGCCCGCGAACCCGTAAATTCAACAACTCGACAAAAACTGAGAAAGCCATGGCAAAATAAACATAGCCTTTAGAAATGTGCTGACCAAACCCTTCCGCCAGCAGCATCACCCCAATCAGCAATAAAAAGCTCAACGCTAAAATTTTAATGGTGGGGTGATGATGAACAAAATCACTGATCGGGCCAGCAAACCACATCATGAATAAAACCGCGATCACGACAGCCGTCACCATAATACCGACTTGGTTCGACATCCCAATCGCCGTGATAACGGAGTCTAAGGAAAACACGATGTCGAGCAGCATAATCTGAATAATAATATTGGCAAAAGAAGCGGTCTTGACTTTACGTTCATGTTCCGCCGCGCCTTCTAACTTGTCATGAATTTCATGGGTGCTTTTGGCGATTAAAAATAACCCGCCACCGATCAAAATTAAATCGCGTCCGGAAATCTCCTGCCCGATCAAGCTAAACAAAGGCTTAGTCAAACTCATCACCCAGGTCAACGAAAACAGTAATCCTATGCGCATAATCATGGCCAGCGCCAACCCTAAAGTACGCGCCTTGCCTTGATCTTGAGGAGGCAATTTAGACGTCAGGATGGAAATAAAAATAATATTATCAATCCCTAAAACAATTTCCAAAGCCGTTAATGTCAATAACGCCATCCACGATGATGGATCAACTAACCATTCCATGCTCGTTCTCCTTTTTCTTAAAGCCCTTTTAACTCCACGGAATTAACATCCATTTCCATTTCCAGGTGTCCCAATTGTTCTTTGATTAAGGGACCCAAAACCAGTTCGATAGGTGTCCAGACACCGCGCTCCAATTTACCGTTAAACTTAAATTCGCTTTGCGTCAAAGTTTTGCGCCACTGCGCGTAGGAATCTTTGCCCTTAGCATCCCAGGCAGCACCCCAGCGCAACCGAATAGCAAACCCCTGAAAATTAGCGTCCGACATGTTCCCGACTTTAACCATCAAACTATATCCGTCCTGACCGCGTTTTAATTCATCGACTGCGACCAGGAATGTTCCAGAATTCGTACTGATGGCCTGATAATTCTTAGAAGAAAAACTGAGTTTGATAATTTCGCGCGTATAAAACTTCATTTGCGTTTCCAAACCGTCCGGCAACTCCGTCACGTATTCTTCCAACGCGCTGACCCGCTGACCTAAATAATCAATCTGCGCGGGAAGTTCTTCTTGAGCCCAAAGCAAAGATGATCCCGTCAATAGCGCCAACACCAAAATTATTGCCGTTTTCCTGTATAAAGATGCAAAGCTCAATAACACTCTCAATTCAGTGACCATCATTCACCCCTTCTGTTTGGCCAGTTTGCGAGCCGGCGACTTACTTTCTGCGCATAAAACCAAAGGCACCCAGCCACGTACAAATGATAAACAAGAAAATCATGCTGGTAAGGCAAATCTTTGACACCGCGGTCTGGGCGTTCAACAATTCGGCGCCAATCGCCACTAGCCCCAGCAGCCAAATGATGCCCGCAATCGCTCCATAGAAATATTGTCCGCTTTGGCGTTCATTCGTGAACGTGCAACTAAACGGGATAGAACTCGCCACCGCCGTTGCGCCCAGCAATAAACACACCGGCAACGCGAAGCCCACTCCCAGTATCGCCATGACCAACCCGCCACACATCATGCCGCCGACAAAGATCGCATCCAACCGCTCGCTTTTCTTTAACGCGAAACGAGCAAAAGGATCCAACAAAATGATGAGATTACCGACACCGGGGGCAAACCACGTCCAAAAAATAAAAATAAAATACAAAGCCGCGAACCAAATGGTTAAAAACGCCAGCTGACCGTTAAACGAATGTTGCAAAGCGTAACGAACCGCACGAAAACCAAAAATAATCCCTAAAATAATCGCCCATTGCACTAGCTTTGATTGCCGGGACATAAATAATGAATATTTGATGTAAGCCCGGTAAAAAGCCGATTTAGTTTTAAATAATTCCAGCGTCCCTAACCGCGCCGGCTCAAACAAAGGATCCAGTCTTAAGGACTCTCGAAAATGTATTTGCGCTTGACTATAATTTCCTTTTTGAAAATAAACCCATCCCGCATTTGAGTGTGACACCGCGTCTTCCGGATCCTTGGCCAGCAAGTCGGACACAAGCTGCTGATTCTCATTTAATTTATTTTGCATGCGTAGGGCGGTTGCCAGCAAATTCCCCGCGAACAAATTATCCGCGTCCAGCGCCAGGGCTTCTTTGGCACATTTCTCGGCGGGCGCCCATTGGTCTTGGGTTAAGTGAACATAGGCTTTGACCGCGTGCGCGTGCGCCGAGAAAGGATCCAGCCGCAGCGCTTCGTCCACCACCGCCATCGCGTTTTTTCCCTTCCCCATCGCGGCTAAAATCATAGCTTTCAATTCATGAAACCACGAACGTTGCGGATCTAAAGAAATCGCCTGATCGATAGTCAACAAAGCCTGTTTTTGTTCTTTGGGAAGGTGATACTGACACGAAGCTAACAAATACAGCGCGTAAGCGTGCTGCGGATTTGTCGTTAAGAAATCCTTAAAAGTCGCGGCCGCTTCCGGGTAACGGTTTTGATCTAAAAGAATCAGTCCTTTTTGCAGTTGAGCGGGACGTTCAAAGTCGGTCACTTCTTGATTCCTAAATAATGTAAGATGGGATCATACAATCCGCTCTGGTTGGCGTAGAGCGCGTAGTTTTTAGCACTCTCAAACCAGGCGCGGCTCGAGGGGACAATAGTTTTAGCTGCTCTAAAGAGATCTTCGGTCGTTAGCGGGATCACCCGGTTTTCTCTCATGGCCCTGGCCAACGAATGTTCCACCGCAACATCAAAAACCGATTTTAAATCCGCTCCGGAGAAGTTATCCGTTTTTTTAGCTAGCGCCAACGCGTCTAACTGCTGAAGCGGTTTGTCTTTAGCCAAAATCTTAATAATATCCACGCGAGCGGCTTCATCCGGCGTGGGTACAAAAATGATCCGATCAAATCGGCCGGGTCGACGGAAAGCCGGGTCAATGTGCCAAGGAGCGTTCGTTGCGCCCAATACTAAAACACCATCGTTGGCGTTCGTTTCTCCATCCAATTCCGCGAGAAATTGATTGATCAACGTTCGCGCGGCGCTTTGTTTAAGGTCATTACGATTGGCCGCGAGAGCGTCAATCTCATCCACAAAAAGCACGCTGGGTTTATGCGAGCGGGCCAGTTCAAAAATATCATGCAAATTTTTTTCACTATTGCCGATGTACATATCCAGAATCTGATGCAAACCGATAGAAATAAAATGCGCTTTGATCTCTCCGGCGGTCGCGCGACTGACGAGCGTCTTGCCACAACCTGGAGGTCCGTACAGCAGCACCCCTCCCCCCATCTTCTTGCCATAGGCTTTGAACAACTCCGGGTTCTGTCGAGGATAAATAATTTTCATCCGAATCTCTTCTTTGACGGACTGCATCCCACCGACATCGGCAAATGCAAGAGTAGGATTTTCTAAAATTTCATTCAGGGAATCTTCCAGGCTCGGCTCTTCGCCAGTGGGACCGCTCAGCTCAAGACCCGCTTTCCATCCCTGTTCCATATTAAAAACCTTTTCCTGCGAAGTTGGGGTTGCCGGAGGCTCAGGGCGAGGAGGCTGGGATGATTCAATTTTATCATTGGCTAAATGAGGATCTAGTTCACGGGCCCGCGCGCTAAATTTCCGAGACTGCTCGAGGTTGCCTTCCTGACGTGACAATTGGCTTAACAAAACCCAGGCTGCGGCGCACGTAGGATGTTCAGCCGCGACCGCTTCCGCGCGAACCGTCGCTTCGGAAAGATTACCCATTTTAAATAAGACACGCGCCAAGCCCAACTTAGATTCCCAATCCTGAGCATTAAGTCGCAAAATCTTTTCAAAGCTTTCTCGAGCCTCAGGCAGCGACCACTGGTCTAAACAAGCCTGGGCGAACATTTTTAATAATGGCACGTTATCCGGAGATAACGCCAACGCCTCCCGCAACGACGCTAAATTATTTTTCTCGTTAGACATCACTCAATTATTTCTTTTTATAGCTTCCCATGACCGATTCGAGCACCGCGCTCCACACGACCTGATTATTTTCATCACGGACAAAAGTCTCTGCGACCGGACGGTCATTCACTGTTAAAATTTTAACGCCCGTATCAAATTTATTATCATCGAACTCCGGTGCGGTCATCTTTCTGGACCAGCGCACTTCACCTTTAAGCTTAACGGGAGAGGCATGCTGTGGGCCAGAGATTTCCAGCAGCAGCAATTCCCCGGCAGTCAACTGTTTCAAACAACTAAAACACAATCCTTCCAAACTAATATTTCGACTTAACGCCAAATACTTTCGCGACAATGGGCGATTCATTTCCTTATCGATGACTTGGAACTGCACTTGCGCTTTGACGTCAAAGAACAATTGAAAGAAAACATCTACTTCGGTGGAAAGACGCTCGTGTTGCCGACGTTCGGAAGGTTTATTCATCATTCACTCCTCGGTTAAGTACCGGCCAACGCATTAATAATTGTACCGGCTTTCCTTTTGCCATTGATTGAGTCGTTGGCAGTACTGACTTCCTCCATGGTTTCATTATTTTCTAGAGCGGTAATCAATACCCGAAAAATAAAAATCTTGATAAACCGCACGTCACTACGATCACAATTCTTCCCCGGCGTGTTGAGCCAAGAATTGATAAGCCGCCTTAATACGCACCGGCTCATACCCTAGCTGCAATAGTGCTTTCTCGACTAATTCAAAACAATCGGTAATGTCAATAACACTGGGGTCTTCAACAGTCACCACGCGTTCCTGATACTCAAAAGTAATCTTCATGGCCAGCTATTACCATTTCCCTAACTTAATAGTTGATTTGGTTGCTTCAAAATCCGGACGATATTGGGCAAATTTATCGTCACTAGTCGAATACTGAATACGATACAAGACATTATTGTCGTTGACGACAAAAAACTCGAGTTTTATACGAGAACGCTCGTTGTCTCGATAAACAACCCATTTGGAAATCTGGTCATCTATCAAGATTTCCCCTTTATCCAAGATTTCAAATCCGCTTTCGGCAAACATATTCACCAAATCCGGAAAATCGTCCGCCAGCCAGAGCTGACGATCGGGCTTGATCCGATAGACACCAATCGTCGCGGCAGGTAAAAAGGTGTTGGGATCTTCCTCCGGGCAAGCGTAAACCACATTAAACGGGCTGAATTTGGATTTCATGTTAAAAGGAGGTTCAACCACCGCGTCAATTTTATGCCAAGTTTCCGGAAATACCAGTGCTACCCCTTCGCCGCTAAAATATCCTGGCTTATTACTGCAGCCACTGCGAAGAATGACCGTAATCAGCATAAAAAAGACACCAAAAAAAAGAAGATTAAATCGCATAGTTAATAATAATTCTCGGCTTCAAACAGCACATCCCGATAATCACGCTTAGCACGCTCCACTAAACGCGGCAGCAAATCCACGTTCCCCTCACACATCTTAAGCAGAGCCAAATAGACTCGATATTTCTCGGCTTCTCCCGGTTCAATTCCGTAGAGTCGCAAAGAGTCCATAATATACGCAATATCACGCGGCGCAAAATTTGCCCGCAGATATGCCTGTAAACTCTCTTCCGTATATTCCATAAGGTTAACTTTGAAGCGAGCTAACTCCCGCGAAAGCTTCCCAAAACCGCCTCCAAAACCCCACTCCAGACCACGCGCCGCTGTTCATCGTGGTAAAAAGTCTCCCGGACGTCCCGTCCTTCAATCGTGGTCAACAGAACCCCAGTTTCGAATTTACCTTCGTGCGGATCCAGCGCCGGTTTACACCAACGAACTTGCCCTTCCATGAACACCGGTTCACGGCTGAATAAAGTATAAACTTCCAAAATCAAAATGTCACCCGGATCAAGCTTTTTCAAGCTAACCAAAGAAATGCCTGCAGCGCTGACATTTCGACTTAAGGCAGGATACTTCGCGGGCAGAATCTGATCATGGCGCGGATCCACAACCTGAAAATTAACTTTAGTTTTGACTTCAAAAGTAACGGTAAAAAAAACTTCCTTTTCCGTTGAAAATCGTTCAAATTTTCGTTTTTCCCGTCCGGGAAAATGTTCTGTCATCGCTTACAGTCCCATCTCGGTCATCTTCTGGGCCACGGCTGGATCCGTCTCCAGACCCGTACCGGAAATCTCAAAAAACCCAATACGATACACTCCTTCTTGAAAAACCAACGTCATTTTAGCCTGTACCGTTCGACGATCAAAAACCAAATCATACGTATGCTTCTTAACCTGCTCGGGGGGAATTCCGGCTACCAGTTCCGCTTCTTTAGCAGAAACTAATAAAAACGGACGAACAACCGATTCATAATCCTCCAAAGGCCCCAACTTACTGACCAAAATTTCCCAAAGCTGGGCATTCTGCTCCAAAGAAATCTCTTCCTGATAACGAGTGGTAAAATGCTGATACGCCTGCGCATACTCTCCCGCTTGGATTTGCTTCAAAAAATCCACCGCAACCCAGTCTGGATTCCCGGCACCCTGCTTAAAGCCCAGCGTCGAGCATCCTGCCAGCACGCATCCCAAGAAAATAAATAACCAATTTTTCATAATTGATCCTATCAATAGCGAAGTATTTTATCCCAATTTTCCCGTTACGACACAATTTTATTTGCGGTCACTCTACCCCGACTCAAATTATTCTGACAAACGAACGATGATTCCCTTGCGGCGCGCGGCGTGAAACGACTGACGCAACGCCCAAACACCAATAACAAAATAAAGCGCCAACAAACCAAAACCTTTGGCCACGCCCCACGCAAACAACGGATGGAATCCATACCCGGCACGAAAATATTCTAAGAAATAGGTCAGGGGAATCGCTTGGGCCAAACCCATTAATCCCGAGGGCAAAATCTCTACCGGATAATAAATGCCGCAGACTAACATGAACAAATACGCGAACATCCACGCCGTGATTTCCGCTTTCTGACCAAAACGTAAGATCAGCAAACTAACTAATAACCCTAAGAACATAGCAAAACAACAAATACCTCCCAGAAAAACAATCGTCTCACGCAGTCCGGGAAAATGAAACCCAAAACAAGCTTGGGCCGTGACACTCAGAACCGCGAACACGATCAGTCCTCGCACAATCCCCACCAGCCACGAGCCGAACAAATTCTCAGTAACCCCCACGGGTGTTAGCATCGTATGTTTCATGCTTTTTGACCACACATCATACAAAAGACTGTACGCGACATCCAGCTGCGTCACTTGCAAAACGCCCCCCGCAATGGCTCCCGTCAGTACAAACGCAAACGCTTGCGATTCCAGTTGCAGGTACTTCCCCATCAGCCCAATGGAAATAAGCGTAACCAGCGGCCAAAAAGCTAGTTCTACCAAAAAGAAAATATTACGCATCGCAAAAATAACATTGCGATAGGTAAAGGCCAACGTTCGCCGACACCAAGCTTTAATCCGCATCAAACCTAAAGGATCACCGGCTAAAGTTGTGCTGGCCAACGGAAGGCCACTATCCCGATTCAAAACGTTTCCGCCGGCCTCGGATTGAGATCTGGCCAACGTGATAAAAACCTCTTCCAGATCTTGCTTGCCCAAAACCTGCTTCAACTCTTGCGGAGACGCCAGTTTAACAATGGACCCTTGTTTAATAAAAGCGATCCGGTCGCACAATTCTTCCGCCTCATTCATGTTGTGCGTGGTAAATAAAACCGTAATATTTAAATCCCGCAAAATTTTTTTAACGACCTCACGCGTCGTCTGGGCGACATCCGGATCAAGTCCAACCGTTGGCTCATCGAGAAAAACAATTTTCGGGTCATTGAGTAAACACTTCGCCAAAGATAGACGCTGTTTAGTTCCGCTCGACAACTCATCAAAACGCACCTTGGCATAATCCTCCAATCGGAACAGATCCATCAGAGCAGAAACTTTAGTCTTAAGGGCCGTACCAGCGAGCCCATACAATTGGCCATAAAAACGTAAATTCTCCTCAACCGTCAAACACCATGGATAATTCGGATAGCCTGAGGACATATTGATTAAACGTCGTAGGCGGGAAAAATTCTCGTCCCGGGAAGGAATGCCCAAAACCGATATCTGCCCCGAGTCTGGCAAGAGGAGTGTGGCCAGCATGTTAAGAAAGGTTGTTTTACCAGCGCCATTAGGCCCCAGCACGCCCAAAACTTCCCCTTCATAAACATCCAGGCTTAAATCATTAACCGCTCGAGTGAGCCGAGTAGCTTGGGTTTGTGACTGAAATGTTTTGACTAGATGCTCGACGCGAATGGCGACACGACGGGTCATTTCCCCAAAATCCCCTCCAGAATCGTGCCCAGGATTTTTTCTCGGGGATCGACTTCCGGTTGGACCGGAGGAGAACCCGCATCCGTTCCCTCCACAGTTGGTGCTTGAGAAGCGGAGCCCTCGCTTGCCGGCCCTGTGCCCGCAGGAACGGTTCCTTCCGCCGGAGTCTCGATACCCAACGCTTTTTGAATCACGGACTGCAATGCCTGTTTACCACGATTCTCAATCGCGGTTTTCATAATATAGCTAAAATCCGGTAAAATTTTAGGTTTTGATAATGGACCGGTGATTTTAGCAGGAAACTGCACCTGATTTTGAGCGTTAAAAAGATACTGCATTTCGGGAACCGCTTTGACCATGGCGGCGGATAAATCATCTGCAAAGAGAAATGCCGTCAAAAAATCCACGTTCTGATCCATCCCTACCTTACCGTTACCACTAACGGCAAAACCTTCCGCTGCAATATCAATGGGGTTTACGACCAACGCGCCATCTTGAATTTGAGAATCAAAACGTACTTTTTTGAGCACCGTATCTTTCTGTTTCAGGACTTCTTCATATTTCTCCGGAATGTTGCCGGCCAATTTTTCTTTTAATTTAGGAAACATCGTCAACTTATCCAAAACTTCTTTAAGGACATTAATATCCTTAAGAACCGTCTGTTTGATTTCCAGCAACCCCGTACCCGTCAGCGACGATGTGAGCGCTTTGGGATCAATCACGCCACTGACCTGATACTGACCGTCAACAACACCTTCGACTTTGACCGGCTGTTTGGATTGCTCCAGGACTTTAACTAAATCAATCCCAATCAAAGAAACATTGGCATTAAAATTTTGTTTGCCCAAAAGATCCGTGATCGTCCCTTCCGCCTTCAAACTCCCCTCGCCCACCAACAAAGATAAATCTTCAATCTTGGCCTCAGTTTCCGTCGTGGCAAAGGCTAGCGTGATGGGCGAAATCGGTAAAGAGAGTTGAGCGATTTTTAATTTACCTCCCGTCAAATCACCACGCATGACAACGGATGTCAGCCCCTTGGCCGAAGCGCTTAACCGGTTGATGGTCACGTTCAGTTGACCACCGATGTCTTCCGGTAATGCAACATCTTTAAGTGCCGCCAGAGACGCTTGTAATCGGGATAAAGAAATTTTGGAAAGATTCGTAGAGAACTTAGTGTCCTTCAATTGATAGTCCGCTTGAGCTACGTTCACCGCTCCTGTGCCATCCAATGCTAGATTAGGCACATCCCCAAATACTGCCGCTTGCAAAAGAAAACGAAAGGGGGTTCCATCAATCGCCACATTTTGGACCTGGGCTTGAATCTGACTGATATCTAAATCAACACCTGGAGCCGCCTCCTTCATCTTGACCGAGCCCGAAGAGAGTTTTGTGTCCATAGCCAAAACAGTCAGCCCCTTGGGCCCCGCCTGCAAGTCCTTGATGGTGGCTTCAATTTTGCCCGTCATGGCATCAGGCAAACGAACCTCCTTGAGGCTTGTAATGTTCGCCTTGATTTGATCCCAGGGAATATTCGCCAAATCAGAAGACGCTTTCATGTCTTTTAAAAACAGCTGCTGTTCTTTTAATTTAAGGCCCGCCAAACCTTCGACTGACACATTCGGCTGCTCCCCATAGAATCCGGCTTGCAACAACACCTTAAACGGCGTACCATCCGTAGCAAGCCCTTTGACGTCGAGATTAATGGCTGACGCGTCCAGCGAAACGCCCGGAGCCACGTTGGGCATCACGAGCTTACCGTTAGCTAACTGCGCATCCATCAGCGCCGATTCAATGCCTGTCGGAGAGGCCCGCAATTCCTTAATCTCCGCTTTGAATTTACCCGCCAACTCCTGAGGAAAAGGCAGCGTTTGCAGTTGCGTAATCTGTGAACGAATCGTCGTCCAAGGCAACTGAGCTAAATCCGATGCGATATGCGCGTCCGTCAACTGAAAAACCTGTGTGGTCGGATCTAACTGGACGGTCCCATCAAAATACATATTCGGCGTTTCAGAAAAAAGTCCGCCTTCAAACACAATGTTCATCGGTTTTTGTTCCAAAGAAAAATCATACACTTGTAGTTTCACTTGTGAGGCAGCCAGCGATACGCCCGGAGAGACTTCGGTCATTTTGATCCGACCGTTCTCCCAAATAAAATTGGCCAGCAATCCACGCACTTCATTATTAACTAACCCTACCGATTTAATCTGCGTCGTCAATGTCCCTTGTAACTCAGTGGGCCAAGGCAATTTTTGCAATGCCGCAACAGAATCCCGAATCCTCTCTAAAGGCAATTTAGCAAAATCCGTTTTGATCTGCGTATCCTTAAATGCGTAACTATGGGTAGCTAGAGACAACTGAGCTGTTCCCGCGGCTTCAACATTCTTTTCTGAAGCAAAAAGTCCTCCGGAAACGGAAAAACTAAAAGGCTTTTCAGTTAAAGTAAAATCTTTAATTTCCAAATTCAGCTGCTGTGCGTCCAAAGCCATCCCTGCCGTCGCGTCAGTCATCGCGATTCCGCCTTCAGCCAGGGTGGCGTTTAATAAAACATCCTCAATCCCCTGCGGTCCCAGGGCGGCTTTTCGGATAATGACGTTCAAATTTCCTTTCAATTCCTGTGGGAATGGACTCGACTTCAAAGCTAGGAGCGAGCTTTGAATTTTGCTCAACGGGAGCGCGGCTAGATTGCTGATTAATTGCACATCCGTTAAGCCTGCTCGCTGAGTAGCTAAATCATACTGTGCCTGGCCGGCTAAAGAAAAATTCGGCGTTGGGCCAAATAACCCGGCGGAAAAATCGAATTGAAAGGGCGTTCCATCCAAGGCCAGGTTCTTCGTATTAAAATTAACATTACTGGCCGTCACCGAAACGCCAGGAGCGGCATTCTGATAATCAAGATTGGCATTCGCGACATGAATATCTCCCTTTAATTCTTTAAGCCCCGTGGCATCGGCCTTTAATAGTTTGCCTTCTAAGGTAAACTGACCATTTAAAGATGCCGGGAGTGCGGATGTGGTAAAACCTGCCAGCGCGAAACGCAACTTTTCCCAAACCGTCTGCGTCAAATCCAAATTAACTTGACCTTGTTTAAGAACGATTTCGTTTTTAACCAAATTTAGCTGTAAGTTACCCTGACTGGCAAAATTCTTCTGCGGACTTAAAATGGCCGCTTCGGCCTGAAGCTGAAACGGGTGAGCTAAAGAAAAATTTTTGACGGTTAGCCCCAACTTTGTCACTTCAAAACCTAATTCTGTCTGGGGCAAGCGATCCAGGAAAGTGATATTTCCGTTAGTCAAGATGATGGAATTCACAAAAACCTGAGGAAGCGTCAAAGGCGGGGAAGCGGGTCCGGTCCCCGAACGACTGATCTTCGGTTGCGAAGCCGAGGCGGCGGGAGAAACCTCTACTGGTTTACCTTCCGCGGTTGGCTCAGCCGTCACCGCGGTTAGCCTCTGAGATTCATCTCCTTGTTTACCCAGGCTTAGAATATTTAATTTACCGTTTTTATCGCGGATGATTTTAATTTCTGGATCAACAATCGCGACGTTTTGCACGGCAATCTGGCGTGTCGTTACGTACGCCAAGACATCGACACCGGCATTGACTTCCCGCACGCGCAAAAGATCACCCATTTGAAAAAAAGGACTGTCCTTGACGACGAGATCGGTGATTTGAACGGCAACCCCCTTTTGCCAGGTAAAATTGAGATTAATATCTTTAAAATCGCAATCGCGTCCGATAGCGTCTTCAACCGCCGCGATAACTTGAGGCTTGTATTGGTCGATGTTAAACGTCCGTATAAAAAGGTACGCGCCCGCTGCCACCAAAACCACCAAAACAAAGAAAACGAATAAAATAATTTTGACGACTTTCATAAATTTTCCTTTAGCTTTTTTTAGCCTCGGCTGTTACTGAGTCAAAAAATACCGTCCCAGTATAAATCAATTATGCTGAATTTCAATTTCCTGATGATTCTTGATGTGCTTGACTCGATCGGGATGACGCTGCATAAAGCTGTGCAATATTTTATAAACATCCGGATTAAAAATGCCATCCGCAGGAAAAAATTCTTTTTGCCCATGTTCATCATAGGTAACCGCTTTTAACAAACACCATTCGTTCACCACAAAAACCTGCCCCGCTTGTCCCTCAGCGATCGAATCGTCCACCAACACCGGCCCGGAAAACGGCCAGGGAGTCAACTGAACGCGACGCAAAGAACGCCGCAAACGATCATTGTATTCTTCGGCGGGTTCCCGATTCTCGCACGCGCCTCGACAACGCCCCAGTTGAGATGAAAGACAACCCTTTTTCTTACGTTTTTCCAAACCCAGCAGCGGACGACATAATTGATAATCACGGCTCGCTTCCTGCAAATACTCCCGCGCTTCTTTCTGACTCCTAAAAATGGCCGCGACGTCCGCAAAACTTCCCGGCCCCAAAGAGGACACTTTCTCCACGGCTAAACAATGATAGCCCGCATCATCCGTCATACGCCGCAACGCCGTCAACTGACTTGCCCGACGAGAATAATAATTATGCAACGGCCTTAACGTTTTAATCAAATGTGATTCCAAAAGCATCGCCCCCAAATCGCCGGCCGTCGGCCGAACGGCAATATCCTGAATTTGACTAAACATTCTTTGTTGCTTGACGGAAACAACTTCTCCGGAAAAATGCGCTAGCACCCGCTGACGCACATCCACACTTTTGCCGATATAGATCGGCATTCCCTGATCACCATAAAAAATATATACACCGGGAGATTCGGGAAGTTTATCGAGCAAGGCCGCATCCAGTTGGGGCGGCAGCGTCGGACGCTTCAAAATCACAGCGAGGGCCTTAGTGATGTCGCCGACGTCTTTGCGCCCCGGTAATAACTTTAAAAATTCCCAAACGACACTGGCATCCCCCAACGCTCGATGCCGGTGTTCGCAGGGAATATGAAATCGTTCAATCAATGCTGAAAGATTATGTTTAGCTTCTTCTTTAAAAAGCGCCCGCGACAATCTCACCGAGCACAAACAGTCGGCGCTCAAATCCTTGCCCCAGCGCCGAAATTCTTGTCTTAAGAACCCATAATCAAAACGCGCGTTGTGCGCCGTAAAAATGCACCCCTCCAGCAATCCCCAAAGTTGTGAGGCGATTTGACCAAAAGTGGGCGCCCCTCGAACATCGCGGTCCGTGATTCCGGTTATGGACGTGATAATGGGCGGGATCGGAACTTGCGGGTCAACCAGTTGATCAAATGTCGCCACCACCACGCCTTTTTCAACGCGAATGACGCCGACTTCAATGACCCGGTCATGCAAAGCGCTGCTGCCCGTGGTTTCAATATCAACGATCGCTAAATTTAAGTCCTGCAAATTCATAATATTACCTAACGCTGGCGAAGCACCCAGTTTTTTAACGCTATGGCCGACTGATGTTGCGGATCCTCAGCGATTAATTCATCTAAAATCTTTAAACATTCCGACCAACGTGCCAGCGAAGAATAAGCGTAGGCTACCCCATAACGAGCTCCCGAATCCCTTGAGTCTTTAGCTAAAACGCTTTGAAAAATCGATTCCGCTTTCTGAAAATCCCGAAGCCACAACAGCGTATTCCCTAAACCGATGCTGGCCTCTTTCCACGCGATCTGATCCTGACAAGCGATGGCTTGCTCATACTGCGCCTTGGCCTCTGCAAATAATTTCAAGCGTTCATAAACAACTCCCAGCTTAAAGTGCACTAAGCTGTGTCCAGGGCGCTCCGCGATCGCTTGTTCAAGAATAGGACGAGCGGCCTTAAAATCATTTTGCGCCAGCAACTGTTCTCCCTGACGAAACAGACCCCATTCCCCCAGATCCCAAAAATGGATGGTGTTGATCAGTTGCCCATTTTCATAATAGCGTTCCGAGACTAATTGCTGAGTTTCTTCGTTGACCACTCTTTCCATATAATGAGTCGCGTCCAGCTCTACACGCTCCGTGCGCAGAGGCTGTCCTTTAGCCGCAAGTTCACTCGAACCTAACAAGGCCAATAACGCTGACAGAAAAAACAATAGAATAAAACGATCTTTCATCAATAAATTTGGTTATTTGACTACGCTGTTAAGAAATTCTTTCGCTTTGCCGGCATAAAAATTATACGATCCGACCGCCAATCCGATCATCAACGCGAGCGCCAGCAAGGGAACATTCTTCGCGACCGCCAGGAACGTAGTCGAGGACGGCAGTTGGGTTTGAAAATACCAAGCCAATCCCCCTAGCAGGATCACTTCTAGAATCATAATTATTTTGACCACGGGATGCCAGGCTAATTCCACTTCCAATTTTCCAGGGAAAATCTTTCCGGCAATCAGGGGCATAAAGCCATTGTTATGCCGAATGGCTCTCCAGAATTTAAAATCGTTCTCTCCTACCGTCCCTTCAAATAATTTCTCGGGTTTCTTAAGCGCCGCTAACCCACAGCCGCGAGGCGTGCCAACTCCCGCCGCTAATCGTCGCCGAATTTCCTGTAGATCCAGCGAGGTACGCAGAACCAGCTTCTCATAAGGAATAAATTTCATGTCTGACGCTCCTTTCTCAGGGACCATTCCTGCAGAATTTGCTGAGCGCGGTCCACCGCTAGGTCTTGCTGGGTAAATACTTCTAATCCTGAGCGTTCAGTATAAACCAAAAAGTATTTTGGGTCACGCTGTTCAATGAATTTACCAAAATACTGGCCTGTAGCCGAGGTAAAAACTTGTCGGGTCGCGTGGCGCGGGCCGACATTCAAGTATCCAAACTGTTCCCGTTCATTGAGCACAACTAGGAATGAAAAATCTTTTTCCCGCCGGTGGGTTTGCACAAAATGATTCAGCGTGACCAAATACGTACGCTCGGGTCGGTGCAAATCAGCCACTGCGTGATTAAATTGATATCCGCACCAGCCGCTAAGCGTAGCACTCAACAGTAATGTCATCGCCCAGAGAACGGCTAACTTCCCCTGCTGTTTGAGCGGTTGAGCCAGCAACCCCCACAACATAATGGTCAAAAATAACAGCAAAGGATAAAAATGATACAGCGCGTTGGTTAAGTAATAGTTGACGTTAGCCTCACTTTGACGAAAACCAACAATTAACGCGAAGTACAATACAAACAAACCCCCTCCCAACCCAACAGCCAGGGAGGCCACAGAGTTACGTGCGGATGGTTCATCCGAATTCTTAACGCGCCAACCATACGTGCGTGAAAGGCTCAGCCAGGAAGCCCCCAATATTAATAACAGCAGCAAATTTCCAACTGACAAGACCGGTTGGTACGTCATACCTTCCCAGAAATTACCCAAACTGACTAAAGCGCCCGTTGTGCGCGCCAGCGGAACCAACGTCACCCATACCGGAAACATCAGCAAATGCGCCAGCATGAGAACGCCATGCGCGGCATGTCCCAAAGTGGCTACGACGTCAAAACTCCGACCACCATTCATTCCCCAGCCATTTTCAGGACGATAACGTAACAGAAAATCGACCAGGCTTAAGAAACCATAAATCATTAGCGGGACCAACAACCTTGTCCAGCAACGTTTCGCAAGCCTTGGGACCTGCTCGCTCGTGTTTTTTGAGGAGGGCCAGAGGATACCCAGCGTCATAAGATAAATACCTCCTAACAAAATAAATTCATTCAACAAAGCGGCGATCGTTAATAACGCAGAAAGTCTTTGGAGCTGACTTTTTTTCCTTTCAATAGCATCGTTCCCCATCACTAGAAGCAAAAAAATCCGCAGCGCCTCTAGGAATAAAATAAACGCCAATAGATAGCCGCTTAAATGGTGCCAGATCACCATTTCTAAGGAAGCCAACGATACCGAAAATGCGAGGATCAGCGGGAAGCGTAACCAATGATTCGAGATCACATCTAACACTCGACTGAGACTAACCAAAACCCCCCAATGTAACAAAAAGCTGGTCATCTGCCAGGCCCCAGCGTCATAATGAAAAAACCACCTCTCCAGCGACAACACTAAATACAGCAGCGGTCTAAACAAAGTTTCATCACCCACATCAATCTGTCGAGATCGGGGATAGGAATACGTCGCTGAAAACAGCTCTCCCCAAGAATCATAATCGGCGGTCTCAGCCAAATAGGCGTTTTGATCAGCGCGCGCGGCGTGAAAAAACGACGGGGCATAGACCCAAAAACTAACTAAGGCGATCACGATCCACCAGCCAAAAGTATGCAATCGATAATTCATTAAATTTCAGTTAACAACTGTTGAACTAATTCAATCGCTCGAGCCTGATCCATAAAATAGGGACTGGTTGCGATGGTGACCAACGTCGCCTGACACAACGCTTCTTTGATGCGGCGCATTTTTAAATCCATCGGAATGTATTCAAGTTCCGGGGCAAAAATATCCAAGTCCAAATCCAGCGCGAAGGATGTCGGCAATGATTTGAAAAAATCCTGCGCGCTGGTCCAGGTATCAACCGCCGAGAAAAATCCCGCCCGCAACGCTGGTTCAATAAAATTTCCGACGTTTAACTCTTGCTGCGCGTAATCAAACGCATCGGTTAAATTGATTTCTCTGCCAGAATGAACCTGAAAGAAATTATCCGGTACCCGACTGTCTTTATGCTGATCAATATGCA
>CAYXGG010000013.1:62759-65756 GCA_964464475.1 uncultured Planctomycetales bacterium | reverse complement strand
AAACTAAATTATTGGTGACCGCTAAAAGATTTATGTTGCCCAAGGCGCAAATCGCGGGGGGCATTGTGCATCAGATCCTGCAGCAGTTAGGACAGTAATCAAAGAGAGCGTGACTAATTTGGCGGCAAGGCATTATGATTTTATCGATGGCCTGCGCGGGTTGGCGGTGCTGTGGGTAGTGAGTAGTCATTTGTTGGTGTTGGTTGAGTCAACTACGTTCACGGCGGTAGATAAGCTTTTTCAGGCCGGTTTTCTGGGCGTGGACATTTTTTTTGTGATAAGTGGGTTTCTGATTACTGGATTATTACTTGAGAAGAAGCTTGATTGGCAAGTAGTCAAGAGATTTTATGCCCGTCGATTTCTTAAAATTATTCCTCAATACTATAGCGTTCTCTTGGTGGGATTAGTTCTTTTTTTTGCATTACCCATTCATGCTGAACACCGATTGACGCAGATAGGCAATTTCTTTTTCTTTCCGAGTTTCTTTTTTCTGTTGCAGAATTATACCGGTTATATTGAAACGCTGCGACATACGTGGTCTTTGGCCATTGAAGAACAGTTTTATTTGGCCTATCCACTTCTTTTGTTGCTTGGAGTAGGGGCCAGGAGTTCATTACGGCAACAGTGGATGCGTTCGTTAGTTTTGTTAGTGGTCGTTATTGGAATTTGTAATTATTTTCGGTATTTGGTTGGTCTAGGATTTGACCCTATGGGCGATCAGGAGATGCCTATTCCGGGTGGTCCCAGGATTCATAAGTCAACGTTGTTTCGCGTGGATGCCTTGGTTTGGGGAGGTGTTTTGAAGGTTGGGGAATTGCTGGCAGGAGAAAGAATTCATCGTTGGAAATGGTTAGCAGGGATGTCTTGGATCATTGGTGCGGCAATTTTATTCTATTATATAGTTGAAGGAGTTAGTTATCGGGTTTGGTTTAATTGTACGGTGATTTATGCGGGGGCAGGGTTACTATTGGTGGGCGGATATTTTCGACCAGGGCTGCTAAATGCTGCTTGGCTGCGTTGGGTGGGACGCTGCTCGTACGGAATTTTTCTTTGGCATTATTTATTCGTTTGGATTGTCAAAAGTTTGCCGCTAGGCGTGCTGGGGTCTGCAGTCTATTGGATCTGTTCGATCGGGGTGGGATATTTGTCGACGGTAACGATTGAAAAATATTTTTTGAATGTCAGGCAACGTTTAGTTCCTTAATCATTGATGAAATACCTAAACCAACAAGGAGGCATTTATGGATTCAGGAATGTTGAAGAAAGCATTGGTGTGTCTGGGGATCGTTTTGGCGGTGGTTGGTTGCGCGAAAAAATCATCGGCATATAAATCCATGATTGCTGTTTTAGAAACAACGCAAGGCCAGATTGAATTGGAGTTCTTCCCCGAAGTGGCTCCGAAGGCCGTGGAAAATTTTGTCACGCACGTGAAGAATGGGTATTACGATGGCGTGCTGTTTCATCGGGTGATTAAAGATTTTATGATTCAAGGTGGAGACCCTAAGGGTACTGGCACTGGTGGGGAAAGCATTTGGGGTGGCGTGTTTGAGAATGAAGTCAAACCGGAGTTGAACTTTGATCGGCCGGGGTTATTGGCTATGGCTAATCGTGGGAGAGACACCAATGGCAGCCAATTTTTTATTACAACCCAGCCGTATGAAAGTTTGAATCAGAAGTACACGATTTTTGGGGAAGTGTATTCGGGCATGGATGTGGTCAAGAAAATTGAATCTGTCAAGACGGGAGCCGGGGATCGGCCAGTCGAAGACCAGAAGATTATCAAAGCGACGATTCGGGATTATAAGTTAGGGGAGTAGTCTTTTGGGGGCCCCTCTCAGATCGTATCTGAGAGGGGCCCCTACGTTCCCTCGATCGCCGTACCCTTCTCACTTACGAGGTGAGAAGGGTTATCCACAAGAAAGTATCATGGCTACCATCATTAAGAAAATAAACTGCGCCCACATTGTGCTTTATGATGACCTGGGGCGGGTCGCGTTGCAGCAGCGTGAAGACCACATTCAGGATTATCCCAGTATTTGGGGATTCTTTGGCGGGCGCTGTGAAGGGGATGAAACCCCGTTACAGGCGATTCTTCGAGAAGTAAAAGAAGAGACCGCGCTTGCTTTAACCGCGCCGCGGTTGATTTGGCAGGATAAGATCATCAAAAAGAATGATGGCGTGATCATTCATTTTCACCGGTCCTTTTTTATGGAAAGATGGATTGATAAACGCAAACTTAAGCTCCACGAAGGCCAGGGCTATGGCTGGTTTCGTCTGAAGGAAGCGGCCGCACTGCCGATGCTCACCGCTGATCGGAAAGTATTGGCGGAGGTGAAGCAGTTAAAAGTGTTAAGGGTCAAGGGTTAAGAGTTAAGGGGGGTATGGGGTTTGGGGGATAGGGTTTCGGGGTTGGGGGTTGGGCAGTTGAGGGAGTTAACGAAGTTTATTGGTTGAGGAATAGGATGATGGCGGACAATCAATCAGCGCAGGGAAAAATTGAACAGTTAGCCTGGGAGCCGGAGGCGTTAAAAAAATATCACCTGATGATTGAAAAGGTGCCGATCTTTTTGCGCGGGATGGCTAAAGATAAAGTCGACAAAGAACTTTTGAAAATCACCCAAGCAGCGGATTTTAAGCAGTTGACGGAGAAAGAACTGATCGACGCTTTCTTCGCGGCTACCCCGTTTGGTTTTCACGGCCCGATGAAATGCGACATGGAAGAGTTTGGGTTGGATTATCAGAAGTATGGGTATGAAAGATAGGGGTTGGGAGATTAGGGTATTAGGGGATTAGGGTATTAGGGGATTGGGGTATTAGGGGATTGGGGAAATAGGGGAAGTGGACATCAGTGAGGGGTTGGGGTGTGGGGGACGGGGGTTGGTCAGGGTGTAGGGGGAAAGGCAATAGGGGACAGACCCAATGACGCAACGGCTCAACAGGCTCAATGACTCAATGGGCTCGATGCCTCAACGACTCAAAGGACTCAACCGACGCAAA
>CAYXGG010000013.1:49671-62659 GCA_964464475.1 uncultured Planctomycetales bacterium | reverse complement strand
CAATGACTCAATGGGCTCGATGCCTCAACGACTCAAAGGACTCAACCGACGCAAAGACTCGTGAGTGGTTCGTCGCTCGTGCCTTGTGACCCGCGAGTTAGCCCGCTAAATATGATTTGACGGTCAGGGGCGCGGGCAGTATACTCTGAATGTAGTCTCAAATGAGTCCACAAAAAGATAGGCTTAAGGAGGGTTGGATGGGAATCGCGATTAATTTATTGAAGGCCCCGCACGTGGGTATCCGGGAATTAAAAGAAGGCCTATCGGCTTTTTTAAAGAAGTCTTCGCCGGTGGTGGTCACCGACCGGGGGGCACCGACCAACGTCATTCTCCCTTATGAGGACGTGGTTGAATTGTTGGATATCATTGAAGAGATCAATGATCCCGACACCCGTTCTTTGGTGGCCGAAGGGCGCCAAGCGATCAAAGCCGGTAAAGAAGGGGTCCCGGTTTTTCCCGCAGCCAAAGTCAAAAATAGCCGTAAGTAATGTACACCGCACGTTTCCCCACGGAGTCGATAGCCCGCCGTTTTTCTAAAGAATTAAATGGGCTCGCGCAAAATATCCAAACGGATGTTCTGGAAGCGATCAAAGGACTGGAGCGCAACCCACGCCCCTTTGGGCAGAAGCCGTTTAAACAGCTCGTTCCGCCGCTGAAGCTGTATAGCTTTGCCGCAAACTATCGCGTAAGGATAGGGGATTTTCGCGTGTTGTATGATGTTGATGATAAAAAGAAAATTGTTTGGGTGTTTGCACTGAGGGGACGCATAAGTAGGGGATAGGGATTGGGGGATGGGGGTTGGCGGTTAGGGTATAGTGGAAAGGCAATAGGGGATAGATCCCAATGACCCCAAAGACGCAACGGCTCAACAGACACAATGACTCAATGGGCTCGATGACTCAAAGACTCGTGAGTGACGCGTCGTTCGTGGCTTGTGACTAGGGAATAATCCAATTCTAACCTACGAGGCTAGAAGGGTGGATTTTTAAGACACATGTCACAAGACACAGGACACAAATGAGAAATTGTAGGTGGCATGATTAATAATTTAAGATATGTAGCACACATTGATATTTTGGGATTTCGAAGCATTGTAGAGAAAAGTGATGATGATGCTTGGAATTTGCTCGCTATCTTCTGTAACGATACAATTTTAGCATTGGACAATCTCTACAAGAATGCAACATTGAGAGATTCGGATAAACCTATTAATGAACGGTATAAATGTGTTCTTTTTTCAGATACATTGCTAATCTTTACGCTTTCAGATGAGTGGGAAGATTTGCTTATTATTGTTTTCTTGGTTGGCCAGCTCTTTGCTGTTAGTGTTGAGAAATGTATTCCTGTTCGGGGAGCTATTTCTTATGGGAAGTTTTCAATCAATGAAGAGAAATCACTTTATGTTGGAAAAGCATTGATAGATGCTTACGACATAAGTGAGTCTAGTCAATGGCAAGGTATTGTTGTTTCAGATCAAGTTGCGGAAAAGTTATTAACTAAAAACAATGCATATGCTTCAGAATTAATCCGTAAATGGAATCTTGAGTTCAAAGAAAATGACGAAATAAAATCAAAAGACTGCTATGTGATCAACTGGGTTAAAGCATTTAAAGGAAGATTTAATATTCCAGCACCTATATCTGTAGAAAATTGGTACAAAGCTTTTGAGAAATGGTTTGGCCCTTTTGAAAATCTCCACCCATCTATTCAAAAAAAATATATTAATACAGTAAATTTTATTAATGATTGTCTATCAGTTAAATAATGATTTCTTAGAAATTAGCGTTAAGATTTATTCACGGCATTTTTAAGAAGTACAAATTTTATAGGTAACCTAAGAAACCTTTTTAACGTTAGTAACATCAATAACCTAAACCATGTTTAAAATATTAAAAAAAGACATTCTTTCCCAAGCCCGCCGCGGTATTCTCACCACTCCCCACGGCACGATACAGACGCCGTTTTTTATGCCGGTGGGGACGAATGGCACGGTGAAGACGTTGTCTTCCGAAGATTTGCACGAGATGCGTTCGCAGATTGTGCTTTCGAATACTTACCATTTGTTTATTCGACCGGGCACGGAGGTGATTGGGCCGGCGGGGGGCTTGCATAAGTTTATGAATTGGAATAAGCCGATTTTAACCGACTCCGGCGGGTATCAGGTTTTTAGTTTGGCGCAGTTACGTAAACTCTCGGACCAGGGCGTTGAGTTTCAATCACATTTTGATGGCAAGACGCATTTCTTAACGCCGGAGGACGTGATCAAGATTGAAATGATTTTAGGTTCCGACATCATGATGCCGTTGGATGAATGCGCGCCTTATCCGTGTGAACGTGAGCCGGCGCAAAAAGCTTTGGAACGCACCACGCGCTGGGCGCGGCGGTCGAAGGAGTTTTATTTTGCGCAGAATTTACCTCAGCAGCGGCAGCTGTTGTTTGGCATCATCCAAGGCGCGTCCTACAAAGATTTGCGCGAACAGTCCACCCGCGAGATTTTAGACATCGGGTTTGATGGCTACGCGATCGGAGGAGTTAGCGTGGGTGAGCCGGTTGAGGTCATGTTTGAAACCTTGGACTGGGTCGCGCACCTGCTGCCGGATAACGCGCTGCATTATTTTATGGGGATTGGGTATCCGGATCAAATCGTACGGGCAGTGGCGTATGGCATGGATATGTTTGATACGGTGATCCCGACACGTTTTGGTCGCAACGGGGCGGCGTTTTGTGATGACGGACGGCTGGCCATGCGCAACGCGCAATACATCAGCGACTTTCGCCCGGTGGATCCTGAATGCGATTGTGTCGTTTGCAAAAATTACACGCGTAGTTATATTCGGCATTTGCTAAACTCCGGAGAGATTTTGGGATTAAAGCTGTTGGCGTACCATAACGTTCATTATTATATTCGATTAACGGAACGGATCCGAGAGGCGATTGAGCAGGATCGATTTAAAGAGTTTCATGATGCTTACCTGGCGCGGTTTAAACCGAATGATCAGGGGCCGGTTTGAAGAGTTGAAAGTGAAAAGTGTTAAGAGTTAAGTAAAAAGGTCGAACAATTTTCGGCTGATATTCTTTGGGTTGGCGCTTTAGGTATGTTTTCTGAAAAATTAATTTTATGCAACGAAATCAAACAATAGACCTGCTCCGTTTTATCGGATTATCGCTCATTATCTTGGCGCATGTGCATCCGCCGTATTGGCTGTTTCAATTACGAAACTTTGATGTGCCATTGGTCGTCATGGTGTCAGGGATGGCGTTGGCTCACACCCAAATAAAAGAAGCATATCTTTTTTATGTTTGGAAAAGAATTAAACGTCTGGTTTTTCCGGCTTGGTTTTTTTTAAGCATTTATTATTTGTTGAGTTGGAGAACCGGGATTCATTTGGAGAGCATGGTCTGGGATAAGATATTCGCCAGTTACATGTTAATGGGAGGGGTTGATTTTCTCTGGATTGTTCGAGTTTTTCTCTTAGTGGCATTGGCCGCGCCACTTATTTTACGATTAAACCAACGGATTAATTCGAATGTGCATTATGGTCTCATTCTGATGGTTAGTTACGCGGCTTATGAGGTTTTGCAATCGGTGGTGAACTATTTTCCTCCGGGCGAATGGCAGCATGTGACCAATACCTATTTATGCGCAGGTATCGGTTATTCGTTGCTGTTTGCTTTGGGCGTTCGATTTTTGCAATTTAAGAAAAATGAATTAATCTTCTTGGCGAGTTTAAGTTTTTTTATTTTTGTTTGTTTGGCATGGTTTTATCGGTGGAATCTAGGGGAATGGACACTGACGCAGATTAGCAAACATCCGCCAACCGCTTATTATTGGTCGTATGCCGTATTCGCCAGTGTGGTGGTGTATTTTGCTATTGTTCAATGGAAAGGGAAATTCGAGAGACTTCCCAAATGGTTGCAAAACGCGATTCAATTGGTCGCTCAGAATTCTTTGTGGATTTATTTGTGGCATATCCCTTTTGTGCGCATTGGGTATCGTTTGGAAGATAACTGGCCTTTTGGGGCAAGATATATTTTTGTCTATGGATTTGCTTTTCTCGTGGTCAAATTGCAAACAATTTTTGTGCAAAAATATTTGGTTGCTGCCCTTAGAAATCAAAAGCAACAAAAAGTTGTCCTGAATTTGTTAACCGGGTAAGTTCAAACTGGATTTTTGGGATGAGGCATCCTTATGCTACGTTTTGATATCATCACTATTTTTCCCGACATGTTCGCGCCATTGGTGAATGAGTCTATTCTTAAGCGCGCGCAGGGTAAGAAAAAGGTCGCCATTAATGTTCATGATCTGCGTCAGTTCACCGCGGATAAATATCGGCAGGTGGATGACCGTCCTTTTGGCGGCGGGCCGGGCATGGTGCTGATGCCGGAACCCATTTTTAGGGCGGTTAAGAAAATCAAGGGGACGCGAAAGGCCAAAGTGATTTTGACGTGTCCCACAGGCAAGCCTTTGACGCAAAAGCTGGCCCGCAAGCTTGCACAAGAAAAGAATTTGATTATCATCTGCGGTCATTATGAAGGCGTGGATGAACGGGTGCGCGAAAAGCTGGTGGATGAAAGTATTTCTATCGGGGATTATATTTTGACCGGAGGCGAATTACCCGCGATGGTGATCGTGGATTGTTTAACGCGGTTGGTTCCCGGCGTTTTAGGGGATAGTGCGTCCCTGGAGCATGAGTCTTTTGAGGCCGGGACGCTGGAATATCCGCAGTACACACGTCCGCAAAATTTTCTTGGCATGAAAGTGCCGAGTGTGCTATTATCTGGGCACCATTTTTTGATCGAGAAGTGGCGTCAGGAAGAATCCCTGAAGCGCACGCGTGTCTCTCGCCCGGATTTGTTAACAAAGCGTAAAGAAAAAATAAAAACAGTGAACTAGAAGTGGAGTGAATTTATGGTAGCCAGCGCCCAAGACAAAATTAAAAAAATTGAACAGAAATATTTCCGC
Organism: uncultured Planctomycetales bacterium; assembly: GCA_964464475.1. GTDB lineage: Bacteria > Omnitrophota > Gorgyraeia > Zapsychrales > JAHFFX01 > CAYXGG01. The sequence goes on along the minus strand of CAYXGG010000013.1, from coordinate 57,696 downwards.
AAAGATCTCCCGACGTTTAATGTCGGAGACACCGTGGCCATGAAGGTCAAGGTTATGGAAGCCGATAAAATCCGTTTGCACCCTTTTGAAGGTACGGTCATCAGCATCCAGAACAAAGGGGCCCGCAGCACGTTTACGGTCCGTAAGATTTCTTTTGGTGAAGGTGTGGAGAGAGTTTTTCCGGTGTATTCTCCGGTCATTGAAAGTCTCAAGATTGTGGCTCGTGGTAAAGTGCAACGTTCCAAATTGTATTACCTGCGTCACATGGTCGGTAAAAAGTACCGAGTGAAGCAGGACCAGGCGACCGCGGCCGATAACGCCGTGGCCAACTCCCCTTCGGCTCCCGCCGAAGCAGCAGTATAATCCTCTACCCAGTAGTACTGAGTGAAGACGTCTCGCTTGAATCGCCCTTGCGTCGGATCAGAATTCGAAAACGAATCCCGACGCAGGGGTTTTTCATTTGTGATTGGCGTTGATGAAGCCGGGCGCGGGCCTTTGGCCGGGCCGGTCGTTGCGGCGGCAGTGAGTCTTCCGGAAGGGTTTACGCCTACGGTGACGATTCGTGATTCTAAGCTGATGACGCCTAAAGCACGTGAGACCGCTTTTTTAGAGATTTGGGAACGGGCCCAGGTCGGGGTCGGGATCATGGCCGAGGCGGTGGTGGACTCGATGAACATTTTGCGTGCGTCGCAGTTTGCCATGAACGTTGCAGTACGCCGATTGCTGGAGCGTCTCACCGATTCACCGACCTTATTACCGCAGTTTAATCAGAACGTGCGGTTACTGATAGATGGTAACATTTTTTATTCTGAAGTGCCCTACGCTTATGAAACGATTGTGGATGGGGACGCCAAATGTTTGTCGATCGCGTGCGCGTCCATTATCGCGAAAGTCACCCGGGACCGGATTTTGTTGACCTATGATCGGGTTTTTCCGCAATGGGGTTTCGCTCAGCATAAGGGCTATGGCACGGCTAGCCACCGTGACGCTATTAAAAAATACGGCTTAACGCCGATTCATCGGCGTAGCTTTACACACGTCTAGTTTTTCTCTCCCTAAATTCTGGTTGCTTATTACTGTGGATAACCCTTCTCACCTCGTAGGTGAGAAGGGTTGGCATATGTTGGAAGGAAAAGGCTAGTCCTATGACTCAAGAGCGGTTATCGCTGGGGAAATTCGGTGAAGATTTAGCTTGCGCATTTTTGGTACGTCAGGGGTATCGCCTGTTGGAGCGCAACTATCGCTGTCGTCTGGGGGAGATTGATGTGATCGCGCTACATCAAGAAACCGTGTGTTTTGTGGAGGTGAAGGCGCGCCTGAGTGAAGAGGAGGGCGCGCCTTGGGTCACCGTTCATGCCGGTAAACAGCGTAAGCTAACCCGGTTGGCGTGGTGGTACTTAAAGTCACGCGGCTGGGAAGAGCGTTCGGCCCGCTTTGATGTCGTGGGGGTGTGGGGGACAGCGGCGGATCATCCTTTGCGCATCGAGCTTATTGCCAATGCTTTTGAAGCGGCGGCGTGATGAGTTTACTGACCTTTTTATTACTAAAGACAGAAGATAGCCAGTACCTGCCTCGCCGGTCCGCCTCGGCTAGCCATCGGCGAGACGGGCAGGCGGGTTGACTTCCTTATATCTGTCTTTTGGTGTAGAAAGGTCAATAAAGATTAACTTAAGGCGGCACAGGTGAGTCTCAAAAAAAATGATTCTTCAGTTGCAAACGCCAAGGTGATTTACTAAGATACCCTCAATAATAAAAGTGGTCCAAAATCATTTCAAGCAAAGTATTCCTTACCGACGCGGTTAGTGTATCCCTGATGTCTTCCAAAAAGAAATTTCGTAACTTGACGCTGACCGAGTATACCGATCAGCTGGCTTTAAAAGTTCCGGTACCCGGAGGCGGTTCGGCGGCAGCGTTAACGGCTGCCGTTGGCGCGGGATTGATTTCGATGGTGGCGAATTATTCCATCGCCAAAGCCCGCACTCCCGCCGTGGCCAAAAAAATTGAACATTTATTAGCGGAAAGCGAACGTCTGCGGCGTCGTTTTTTGCAAATCGTGGATGAGGATGCCCAAGCGTATCTCCAGGTCGTGAAAGTCCGTCCGTCGAAGGACGTGCAACTTAAAAAGAAGGCCCGTCAGCGCGCGGCCGCGGTTCCTCAAGAACTGGCGCGGTTATGCAGGCAAGCGGTTAATTTGACGCCGTATTTGGTTAAAGAGGGAAACAAATATTTGCTGAGTGATATCCGGGTGGCCAATGAATTGTTGCTGGCGGCGTACGCCGGCGCTCGCATCAACGTGGAGATCAACCAGTGATGAATCCTGCTTCGCCCGCGGTCAAATTGCTAGACGGCAAAGTATTAGCCGCTCAGATTAAAGAGCAATTGAAAAAAGAAGTCCTGGCGTTGCGCGGCGACTATCAACGCGTTCCGACGTTAGTCAACGTAATGATTGGGGATCATCCCAGCGCCTGCGCTTATGCTAATTCACAGAAAAAAGTGGCGCAGGAGATCGGTCTTGAATATCGGCTGCAAACGTTGCCGGAAGATATTTCTCAACGGGATCTCATCCAGTTTATTGAAAAGTTAAATAAAGATCACGCAGTGCACGGCATCATGCTGCATAAGCCGGTCCCGAAGCAAATTGATTATCGCTACACAGCCAATTTTGTGTCCCCCGCGAAAGACCTGGAGGGCATCAATGTCGAGAATATTGGCAAAATGATTCTTAATGAAACTAGGATTATTCCCTGCACGCCGGCCGCGATTATGGAGCACGTTAAAGCCAGCGGTCTTAATATTCGCGGGAAAGAGGCTGTGGTGGTAGGGCATAGTGAAATTGTCGGTAAGCCTCTGACGTTACTTTTGCTGGAACAGTACGCCACCGTCACCGTCTGTCATATCGCAACTCATGAAGCGGGAAAGCTCAAAGAGCATATTGGCGCGGCTGACATTTTGGTGGTGGCGGTCGGTAAACCCGGATTGGTTAAAGGGGACTGGATCAAAAAAGGGGCGGTTGTCATTGATGTGGGTATCAATAAAGTCGGTGACAAAATTGTCGGAGATGTGGAATTTGACACGGCGCTGCAGCGGGCGGCGTATATTACTCCTGTTCCCGGTGGGGTGGGGCCGGTGACGGTCGTGATGCTGATGCGTAACGGCATCGAGGCGTTCAAACAACAAGCCAAAAATCATCAACTATGAAAAACATTGTGTGCTTAGGAAATTCTTTGGCTGGGGCGAGAGCCCTGGTTGATTTGCGGGCGGCGAACGCGGAAGATCAGCTGACAATGGTCGGCACGGAAACGTATTTGCCTTACCATGCCGAGCGGTTGTCTTTCTGGGCGGCTAAACGCATGGCGGAGGAGAAAATATTATTTCAAGCGAAGAGCGCCTACGCCAATCAGAACATTACCTTTGTGCCGGACAAAAAGATTGCCCGTATCAACTGCAAGCGCGGGCAGATCGTGATGGAGGATAAGGAGACCATTCTTTTTGATCAGTTATTGATCACGGATATTCCTCAGTGGACTTTCGCTGATATTAAAGGAACCGGAAAGTCGGGCGTGTTTGGTTTACGGCGAGCCATTGATATTAAAAATATTCTGCAGTATTTGGCCATGGCAGAAACCGTGGTGGTGCAGGCAAGTTCTTTGGAACAAGTTCAGCTGGCCTTGGCGATCAAAGAGCGCGGGAAAGAGGTCATTCTGGCCATCCCCACGCTGTATCTGTTGCCGGAAATCCTGGATCAGGAGAGTTCGGTTTTGATCATGCAATATTTGGAAGAGGCGGGGCTAAGGGTCATTTATGACCAGCAAATTTTGGAAATTCTGGGCGAAGAAGACGTGAAGGCGGTGAAGTTTAGTTCTAAGAAAGTCATGGCCTGCGAGCAGGTCGTTTTGGGAGACCCCAAACCTGATTTGCGCGTGTTTTCAGACACGGAATGGTCGACGAGTGGAGAGATTCCACTGTCGGGCTTTTGCCGTACGGAATTTGATCATGTTTGGGTGGCGGGGCCTTTGGCTTTTCGGCAGCGTCCGAGCCATTGGAATCGCTGGTGGCTGAGTTCCGCAACGTTGGCGGCTGAAGGTGCAGCGGTGGCGGCGTTGATGTTGGGACAGGACGCTCCCGAGGTCGAGGACGTATTTGACTATTCGTTTTTTTTAGGAGATCTGACCGTCAGGCTGGTGGGAGAGTCGATTCTCAAATCAGGTGGACGTGAGCACATGAAATTTGACGTTACCGGTCGTAGTTACAAAAAATTGTTTATTTCAGGTGACCAGTTGACCGGAGCCGTGGTGATTGGCGCGTCTGGTGACGCGGCAACGCTTAAAGAACTGGTGCGTACTCGAGAATCGATCAGTGGGAAAGAGGACGCGTTATTAGACATAACCCAGGCGGGAGAGGGTGAGGTTTTACCGGAAATTTCTGAAGCCATCAGCGGCTGAAGTTTGGAAAAATTTCTTGCCAAATAAAATTTTATGGTTTATTCTATCCGCAATCGTTTCAGAAGTTATCTTTCTTACAGCATCGTTTCACTTCTGGTTGTCATTTCAGTATTACAATTTCATTCTGACAAAAGCTTCGCCGAACCTACGTTGCCGCTGGATGAACTCAGGGCCCGCGGGTATGCAAAACAGCAAGAAGGCCTTTTTGATGAAGCGTTAGCCTATTATGTTCAGGCGGCGCAACTGGCGCCTAACTCCCCGAGCGTCATCAATGACATGGCTGTAATTTATGAGCAGATGGGGCTGATGGATCGCGCGGAAGCGATGTATCTCGAAGCGCTAAAGCGGGACCCGAATTATTTACCACCCTTGTCTAGTTTAGCTTTAATTGCGGAAAAGCGCGGCGATATCGCTCAGGCGGTAGAACTGATCAATCGTCGGATCGCGGCTGGTGCCCCGGATGATCCTTGGACCATCCGAGCCCAAAAAGAATTACAGCGGCTTTTAGATGAGAACCCGGATTTTAAGAAGTTGTATTTGCAAAAGCAGTTGTACCAATTGGAATCAAAGCTCAATCAAGAAGTGGAAGCTCAGAAGGAAGCCTTAGAAAAGGCTCGGGTTCAGAAAGCCGAAGATTATTTTCAAACGGCTCTGGCTAAAGTTGAACAGCAACATTTTGCGGAAGCGATCAGTGATTTCGATCATGCGCTGTTGATTTTTCCGCAGAACCATGAGTACGCGACCGCTCGGCGGGACGCCATTAAGAACCTAAATAAACAACGAGCCCAACAGTATTATGAAGAGGCCCTGCGCCAATATGAAGCGGGCTTCAGTGACCTTGCCAAAGAAAACATAAGGAAAATCCTTCCGTTATTTTCAGAAGTATCCCCCGAGGATGCTCAACCCAATAAATGAACCACCTTTTTTTGATAACCATAACTACAGATATACGCTTAAGTATTAACTGATTGAATGCCTAAACCGAAGCTATTTTTGCTCGACGCGCACGCCTTGTGCTATCGTTCGTTTTACGCCATCCGGAATTTGACTACCTCCAAAGGGCAGGCGACTAACGCGGTCTATGGATTTTTGTCAACGTTGAAAAAAATATTAAAAGATCACGCGCCGGAATACGTGGCGGTCTGTTTTGATTCGCCGAAAAAAACGTTACGCGCGGAAAAATTTACCCAGTACAAAATCCACCGTCAGCCCATGCCGGATGACTTAGTGTCCCAAATTCCCTTGATCAAAAATGTGGTTGAGGCCTATCGACTGCCGATTTTTCAGTTAGATGGCTATGAGGCCGATGATTTGATCGCAACTTTGGCCAAGCGTTTCGGATCTGATTTGGACGTGGTCATTGTGAGTGATGATAAAGATATGCTGCAGTTGCTTTCTGATCACGTTCGAGTCTATAGCGTGCGGAAAGACGAAGTCCTCGGTCCTAAAGAGGCTCAGGAGATTTGGGGCATACCGCCTCAGCACATTGTTGATTTTATCGCGTTGGCCGGCGATCAAACGGATAATATTCCGGGAGTGGTCGGTATTGGCGAAGTGACGGCCCGTAACCTGATTAATGAATTTGGAACGTTGGAAAAGATTTTGAACAATTTAGAGCGTATCAAGCAAGAAAAAGTGCGGCAGAAATTGTTGGATCAGCGCCAGATGGCGGAATTAAGTAAAGAATTGGCCATTTTGGATACGCAGGTTCCCGTGCCGATTACGCTCGAAAGCATGCGGGTGGGCGCGCCAGATCAGCCGCGGCTCTATGAATTGTTTAAGGAGTTGGAGTTTCGTAAATTTTTAGAAGAACTTCCGGTGCCAGCTTCCGCTGTTTCTGCGCAGAAGGTGACGGTCAAGCGAGCGGATTCCGCCACTGATTTTAAGAAGATGGCTACGGCCATCAAGCAATGCGGCCGGGTTGCTCTAGTTTTGGAAACGGAAACAGAACCAACCTTAATGGGCTCGCAACTTTTTCTTTCTTTTGATCCTACTCAGGTAATTATTTTGGAAGAGACTTATTGGCCGAAGTTAAGCGAGATTCTTGCTGACCCGGTGATTTTGAAGATCACCCATGATGTCAAAAGTCTTTGGAGAGCATTAGAAAAGCAGGAATTAAATCTTAATGACGCCGTGCTCGACATTATGCTCGCGGCGTATTTGTTGGCTCCCGCACCTACGACCTTTGATTTGGACGCCATCGTTTGGGATTTCTTAAAGGAATCTCTCCCCGAAGAAGAAAAAAGCGCTTACGCCGCGGCACGCATTTTTCAACTAGCCCCGCAACTCGCGGAAGAATTAAAATCCAAGCAATTGATCAAACTTTTTTCCGACATTGAGATGCCTTTGGCGAAGACGCTTTTTAAGATGGAGCAGGAGGGCGTTAAACTCGACCTGCCGTTTTTGGCGGCCATGTCGGGAGAGACAGAAGTCAAGATAGAAGGTTTAATTAAAAAGATTTATAAAGCGGCGGGACGGGAATTCAATCTGAATTCACCCAAACAGCTAAGTGAAGTGCTGTTTCTGGAATTAAAATTGTCAGTCGTTAAGAAAACTAAGACGGGTTTTTCTACAGATGAAGAGGTGTTGGTGAAGCTCGCGTCTGCGCATGAGGTACCGGCGCTAATTTTGGAATATCGGCAGCTGGCCAAACTAAAATCGACTTATATTGACGCGTTGCCCAAGCTGGTGAGTCCGCAGGATGGCCGTTTGCACGCGCGGTTTAATCAGGCCGGGGCGGAGACCGGACGCTTAAGCTCCAGTGAACCGAATTTGCAAAATATACCGATCCGCACGGAGTTAGGTCGGCAGATCCGTCGGGCGTTTATTCCTTTGGAGACCGGGCACCAGCTGATGTCGGCAGATTATTCGCAAATCGAATTAAGAATCCTCGCGCATTTATCCGGTGATGATAACTTAAAAAAGGCTTTTGCTTCAGATCAAGACATTCACGCGTATACGGCGGCGCAAGTGTTTGACGTTAAAGAAAAAGACGTGACAGCCCAGATGCGCACGACAGCCAAGCGCGTGAATTTTGGGATTATTTACGGAATGGGTGCTTTCGGGCTTTCTAAAGATTTGGGGATCTCCCAGACGGAAGCTCAGGATTTCATTGACCGGTATTTCTTGCGGTATCCGGGAGTTAAAAAGTTTATGGATGAGTCCATTCAAACGGCAGAGGCGCAAGGCTATGTGGTGACCTTATTGAATCGCCGGCGCTATCTGCCGGAAATTAATAGCGCCAACGTTAATTTGCGGCAATTCGCGCATCGCCAGGCGATCAATACTCCGGTTCAGGGATCTGCCGCTGACATGATAAAGTTGGCGATGATTAATCTCGACCGCGCGATGGTCGCCAAGAAATTTCAATCCAAAATGTTGATTACCGTTCATGACGAATTAGTTTTTGATGTCAAACCGTCGGAGCAATCAGCATTGATCAACGTCGTGCGTCAAGAAATGGAAAATGCGATGACCTTACAGGTGCCCATTAAAGTGAGCGTCAAAGTTGGAGCCAACTGGCTGGAGATGAAGGAGATCAAGCCATGAGAGTGGTTTTTTGTTCGACGGAAGTGGTTCCTTT
>CAYXGG010000013.1:0-49571 GCA_964464475.1 uncultured Planctomycetales bacterium | reverse complement strand
AAATATCGTACCCACGCTTTTTATAAGAGTACCCGCTCGGTGCTGTCGATTCATAACATGGCTTACCAGGGAATTTTCCCAAAAATATTTTTCTCTAAACTCGGATTGGATCGCCGATTATTTTCAATTCATGGATTAGAGTATTTTGATCAGGTCAATCTTCTAAAAGCCGGGTTGATTTTCGCGGATCGGGTGGCAACGGTAAGTCCGCAATACGCGCGGGAGATTCAAACCTCGGCGTTAGGGTGCGGGCTAGACGGAGTGTTGCGTAATCGGGTCGAGGGGGTAACGGGAATCATTAACGGCATTGACTATGATATTTGGGATCCCCAACGAGATTTAATGATTCAACGAAACTATTCTTTGAAAAATGTTGAGGTCAAGGCGGAGAACAAGGCTTTTTTACAGCAGGCGTTGGGGCTTCCGGTCAAGAGTGACGCCGCGGTGTTGGGTTTTGTGGGTCGCTTGACGCAGCAAAAGGGGTTGGATGTAATCGTCGCCGTCTTAAAGGAATTAGTGAACAAAAATATTCAGCTTATTTTTTTGGGGGTGGGCGAGGATAAATATGAAGCCCAATTGAAGAAAGTCGCTAAACAATTTCCACAGAAAATTATTTTTAAACAGAAATTTTCTGAACCACTGGCTCATCAAATCTACGCCGGGTCGGATATTTTTCTGATGCCGTCGGCGTTTGAACCGTGCGGGTTAAGTCAGATGATTAGCTTGCGCTACGGAACAATTCCCATCGTGCACAAAACGGGTGGCCTCGCCGACACAGTGACGGATGTGCGGGCGGACAAAAATCAAGGTAATGGATTCTCTTTTGCGCCTTTGGACGGCGCTGGTTTTTGGACGGCGTTGGATGATGCGCTCAAGTATTTTGCTAAAAAAGACGCTTGGGGCAAGTTAGTTGAACGTGGTATGGGGCAGGATTTTTCTTGGGGCAAGTCCGCGAAACAGTACGTAAAATTTTATGAAACCGTGAAGGGGCGATGATTGTCGGATTAACAGGAAGTTTGGGCTCGGGAAAATCCAGTGTCGCTCGATTATTCGCTAAATTGGGAGCGCGGGTCATCAGTGCGGATGTGTTGGTGCATCGCTTGCTTCAGCGCGGATCCAAGGTTTACGCCGGGGTGGTGCGGCGTTTTGGGCGGGACATTGTCACGTCTCGGGGTGATATTGATCGCCGCCGATTGGCCCAAATTGTTTTTAAGAATCCGCGGCAACTTAAGCAATTGGAGGCGTTGATTCATCCGGTGGTTTTGCGGCAGCTACGGGAAGAAATTAAGAAACATCGTCAGTCAGGTTCATCTCGGGTGTTGGTTTTGGAGGTTCCTCTTTTAGTGGAAACGGGATTGCACCGCGCGGTAGATTTTGTGGTGGTCGTTAAAATAAATTTGAAGAATCAGTTAGCCAGAATCATGAAGTCGCGGTCGCTGACGAAAGCCGAAGCGAGGCGACGCATCAAAGCGCAATACTCAACAAAGGAGAAATTGAAATATGCGGACATAATCATCGACAACAATGGTCCTTTAAGCCAGACGGCCCGGGACGCTAAAAGAATCTGGGCCCGCTGGCAACATATAAGATAATTCTTAACAATCATTTTAGAGAGGAAAACATGACACTCAAAACTAGAAACAATTACAGCAGAGAAAACATTAAAAGAGCGGCGGAAGAAGAAGATGTTGAAATGGAAAAGCTAGCGGCTCGAGCGGAGAAATCCGGTCAAGCGAGATTAGATATTTCCAAGTTAAAAGACATGAAAATGAGCGAGCTTGCCAAAATGGCCCGGGATTTAAATGTCCCAGGTAGCAGCGGTCTTAAGAAGCAGGAGTTAATTTTTAAAATTTTGCAGGCCCAGGCGGAAAAAGAAGGGTTGATGTTTGGCGAAGGGACTCTCGAGATTCTTTCCGAAGGGTTTGGGTTTTTGCGTAGCGCCAAATTTAATTATTTACCCTGCCCGGACGATATTTATATCTCCCCTTCGCAGATTCGACGCTTTGATTTAAAGACGGGCGATAATGTCAGCGGCCACATCCGTCCCCCTAAAGAAGGCGAAAAGTATTTTGCCTTGCTTAAAGTTGAAGCGGTTAATTATGAGGATCCGGAAAAATGCAAAGATAAGATTTTCTTTGATAACCTCACGCCGCTGTATCCTAACGAGCGAATTAATCTTGAAACTAAACAGGAAGAAGTATCTACGCGTATCATGAATTTGATCGCGCCGATCGGTAAAGGCCAGCGTGCTTTGATCGTAGCGCCGCCTTATAGTGGTAAAACGGTACTGTTGCAGAAAATTGCCAATGCGATTTCCGAAAATCATCCGGACGTGGTGTTGATCGTATTGCTGATAGATGAACGTCCGGAAGAAGTTACGGATATGCAACGGAGTGTCAAAGGGGAAGTCGTCTCTTCCACTTTCGATGAACCTGCTGAACGTCATGTCCAGATCGCGGAAATGGTCTTAGAGAAAGCCAAACGTCTGGTTGAACACAAAAGAGACGTCGTGATCTTGCTGGACAGTATCACTCGTCTGGCGCGGGCCTATAACACGGTGGTTCCTCACTCAGGCAAAATTCTTTCCGGTGGTGTAGATTCCAACGCGCTTCATAAGCCGAAACGATTTTTTGGCGCCGCGCGAAATATTGAAGAGGGCGGCAGCTTGACGATTATTGCGACAGCTTTGGTGGATACGGGGAGCCGTATGGATGAAGTTATCTTTGAAGAGTTCAAAGGAACCGGCAACATGGAACTGCAGCTGGATCGTAACCTCTTCCAACGCCGTATTTACCCGGCTATCGATATCAAGCGTTCCAACACCCGCCATGAAGAGCTTTTGGTGGAAAAGGACGATTTGCAACGTGTTTGGTTGCTACGTAAAGCGATCACGGACTTAAACGCGGCTGAAGCCATGGAGTTATTGATCGACCGGATCGGTAAGTCCAAGAGTAATAAAGAGTTCTTGCAAAATATGAATAAATAGTTACACTTATTGTCTCCTGAGGGGAACCCCCGGAGTTTGTTAGATAGAAGATAAGGAGCTAGTTATGAAAGCAACAATTCATCCTGCGTACGAAGAAACGACGATTACGTGCGCTTGCGGCAACGTGGTGCATACCCGTTCGACCCGTAAGAATATTCGCGTGGAAATTTGTTCCCAGTGTCATCCGTTTTACACCGGGTCAAAGAAACTCGTGGATACCGCCGGACGTATTGAACGTTTCACCAAACGCTACAAAAAGTAATCCCCCCTTTTTCTCATGTTGGACAAGCTGCGTAAGTTGGAAGATCGGCTGGTAGAAATTGAACGTCTACTGGCCGATCCAGAGATCAGTTCCGATCAGGTTCAATGCCAGAAGTTAGGTAAAGAGCTTTCGGACCTCACGCCTATCGTGTCGTCTTTTCGGGAATATCAGCGTCTTAATCAGCAATCCGCTGACTTGCATAAGATGCTGGAAGAAAAACACGATAAAGAATTTGAAGAACTTGCCCAGCTGGAACTCCAAGATTTAGAATCCAAAATTAAAGAATTGCATGCTTATTTAGAAGCGATGACGGATCCGACCCGGAATATCAAGGATCAGGATTTGATTTTTGAAATTCGGGCCGGAACGGGTGGGGAAGAGGCGAGTTTATTCGCGGCAGACCTGTATCGTATGTATTCACGTTATGCCGATAGTAAAGGTTGGATTCTTGAGCCGTTGGGAATTTCAGAATCAGAGACGGGTGGGTTAAAGGAAGTCATTTTTAGTATCAGTGGTAAAGGTGTTTCCCGTCGATTGAAATGGGAAAGCGGCGTGCATCGGGTGCAGCGAGTGCCAGCCACCGAAGCTTCGGGGCGGATTCATACATCAGCCGCGACCGTCGCGGTCTTGGTTGAACCCGAAGAAATTGAAATTAATATTGATCCCAAAGATTTAAAGATTGATGTTTTTCGCGCGTCGGGACCGGGAGGACAAGGCGTTAATACGACTGATTCGGCGGTGCGCATGACTCATTTACCAACGGGCACTGTTGTCGTCTGTCAGGATGAGCGTTCCCAATTAAAGAATAAAGCTAAAGCGATGCGCGTGTTGCGAGCGCGCTTAATGGACAAAAGGCAGCAAGAAGCCAATGCTAAAGCGACGGCGGAACGTCGGGCCAAGATTGGTTCTGGCGACCGCTCGGAAAAAATTCGTACGTATAATTGGCCCGATCGTCGGGTCACCGACCATCGGATTGGATTTACTTCTCATCAATTGATGAGCATTATTGAAGGGGATATGGACGAATTGACGGAAGCATTAATGAAGGCCGAACAAGAATTGATGCGCGAAAATGACGGAAACTGAACTTTTCTTAATGAGTATTCGCCAATGCCGTCGCGTGGATTTACACGTGGATCGACGCCCTTTAGCGCCGCATGAGCTTAAGCGCTTACGGGACATGAAGCGCCGTCGCCAATCCGGTGAGCCTTTGCAATACATTATCGGGAATACGAATTTTTATGGGATTGATTTACTGGTGGACTCTCGGGTCCTAATCCCTCGTCCGGAAACAGAACTGCTGGTCGAGCGAGCGGTAACGTATGGTCGCTCGCTGTCAGGCTCGTGTGATGTTTTGGACTTAGGAAGCGGATCCGGTAATATTGCCATTACGTTGGCCAAAGAGTTGCCCTTCGCCCAAATCACGTCGGTGGATATTTCCCAAAGCTGCCTTGATTTGGCCAAGGAGAATGCTAGAATCAATTTCGTCTCGCACCGAATTCAGTGGCTGCAAGGCGATTTTTTATCAGCGTTAGGGAAGGTCCAGGAGCGATTTGATGTGATTATTTCCAATCCGCCGTACATCCCTCGGCCGCACATCGCGACACTACCTTCGGATGTCCGGCAAGAACCGTTGACGGCGCTGGATGGAGGAGTAGATGGGCTGGATTTTTATCGTCGTTTAGCTGCGGAGGCCGCAAATCATTTGCGGCCGGAGGGAATCGTTCTGGCGGAATTTGGCGATGGTCAGGCCGCGGCGATCCAACAGCTTTTTGCCGAACAACCTTCTTGGATGCCGGTCGTGATAACTCAAGATTTAAATCTTAAAGATCGTTTTTTAACCGTGCGTAAAAGATAACTATGGAAAAATTAGTCATTGAAGGCGGTCATCCTATTAAAGGTGAAATCCGCGTGAGTGGTTCCAAAAACGCGGCGTTGCCGATTTTAGCAGCGACGTTGTTGACGGATGAAGAAATTGTTTTAAAGAATGTTCCCCGTTTGCGCGATACATTGACGATGCTTAAGTTGTTAAAGTCGTTAGGTAAAACCGTGGACATGGGCAAAGATGAAATTGTGATATCGCAAAAAGGCGAGCTGAATCACGTTGCGGAATACAAACTGGTCTCTACGATGCGCGGTTCTTTTTGTGTATTGGGTCCTTTGCTCGCCAAGTTAGGCAAAGCGAAAGTCTCTTTACCTGGTGGGTGTGTAATTGGTATTCGTCCGGTGGATTTGCACATCAAGGGCATTAAAGCGTTGGGTACAAAAGTCGATTTTGAGGGTGGATATATTCTCGCGACGGCGCGAAAGCTTAAAGGCAGCCACATGTATTTAGGTGGAGTTTTTGGGTCATCGGTGTTAGCCACGGCGAATGTCATGATGGCGGCGACTTTGGCGCAAGGCGAGACCATTATTGAGTCGGCGGCATGCGAACCCGAAATTGAAGATTTGGCTAATTTTTTAATCGCTTTGGGTGCGAAAATCAAAGGCAAAGGCACGCCACAATTGATTATTCAGGGCGTTAAAAAATTGCATGGCGCCACCTTTAAAGTCAGCTCAGACCGGATTGAGGCTGGGACGTATCTTGCCCTAGCCGCCGCGCTGCGGTGCAACTTAACCGTGCGGGACATTAATTACACGCATTTATTAGCGGTCATCGATAAGCTGGAAGAGGCTGGGGTCCGGTTTGATAAAGAACATAATTTGATTCGAGTTAAAGTCGTTAAGCATTTAAGGCCGACCAGCATCACGACGTTTCCCTATCCGGGATTTCCAACTGATTTACAGGCTCAGTTTATGACGCTCATGGCCATGACGCCGGGCGTGAGCATTATTACTGACAAAGTTTATCCGGATCGGTTCATTCATATCGCAGAACTAAATCGTATGGGGGCCAATATCCGGCGCGAGGGCAGCAACGCGATCGTTGAGGGGATTAAAAAGCTTTACGGCGCGCCGGTCATGGCATCGGATTTGCGCGCATCGGCGGCTTTGGTGATTGCCGGCATGGCCGCAAAAGGGCGAACGGATATTCATCGTATTTATCACCTTGAACGCGGGTATGAGAATCTCGACCAAAAACTGACTCAAATTGGGGCGAAGATTTATAGGGAGAAAGAATAGAGAGTGTTAAGTGAAAAGTGTTAAGAGTTAAGATACGTTGACACTTGACTCTTAACCCTTGACACTGTTTAGGTTTATTTATGATTCTCATGATCGACAATTACGATTCCTTCACCTACAATCTCGTCCAGTATTTTGGCGAGCTGAAGGCGAATTTGCAGGTGTTTCGTAATGACGCGTTAACGATCGCTGATATTAAGAAAATGAAGCCGGAACGGATCGTCATTTCACCCGGCCCGGGTCGCCCGGAAGACGCGGGCGTTTCGGTGGATATCATCAAAGAACTTTCCGGTGAGGTTCCGATTTTGGGCGTTTGTTTGGGGCACCAAGCCATCGGTTATGCTTTTGGCGGGAAAATAGTCGGAGCCAAGCAACTGATGCATGGCAAGACATCGCAGATTTTTCACGATGGGAAGGATTTGTTTAAATCCTTGCCGCAGCCATTTGATGCGACGCGCTACCATTCTTTAGTCATTGAACGGAAAAGTATGCCGAGGGATTTGCTCCTTACGGCTTGGACCAAAGACAATGAAATTATGGGGGTGCGCCATCGCAAATTGCCGTTGTGGGGGGTGCAGTTTCATCCGGAGTCAATTTTAACTAAAGCCGGTAAACAATTACTCAATAATTTTCTTAAACTTAAATGAAAGCCATTATTAAAAAACTTAAAGACAAGCTCGCTCTGACACCCGCGGAAATGGAAAAGACCATGCTGTCCATTATGTCCGGGAAAGAGTCGAAAGATGATATTGCTTCATTTCTGTTGGCCTTAAGGGAAAAGGGCCCAACGGTCGATGAAATCACGGCGGCCGCGCGGATTATGCGTCGGTTTGTGATCCGCATCAATACCTATCATGATGTTGTCTTGGATACTTGCGGGACAGGCGGAGATAAAAAGAATACTTTTAATATTTCAACAATCGCAGCGTTTGTGATTGCGGCCAACAAAGTCGCGGTGGCTAAGCACGGCAACCGGTCGGTTTCCAGCAAATGCGGCAGCGCTGATTTGTTAGAGGCGCTGGGCGTTAATCTCGATGCTGATCAGGATTTGTTAAGCGAGATTCTTGATGAGGTAGGGATTACGTTTCTTTTTGCTCAGAAATTGCATCCGGCGATGAAAAACGTCGCCGCTATTCGTAAAGAGTTGGGGGTCGAGACGATTTTTAATGTTTTGGGCCCGTTAACTAATCCCGCTGGCGCGACTCACCAGATGATGGGAGTGTATAGCCGCAATTTGATTATTCCAATGGCAGAAGTGCTTAAGAATTTAGGACTCAAGCGTGCGATGGTGCTGCACGGTGCCGATGGCTTGGATGAGGTTACGACCTGCGGCGTGACGTTCGTCAGTGAATTTAATGGCGCTAAAATTGTTGATTATGAAGTTAATCCCAAGGACTATAAGATTCCGTTGGCTCGCCCGGAGGACCTCGTGGGGGGCGATATCAAGGACAACGCGAAAATCGCCCAAGATGTATTGAAAGGCAAGAAGGGTCCTCATCGGGATATTGTCGTTTTAAACGCGGCTTGCGGTTTGTATGTCGCTCAAAAAGCGAAAACTATTGAGGAAGGGATTAAGCTTGCTAACCAGGTTATTGATGCCGGATTGGCTTGGGATAAACTGGAAGCGCTAAAGGATTACACCAACGCCAACCGTTGATGTCACAAGGAGTGCGGACGTGGAAGATTTTCTGGCCAAAATCGTCGATTATAAACGTGGCCTTCTTAAAACCAAGAAGGCCTTTTTTGCCGGTTTAAAAAAGAAGCTGGAAGGCGAAGAGTTCACGCGTTATCGCTTGTTTAAGAAAATGATTTCTCGGCCTGGACAGATCAACTTAATTGCCGAAATTAAAAAAGCCTCTCCTTCGGCGGGATTGCTGCGTCGATCTTTTGATTTAACCGGTATCGCGAGGATTTATGAACAAAGTGGTGCGGCGGCTTTTTCTGTTTTGACGGAGGATAAGTTTTTTTTAGGCAAGCCGATTTTTGTCCGCAAAGTCACGGATGATTATAATCTCCCGGTATTGACCAAGGATTTTATTATTGATGAGGGCCAAATTTACGAGACGTTTTATTATGGCTCGAGCGCGGTTTTGTTGATCGTCGCGATCTTAACGGACGCTCAATTGAAGCATTTAATGGCAGTGGCTTCTCGCCTTGATCTGGATTGTTTGGTTGAAGTGCATGATGAAGCGGAGTTGGAGCGCGCTTTAAAATTGAAAGCGGATATTATTGGAATAAATAATCGTAATTTGAAGACACTTAAAGTGTCCCTGGCGACTTGTGAGAAACTTATTCCGCAAATTCCTAAAGGGAAGACGATTGTTGCCGAAAGTGGGATCAAAACGCATCAGGAGATTCAACAATTAGCTGAACTTGGAGCGCAGGCCGTCTTGATTGGGGAGTCGTTTTTGCGCGCGCCGGATATCGGAAAGAAAGTAAAGGATGTGATGTATGGTCAAAGTTAAGATTTGCGGTATTACCAACGAAGAGGACGCGATCAACGCGGTCAACTTCGGCGCCTCGGCGTTAGGGTTTGTTTTTCATAAGAAAAGTCCACGGTATATTTCTCCTTATAAAGCGCAGAAGATCATTGCTCAATTGCCGCCTTTCGTATCAGCGGTGGGGGTTTTTGTGAATTTGAAAGAAGGCGCGGTCATGGATATTGCGGATTTGGCTGGGTTGAGAACGTTGCAATTCCATGGTGATGAAGATGCCACCTATTGTCGGCGATTTAAGAAATATCAGGTGATTAAAGCGTTTCGAATCGGTGAACGTTTTCGCGGCAGTGATGCGGACGGTTTTAACAGCGCGGCGTTTCTTTTTGACGCTTATCAGGAAGATCAATTCGGTGGGACTGGAAAAGTATTTAACTGGGAATTGATCCAGGGAAAGAAATTCAATCGACCGATCATTCTTTCGGGTGGTTTGACGCCGGATAATGTCGCGGAAGCGATCCGCAGTGTTCGGCCCTACGCGGTGGATGTCTCGAGTGGCGTTGAGAAAACGCCCGGCAAAAAAGACTATTTGAAGATGCAGGCTTTTTTTGCAGCGGTTCAGTCCGTCGCTTGAGGAGATTTTATGGCTACGATCATTTTTGATATAGAGACGGTCGGAAAAGATTTTGACGCCCTCGACCCGGTTTCGCAGGAATATTTTCTTAAATTCGCGAAGTCACCGGAAGAAAAAGAGGACGCCAAGTTAAGTACCAGTCTGTATCCTTTGACAGGTGAAGTCGTGGCGATCGGGATGCTGGAGGCCGAGTCAGAGAAGGGATTTGTCTTTTATCAAAACAACGGCCAGGCCGCGGAAAAGTTTGTTGAGGGTGAGATTAGCTTCGTGTCCGGAACAGAAAAAGAAATCTTAGGGTATTTCTGGAACGTGATGAAAAAATACGCGACCTATGTCACGTTTAATGGGCGGGTATTTGATTGTCCCTACCTTATGTTGCGATCTGCGATGTTGAACGTTAAACCTAGTCGTAATCTGATGCCGTATCGTTATGCGTTTAAGGAACATGTGGATTTAGCGGATCAATTGACGTTCTATGACGCGCTGCGGCGCAAATTTAGTTTGCATTTATGGTGCCGGGCTTTTAATATCCCTAGCCCCAAAGAAGAAGGGGTTGATGGGTTACAGGTCAGAAGTATGTATCATGAGGGACGTTTTCAGGATATCGCGCGCTATTGCGTGGGGGACATTCGTGCGACCAAAGCGCTGTTTCAGTACTGGGATCAATATTTAAAATTTGACTCCGGGAAAATGTATTGACAACAATTGAGCTTTTCGGTAGATTAATCAGCTTGCAACTATGTTGCAAATTGTGAAACAGTATGAAATTTATTACTTCTCGACAAATTATTTTTAGATGGTTGCTTTTAGCGGCGCTGGCCTTCGGTGCATGTGCGGGGTTTGTTCATAACCACACCGATGACTTATTCCATGCGACCGATTCTCATGAAACTTGTCCGGTGCAGATTTTAGGGCACCTACCCCTGGAAATTGGGCCTTGCATTGTTAAGCTCTGTGTCACCTTAATTTTGCTTTATGCCGTAATTCTTCTGCTTGAATATAAGTTCTTTAGATTTCAATCATCTGTTTCCTTCCCAAGAGCACCACCGCTTTTCTCCTAAAATTCAAATCTTGATTATTAATTTTGCTGCTTTCTGCTGATGCCGATGGCATTGGAAAATCAGTGGCCGACCGTGCTCCACGTTGGTTAGGTCGATCAATATTTAGGAGGATAGTTATGTGTCGTATTCATAAAGGTGTAGCTGTTTTTTGTATGTGTTTTCAATTTTTAAATCCCAATTTAATTTTTGCTTTGGATGAAGCGCAAGTTTTAGATGAATTAAAGGCCCTTCGTCAGGAATTATCAACAATGGGTGAGCGAGTTAAATCATTAGAAAACAAGGTGACCGCTCAACAAACAGAAATTAGAAATCATGAAGAGGAGAAAGCAACTTACGAAGCGCGGATTCGTGATCTGGAAGGTAAGGTTGACGAAACAACATCGGGAGTTCCTAGTCAATCGCGGTTACCTGCAGCTGATAAATTGAAGTCCTTGCCCGATATCAGTGTCATTGCCAATATTCAGTCGAATTTAGGGACTAAGGGCGATACTAATGAAGGAAAGATAAGGATGGACGAGTCAGAATTGGTTATTGGCGGTTATCTTTATCCGAATATTAAGGGGGATGCCACCGTCGCTTGGGAGCAAGAATACAAAGATAATAATGAAGTTGAAACCGAAGTCGCGTTGGAGGAAGGTTATATTTCTTTCTTGGACTTACCGTTCAACGCTCAAGCTGAACTAGGGCGTAAGTTTATCGGTTTTGGAAAACTTAACCCGGTGCATGCGCATACTTGGTCGTTTGTGGATAAACCGTTAGTTTTAGAGAATTTCTTAGGTGAAGAATCGTGGAATGATGATGGGGTAAACCTTAATTTTTTAATTCCTAATCCTTGGGACTGGTATATCAAGTCAGGTATTGGGTTTTATAATGGCAAGGATGTTGAAGGGGATAACCTCATTGATTGGAATGGGCGTTTGCTGGTGCATCGTACTTCGCTTAACGTGCCATTTTCTGACAATTTTGATACCAGCATCGGTTATTCTCGGGCCTGGGATGAGAAGAATAGTACAACGTTACAAGGTGCGGATGTCTCGCTCACCTATCGCTTTGATGATAGCTACCGTAAACTGCGATGGCAAAATGAAGTCCTGACGGCCAGGATTGACTCTATTGGAATTCCCGACCAAGATGGAGAACAGGAGCGGTATCCATTTGGCGCGTATTCTCTCTTGAGTTTTGCTCTCGATAAGAATTGGAGTTTGGGCGCTCGGTATGATTGGAGTGAGACTCCGGTTGATGATCAAAACCATTCCTGGGCCTCATCGGCGTTTGTTACGTACCATTTTACCGAATCCTTATTAGCTCGGGTACAGTATCGCCATTTGGAACAAATTTCTGAACCAGATCCAGATAATACTATTTTTTTACAAGTAATTTGGGGAATTGGCCCACATTCACATCGGTTGCAGGACTAAAGGAGATTGGTGATGCGAAATTATTTATTAGCTATTATGTTGGGGCTGGCCGGATTCTTTTCCGGCCAGCCCATGGCTTTAGCCGGGGAGCCGTTGAGGGTCGTGACATCAACCTTGGATTTGGCTGATTTTGTGAAGGAGATTGGCGGTGATAGGGTCAAGGTTGACCCTTTGACCCAAGGTAAAAATGATTTGCACTCAATTGATCCGCGCCCTAGTTTCGTGGCGAAAATTCAAAAAGCTGATTTGGTTGTGGTTACCGGGATGGAGCTTGATGCCTGGATGCCGGCGTTGCTGGACGCAGCCCGTAATTCAAAGGTGAGGGCCGGGGCCATTGGTTATGTAGATGCTTCCAAAGGAATTCATCCCTTACATGTCCCAGAGGGGAAAATTGATGGTTCCATGGGTGATGTCCACCCGCATGGTAATCCACATTATTGGTGGACCCTCGAGAATGTGCGACAGATGATCGAGAATATCGGTAATGGGCTTACTCGCATTGATCCGGAAGGGGAAAGTTATTACACGGCCAATAAAAATCGTTATTGGCAGAGGGTCGAAGCGGTCTATGGGCGTTTAGTGGAAGAAATGCGTGCTTATCAAGGAACTCCGGTGGTACAGTTTCATGAATCCTGGGATTATTTTTGTGAAACTTTTGGTTTGCGCATCATCGGTCAGTTGGAGTTAAAGCCTGGAATCCCACCGTCTGCCGCGCATTTGCAGGATTTGGTTTCCCAAGCAAAATCAGAAGAGGTGAAAGTTTTGATCGCGGAAAGATATTACCCGAATGGCCCCATTGATTTCTTTACGCGGAATGCGCAGGTTCCGGTAGTTCGTTTGTCAAATTTTGTGGGGGGGAACCCGGAGGCCAGTACGTATTTAGAAAATTTGGAAAATAATGTAAATTTAATAAAAAAAGTTTTGGCCGGAATGTAACTAAATCCTGGAGGTTCAAAATATGTTGGGCCCCAGAATAAAGGAGCACATGATGAAGCTTGTGTCGCTAAATAATGTGGGTGTAGGATATCACTCAACATCGGTTTTGAAGAAAATTGATTTCGACATTCACTCTGGAGATTATTTAGGTATCATTGGCCCAAATGGTTCGGG
Organism: uncultured Planctomycetales bacterium; assembly: GCA_964464475.1. Taxonomy (GTDB): domain Bacteria; phylum Omnitrophota; class Gorgyraeia; order Zapsychrales; family JAHFFX01; genus CAYXGG01. Next base: position 36,542 of record CAYXGG010000013.1, on the reverse strand, counting down.
AAAAACGACACTCCTTCGCACGATATTAGGTCTTATCTCTCCTCAGGTCGGTGAACGAAAGGTCTCTGCCAATGTCCGCTTTGGATATGTTAAGCAGCGTCAGTATTTGGATCCGTTGTTTCCTTTTACGGTTAATGAAGTCGTTCTGATGGGGCGGCTACCTTTACAAGGTCTTTTGGGGAGGGTGAGTGTCCGCGATACTGATAAAGTGGAAGAAATTCTCAATCTAATGGGGCTTGCTTCGTTAGCAGGGCAAGCTTACCGAAACTTATCAGAAGGGCAGAAACAGCGGGTTTTGATCGCCCGGGCACTGGTTTCGCAGCCACAGATTTTACTACTTGATGAGCCAACGAATGATTTGGATTTGGAGGGGGAAACTCAAATCATGAGGTTGCTGGATAACATTAATCAGCAGCTGGGGATTGCGATTGTGCTCGTTACGCATTATTTGCCGTTGGTTTTGAATCATGCTCGTAAGATTGCCTTGCTGCAGCCGCAGGGATCGCTGGTTATTTTGAACCCCGATCAGTTGGCGAATGGAGAGCGGATGGCCGAATTATTTAATACGAGATTATTTGTTGAGCAGGTGAGGGGCCGTTTGGTCGTTTCGGTAGGAGCAGAGTGATGGCGATATTGACTGAATCTTTTCTGTTAAACGCTTTACTGGCTGGAATTTTTTCCAGCACTGTTCTGGCTTTTTTGGGCGTTTTGGTGGTTTGGCGTCGGATTGTTTTTGTGGGGATCGCGTTGTGCCAAGTCGCTGCTTTAGGCGCGGTTTTGGGTTTAGCGGTTGGGGTAAACCCGAATATTTTTTCCGCCATTCTGTGCGCGGCGGCTGTCTTGGTCCTGGGAAGAAATTCTGATGATAAAATATTTTCTCGCGAGGCAACCATCGGTGCCGTTTATGTTTTGGCAACGGCTTTATTGTTTTTAGTGGTTGCTAAAAGTCCGCTTCTTGAATCTTCCGGAATAGATTTGATCGAAGGGAATTTGTTGTATGTCCGAGATGCTGATGTTGTTTTGATATTGGCCATTTCATGTTTGATTCTTTTGGTTAATGTGTTGTTTTTGAAAAGGATTTTGGCCGCTAGTTTTGACCCGGAAACGAGTCGTGTCTTGGGGGTTAGCGTCCAGCGATGGAATTTTTTGTTCTTTTTCTCTTTGGGGTTGGCCATGGCAGTTTTTGTTAGGAATTCAGGTGTTATTTTCTTATTTGGTTGTTTATTGCTGCCGCCATTGGCGGCTATGGGGTTAGTTAAAAGCGTGAAATCGGTTTTATGGGTGTCTCCGTTATTAGCTGTGGTGGCGGTGGTTTTGGGATTAGAGTGTTCTTTTCGTTATGATTTACCTGCGACGCCCTTAATGGTGATTAATATGGGGATAATTCTTGGGGTGGCGTGGATAGTTAATCGATATAAAAATAATATTTTGTAAGTGTCTGCAGATAATCAGTTTAGGTATCTTGCCTGGCTTGGATAGTATGTTATATTTAAAGCAAGCCGATAAAGGTAAACCCGGGGAAACTCGGGGACGCAAAGCCTACAGACCTAAATTGTTAATGCCTTCGAGGCCCAAGAAGTGCTGGGCGATAACGCGCGAGAAAGCTGGCAAAGAACAACATGGTGGCTGGGTTGCCGAAGACGAGGAGTTGACATCCTCACCTTATCGGCCCTGAACTCATCCTTATCAAGATTGCCCCTTTCGAATATTTCGAAAGGGGTTTTTGTTTTGGGATTCTCGCGTTGGGAGTGGGGAAGGCTTGGGGGCGGCCCTTACTGTAATTTTCTGACATTTTTGGGCCGCCCTTTTCATCGCCTGTGCTATAATGCCGCCCTATGGCTGAGAAATTGTTGCGGATTTATAAATACTTAGACGCTGAAGAAATCAAAAATCAGTTGCTTGTTTGTGGCGACCTGTCCGGCCAATGCGGTTATTGCCAGCATTTAGGGGTGAAGTTGGATGCCGTAAATTGCCCACAGTGCAATACCCCGTTTAAGTTTTTGGCTTTCCGAAACATTAAAGACCATTTACCCAAGATCCAGCGTTGGCTTAAAGAGCGTCCCCAGTTAGTCATTATTGACCTGGATGATTATAAGCGGGCCACTAGCCTGAATAAAGCCGAGGAGTTTTTTAAATGATCAATAAAAAGCGCTTGTTAGAAATTATTTGCCGTAGTATTCAAATTGATTCCCAAAATCCCCCAGGTAATGAAATCAAGGTCGCGGAATACGTTAAGAAAAATATGGCTCCACTGGGGATGGAGTTAAAAATATATACGTTTAAACCGCATCGTCCGAATTTGGTTTATACCTTAAAAGGTACTTGGCCGCGAGCTAAAGCCGCCAAAGAGGCGCTTTTACTCACTCCGCATTATGACACCGTGCCTTTTGGTACCGGTTGGAAATATCATCCTTTAAGCGGTAAAGTCGTGGGTGGTAAAATTTTCGGCCGGGGTGCCAGTGATGATAAAGCTAACCTAGCGGTGAATATGGAAGTGCTGCATAGTGTGGTGGAGGATGGCGTACGTTTTAAGCGCGATATTATTTTTGCGGCCACGGCAGATGAAGAAACCGGCAGCCACTGGGGTATTAAACCGTTGTTGGAAAAGAAAATTTTGCGCCCTAAAAACGCCCTGATTCTTGATTCTGATGAATTCTATACGATTATTTGTCAAAAAGGACTCATCCATTGCCGCGTGACGATTTTTGGCAAAAAGGCTCACGCTGCTTATAACTGGCGCGGTGTTAACGCCATTGAAGTTGCTTCTCGAATTATCAAAAAACTGATCGACCATCAGTTTAAGTTTAAGAAGCATCCGATTCTGCGTCCTCCAACCAAAAACATTGGCAAGATTTCCGGAGGCGATAAAGTCAATATGGTGGCTGACTCTTGTGAGTTCGCGCTGGACATGCGCTATCTACCGGGCATGAATCCGCATCGCATCATGAATGAAGTCAAGACAATCATCCGCACGGAAACCAAGAATTTTAAGGTTGTTATTGATGACTGGCAGTTGCCTTATGAAATTAGCGCCAATGATCCGTTGGTAAAGACCTACGTGAATACGGCCAAAAAGTTAAAGATTCACGCGGACGTGCGCGGCTCTGAAGGGGCCACGGTCATTTCCTTTTTCAAAAAACAAGGAATACCTGCGTTTGCGACCGGGTACGGTACTAAGGGCACGGCCCATACTACGGATGAGTATTGTGAAATTGAGAAATTAGTTCAAGGCGCCCGGCTTTTGGAGCAGTTTTTGAAAGATTACGATAATAGCTGATTGCGATGAAGCCTTCCCATCACGCGTTGGCGTCTGCGGTTACCAGCGCGGCATTCTATGCGGTCACCGAATCGACATCAGGAACGATCATTTGTTTCTTAAGCGGTATCTTTATTGATATTGATCATTTTTTTGACTTTTGGGCCTACAAGAAGAAACTCTTTTTCACCTCTCGGGAATTATTTGATTATTGCGAGAAGGAGCGTGGCGGTAAACTAACGTTAGTTTTTCACTCGTATGAAGGGTGGATCATCTTTTGGTGGGCTCTGGTACAGTTTAATTTGGGACCTTTTTGGTGGGGACTGGCGATTGGGTGCACAACGCACTTGGCGTTAGATCAATGGGTCAATCCTTTACGGTTACCCGCTTATTTCTTTGTTTATCGTTGGCGTAGAGGTTTCTTAAAAGAATTTTTGGTCACCCCGGAAGAATTTGCTCGGCTTCAATAACCATGGCAAACAAGCTCATAGTCATCATTCTAACTATACTGCTGCTACTCCCTAAAGTGGCTATGGGGGAAATCGAATTGCCTTTACCTGAAAAAATTACGTATGCCATCAAGAAGGTCGGCATGAGAGCCGGGACGGCTGTCCTTACTTTTAAAGGTCCGGTGATCTACGAACAACAAGAATTGTTTTTAATCACGTTTGAAGCGTCGGGGTTAAATTTCTATGACCAGGAGAATATTTACGCAGATCCCCAGACCTTTTATCCAGTCGTTGTTGAACGCGATATCAATATTTTTGGTAAGAAAGAAAAAATAACCGAGGATTACAGCCAAGAGGGCGTGGTTTCGATTGTCAAGAAGGTCAAAAATAAAGTTGAAGAACAATTAATCCAGAAGTCAGGCCATATCGACAATATTTATTGCTTCATTTATCGTCAGCGTCGGGAGGGAATGTTTAAAGTGGGTGATGCGATTAAAATCACGTTGCCTACTCAAAATTTGGTCATGAACGTTGATAAGCTTACGAAATTAAAGAGTGGCGGAAAACTGTGGGATGCTTATTATTTAAAAAGTAATCCTGAGAAATACCAGGTTTGGTTTGATGCCAGTGACCAGAAGATTCCGTTGCGTATCAATGGAGCGGTGGGTTTTGGAGATACCGCCATGACGATGGTTGAGTATGAGGTTTTAAAATGAGTATTCCGAATAAAAAGGGTTATTTTGGCGAATTTGGCGGGAAATTTGTTCCGGAAACGCTGATGTCGGTTGTGGAAGAATTAGAAAAAGTTTATTTTAGCCTGCGTAAGGACCGAAAATTTCAGCAGGAGTTTCAATTTTATTTGCGTGAATACGCGGGACGGCCAACGCGGTTATATTATGCCAAGCGATTAAGCGCGCATTTAAGGCGTCTGCAGGTGTTTTTAAAACGCGAAGATTTGCTGCATACCGGAGCGCATAAAATTAACAATACTCTAGGCCAAATTTTGATTGCCCGGAAAATGGGCAAGACTCGGATTATCGCGGAGACGGGAGCCGGTCAGCATGGGGTGGCGACGGCCACGGCGGCGGCGCTTTTTGGCATGCCCTGCGAAATTTATATGGGAGCTGAGGACGTAGAGCGTCAGGCCTTGAATGTGTTTCGCATGAAATTGATGGGGGCTAAGGTTCATCCCGTTACCAGCGGATCAAAAACGCTCAAAGACGCCATGAACGAAGCAATTCGCGATTGGGTCACTAACGTGAGAAATACTTTCTATATTATTGGTTCTGTTGCGGGTATGCATCCTTATCCGGTTATGGTTCGGGATTTTCAATCGGTGATTGGACGTGAAGCTCGACAGCAATTTTTAAAAGCGCAAGGGAAGCTACCTGATTATCTGGTGGCTTGCGTTGGGGGCGGCAGCAATGCGATGGGGCTTTTTCATGCGTTTTTTGAGGATCGCGCTGTAAAAATTATTGGGGTGGAAGCGGCGGGGCATGGGTTGCATTCCGGTCAGCATTCTGCGGCGATCGGCGGAGGAGCTCCCGGAGTGTTACACGGCAGCAAAAGCATGCTCCTGCAGGATCGGGATGGACAAGTCAGCATCGCGCATTCCGTGGCCGCGGGATTGGATTATCCGGGCGTAGGGCCTGAGCACGCTTATTATCATCGTATCGGGAGAGCGGAGTATGTTGCGGTCAATGATCAGGAAGCGATTCAGGGATTGAAATTGTTATCGCGCTTGGAAGGAATTATTCCCGCGTTGGAGACTTCGCATGCGATTGCTTATTTGGAAAAATTGGCGCGTCGAGTTAAAAAGAACGCTACGGTCATTGTTTGTCTTTCCGGGCGTGGAGATAAAGATGTCGGAACTATTAAGCAATTGCTAACGGATTATTAATGATGAACAGAATTGAACGTGCTTTTAAGCAATTAGCCGCCACAAAACAGAAAGCCTTTTTGGCTTTTGTGACCGCCGGCAATCCTTCCTTAGAGAAAACGTATGAATTAGTATTGGCTTTTGAACAGGCGGGCGTAGACTTGGTCGAGCTGGGTGTGCCTTTTTCTGACCCCATGGCCGATGGACCAACCATTCAGGCTTCCTCGCAGGCCGCTTTGGAGCGGGGAGTTACACTTGCCAAGATTCTTGATTTGGTGAGAAAAATCAGAACGCGATCGCAGATTCCGATCGCGTTAATGACGTATTACAACCCCGTTCATCGTTTTGGAGTTAAGAAATTTGTCGATGCGGCCTCGCGGGCGGGGGTGGATGGTGTCATTATTCCGGATTTGCCTCCCGAAGAGGCGGGCGAGCTTATTGCCAACGCTAAGTCAGTTAATTTTTCAACGGTTTTCTTCTTAGCGCCAACGACGACCCATTCGCGGGTAAAGAAAATTGTCCAGGCGGCGACAGGTTTCATTTACTATGTGTCTTTAACCGGAGTCACCGGAGCTAAAAATTTTTCAGCGCAGGAGGTTTTTGGAAATATTCGGGCCGCTAAGCGGGTCACCCGCAAACCCATTTGCGTCGGATTTGGTATTGGTAACGCTCGGCAAGCTCGCGAGATTGCCCAAGTGGCGGATGGGGTGATTGTGGGGAGCGCTATCATTAAAGAAATAGACCGCTATCGTGGAAAAAAAGAGTTAGTTAATCAAGTCGCGCGCTTCGTCAAACAGATGGTCAGCGCGGTTAAAAATCGAGGGTGATATGTATCAACGTTCAGATTTGTCCAATGGTTTGAGAGTCGTTTCCTGTCCGATGAAGGACCGGGAAAGTGCTGCTTTGGGGTTATGGATCGGTTCCGGAGGCAGGCATGAGACTGATCGTAATAAGGGAGTCGCGCATTTTTTAGAACATATTCTTTTTAAGGGCAGCAAACATTATTCCTGCGAGCAGATCAAAGAAAAAATTGAAGGTGTCGGGGGAACGCTAAATGCATTTACGGCGGAAGAGCAAACGTGTTATTTTGCTAAGATTCCGGCTAAACATCTGGCAAAAACTTTTGATATCTTGGCGGACATGGTTACCGGTCCGTTGATTGATAAAAAAGATGTGGAAAAAGAGCGTGGCGTTATTTTGGAAGAAATTAAAATGTATCATGATTTGCCCCAATACTACGTGCTGGAATTGCTGGATGAATTGATGTGGCCTAATCATCCTTTGGGTAAGAATTTGGCTGGTTCGATGGAAACGGTTGGACAAATGCAATCGGAAGATCTCGTAGCTTTTCATCAGGATCATTATTTTTCTGGTAATGTCGTCGTGGCTGCTTGTGGTCAGCTAGATCATGGCAAATTAGTGAAAATGGTTGAGGCTAAAATGGGGGCGATGGTGCCGCGAAATCCACAAAGTTTTCGTCGGGCCAGGAACGATCAAGAAGCGCCTAAATCCCGATTACAAAAGAAAGATATTGAACAAATGCATCTGGCTCTGGGGATGTTTGGTCTGAATTATGATCATAAAGAAAAGTACGCTTTGGCTTTGTTGAATATTGTACTGGGGGGCAATATGTCCAGTCGGTTATTTGATCAGGTACGTGAAAAGCGAGGGTTGGCGTACTCTATTTCAAGTTCCACTAAATTCTTGAAGGATACGGGAATGCTTTTGATTCGTGCCGGGGTGGATAATAAGAAAATTGTTCCGGCTGTTGAATTGATTCTTAAGGAACTGAAGAAAATTAAACGAGATGGGGTGACTCAAAGTGAGTTTAAGCGGGCGAGAGATTATTTGTTGGGTCAGATGTTGTTAGGCCTTGAGGATACGCTGGATCAAATGTTTTGGGTCGGGGAATCAACGATGGTCCGTAATCGGGTGCGTACTATTGAGGAAGTTGTGGCGGAGGTTGAGAAAGTGAAGAAAGATGCGTTACGAGAGATTGCGAGCGTTGTCATTCAAGAACAACGCCTGAACCTGTCGGTGGTGGGTCCCCTGACGGGTGACCAGGAAAGAAAATTAACTAGTTTGCTGGGTGCTTAGTCATTTTCCGTCGGATAAGTAATTGGGCTCCCGGAGATACACTTGTCAAAAAAAGGTGGATAAAAGCCATTTTTAATTTGACAAAAAAATTAAACTTGGTTAGACTGAAGCACAAATTAACGCTCAGGGGTGGGCCGGCAACAGAATAAAATTTTGCTGCCGGAAGAACAAACATCAACAAGGTACTGTAAGGAGTTAAAAGATGCCAGAACTCGAATTCTACGATGTTAAGACCAAATCCAAATTTAAATCTACTGAATTCACCGTCAAAGAAAAGTCCGGTCGTTTCTTCGCCGTAACCAAGTCAAAAAATGGCGGACATGAGTGCTGGAGAGTTCTCTCCAAGGATCAAGCGGCCAAGCTCAAAAAGTAATCCTGAGCGGGTTTAATTATTAACGTTGTTGGCCTTTTACTATTAAAGTCATTGAGGAAGTCATTATGAAGCCTTTTGGTGTCAGTTAAAGGTCTAAATATTGACTTCCTTAATTGTTTTTGGCAAAGGGCAGTAAATTAAAGGTTTTCCTCTGGTACCAACAAAGCTTCGTCTAACTTCAAAAAAAGTTGCTCAGCTGATTGCTGGTTTTGCGGATGATAAAAAGGCCGAGGAGATTGTTATCCTCGATATGCGCAAACTGGTCAATTTCTGTGATTATTTTGTTATTTGCTCTGCGTCTAGTGATCGTCAAGTTGCTGCCGTGATCAACGGCGTTGAAGAAGGTCTTTCCAAATTAGGGGTTAAGGTAAGGTACAAACAGGGGGTTAATGTTTCTTCTTGGGCCTTGCTGGATTTGGGGGATGTCGTGACGCACGTTTTTGAGGGCGAATCTCGAGAATTTTATGGGCTGGAACACCTGTGGCAGGATGCGCCTAAGGTGAAGTGGTAGGGTTTTGAGGGCCCCTTCCCCACCGATGGTGGGGAAGGGGCCCGGTGTTTTTCCTCGTAGGGCAATCTACCCAAATTTGTCTAAGTTTCAGAGAAACAAATAATGTGATCAGTTATGTTAATTGACGTCAGAAATAAAATTGCGACCGCAGTCACTCAAGCTGTCAATGAATTGCCGGGTTTCTCTGGTATTGTTCCGGGAGTTACTTTGGAAATTCCACAAGATCGGCAGCACGGTGATTTGGCCTGTAATATGGCTATGCGACTAGCCGGATTATTAAAGAAAAATCCTTTGGAGTTAGGAGAGCAGTTAAAGGTCCTTTTAGAAAAAAAACTTGTCGTCGGCTACCCGGACAGTCCGGTAGTTAAAATTGAACTGAAACGTCCGGGTTTCCTGAATTTCTTTTTTTCTAACGCGGTTTGGCAGCAAGTGGTCGCAGCTATTCATCGCGATGGCCGGGATTTTGGGCGATCTAACTTTGGTCAAAATAAGAAAGTGCAGATAGAGTTTGTGAGTGCCAATCCGACAGGTCCTTTAAGTGTCGCGCACGCGCGTCAAGCCGCCGTGGGGGATGCGTTGGCCAATATCCTTAAATTTACCGGACATGCTGTTACCAAAGAGTTTTACGTCAATGATGAAGGGAACCAGATCAATATCCTGGGTCGTTCCGTCAGAGACCGAGCTCGGCAGATCCTGGGAGAGTCTTTTGATTTCCCCGAAGATAACTATCAAGGGGATTATATTAAAGATATGGCTCGTGATTTTATGGGTATTCGTCACATTACCAGCGTTGAACAAATTAAGAGTATGGATCCGACGGTCGCATCACAATATGCCGGTAATTTTTTATTGAGTATCATCAAAAAAGAATTAAGTGATTTTGGCGTGCAATTTGATGTTTGGTCGCATCAGTCGGTGGTGGCTACGGCCGCAAAGACTCAGGAAATGGTGGATTTCTTGCGACAGCGTGGGTTTGTGTATGATCAGGACGGCGCGGCGTGGCTGCAATCCACTAAATTTGGCGATGATAAAGACCGAGTCGTTAAGAAAAGTGATGGTAGTTTTACTTATCTCGCGCCGGACATTGTTTATCATCAGAATAAATTTCAACGGGGTTTTGACTTGGTCATTAATATGTGGGGCCCGGATCATCATGGGTACATTCCCCGTTTAAAGGCCGCGGTCGCCGCTTTGGGTTATAATCCTGATCAGTTGGTCGTTTTGATTGTTCAATTGGCAACGATTTTTCGTGATGGACAAGAATTGTCCATGTCCACCCGGCGAGGCCAATACATTAGTCTGCAAGAAGTCATGGACGAAGTCGGGGTGGACGCGGGACGATTTTTCTTTCTGATGAGGCACATTAAGGCCCACCTGGAGTTTGATTTGGAGTTGGCTAAAAAGCAAACCCCCGAGAATCCGGTTTATTACGTGCAATACGCACACGCGCGTATCAGTAGCATTTTGGATACCGCGCGTGAACAGAGTTTGACTCCGGCCACCGCTGATTTTGCGTTGCTTAATCAGGAGGAAGAACTGGCTTTGATAAAAACGCTTGGCCAATTTCCGGAAATGTTGATTAATTGTTCTGTGCAGCTTGAACCGTATGGTTTGGTCGACTATTTGCAAGGTTTGGCCACGGCTTTTCATCGATTTTATGATAAGCATCGTATCCTTTCTGAGGAAACACTTTTGACCCAACAGCGTTTAGGTCTGAGTCAAGCCACCAAAGTGGTGTTAGGCGTGGGGCTCAATATCTTAGGGGTCAGCGCTCCTGATAAGATGTGAAAAATAAATGGTGTCGTTAAGAAAAGGTAGGTCGTTATGCCCGGTAAACGTTGGAATATCACGGCCCCCTCTCCCCAAAGGCAAGTCGCTTTAAGCGACGCTCTCAAGATTCATCCCATTGTTGCGCAATTATTAATCAATCGACACGTTGAAGCTGTTGCCGATGCCCGGCAATTTCTTTGGGGCGATCTTGCTTCACTGCATGATCCGATGTTGCTCAAAGATATGGATCGGGCCGTGGCGCGCTTGCAACTGGCGCGGGACAGAGGAGAAAAGGTTCTGATCTTTGGTGATTATGATGTCGACGGTGTCACCTCATCAGTTATTTTGAAGGGGATTCTTGATCGTTTGGGTATCGCTAATGTTAATTATATTCCCCACCGTATGACCGAAGGATATGGATTGAACGTCGCGATTGCGTTAAACGCTAAAGAGCAGGGAGTATCGTTATTGATTGCGGTGGATTGCGGTATTAGTGCTTTTGAGGCTATTGACGCACTTAACGCCCAAGCTATTGACGTGATTGTTTTAGATCATCATGAAACGGCAGAGGGACGTTTGCCTGCCGCACATGCTATTGTCAACCCTAAGCGCCCCGATTGCTCCTATCCTTTTAAAGGTCTCGCTTCGGTTGGGTTGGCTTGTAAGCTTTATCAGGCGACGCTGGGACAACTTCCCGAAGAGTTTTTAGATTTGGCGGCGATTGGTACGATCGCGGACGTGGCACCTTTGCGCGGTGAAAATCGTATCTTTGTAAAGTGCGGTTTACCCTTAATCAGCCAGACGAAGAATGTTGGGCTGCAAGCTTTGCTCGAAATGGCCAAATTAAAGGATAAAAAATTTAGGTCGCATTACGTGGGGTTTATTTTAGGGCCTCGGCTTAATGCGACCGGACGTATGGGTTCTGCGCGGGAGTCGTTGGATCTACTTTTGAGTAAAGATTATGCTCAGGCAACTCAGCTGGCCAGAAGTCTAGAGGAACATAATAGTCTACGGCAGAAGACGCAGAATGATATTGTTCAGGAAGCCTTAAATTTGGTGGAGCGAGAGGTTAATTTTAAAGAACATAAAGTGATTGTTTTGCACAAGCCTGGTTGGCATAAAGGTGTTTTAGGCATCGTGGCCGCCCGTTTGGTGGATCGGTATTATCGACCGGCGGTGGTGATTAGCTCGGAGGGCGAAGTGGGGACGGGATCAGCGCGATCGATTGATGGGTTTCATATTTTTGAAGCCTTTCAAGCCTGTTCTGACACGCTTGAGCATTTTGGTGGCCATAAAATGGCGGCGGGTTTAACTATCCGTTCTGAAAAAATTAACGAGTTTCGTGACGTCATCAATCAGTTTGCTCGAGAGGCCTTAACTATGGAGACACTATTGCCAGCCTTAACGATTGATGCGGAAATACCGTTAGCGTCCATTTCTTTGGATCTGGCGAGAATTATTGATAGTTTGGAGCCTCATGGAGAGGGAAATCCCTCGGCAGTTTTTTGTACCCGCGGAGTTAAGGTTAAAAATGTCCCGCAGGTGATGGGCAAGGAAACTTTAAAATTTTGGGTAACCGACGGACGGGTGACTTTACCGGTAGTCGGCTTTGGTATGGCTAAATTAAAAGATTTCTTAAAGATGGGACAGATCGTGGACGTAGCCTACAGCATTTCCACGGATGATTGGAGCGGTGACGCCCAGGTAGTTTTGAAACTTAAAGATTTTCGGGAGAGTCCTGTTGTTGCTGAAGGGCGGCTGGCAGGATCAACTGCCAGCCAAAATATTTCTTAAGCTTTAACGATTTTTCCGGCCTGAATGCAGCTGGTACAGACCCATTCTCTTCCCACTGTGCCAGCGATAATAATTTTAACTCGCTGTAAGTTCGGGAAGAAACGACGCAAGGTTTTCCCTGTAACTTTGGAACCGGCACCGCCGTGTAGTTTGCGGGCACCCCGACGCACATATTTATTTCCCGGGATGGATCCTTTAGCGCAGATAACACAAGTTTTCATAGTTAACTTCCTTTCTAAGTAAGAGTGCCAGTATACTTGAGGCACTTTGATTGTCAAGTTTTTATTTAGACGTTGACAACGTTTGGGGGCTTGCTTTAGAATACGGCCATTACTTCAGCAAAACATCCAGGAGCGCACCATTAAGTAGCCAACAAAAAGCTTATTTCGCTGGTTTATTAAGACGTTCTTAATGAAGGCAAATGGGCTAAGCTCAAAAGCAAAAAAGGGGGCCGGCGTATGGCTGAGAAAACTAACGGTGATTTGCGGTATCTATTAGAAGTCAAAGAGGTGGTGGAGGAAATCAATCGACACTTGTGGTTGGAAAGCGAAAAAGCCGGATATGACATTGGTTACGAAAAAGCGGCTGAAGACTGGCTGAGCAAATACGCTTTGGATTGGATTAAACATCACGCTCCCGAAAAGGTCAAAAAGCCTAGACAAAAGCGTACGACTATAGAAAAAACCCGTCGCGCCAGTACGTATATTCAATAAGTTCTATTCACGCGCATCTTCTCTAGAATAAATAAAAAAGAGGATGCGCGTTTTTTGTTATTTGTATTGTTGATTACTGGCCATTGGGCAGGCCTTTTCTATCTTGGGAAAAGGCGGTACCTGACTCGCCGGTCCGCCTCGGCTCGCCATCGGCGAGACGGGCAGGCGGGTTGACTTCCACCTTGTTTTTATTAGAGAAAAGGTCAATATTCTATTTACCTCGCTTTTTTTTTAGGTAAAATGTGACAGTTTTTAGTCGTGGACAATTTTAAGGAGGGGAGTCATGCAAAGTATCAAGGTTGTTTTAGTCAGGCATGGAGAAAGCATTTGGAACAAAGAAAATCGTTTTACCGGATGGACAGATGTGGATCTCTCGGATAAAGGGAAGGAAGAGGCTCGTCGCGCCGGGCAAGTCTTAAAAAAAGAAGGATACACGTTTGATCTCGCCTTTACGTCAGTATTAAAAAGAGCTATCCGCACGCTGTGGCTGATTACCGATGAAATGGATTTGTTGTGGATACCGGTTGTTCGTTCTTGGAAACTGAATGAACGCCATTATGGTGCTCTCCAAGGCCTCAATAAGTCAGAAACAGCGCAAAAGTATGGTGAGGAACAAGTCAAGATTTGGCGACGCAGCTATGCTGTCGTTCCTCCAGCATTAGACACATCTGATGAGCGTTGTCCTGGTCGTGATCCGCGATACCGCCAGATTCCGGCTGCAGAGCTTCCTTTGACCGAAAGCTTGGATTCCACTGTTAAGCGTTTTATCCCCTATTGGAGTCAGGTCATCGTTCCGGAAATCAAATCCGGCAAGAAAGTTTTGATAGCTGCGCATGGTAATAGTCTACGAGCTTTGGTCAAGCACTTAGATAATATGACTGAAGAAGAAATTCTAGAATATAACATTCCTACGGGCATGCCACTTGTGTATGAATTGGATCAGCAATTGCGGCCTTTGAAGAAATATTATTTAGGTGATCCGGACGAAGTCGCCAAAGCCATGGCGGCCGTGGCCGGCCAGGGCAAGAAATAAACGGGGAGGAGTCTGCTTTGTGGTTTTGGTGCGTTTTGGGCGGATTGCTGGTTACTGTGGCGGTGGTGGTTTGTTTTTGTATTTTCTTTGATCAGGCCATACTCACGAGGCGAGATACCATCTTCCGTGGACACCTTAACAAGAATAAAGTTCTGTTGACTTTTGATGATGGGCCATCTCCCATCTGGACACCGCTTATCTTAGATGCTTTAAAAAAAGCCAACATTAAAGCGGTTTTTTTTATGATTGGTCATCATGTCCAGAAATATCCAGACATTGCCCGTCGCGTTCTTGCCGAAGGGCATACCATTGGTAATCATGGTTACGCGCATAGTGTGTTGTTGTATTACACGCTGGAAGAGCTCGAGGAAGAAGTAAAATATACCGAGCATGTCATTCGCGAAATTACCGGAGTCACTACCAAAGTTTTTCGCCCCCCCAAAGCTTGGTTGCGTCCTAGCGAAAAAGAGAAAATTAAACAGATGGGATATGATATTTTGCTGTGGTCGCTTAATTCAAAGGATTGGGTTAATTTTAATGCAGCGGCAGTCTCCAAATATTTGAGTCAAAAAGCAAGAGGGGGAGATATTATACTGTTTCATGATAGCGGTGGCGTTTTCTCTCGGGAGGGCGGTGATCGCAGTGAAACCGTAGCCACGATTCCCTTGCTGGCAAAGCAGATCAGAGGCAAGGGTTTAGATTTTGTTTCATTTGAAGAGTTCATGGAGGAGAATCGAAGTCATGTTTAACCAATCGCATATTAAGAATTTATCGTTGTTGTTGGTTTTTGCTTATTTTGTTTTGATGTGGGGGAACGGGATTGTTAGTTTGACTCATCCGGATGAAGTTTTCTATATCCAATCCGCTAAGGAAATGCTCGCGCATCAAAGTTGGCTGACTCCTTATATCTTTGACGAACCACAATTTGAGAAACCTATTTTATCGTATTGGTTATTTGCGTTGGCTATTAAATATATGGGGCTAAATTCTTTTGCCGCGCGATTTTGGCCGGCAGCGTTTGGCATCCTGGGCGTTTTGGTGACTTACTGGATCGCCTGGATGATGTTTCATCGAAAGCGAACGGCGTTCTTCTCTGCTTTGGTATTGGGCAGTAGTTTCATTTATTTGGCGTTGTCGCGTGCGGTGTTGACCGATATGATTTTCTCAGTGTGGGTCGTGATTTCTTTAGGTTTTTTTTGGCGAGGCTACAAATTCCCTGAGAAAAGAAATTTGAGCATTGTGTGGGGTTTTGTGTTTTCGGGGTTAGCGGTTTTGACAAAAGGTATTCTGGGTATCATTTTCCCTCTGGCACCGCTGATGGTGTTCTTATTCTCCCAGAAAAAAATGGATTACTGGAAGACGTGGGCCACTTTTTGGGGAATGGCGCTTTGGGCCGCGATTGCGGTTCCTTGGCATGTCTTAATGATTCATTGGTATGGTCAGGAATTTATTAGCGAGTATTGGGGGAATGTGCATGTCCGCCGTATTTATGATGCGGAGCACGAAAAAAGCAATACCTGGTATTTTTATCCGGCTTTGATGTGGGCGGGGATGCTGCCTTGGTGCTTTTTGTTGTTTCCGGCTATTCATCGGGGTTGGCAGAACTGGAAAGATCAGAAAGACTCTCAATCTTGGGGATTTCTGGTTTGTTGGATCATGCTTGTCTTTCTGATAATGCAGGTGGCGCACTCAAAACTGGCCAGCTATATTTTTCCGGCATTTCCGGCTATAGCAATATTTATTGGTTATTATTTAGATGATGTCTTAGAAAAATCTAAAAATTCAATTCCTAAAGTATTTCAAGTCGTCACGATGTTAATGGGGGTGATCTTAGTCGGGGCGGCGGTGGCGGCACCGATCGCGCTTAACGTGTATCAATCCATGATTCCTGAACCCTTGGGGGTCATTGTTTTTGGAATCGCGGCGTTGGCTTTAGGTGCGATAATTTTCTGGACCAGTTTAACCAAGCGCTGGGGTGCTGCTATCATTGCGCATGCCGGTGTTACGTTGTGTGTGCTTATTATGCTTTTTTTAGGTAAAGCCAACGCGGAACCTTGGGTGTCGTGTCGGGATATTACTGACATTTTTAAGAAAATCGATCAATCCGACTCTACGATTATATGCAGTAAATTTTATGTTCGAGGGGTGCGGTTCTACACGGATCGCAAAACGGCGGTTATGGATTTAAATGGTTCTGGTTTCTTCAGTCCCCATCCCATCCCATATTTGAATTCTGAACCAAAACTGTTGAATTTCTTGTTATCTCAACCCGTCACGTATGCCATTGTTAAGATTACCGCAATCAATGATCTTAAGCGGATTGCGGCGGATAGATTTAAAGTGGAAGATTTAGAGCACTTAGGGGGTAAGTATATTCTTCGAATAACCCGATTAGATAGGTAAATACATGCCGAAGACCGTTAATAAAATGATTGTCGCTTCTGATTATGCCTCATTAGGGTTTGAACGCTCGCCGGTAGCGTCGCTGCTGGTCGAATATTCTCCTTTGCAAGAATTGCTAACCCAAATACAGAAAGCCAAAATTCAGAATGCACGCGAATATTTAATTAATCATCCCGCGGCACTTTTAGAAAGTTTTGTTTCTTGTCGAATCTTGGCGGCAAACGCCAGTGCTTATGCTCTTTCAGGTACGAATAGTCTGGCGAAAATGACTAGCTGGTATCAGCAATTTTACGCGCTGAAATTTTTTCAAGAAATGCTAAGTGAGTTTTTGGCTATTATGATCGATGGGGCGCCTGCAACCGAAGAATACAAATTAAAGTTGGCGAGAGCCAAAGTGGGCGATGTACAAAAGCAGGTGGGTGTGCTTTTTAAAGGAAAGGGGCGTTCTCTAACTACGGTGATTACGCTCTTTGATATTACCCAACAAAAGAAGCTGGAAAAATATTTAAGAAAAATGGCACAGGTCGATAGCTTGACCGGTTTGTGGAATCATGAAGCTATTGAAGAGCGGTTGGAGCAAGAAATTTCTCGCGCGAAGCGACATGGCCAGGAATTATCTTGTTTGATGATCGATGTCGATCACTTTAAGTGGGTGAATGATCAATTTGGTCACCAGAAAGGTGACCAAATGATTCAACACGCAGCTAAAATCATCAAACAGAATGTCCGACGTTCCGATGTTGTAGGTCGCTATGGGGGGGATGAGTTTTTGGTGATTTTGCCGGAAACCAAGCCGGAGCAGGCGGTGGTCGCCGCGCTGCGCATTCAGAAATATTTCCAATTGGGGATGACACAATACTTACGGCAGGACCAAATTCATAATGCGCTCAGTATCGGTATTTGCGGCTTTCCAGAAAAAGGCATTTCTACTTCCAGAGATTTGATCGCGAAGGCCGATGAAGTGATGTATAAAGCCAAAAAGTCCGGAGGGGACCGCATTTTGCACCCTAGAATGCGTAGCTTGCGTCAATAATTTTTAGCCCGCCATAATTTTTTAAAAAAATTTGACACCAGAAATCCTCAGGGATATACTTTCGTCAGGATGAAGCAGTTAGATTGCTTAAACAAAGATTTGAGAACCGTTGTTGGACAGCTTTGCTTGCCCAGCGACGGTTTTTTTTCTTTTGTTGCTATCTAACTTCGTGCAACAATCGTCAAGGCCTGGCCACCAACACGGCAAGGTAGAAGGAGGATCACAGCAATGGTTAAGGGAAAAGTAAAATGGTTTAATAATCAAAAAGGTTATGGTTTCATTACCCCTGAAAATGGTAGCGATGTGTTTGTCCATTATTCGGCGGTCAAAGGGGATGGCTATAAGACCCTCGATGAAGGCCAAGAAGTGGAATTTGATATTGTGAAAGGAGACAAGGGAGAACAGGCGCAAAACGTCGTGAGAGCCGGCGGTAAGTAAAACCTGTTGTCCTTATCATAGATGAGGTGATGAAAGCCCTGGGGCTTGTAAACAAGCCCCAGGGTTTTTTTATTCCTGGCGCGTTATTGACTTACTTTAATTCTAAAGATAATCTATTGCCGCTATGCCGATTGGACATCACTCCCGCAAAATTTATGAGTTTGCTGTAGTCGCTCGAGATACTCCCTTCGTGGCGAACTTATTACAGGAACTATTAATTAACGTATGCATCCCTTTAACGGAAATTACTTTTCATCAAGAAGATGGCCGAATCGCCGTAGGAACGTATTTTAGTGCTTTGCGGATGGCCGAACGATTGCGGAGAAAAATTCAAGCCGCCCAGCTTAAAGGGATCAAGGTGAAAATAAGAACTTTATTGCGAACTCACTGGCGAGACGCTTGGAAAAGAGATTTTAAACCATTTCGATTTACTAAATCAATTGACGTAGTCCCGGCCTGGCAACGAAAGAAATACCGCGTAAAAAGGCAAAAAGTGATTTTAATTGATACGGCCACAGCTTTTGGTACGGGTTTGCACGAAACAACTCGGTTTATGGCGGAATTGATTGAGAGGTCTGGCGGCCGGTTTGGAAAATTCTTGGATATCGGTACCGGTACCGGAATTCTTTCCTTTGTAGCGGCTCATCACGGGGCCAGAGAGCTTTGGGCGATTGATATTGACCCGTTGTGTGTTCCAGTGGCCAGGGCTAACGCGAAATTGAATGGTGTACGCTTTAAATATTTGGAGGCTGTTGGTTTGAACGATTTTAGATCATCGCAGCCATTTGATTATGTCGCCGCGAATTTAATTAGTCAGGAATTAATCAAACACAAACGTCATTTAATACGTTTGGTGGCTAAAGGCCAGTTTTTGGCTTTGTCGGGGATTTCTTTGGATAATTTGGGGAAAGTACGGCGTGCTTTCGCCGGTTCTTCGTTGCGTTGTTTAAGAATTTGTCGAGGAAAACAGTGGGCCGCGCTATTGTATGCCAGAAATAGGTAGTTTACGAATATGTCGGATTTAAGCGTTGTTTCGGCACAAAAACATAATGATTTGCGAATTCGTTTTCAGACCCTAGGCATTCGGGATGAGGATATCGAAGAAATTTTCATCCGTTCTTCTGGACCGGGAGGGCAAAATGTCAATAAGGTCGCGACGTGCGTTTGCCTTAAACATCGTCCCACGGGCGTGCAGGTTAAATGTCAGCAGGCGCGCAGTCAGGGACTGAATAGATTTCTGGCTCGCCGGTTATTGGCAAACAAGATTGAGGTTTTGCAAAAAGGGTTTGTTGCGCAAGAACGCGATCGCGTTGAGAAAATCCGTCGCCAAAAAAGAAAGCGTTCTAAGCGTGCCAAAGAAAAAATGCTGGAAAGTAAACGCTTGCACGCGTTCAAGAAAGAAAGTCGAAAGAAAATAGTTCGGGATGGAGAATGAAGATGCGGTTGATCATTAATGCTGACGATGCGGGGATTGACGCCGCTCGAAATCGGGGCATTTTACAGGCGGCTAAAGGCGGGCTGTTAACAAGCACTTCGGTGATCGTCAATCAGGGTGGATGGTCGGATATCATTAAGCATAAAAAGAGTTTTATGAAATTATCCTGTGGTTTACATGTTAATTTAACCGCCGGGCGTCCCTTAGTCGCTGGCTTTAAGACGTTGGTCGATAGCCAAGGGAATTTTTGGAGTAAATTTGATTTGCTGGCTAGAGTTTTGAAAGGAATGATTGATCCCGGTGAAGTGGCTCAAGAGTTTGCCGCACAGCTTTCTTTATTTGTGGATCAATTTGGACAACCCACGCATGTTGATGGCCATAATCATGTTCATATTCTTCCCGGAGTTCGAGAAGGTTTCTTTCAAGCCATTGGGAAGGGTGTGTGGATTCGGGTGCCGTTGCGACAGGACTGTCAAGCGCTGGCTCCAGCGCCTCACGAGGAAGCTCAGCTTTTGTATACACAGTTGGAGCGATTGCAACAGGTGTTAAATTTTTGGTCGCAGGAATGTCGAACAGTCTGGCGAGATCGGTTCCGTTGGGTGGATGATTTTGGAGGAGCGGGGTTAAGTGACGCCCCAACGTTAAAGAATTTTCAGAAAGATGTGAGCGGACTTAAAGGTGATATTTGCGAATTGATGGTCCATCCAGGAGACGACTGGGACGAGGATTCAGTTCGTTTTTCCCGTTTACAAGCTCGACAGATGGAACGAAATATTTTACTGTCTAAAGAATTTGCGAATTTTCTGAAGGAAAGAAATATCCACACTATTTCTTTTCGGGAGGCGATCTTGAAATGAACAAAATTTTTCTGTTGCTGCTATATTTGAGCTTGTTCATTCCTGGACTAGGGGAATCAGCGCCAAAAGCTGACGAAGTCTCATCTAAGGTTTACATCCCGGAGTTTGTCTCAACTCAAAAAGCAACCGAATCCCGTCAGCATTACTATGAGCAGCTTAATGTGCTCTGTGATGCCCGGGGGAGTAAAACCTGTTGTCCGGCTTCGGTCAGGTATATGCATCGTCGTCAGCTATTGCTTGCGCCTCAAACAGGGTGCCCGGATGGCTACCGCTTGGAACGACTAAAGTGCAAGGAAAGTTTAGAATGGTGTGAACCCATCTAATCCTCAAATTAATCTCTGGTAAAGTACACGAAAGGTTAGTCTATGTCGCAATCACAATCTCAGGGTATGGTGGATATCAGCGAAAAGTCAATCACCAAGCGAGTGGCGATCGCGCAAGCGGTGGTAACGTTACCCTCCAAAGCTTTTTTGGCACTTCTTAAAAAGGAATCTCCTAAGGGAGATGTGCTGGAAGCGGCTAAAATTGCCGGCATCCTCGCGGCCAAATGGACCCCAACGTTAATTCCGCATTGCCATCCCTTGGCGTTAAAAAAAGTGAAGATGACGATCCTTCCCGTTGTGAGTAAGCGACAATTGCAGATTCGTTCTGAAGTCGTTTGTGTGGGCCAAACGGGTGTCGAGATGGAAGCCCTGACTGCTGCTAGCGTGGCAGCTTTGACCGTTTACGATATGATGAAATGGGCGGATAAAGGTATCGTGATTAGTGAAACCAGACTACTCGAAAAATCAGGCGGCAAAAGCGGTGATTACCAGGCTAAGGTTTAAGTTTGCAGTGGAAGGTGTGCGGTTTTTTCATTGGGAATAAGAAATAAGTTTTGCGGATTTTTGAATTCATTGAGTAAATTGTTGGTGTCATTAAGCGGTCTAAACGCGTCTTGCGACAGCGTGTAATCATACAGGGAATAATGTTGCTGATTCATAAATTCTCTGACCCCGTCTTTAATAGGTAAGGAATACTCAAAGGTAATCACCGGACGGCAGCGCGCAATGGTTTCCCTAAGCCCCCGTAAGACTTCCACGTCAGCGCCTTCCGTATCAATTTTAATGATGTCCGGGTTAAGGTTTAACTTGTCTAAGGGGATCACCGCTACCGATATTTCTTTAAAAGCGATGGCCGCATAGTCTTCGGCCGAGAATTCTTTGGTCATGACTTCTTGGATGTATTCCGGATGCAGTGAGGCGGCGGTATCCATGGTGTATTGCTTAAATTGGGGAATTCTCAACGTCAGTTGTGCTTCGCGGCTTCCTGCGGCTACCAAAAGAAAATCAAAGTTTTTAAGACGACGTTTGACGCGTTTTAGTTTCTTTTCCTGAAGGGGATTGGCTTCGATAGAAAATATCCGGTAATGGCGGCAGATTTGCGCGAATCCTAGGGCTGAGATACCATCATTCGCGCCGACATCTAAAAACAATCCGTCTTGCCTTTTGAGGAAATGTTTAAAGCCGTAAAAGCTTTTGTTGTGCGGTAAGGCCCACGTCAAGTAGGGAAGCGCCTGGCGAACGTAATGCCTTAGCCAGGTGTTTTGATACAAATAGCGTTCAATGGCGAACTTTACAGCCAATAACATGTCAAGAATATATCATGGAATTGGTAGGCAGCCAGTACTCATCTGAATTTTTGCTAATGAGTATTGGGGGACGCAAAAGTCATACGGCCTTTTTTCAAAGAAGATAGAGGCCTGCTCCAAAGGTTAGGAAGAGCGTTTACCGTCTCTAAAAATAAGTAATTTGGGGTTGCTTTCCTGATTGATTAGGCTAATATTTTACCTAAAGATGTTTAACTGATTCATTTTCATGACTATTGCCAAACTACAACTTCCTCCGGTACAAGTCCCCGCAGATACGGACTACATTGGTGTTTACCTGACCAATCGCTGCTTCCTGACTTGCCCCTATTGCATTACTAATTACAACGAGCAGTTTATTAATATCAAAGCCTTTCGTGAATTAGAAGCTTTTGAATGGATTGAGGCGCTTAACAGGCTTGAGCTTCCGGAAGGGATTCCCATCACGTTGCAGGGAGGAGAACCCTTTATTCATAAAGGTATTTGGGATATTTTGGAAAACGTACGGCATAAAATTGATATTCTTACCGCTTTGCCCCCCCAAGTTACCCTCGAGCGATTAAAAAGTTTGAAGACTTTACAATGGAATCAGCGCGGTGCGCCCTACCCTACGATTCGGGTTAGTTATCATAAAGGGCAGACGGATTATAAAAAACAGATAGACCGCATCAAGGAATTGCAGGAAATTGTGCGTATCGGCATTTTCCATATCGATCATCCTGGCTATCCAGAAGAATTGGCGGCGATTCGCGAATACGCTCAGAAGCAGGGGGTTGAGTTACGCACGAAAGAATTTTTGGGGAAATGGCAGGGCAAGAATTATCTGAATTATAAATATCCCGATGCTTGTGAAGGTCAGGTACTGCGCGCTAACGTCAAATGCAAAAATACGGTGTTCCCGGTCGGTCCGGACGGCTCGATCTATCGATGTCATTCGGATTTGTACGCCCGTCGCCAGGAGCTTGTTTTAGGTAACATGCTGGACGTGGGTTTACGGTTGGAGAACGTGTATCGCGACTGCGCTTTTTATGGAACGTGCATTCCCTGCGATGTTAAAGTCAAAAATAATCATCTTCAGAAATTCGGATACACCTCAGTGGATATTAAGTTTGAAGAGTAATGTCCGTTCTCGTGCCTAATTTCTTAGTCGTATCATTTTTTACCCTGCCGCCAACGTCGTTGGGAAAGAATCGGTCTGCTGGCCTTGAATAATAATACCTCTCGTAAATCAAGACGAATTCTGATCATTAAAACCGGGTTCTCCGAAGTGTTAGACATGGGGATTTCGACCACGGTGAGCTTAGGGGATGTTTTAATGTGTACTTCGTTGCTGCATTTGTTTAGGCAGGACCACGTTACCTGGGTGACTTCGTGGGCGGCGCATCGATTATTGTACAAAAATCCGCATATTGACTCGTTATTAATTTTTGATTCCAAAGTCATGTCTCAGTTGAGTGAGCAGGCTTTTGATCTGGTCATTAATTTAGAGAAGGACAGTGGTATTTGCGTTTTTTTTAGCCAGCTTAAAGCTAAAAAGCGTTACGGATTTTATTTTGATGATGCGGCGCATGATGTGGTGACGGTCAATAAATCAACGCGTTATTTATTAATCGGCCAGGAGAACCAAAAAGGCATAAAGAAGAATTCTTTTGAAATTCTTTTTGAGGCGGTAGGGGAGCGCTGGCAGGGCGAAGGAGTCATCTTGCCACCGCGTTCTCGGGTCAAAATAACGCACGACATCGGATTTAATCACGCGGTCGGGCCTAAATGGCCAACGAAAGCTTGGCCCAAAGTTTATTGGGAAAAGTTAGAGAAGATGTTGAGAAATGATTTTTCGATTAGTTGGCAACAGGGTTTTAAGAATCTGGACAAATACACGAATTGGATTGATAGTTGCAGCTTGTTGGTCACTGGGGATTCTTTGTGTCAAGCTATCGCGCAAGGTTTGGGAAAAAATGTTGTGACACTCTTCGGTCCTACCAACTATTGGCGCATGATGAATGTCCCGCAAATGACTGTACTGCACTCAAAATCTAAGTGTCCGCACTTGCCTTGCTATTTGCCGCATTGCAAATATGATCGCTATTGCATGGAAGAGATTTCACCTGAGGAAGTGGCGGATGAGTGTCGTCGACAATTTGTGAAGGTGAGGACAGGGGAATGAAAAAGATTTTTGTGACCGGTGGCGCGGGATATGTGGGCGCAGTCTTGATCCCCAAATTGTTGGCGCAAGGGTATGAGGTTAAAGTCCTGGATCTTTTTATGTATGGCCAAGACGTCTTGACGGCAGTTAAACAACATCCGGCCTTAACTTTGATTAAAGGCGATTTACGCGACGTTGAATTGCTTCGCCGAGAGATTCCGGGGACAGATGCGATTATTCATCTAGCGTGCATTTCCAATGATCCCAGCTACGAGCTTAATCCGGCGCTGAGTAAGTCCATCAATTACGATGCGTTTTTGCCGCTGGTAGCTATTGCCAAGCAAGAGAAAGTAAAGCGTTTTGTTTTTGCTTCCAGTTCAAGCGTGTATGGTGTTAAGCAAGAACCGAACGTCACTGAAGAATTATCGCTTGAGCCACTGACCGACTACTCAAAGTACAAGGCTTTATGCGAGGCGTATTTGCTGGCGGAACAAACCCGAGATTTTGTGGTCCTGATTTTGAGGCCGGCAACTGTGTGCGGGTATTCTCCTCGCTTGAGATTAGATCTCACGGTTAATATTCTGACGAGCCACGCCTATTACAACAAAAAGATTAAAGTTTTTGGTGGTGAACAACAGCGTCCTAATTTGCATATTGAAGATATGACTGATCTTTATGTGCAGACGTTGACTTACCCCGCTGCTCAAATCGCCGGTAAGATTTTTAATGTTGGCTATCAGAATTATAAAGTTGGCGAAATCGCTTTGATGGTTAAGAAGGTGTTTCAGGATTCCTCAATTGGGATTGAAGTGGTTCCTTCGGATGACAAACGTTCCTACGCGGTTTCCGCGGAGAAAATCAAACGTGAATTAGGTTTTGTGCCGAAATTTTCTGTGGAAAACGCGATTCAGGATTTAAAAAACGCTTTTGACCAAAAGTTGGTTTTAGATCCCATGCGTGATAATCGTTATTACAATATTAAAACGATGCAAGCCATAAACCTGGTTTAAACATATGTCAGAAATTAATTTGCTGGAGAAGTATCCTCGCACCAAACGTAACCTGGAAGAGCGGCAGGCTACGGTCAGTCCGGAAATTCGTCGCATTGCTCGGCAGTTCGGCCAAGAGTTTTTTGACGGAGACCGAATGTATGGCTACGGAGGGTTTAGCTATCAGCCGCGTTTTTGGCAGCCCGTGGTGCCTGACTTTCAGCAACGTTATGGCTTGACCGCGCAAAGTTCTATCTTGGACGTCGGCTGTGCTAAGGGATTTATGTTGCATGATTTTCGAGAGTTGATTCCCGGCATCTCAGTCCGGGGCGTAGATGTTTCGGGCTACGCGATTGATCAGGCTTTATCTGATGTCAAACCGTTTTTGCAGGTTGCGGATGCCAAAGCCTTACCTTTCGCGGACAAATCTTTTGATTTGGTTATTTCCATCAACACGATTCACAATTTAGATTTGCATGATTGCAAAAATGCGATTCGTGAGATTCAGCGCGTCAGTCGGAACCACGCGTTTTTGACGGTGGATGCTTACCGAAATGAAGAAGAGAAGCGACGCATGGACATGTGGAACCTGACAGCCCTGACCTATATGAGCACTACGGAATGGGAAAAACTCTTTCGCGAAGTCGGATACACGGGCGATTACTATTGGTTTATTCCTTAACGATACCTTCATGAAAACTAAAGCTGCGATTCTCTACCAACTAAATGCTCCGCTGGTTTTGGAAGACGTGGAGATTCCAAAATTAAAAAAGGGACAGCTGCTGGTAAAAATTTATTGCAGTGGTGTCTGTCGCGCTCAGCTGAATGAGATGATCGGACTTAAAGGTCCGGACAAATATTTGCCGCATTTGCTTGGTCATGAGGCCTCGGCGGAAGTGGTGGATATTGGACCGGGTGTGAAGAAAGTCAAACGGGGTGATTACGTCGTCCTGTCCTGGATCAAGGGGAATGGGCTGGACGGTATTCGGAGTGCTTATCGCATCGGAGGTAAGGTCATTAATGCCGGCGGGGTCACCACCTTTAGTGACTATTCGGTCGTGTCCGAAAATCGAGTAACGCCGCTGAGTCGTAAAATTCCTTCTGAGGTGGCGGCGATTCTGGGGTGCGCGGTGGCCACGGGCGCGGGGATCATTAATAATTCATTATCCGTGGCGAAGGGAAGCTCGATTGCCATTTTTGGATCAGGAGGTGTTGGGGCCAGTGCTATCATGGCAGCGAAAGCCAAAGGCTGCCGGGTGATTATTGCGGTCGATATCGGAGCGTACAAATTGGCATTCGCTCGTCGTTTAGGGGCAACCCATGGTATTGATGCTTCAAAAAAAGATGTGTTAAAAGAAATTCATCGGATAGTGCCCTTGGGCTTGGATTTTGGGATTGATGCCTCGGGCGTGAAATCGGCTATGGAAAAGGCATTCGAGTCGTTGCATGATCGCGGGAAACTCATCATTGCCGGTAATTTGGGAAAGAATGAGAAAATCGAAATCCATCCGTTTGATTTGATTAAAGGAAAAAGAATCCTGGGGACGTGGGGAGGGGAAACCGTTCCTCAGCGTGATTTCCCCCGCTACGCGCTCCAGTACCGCAAAGGTGTGTTACCGCTGGATCAACTCATCACGCATCGTTTTCGGTTAGAACAAATTAATGAAGCTTTTGATTTGTTAAAGACCGGGCTCACGGGAAGAATCATTATCGTTAACCGATTATAAATTTCTGGGTTCTCAATACTATGAATTTAGCTACATTACTTTCATCGACTCAAAAGATTGACTTATTAAAAAAGATGCTGTTGATTCGCGGCGCGGAAGAGAAGATCGTTGAAGTATATGCTCAACAGCAGATGCGCACACCCACTCATTTATCTATTGGACAGGAAGCGGTGGCCACGGGGATTTGCGCAGCGCTTCATCCCGACGACCAGTTATTTGCGCCGCATCGGTGTCATGCCGCTTATTTAGCTAAGGGGGGGGATGTGGACGCGTTTTTCGCGGAATTGTGTGGACGGGTGACCGGCAGCAACGGTGGTCGGGCCGGATCCGCTCATTTATCGGCGCCCGAAGTGGGGATGTTCTCGTCCCCGATCTTGGCCGGACTTATTCCGGTGGCGGTGGGCGCGACGCTGTCTTTTCGGTTGGCCAATTCGCAACGGGTGGCGATCTCTTTGTTTGGAGATGCGGCTATTGAAGAGGGGACTTTCGCGGAAAGTTTAAATTTTGCAGTTCTGAAGAAATTGCCGGTGGTTTTTGTTTGTGAAAATAATTTATATTCAACCCATACTCCGTTGATTGACCGTCAACCGCCGTCTCCGATTTTTGAACGCGTGCGCCTTCCGGAGCTGCCGAGCCTCCAATGTGATGGCAATAATGTTGAAGCTGTTTATGTCGCGGTGCTGCAGGCTGTCGAGCGTTGCCGAAGAGGTGAGGGGCCAACTTTTTTGGAGTTCTTAACCTACCGTTTTCGTGAACACGTTGGCCCGCTGTATGATTACGACCGTGGCTATCGCACTAAAAAAGAAGTGGAAGATTGGCAGTTGCGGTGTCCGGTAAAAACCTACCAGCAGAAACTACTTCAGGAGTCAATTATTCAACCATCGGAAGTTTTGCAGATTGAACAGCGAATATCCCACGAATGTCAGGGGGCTTTTGAAAAAGCGTTGAACGCCCCGTGGCCGGAATCGGCCAATTTGGCTCAGGGAGTGTATTAGGAGATGAAGATTGAATTATAAATGTGCTATTCGAAAATGTTGCTCGTCTCCGGCCGGCATTATTCTTGGGGCCTGGCTGGCTTCGATGTTGGCTTCCATGATTTTCTTCCCTGAGCTTTTCTTGAGAAGGACCCAAAGTTATATCCACCAACATGATTATCAAATTCCTTACGAAAATACTTTTATTTTAGCCTCCCAATTTTTTCACGGAACGCAGCTTTTTGATCGTTATGATCAAATCAATTACGCATATAACCATTTGACTTGTGGTCTCTATACATTGGTCAATTTTGTGGTAGCGGGCATTTATGTGATACTGTCGCCTTTTTTTAAGGATCCCGGCGCCGGATTTCATGCCGTGTACACCTATGGTTACTTTGGGCTATGCGCGTTGATTCGAACTTTAGGTGGGTATCTATTGGTCAGAAAGTTCAGCAAAGACCCGATCGCGATTTGGGTCTCGCTCTTTTATCTCAACACGCTGTTATCTGTGCCGTATTGGTTAGGCATTTTAACCAACAATTTATACGCGTATTTTCCTCTCTTGATGTATTTGATTCTGGAATTGATCGAGCGATTTTCGTTGAGTAATTTCTTAGCTTTGGCATTAGCGTTTACGATCGCGGTCGCTAACTCGCCTTTGCTGGGGTTAGGCTATTTTTATCAGCCGGTGCATTTTTTTCTGTTAGCGTGTTTGTTTTGGAAAGTCGTTTGGGGACGAAATAAAAAAGAATCCCCAATCCGTGAACTAAAAAAGAAAACCAAATTACTTCCTCTTTTGCGCCTGTCGATCGGAGGCTTGTTGTGCGTGTTGATCATCGCGCCATCCATGCTCATGTATAAGTCGCTCTCAGAAGACTATTACATGGCGGGATCTGGGATTGGTGAAACCAAAGGGCGAATGGATGGAAAATGGAATCCACAGCGTTATTTTGAGAGATTGCAACACAAAATGAAGGGTGAAAATTATTCAGAAGAAGTTTTTAATTTTTCGTCTAATAATTGGGCGTATTCTTGGCAGTTTGTCGGTATTTCAGCGTTTGTTTGGGCGATTCTAGGCGTAATTCTCTCAGCAGATCATCGGCGACATGTTTTTTGGATCGCTTTTGTGTTGACTTTTTTGTGGAGTACCCATTTCCCTCACCCCAAGAATTGGTTCTCTTGGGTTCACTGGGTAAACGCTTATACCAATCCGTTTAAGTTTTTATTGCGCAGTATGCATATGCCCATATTGCTGTTAGCGTGCTTTTTGTTTCCATTAATTGCGTTAGGTATAGAGAAATGCCGAAAGCTTTTTTTTGACTATTCTTCTGCCAACGAAGGAGTGGGAGAGAACCATAAATCATTTTCTCTAGGGGCTGGAAGTGCCAGAACGTTAATCACCCAGGTTTTTTTGCTTGGTAGTATTATTTTTGCGGTTCAAAAGTTCTCTCATCCGGTTAATTTTTATGTGATTTTAGTTTTGTTGGTTTTCTTGTCAGCGCTGTTGTCATTCAAAAATACCAATCAGCAAAGAGCTCATCCGTTCTTATTTAAGTTTTCATTTAGTGGGTTTTTGGTGGTATTGCTCTGTGTCGAGATGTTGGCTTTGGTGGTTTATTTTAGTTTGGATAATTATGGAAAGTATCCGTTGGCTGCGAGGACCTATCAGGGATTGCGGCCGGAAGTAGGCGAGGTATTTGTGGATTTTCAAGATCCTCGGGTGCTACCGTGGCGACAGTACGCTCGTTTTGCTGAGGTTGAACTTGAGCCGCGCATGAATACGCCCCAAGATTACTATGGTTTATTTTATAAATATACTCCGCTAGATCGGTTTTTTCGTTTAAGAAATATGTATGAACCCGTTCCCGCCGCTTATAAAGACTGGTATCAAATTGAGCCGGTTAAGGAATATTTCCGGCGAGATAAAAACTTATTGACGCTCGTCCCGAGCGCTTTCTGGGGGGGTGCCGAGGCCTTGACCGAAATGCTGGCTCAAGGTTTTGAAAATTCTACGGTTGCCCTGGATGGGAATATTGACGCTGTGACTAATATTCTGTCTGATTTCTCGGCTCTGCGAGCGAAAATGCCCACGCTGAATACGCCACCTGCTTTATTGCAGCAAAGCGAATTTATTTTTAAATGGGAAGAGGCCGAAGTTTTACCTCGGGAATCGTATCTTGAATATCGTTTTAAGTTGCCAGTATCCTTTCCGGAATACGTTGCTAGCGGCATATTCACGGATGATATCGATTCTTTAAAGTTAGCGGTAGATGGTATTCCTTTGAGAGTGGCCCAAGGAAAGTTAGTCGCGCCATTTTCTTTTGATGTTCAGAATATTAAAAAAGGGCAGTTGGTCATTTCATTACCGAAAGATTACCGTCCGGTGAACAGTGTTCTATCACTCGCATTATCTCGGCCTGAGTTTCTACGTAAAGTAGAAAACAATCAGCATGATCAGTGGGGGTTGGAGGTTGAGGCTAAGCAGGATAGCTGGTTAGTCTTAAAGTATCCGCATAGCCCAAAGTGGAAAGCTAGTGTGGATGGGCACCCCGTTACCGTTTATAAAGCTAACGGATATTTCTTGGCTGTTTTTATCCCCCAGGGAGTTCATCAGGTGTTAGTTCAGTATTGGCCGGATAGTCCGTTGCGATTTTTAGTTGGAGTCGCCAACGTGCTGGTGCTGGTTGTTTTTGTTGGGTTGATATATCGCGGGTTTAGGAAATCATGGGCGGAAGAGGTGTCTCGTGCCGGCTAAATCTTATGATTTCTGTATTGTCGGAGCCGGTCCCAGTGGGTTGACAGCGGCCTACCAGCTTCTTAAAGGGGGAAGTTCGGTCTTGCTCTTGGAGCGTGATAGCCGGGTCGGGGGACTCGCCAAAAGTTATGACTATAACGGCAATATTTTTGATACGGGCCCGAAACGTTTTCACACGGACGATAAGGTGGTTTTGGATTTTATTGGTGAAGTTTTGGCCGGATCAATATTGACGATTCCTCGTTCCACGACCGTTCATTTTCTGAATAAATATTTTCAATGGCCGTTGCAGACCAAAGAAATATTTAAAATGCCGCTGCCCGTTGCTTTGAAATGCTGTCAGGACTTGTTGCAAGAACGGAAAGTCGATGATCTCGCGTCTTTCCCGCAATACGTCATTTCCAAATACGGTCGGACGTTGTATGACATATTTTTTGCGCCCTATACGGGTAAGTTTTTGCGTTGGAACCCGGAAGACATCCATTCTGATTGGGCGAGTACCGGCATTAACCGTACCGTTATCGATAAGAGAATCAAGTCTAACACGCTGTTCGATATTCTTAAATCAGTCCTTTTGCCAGCTAAAATTGATACCAAGTTTCTTTATCCAAAGCAGGGAGGGTTCGGAGGATTTTATGAGAAATTGCTCGCTCTTTGCCAGGGTTTTGCTAACTTTGAATTGCGGGTCAATGATTCTGTGGCCCATTTAATGAGTTCTGCTCAAGGAGTTGAGCTGCAAACTAAGCAGGGCGTGAGTGTCGGTTGCCGACAGCTCATCTGGACAGGTAATTTGAATAACTTGATGGAACTCATTGGCGCGGACCAGAAACTGCATTATCTCAATACGGTGTTTTATAATGTGATTTGCCGTGAGGAAGGTGTTAAGAATCATCGCTCGCAATGGATTTATGTCAGTCGGGGCGATTCATTGGTTAGCCGTATTACTTGTATGAAAGAATTTGCCGACTATACATGTAATCGGGGCTATTACAATTTTATTTGTGAATTGACGGATTCTCAAATTAAACCGGTTTATATGTCTAATCCTCAGCAATATACCGAAAATATTTTGGATGAAGTCGTGCAGATGTCGTTCTTGAACGATCGAAAATATGTCGAAGACGTTAAAATCAATCCTGTTGAAGACACTTATCCGATTTATCACAAAAATTACAGTCGTCATTTTGCTGCTGCCAAGGCTCAGGTTGGGAAGTTTTCTGCGCGCATTCATTTGTTGGGTCGCTGTGGTGCTTTCTGGTATAACAATTCTGATCACTCGATCCGTTTTGCGATTGAATTAGCCAAGAAATTGTTGGGTAAGTCCACCGGTGACTTTGAGTATCGGGACTATTTCGGTGGAAATCTGGCTCGATCGACGCACCCGCAGGGGGCCGCGTAAGGCAAAGGACAGGTACAAGATGAAAGTGCTTTTTATCCAAAATAACGGGATCCAGGAATCAATCGGCGTGGCCAATCTTTCCGGAATCTTGAAAGCTAACGGCCACCAAACGGATTTGCTACTCACCTCCCATACTCCGGATCTGGGAGAAGCGATTCGCAAAATTAATCCGCAGCTGATCGCGCTCTCAGCGCTGACCGGCGTGCATCATTCGTTGCTTTCTTTGGCCAAGCGCATCAAATCTAAATTTAACATTCCGGTTCTGATGGGTGGGCCTCATCCAACCTATTCTCCCGAAGTCATTCATCAAGAGGGACTGGATTTTATCTGTCGGGGAGAAGGTGAGTTGGCTACACTAGATTTGTGCAACGCTTTGCAGTCAGATAAAGACCCAACTAAGATTCTTAATTTATGGGTTAAGACCCAAGATGGTGTCATCCATAAAAATGACATGCGACCTCCGGTGCCGTTAGATGAATTGCCTTTTCCAGATCGTGAACTGTATTACAAATATGAATTCTTGAGAGATGTTCCCATGAAGCGTTTTATCGCCAGTATGGGGTGCCCGTATCCGTGTACCTTTTGCCATGAGCCTGTGATTCGCGGGATGTATCGGGGCAAAGGTAATTATGTGCGCAGAAAATCGGTGCCGCGGGCGGTGGCGGAAATAAAATATATTAAGGAACGGTATCCTTTACGCCACGTTCATTTCTCCGACGATTTGTTTTTTATTCGTAACGCGTATGAGTGGCTGGAAGAGTTTGCTGAAGTGTATCCTAAAGAGGTCGGGGTTCCTTTCTCGGCCAATATTCGCTATGATTCCGTCGTTGAACATTCGGCGAATTTGTTAAAGAAAGCGGGCGCGTATGGAGTGGCCATTGGCTTGGAGTCCGGCAATGAACAATTACGCGAAGTCGTTATTCAAAAAAAAGTTAAGAATGAACACATGGTGGAGGGAGCTCGCTTGTTGCGCGAGCGCGGTATTAAGATGTTGACGACCAATATGCTGGGTTTGCCCGGAGAAACGATTGATCAGGCGTTTGAAACGGTTGAATTAAACATGCGTCTTAAATCAACGTATACCCGCGCTAACACGTTTTTGCTTTTTCCCGGATTGCCGATGGTGGATTACGCGAAGCGTAACGGGTTTGTTGATCCAAACTTTGATATTGAAAAACATATCGCGGAATCAACGGAAATCAATCTGAAAACACCGTACCAGAAGGAACTTAAGAACCTGGCGTCGCTTTTTTGGCTGTTCGTTAAATTCCCACCGAGTTTTATTCCGATGTTCAAAAAGATCGTGCAATGGCCGGACAACGTCTTCTTTCGCATGATTGGGGCGTGCAACATGATGCAGGAGCTAATGTTTTACCGGATTAGACCTATCTCGGGATTTAAGTTTTTTAAGAACACAGTGCTGGTCTCCAAGGAAATGACGATGCGTAACATCCCGAGTCTTTTTAAAAGAAAAAAGAAAATCGCCCCTGAACAGAAGCTGATTTTTGATAGCGATCGGGGTTACTTGTAAAGTTTGCTTACACGCCTTTTCCTTACCAAAGATTGTAAGGAAGGCGGTACCTGCCCAAGGCAGGCGGGTTGACTTCCTCAATATCATTGGAAGAGAAAAGGTCAATAACGACTATTTATGTTTACCTTAGAAGAATCCAAACTTCTCATCCGCATGATCCGTTACGCGAAATGGGTGATCATTTTTTCTATTATCGGTGGTATTGTTTACTATTTTCTGACCCATTGAGCCCGTATGACTACAAAAGGTAAAACAGTATTGATGGTGGGTGGCGCTAGCGGTATCGGCCTGGAAACAGTCAAGCTGTTGCTGGATCAGAATTATAGCCTTATTGTCGCCGACAAAAATCAAGAACGCTTAAGCCAGCTGCCCGGTGTGTTTATCAATTACAGTTCTGATCGGTTTGCCGTATTGCCGTTGGACATCGCAGTTCCCGGATCGGTTCGAGATGCGTATCGTTGGGTATCAAATAATATCGGTAAGCTGGATGCGGTAGTCATCACCGCGGCGGTGCATTCGGCGTACCCGGTTGAATATCTTCCTGATGCGATGATTGATTCAGTTTTGAATGTTAATTTAGGGTCGCACATTAAATTGGTCCGGGATTTCTTGCCGCTCATGAACGAGGGAGGAAAAATTATCGGAGTTAGTTCGATTGCCGCTCAGGTCGGCATTCCGATGTCGTCATTGTATTCCGCGTCCAAGGCGGGTTTGGAAATGTTTTATGAATCGCTCTCGGCAGAGTTAGCCCATCGCGGCATTCGTTGTTCGATTATTCAGCCCGGTAACGTCAACACGGGCTTTAATGAAACGGGGAACGATTACCAGAATCAGGGAGATGCTGCGCTTAATGATCGTTATGCCAAGGTGGTTAAACGAATTCATAGCCGCTATGGGATGAATCCGGAGAGCGTCGCCCAGGTCATCGCTCGAGTGTTAGCTTCTTCCCACCCCAAAATTTGTTATGTGGTAGGGCTTAATGCATTAAAAGCTCACTGGGCCAAGCGACTGCTCGGTCGGGATCTGGCCTTAAGATTATTGACACAATTTTTCGGGTTTACTCCCGAGAAAAGTTAGGCCTTATGTGTGGCATCATTGCGCATCTCGCCTTTGATCCTTCCGCCAGCTTAAATACTTCTCAACTGACTGCTCTAAATGCGTTGCAGACCCATCGCGGGCCTGATGCCGGAGGTGTCTTTCAAAAAGGCCAAGTGGGCCTCGCCATGCGTCGGTTATCCATTATTGATTTGGCCGGCGGATATCAACCGATGACTTCGGCGGATGGTCGTTATACGCTGGTTTTTAATGGAGAAATTTACAATCACGACCAGCTTCGCCAGGAATTCATCCGTAAAGGATATTCTTTTAAAACCCGTAGCGACACGGAAGTGTTGTTGACCGCATTTATTGACCAGAAAGAAAAATGCTTAGCACTGCTAAATGGTATGTTTGCCTTCGCGGTTTGGGATGACAAAGAGCGACAACTTTTTTTGGCTCGAGATCGAATGGGAGAGAAACCGCTTTATTACGCGCGTAACGCCAAGCAAATTCTTTTTACCTCTGAGTTGACGCCGATTTTTGCGAGTCGTTTGTTTGATTTGAATTTTAGTTTGCCAGCGATTTCTAATTATTTGGCCTATTGGTATATTTGCGAACCGGACACCATTTTTGAAGAAGTCAAACAACTGCCGCCGGCCAGCTATATGGTGGTGAGTCAAGAGGCTTGCCAAATATCAAAGTATTGGCGGATTCCTGTTGAAGCAGAACGTCGTCAGACTTTGGATGAAGCGGTGGATCAGCTGGAAGGGTTGCTTAAAGACGCGATCAACCTGCGTATGAAAGTGGATGTTCCTATTGGAACTTTTTTAAGTGGCGGGATTGATTCCGGAATTATTACCGCCTTGGCTGCTCAGTCGCAGAGCGAACCGGTCACGGCGTTTTCTATCGGGTTTAAAGAAAAAAGCTATTCCGAGTTACCTGAAGCTCAACTGGCGGCAAAACATATCGGCGTCAACTGGCGCACGACACTGCTCGATAATCCTACGCCAGAATTGTTAGAGAAAATTTTTATGGCTTTTGATGAGCCCTTGGGGAACGCGAGTTACTTCCCTACGTATTTGTTGGCGCGGGCAGCGCGCCAGGAGTTGAAAGTCGTTCTTACCGGAGATGGCGGGGACGAATTGTTTGGCGGCTATCCTACGTATCAAGCGGAATATTTTCAGAATTTGACTCAGCGTCTACCCGGTTGGATGCTGGGATTTCTGACGAGCGCAGCGCAGTCCTTGCCGGTTTCTCATCAACGTATTAGTTTGGATTACCGTTTAAAGCAATTTATGAAAGGACGCGATTTACCATATGCTCGCGCACACACCACTTGGCGGGAGGTGGCTAATGGGGAGGATCAACAACGACTTTTTCATCCGGAATGTTGGCAAGCTTTGAGAGGGCATCAACCCTTTGTGGTTGCAGAGCCTTTTTTTGCCGAAGCGACCAAACTTAGCCGCAAAAATCAATTAATGTATGTCGATCTGAATACGTATTTGCTTAATGATCATTTGCGTAAGGTTGACCGAATGACCATGGCCCATTCTCTGGAAGCACGGTTACCCTTTCTGGATCACCGTATTGTAGAATTTGCGATGAGCTTACCCAGCGAGCATAAGGTTGATTTTTTTCAAACTAAGAAAATTCTAAAAAGATTAGCGAGAAAGTACTTGCCCGCCTCCTTGATCAAGGGTAAAAAAAAGGGTCTGACGTCACCGATCGCCGACTGGATCAGTCATGATTTGCGTGATTACGTGCAGGAATCCTTGCGCGGAGGAATCGTGGGCCAATTTTTTAATCAGACAGCCGTAGATAGCTTAATTCAAGAGCACGTCACTAAGAAATTTGACCGTAGTCGAATACTTTGGGGATTATTGACGCTGCAGGGGTGGGGACGGAAGTATCAACACTATTCTCGTCAACCGCTGTCAACGCCTTGAGATATTAACTGGGAGGAAGAGCCATGAACGCGAAGTTGAGTGATCTTGTTTCTTTTGCCGCGAAATGTTTTATTGTTGGGTTTACTTTTTATTTAGTGGCGACGGCGCTTTTCTTGCGTGACATCCGCAAGATGAACGCGCTTGCGGAAAGCATGCAAAATAATCTTAAACAACAAGAAGAGCTTCTATTCTTAAATAAATCGGAATTATTCTTTCAACAGGCGATGGCCGAAGAGAAACAAGGGGCCATGGGACCTGCCGTTCAAAAAGTGGTCCTGGCTTTTCAGCTTGCTGAGCAGAACCGAACCAAATATATCGAGAAATTAAAAGAGTACTCCGCTCGCGGATTGATTAATTTGCCGAAATAAA
>CAYXGG010000012.1:59722-69437 GCA_964464475.1 uncultured Planctomycetales bacterium | reverse complement strand
ACGCCCACCTGATCCGTTAACGTCGTCTGATAAATTTTCGTCCCGGCATCGGTCCAGCCCCCTGCATTTGTAATTCCCGTAATTCCTGACCCATCCCCATAAATCACCCCATCCACTTCCAAATTCCCACTGACCGATAAATCATCACCACCTGATGCATTGGCCAACGTCGCCGTTCCGATAAACACATCCCCACCTTCAACGTCAAGTCTTCCTGAAGGTGATGATGTCCCAATCCCCAAATTTCCGGAAGAATCCACCCGCGCGCGTTCTGAGCCACCGGTCGTAAGAATGACCGAACCGGTACCGGAAGCCGTTAAGCCTACGCTGGCCGCTCCCGAGCCTGCGTTACGTATCGTGGCCGTCGCGCCACTGGCCACTAGGTCCAGCTGATTGGCGGTCAGCGAACCCGTGGAATTAAAATTGACCTGACCTGAAGAATTAACCGCAAATTGAGATGTAGATCCTACCGATAGAAGGTTAGTCGGAGCGGTCGTGCCAATTCCAACGTTGCCTGCACCGGTGACCACGAGTCGCTCAGTACCATTGGGCCCTCCCGAGGTCACTGAAAAGCGAGGAACAGCCGTATAAGACTGCCCCACCAAACCAAAGCCACCTGCCGCATTTTGATCCAGCCAGATGCTCATTTTCTGCGCCGCATCAGCACCTGGAGCGGATACATAGATCGTCGTATCATAGGCTCCGTTAACAGTCAGATTATAAGTTGAGGTCGTTGTCCCGACCCCCACATTCCCACTTTGATCAATCACAAACGGTGTCGTATCTCCGGCGGCATCGTTAACACGGAAGGCATCTGCTGCTGCTACCTGTTCAACCTGTAACATTGCAGACGTTGAACTCGTCCCAACGCCCACCTGATCCGTCAACGCCGTTTGATAAATCTTGGTCCCGGCATCCGTCCAGCCCCCTGCATTTGTAATTCCCGTAATCCCTGAGCCATCCCCATAAATGACACCATCAACTTCCAAATCACCTTCCACATAAAGTTCACCGGAGGACGTCGCGTTAGAATTTGTTCCGGCTCCCGTCCAAACCCGTGCTTCATCGCCGCGGACATCTAAACGACCGGTGGGAGAATTAGTTCCTATACCGACGTTCCCATTTGAAGTAATTCTCATCGCCTCAGTCGCTCCGTTGTTGCCAATCAGAAAATTGATATAGTCACTCGACCCAACTCCTTCAGTCGATTGTAAACTTAAGTAGGAATTGACCGCCCCACCTCCGATCACTCTCAAATTTGCCCCAGAAGTAGTATTTTCATTAGCAATCCGCGGAGATAAAATCTGGTAAAAAAGAAGATCCAACCCGACATAAGTTCCGCCGCCAGAACCCACAAAAAAATACGGGGTGGCACCGACATTCACTTGCAAAGGATTGGTGGGCTGACTTGTCCCAATCCCCACGTTCCCGCTTTGATCAATAACAAAAGGCGTCGTATCTGACGCCGCATCATTGACGCGGAAGGCGTCCGCGGCAGCCGTCTGTTCGACATGTAAGAGCGCTGACGTTGAACTCGTCCCCACCCCCACTTGATCCGTTAACGTCGTCTGATAAAGTTTCGTTCCGGCATCGGTCCATCCGCCGGCATTGGTGATGCCGGTGATGCCGCTTCCGTCACCATAAATCACGCCATCCACTTCGAGATCACCTTCTACATACAACTCACCACTTGAGGTCGCATTATCATTGGTCCCACTTCCCGTCCAAATCCTCGCTTCATCACCTCTGACATCCAGGCGACCGGTTGCTAACGTAGTCCCCACCCCAAGATTACCGTTAGTATCAACCGTCATTCGCGTGGTCCCGTTGGTGAGAACATTTACCGCTCCGTTAACGGATAACCCAATATTCATACCGTTACCGCTATTAGACATTACGCTTGCGGCTCCACCAGAAGCATTCGGAGGAATCAAATTAAGCTGTCGTTGATAAACTGCTTCCGCTAATCGAATCCCTGAATCATGCTGGACGACAAAGGGCAATTGGGGGGCACTTGTTCCAATGCCGACAAAATCTGTCGACGTCGTTAAGGTGACATAGGTTCCCGCATCGGTCCAACCACCGGCATTCGTGATTCCCGTAATTCCTGACCCATCCCCATAAATGACACCATCAACTTCTAAATCGCCTTCCACATAAAGTTCACCGGAGGACGTCGCGTTAGAATTTGTTCCGGCTCCTGTCCAAATGCGTGCTTCATCGCCACGGACATCTAAACGACCGGTAGGTGCATTTGTGCCGATCCCTAATTCGCCATTCGTTGTAAAATGCCCCGCAATTTCTCCGGTACCGGCATTATAAACTTGGAAATAACGGCTATTTTGGACATCAACTCGCAAACCAGCGGATGAACCGCTTGGCAATAGCGTTGTCGTGCTTGAAAACATGATCCGATTATTGCCTGAGGAAAAAACAGGATCATTGTTGGCAAAAGACAAATTTCCATTCGCGCGTAAAGACCCGTTAACGTCCAATGCGACCGTCGGAATGCTTGATCCAACGCCAACGTTTCCTGACTGATCAATGACAAACGGGGTCGTATCACCTGCCGAATCATTCACTCTCAACGCATCCGTCGCCGCCGTCTGTTCAACATGTAACATGGCTGATGTTGAACTCGTTCCTACACCGACTTGGTCCGTAAGGGTGGTTTGGTAAATCCGCGTTCCGCCATCGGTCCAACCGCCCGCATTGCTGATACCTGTAATTCCTGAGCCGTCGCCATAAATCACGCCGTCAACTTCCAAATCACCTTCCACATAAAGTTCACCGGAGGACGTCGCGTTAGAATTTGTTCCGGCTCCCGTCCAAACCCGTGCTTCATCGCCGCGGACATCTAAACGACCGGTGGGAGAATTAGTTCCTATACCGACATTCCCTCCCGACAGAATCCGCATGGCTTCTACACCGTTGGCAGCAAAAGCCAAATACCCACCTCCAAATAAACCCGTACCGGCACCGGTAGTCACCCGGATTGCGGGATTAGTTTCATCACCAGAACCTGTTGAAATAAACGCAGTACTTTTTGTAGTTCCAATCACATCTAAGGGAACGCTCGGAACGGTTGTCCCTACGCCAATATTACCGGAAGAATCAATTTTCAACCGGTTTACCCCATTGGTAACCAAACTCAAAGCTGAATTACTTGAAGTCCCTAAATAAGCATCAAATCCATTATTCGGTGTTAAAGCGATTTCTACATTTCCATTAGCACTAGCTCCATGAATATTCACTAATCGGTTAGAAGAATTAATCGCTGCCACTGGTGTTGTCGTCCCGATACCCACATTCCCGCTGGAATCAATTCTCATACGCAAATCGTTGTTGGAATACAAAGACAGGGATTGCCAAAAAGAGTTATTTCCAACTTGTAAATCCGTTGAGCTATTGTTTAATGCCGTAACACTACCGATAAGATATCCGTTGCCAGAAGAAGAATTAATGCTACCGCTAGTCGTGCGAATATTACCTACCACATCAAGAGGCACTAAAGGAGAGGCGCTCCCAATCCCCACGTTCCCACTTTGATCAATAACAAAAGGCGTTGTATCTGACGCCGCATCATTAACGCGGAAGGCATCGGTTGCGGACGTTTGTTCGACATGCAATAGGGCTGAGGTTGAAGACGTCCCCACGCCAACTTGATCCGTTAACGTCGTCTGATAAATTTTCGTTCCGGCATCGGTCCATCCGCCGGCATTGGTGATGCCGGTGATGCCGCTTCCGTCACCATAAATCACGCCATCCACTTCGAGATCACCTTCTACATACAACTCACCACTTGAGGTCGCGTTCGCATTGCTCCCCGCTCCCGTCCAAACCCGCATTTCATCCCCGCGGACATCTAAACGACCGGTGGGCGAATCCGTACCTATCCCCAAATTACCGTTACTATCCAATAAAGCCCGAGCCGCGCCATTCGTGACCAAAGAAATGGCATTAAAAGAGTTGCTCAAATCAGGATGCGCGCCCAAATATAAAGTTGAACCAGAATAACCCATGGCTCCCAATGTACCTAATTGATAACCATAAGTCGCATAGGACGACACGACGCCATTCGTTGCAACGAAGAAAGTATCCGCAGCTCCGGTGATACCACCTGATAAATAAATATCCCCGGTTACGGAAAGCTCTTCCGCAGGAATAGTAGTTCCTATGCCTATTTTGCCAGTTGAATCAATCGTCAACCGCGTATTCGTATCAATCGCCGTCGTACCGATTTTAAATTTATCGCCATCCGAATCATCGATACCTAAGGTAAAAACCGGCGTGTCATTGAGCTGCAAGGCAAGGGTCGGATCCCCATCCGCGGCTTGGTTATTGATCGTGATCCCGTCCGAACTCGCTCCCACCACAACATCGAGTTTTGTAGAGGGGTTCGCGGTGCCAATACCTAAATTTCCGGCAAAAGAAGAATTAGCCGTCCCCACCCGTAACGATTGCCAGCGCGCGCTCGTGCTTCCTAAAGCATAGCTGTTATCCGTACCCGGCAAGATAGTCGCATACGAGGTGATTTGAGACGAACCAGAATTTAAGGTCAACAAGGTTCCCGTATCTACATCCGTCGTGCCAATTTTAAACAGGTCTCCATCCGAATCATCGACTCCAAAAGTAAACAGGGTGGTTCCGGAAAGCTGAAACGCGATACGCGGATCGCCATTAGCGGCAGTATTATTAATATCGATCCCGTCCGACGCGCCCGATGACTCGATATCCAAACGCACCGTGGGAGTCGTCGTTCCTAACCCGACGTTATCTCCGGCCGCCGTCGTGTATACATAGGTGCCTGCATCCGTAAATCCACCGGCATTGGTGATTCCGGTGAGTCCTGATCCATCCCCGTACAAAATGCCATCAACTTCTAAATCACCTTCCACATAGAGTTCACCTGACGAAGTGGCATTGGTATTTGATCCTGATCCCGTCCAAACGCGAACTTCATCCCCGCGCACGTCGAGCGCTCCCGTCGGTGAGGTGGTCCCTATCCCAACTCCTCCCCCTGTAAACAAGGCTGACGTAGTTCCATTGGAGAAAGTAGACGTCCCGGTAAACGTATTCGCACTCGTCCCACTTTGCGTATAAGCGGCGGCATTGGTCAACGCACTCCCGGTATTCGCTATTCCAACGGTGGTCACCGCCCCGGAAGTATTTACCTGGAACTGACTGGTACTTCCCACGGACAACAAGCCCCCGGGCACGGTGGTGCCGATCCCCACATTACCATCCAAAAGTGTATAACCGCTTCCCGTAGGCGTTAAGCGGACATTGTTGTTGCCGGCACCGGCGGTAAAGGTCAAAGCACTGGTTCCGGTAATTGAACCGTTGGTCGTACCCGTACCACCATCGCCAACAGCGACAGTAGAATTTCCTTTAAATTGATTAGCATTTAAGACCCCGCTTCCCGTGTAAGCCAGCGAGCCACCGGTACCGACTGTCATCGTGGCTGCGGTGTTGCTTCCGGAAGTTAAGGTACCGAAAGAAGGCGATCCGCCTGTCGTTAAGACCGCGCCATTCCAATACAAAGCACCGCCAACGTTATAAAGTTTATCGGTCGTGTCCGAGGGAGCAGAGACTTGAGCCAGCTTAGCGCGGCCGCTTAGATCTAATACTTCAGTTGGCGAAGTTGATCCTAAGCCCAAGTAGCCATTATCTTGCAATTTAAAAAGATTTGTCCCCGCGCTATCTCGAACCAGCAACGAGCTGGTGGCAGAAGTCGTGCCCACTCCCACGATATCTAAGCTTGATGTGGCAACAGTCGAGCCAATAGAAATTTTATCAGTCGAGGTTGTATTGTACAGGCTGGTCCCGCCATCGGTCCAACCTCCCGCTGCGGTGATACCTGTAATCCCTGAGCCATTCCCATAGATAACCCCATCCACTTCTAAATTGCCGCTAACGGACAAGTCATCCCCGCCAGACGCATTAGCAAGCGTCGCCGTCCCAATAAAAACATCCCCGCCTTCGACATCTAAACGTCCGGAAGGTGAAGTTGTTCCTATACCAAAATTACCGGAAGAATTAAGAAACATCCTAGTTGCCGTAACGTCTGATTGAAACTGAATTCCAGTCTGACCTCTTAAGTTTAAGGTACTGTATCCATCATTAATATCAAAAGTTGACGATGTTTTTTGAAAATACCCCGCTCCAGAAGAACCAGCAACTTGCAAAATTCCAACGACTGTAAGCGGTACTGATGAGCTCATTGTTCCAATACCCACGTTTCCTGACTGATCAATTACAAACGGAGTCGTGTCACCCGCTGCATCATTGACCCTAAAGGCATCGGCCGCAGCGGTTTGTTCGACATGTAATCTTGCTGACGTTGATGAAGTTCCTACTCCAATTTGATCCGTTAAGGTTGTGTTATAAACAGTGGTTCCAGAATCCGTCCAGCCACTGGAGGCAATGCCAGTCAACTGCGACCCATCGCCGTAAATCAACCCATCCACTTCTAAATTTCCACTGACCGATAAATCATCCCCACCCGACGCATTCGCGAGAGTTGCCGTCCCAATA
The DNA here is from genome assembly GCA_964464475.1 of uncultured Planctomycetales bacterium. Lineage (GTDB taxonomy): Bacteria > Omnitrophota > Gorgyraeia > Zapsychrales > JAHFFX01 > CAYXGG01. The sequence goes on along the minus strand of CAYXGG010000012.1, from coordinate 62,900 downwards.
AAAACATCCCCGCCTTCGACATCAAGCTTTCCGGAAGGAGAAGTTGTTCCAAGACCCATATTACCAGTCGAATCAATACGTAATTTTTCATCATGTGTACCTGACCACGGGCCCGCGTTGACCCTAAAATCAATTCCATTCATTACCACCGGCTGATAATCTACACCATTCAACCATGGTAAAACGGAAAAACCAGCTCCGGTGCTACTCATATTAATATCGACATAATAATTAGGAGCATTACCAATAATACGTATACCCTGAGAACCAGCAGAAGCCTTAACTGCAAGCTGTCCATTAACATCCAATGTATACGCCGGTACTGTAGTCCCAATGCCTACCCGATCTGTGCTAGTAGTTAAATAAACATTCGTCCCGCCATCTGTCCACCCCCCCGCAGCCGCGATTCCCGTAATGCCTGAGCCATTCCCATAAATGACGCCATCAACTTCTAAATCACCTTCAACATATAACTCACCCGCTGACGTCGCATTGGTGTTAGTTCCCCCGCCTGTCCAGATATTGACTTCATCACCTCTGACATCTAACTTTCCTGTCGGAGTTCCGGTTCCAATACCTACCGCATCGGTACTTGTCGTTAACGCCACATTTGTCCCACTATCTGTCCATCCACTGCTCGTAATCCCGGTTAACCCTGACCCATCTCCCACAAACGCCGTTGCCGTCACTGTCCCATTCACATCCAATAAACTTCTTGGGCTACTGGATCCAATCCCCACATTCGCACTCGTAATATTCAACAAATTACTCCCAAAATTCATCACCGGATCCGTTGCTCCAGAATCAAAAGTTAAAGCCGTAAAGCTTCCGGCACCAAAGGTAGCAGTCGATAACTCTGTCAAATCTAAATTAATCGTTCGGTCCGCACTTAAATCTCCTATAGTTCCTATTCCCGTCCCACCGGTTAATGTCCGACTCGTTGGTACATACCCATTCACTGTCCCATAGATCGTTCCATCTACCTCCAAATTCCCCGTAATCGATACATCTTCACTTCCCGATGCATTCGTTAACGTCCCTGTCCCAATAAACACGTCCCCGCCTTCTACATCCAACCGGCCACTGGGCGTACTCGTTCCTATCCCCACATTATCCGTTAAGGTCGTCGTATAAACATTCGTTCCTCCATCCGTAAAGCCTCCGGCCGCCGCTATCCCCGTTATCCCCGACCCGTCTCCATAAATCACGCCATCAACTTCCAAATCACCTTCCACATAAAGTTCACCGGAAGACGTCGCGTTAGAATTTGTTCCGGCTCCTGTCCAAATATTCACTTCATCGCCCCGGATGTCTAAGCGACCTGTAGGCGAAGTCGTACCGATGGCAACACTTCCTGATGAAGGGTTTAATAATATATGACTGCCACTTCCCCCATTGAGTGTAAATGTTCCTCCAGCACCAGAGAGTAAGGTTCCATAGTGCACGTAAGCTGATCCATTATCGAGATATAATTTTAAACCGCCAGAGGCAGATGAGAAAAAGGTCGTTGCATTATCTTCTATCCCAAAACCAGAATATGAGGACGAAGCCCCATTATCACGCAAACGGATCTTCCAACCGGCGGAGGTATCTGAAGGCGCTGCTGCACCGATGTTACTAAAATTTATTTCATTAGACGTGGCGGATTGCATGAGAATACGCGCGTCAGTCCCACCTATTGTCAATGCCTGTGTAGGAAGGGTGGTCCCAACCCCAACATTTCCACTTTGATCGATCACAAATGGAGACGCATCTCCTGCCTGGTCATTAACCCTGAAAGCGTCAGTCGCAGCCGTTTGCTCAACCTGTAAAAGGGCTGATGCGCTAGTCGATCCAATACTCACTAAATCCGTGGACGTTGTATTGTAAATGGTGGTCCCGCCATCGGTAAATCCTCCTGCGGCTGAAATACCCGTAATGCCCGACCCGTCCCCATAAATCACCCCATCGACTTCTAAATCACCTTCGACATAGGCCTCTCCGGCAGAAGTCGCGTTGGTGTTGGTTCCGGAACCCGTCCAAACGCGCAGCTCATCACCTCGGACATCCAAAGCCCCGGTCGGTGTTGCCGTTCCCACCCCAACGGTTCCGGTACTCGTAATCGTGACCAGTTGCGTTCCACTTGAGTTTCGAGCTTGAAACAAGGGAGACGTCTGCGAGGTTGTCTGCTGTGTGACTAACGTCGGTTGAGTATTTGTTCCATCCGTATCTGTAGACCTAAAAAAACCGGAGATGCTTTCATCGGATGAGCCTTGAATACCATACAAAGAACCAGACCTTCCATAAATAGCTCTTTCTGTATTTGAATACCCATAGATACCCCAATTGGATCCAGACATCGACCAAATACCAACCGTGCCGTTGGAAGCATCAGTGCTTCCCGCTAATATCCGAGTGTTCGCGGGATCACCCGTTTTCCATGGCACGGTGAGCACCGCATTCGGTTCAGTCGTTCCGATCCCGATCATATTATTAGTAGAATCCAAAGTAATAAGGGTCTCGGTATTAATGGTTCCTTCCCCAATTTTAAATTTATCCCCATCTGAATCATCGATCCCCATTGTGTAGACATTGGTCCCCGATAACTGAAACGCGATTTGCGGGTCGCCATCGGCCGCGGTATTGTTAATATCAATTCCGGATGAAGCGGTGCTTCCTTCAATATCCAGCTGTGAACTAGCCGTTGTTGTGCCAATAGCGACCAAATCCGTGGTGGTCGTTAATCGCACCGAAGTTCCTCCATCTGTCCAACCGCTACTGGTAATTCCCGTCAGTCCAGACCCATCCCCTACAAAAGCCGTGGCCGTGACGGTTCCGTTAACATCCAATTTTGATTGCGGCGAGGTGGATCCGAGACCAATATTCCCAGCATTATCAATCAGTAAACGGACCTGACTCGCTGTTTCATCACCTAAAATCAAATTACCCGCGTTGGAGGAATAAATTGAATAATACCGACCTGTCCCACCCGTGGTATTTTGCATTAATAAACCAGCAAAACCCGTTCCCGTTGATTGAATATCACCAGCGACATCTAACTTTCGACTGGGATTATTAGAACCAATCCCCACATTGCCTTCTACTAATAAGCCGTTGGTTGGGGCCGCTGAGGTCCCGGAGTAGGCGGCCCCAATGACGGTCGCGCCCTCTACATCTAATTTATTGACCGGGCTCGTTG
>CAYXGG010000012.1:0-59622 GCA_964464475.1 uncultured Planctomycetales bacterium | reverse complement strand
GCGGCCCCAATGACGGTCGCGCCCTCTACATCTAATTTATTGACCGGGCTCGTTGTCCCAATCCCCACATTATCCGACTGCGTTTGCAAGGCGACGTTGGTTCCGCTGTCCGACCACCCACCCGTAGTAATATTAGTCAGGCCTGATCCATCGCCATAAATCACTCCATCAACTTCCAAATCACCTTCCACATATAATTCACCAGCGGCATTGGCATTGGTATTCGTTCCGGCACCCGTCCAGATACGCGCTTCATCGGTCCTGACATCCAAAGCTCCGGTTGGGTTCAAGGTACCGATAGCGATCCGCCCGGATGACGTTAACGATGACGAATTGTTGCCGAAGGCGGTCGTGGTTAGAAAATTAAAACCACTGGAGGTCATATTCGCGTGCGCCGTTCCATCAAATTGAAAAATCAGCGGACTGCCCCCATAAGCTTGCATCGTTCCAGCCCCAAAACGTAAGCCGGATCCTCCAGCCGCTATATCTAATAGAGAAGCGGGCGAAGTACTGCCAATACCAACGTTCTGTCCATTAAAAACAAAACTCGAAACCCCCGAATCAGAATACCCATAAATACCTGAACTTAATTCAGCTAAAGTTAAGTAATTATTAGTACCATCATCCTGGATACGTAACCCACTAGCGCCATAAATATGTAATTTGGTTTGCGCGGTTGTCGTTCCCACGCCCACTAAATCGGAAGCGGTTGTCAGCCGAATCGTCGTCCCCCCATCCGTCCAGCCGGCAGAAGGAATATTAGTTAATCCTGACGCGTCCCCATAAAGCACGCCATCCACTTCCAAATCACCTTCTACGTACAATTCACCGGAAGACACTGCATTCGTATTCGTGCCCGCTCCCGTCCAAATACGAACTTCATCTCCCTGAACATCCAATCGTCCGGTGGGGCTAGTGGTTCCAACGCCGATATTTTCACTACTGTCAATAGTGACCGCGACCGCGTCAGAAGAATCAGCGATCCCCGAACTGGTTAAGGTCGAGGCGTTGCTCCATTTAGCGACTCGGTTCGCAGTACCTGTTCCCGTAACAGCGCCACCTCCCCCCAGAGAGCCGGCCGCGAAAACATTACCGTCCTTATCAATGCTGAATTTGCTGACACCCCCCACTTGAAAATCAACGAGGTTCCCGGTAAACGAACTGGCGGAATTGATGGCCAATTGCGTACCGTTCGTTGAACCATTAAAAAATCCTAACGATGACCCATTCCATGGCCCCGGGCCGATCGACACTAAGCCATAATTGGCGGAATTAGCGCCATTATAAACTTGAAGATAGCTCGTGGTTCCCACCAACATATCCAAAAGCTTATCCGCGGTTCCAGGGGCCGCTGTTTCGGTGACAGCCACTTTGAGCGCGGTATAATTTCCGGAAGTTTTGTTAATGATTGAAGAAAGTAAATAACCATATTCGTCACCCGTAGAACTTTTAGTGACTGATCCCAGCAAGCTATACCCACTGGCCGGAGTCAAGGTGAGCGCGGCCCCGCAACTGAGAATTTCGTTTAAATACACGTTAGCCCAGCAGGTACTGGAATTGCCTAAATCATGTAATGAATTTGCTATGGGCAGGATGGTAGCGCTCGTGATACCGGTTGGTGCGTACACGCGTCCATCGACTTCTAAAATTCCAGTGATGTATAAATCATCATTAGTAGTGGCGTAGTCATTGTTGTTTAAAGAATCACCGATTTGCGTGTTACCACCATCACCCGGTGTAATAACTAAATCTTCGTTGTCCGTAGTGGTGATATCCACCGGCACACCATCAAATAATAATTGGCCGGCTTCAGAAAAAGAAAAAAGCGTCCCTAATAAAAGAACGCTCATTAAAACAAAAACGAAGCTCGCTTGAACAAGCGAATAATTACCATCTTCGTTTTTTAAAAATCTAGTCATTTTATTCAAGTGTAAACATAAAAGCGGGTTCAGTCTCCAGTTGAGTTTCCGTGTTGCGAAATATTCCTTTGAGTGTGATGACACCTTCACCAGTTAAAACCAATACACCATCTTTACGAACATGGATCGCATCATTAGTGGCATCAATGGGATCTGCGGACCCGGAAATAAAATCTTCAACCCGCACTTGTGAAGTTTCTCCGCCACCCACATTTAATGATTGAAACGAGAATGTTTGAGCAATGGAAACTTCGGCATTTTGATCATTAACCGTGACCGCATCGGCAACACCAGGTTTACCGGAAGGACTCCAATTATCGCTATCTTCCCAGCTGACGCCATCACCATCTCCAACCCAATCTTTATCTTCAGCGAATGAATTCACACTTATCAGCATAGTTAGAATTGTTAAAATGTAAACGAGTGTTGTATTTTTTTTCATCTTCGCTCGCCTAAGGTTTAACAAATAAAGATGCGCCTGTTAATTCCATTTTCTCAACTGATAGTTCCACGTCACCCTCCAAAAAAACCTGATCCTCTAACCCATCATCATCATAATCAAAACGACCGTTAGTTCCAAGTGACAATAAATTTATTCCTTGCTCTGCTGAAACGCGCGGCTGCTCGGAATAAACCACATTGCCTTCCGGGTATTCAATGGAATAAGAATCAATGAGGGCAGGACTTAAGGAGGAGGTTTTAGCAAATTTGATTTTCAATTGCCACTCTTTTCCCGAGCTAGGGGTGGCTTTTAATACTAATTGGGAATCATTATCGACACCAAAAAAATTGTTTATAGTTAGGGCCCGAATATTTTCGGAGTTGGGAATCGGAAAGCGATCGCCTTCCTTAAGTAGGATGTTACCGGTGCGGGTAGGAGCGTTTCTGAGAGCGACAAAAGTCATTGATTCTCTTATATTTGCGTACTTACTGATGACGCTTATATTGATTTCAATCCCGCTAATCAAATTAACCTGACGCGCGGAAATGTCCCCTGAAGCATCTATTTCCCTATTCAGGTTATCGAAGTAGCGAAACCTAACTCCTTTGACTTTCACGCCAAAAGGATTCTTGGAAATGTTGACCACGCCCCCTTCATCTTCTCTTAAGAGAACACCTGCTTCAGCGTCAAATCGGAAGGTCGTCATAACCTGAGGATCTTGAGCCGAATCAGGATGATAGGTAAACCTTAACAATGTCCCTACAGGAAGTTTAATTGATAAATAGACTTGCGGCAAGCCCCCCTGACGACCTGGATCCAGCAACTTAATGGGAATAACTTCATAAGATTCTTTTCCCGGCAATAGCGCTTCGGCAATAGGAATTCCCGTTCCCGGTTTGATTTTCTTTATAAGTTCATAAGTATTCACACCCGCCAACACCTGATACGAATCATCACTCCATGGCATAATCAAACTGACTGAAGTTGCATCAGCGGCTTTAATTTCCAACCCATCGCGAATACCGAAATTGTCCCAACCATCAATCAATTCTTGGGCTGTTTGCGCGAGCACATGTTGCAGGACTAATTGTTCTTGGGTCACATCCCAACTCTCCAAAGAACTCTGCAAGGTAAAATATAATGCCGCGGCAATGAGAATGGAAACCACCAGCGCGACCACCAACTCAATTAAAGTCAACCCGTGATTGGTAGTTTTCATCATTGTGTCAATGACCAAATGGGATCTTCGATTAAAGTAACCAAGGAAACAACCGGTTTCTTTTCATCCGCCACCAAAAACACATCCACCTCCACTTGCAACGGATCAGACTCATTCTTGAAAGTGGTTCGCACTCGCCATTCGCCTTTATTAAGCATTAAGGGATTTTCTTCTAATGGCGGAGTCCAAAGGATACCTAGCTGGCGTAATTGTTCTTTGGATAAATTAAGATTTTTAACGCGCTCCATTTGTGCGCGACCCAAATTGACCGCGGTCAACAGATCTCCGGAAACCGTAGCTGAAAATAGTGCACTGGAAAAAAGTCGCATCATAGGCACAAATAGAACCGCTAAAATCGCTAACGTGATTAAAATCTCGATGTAAGTAAAAGCGGTTTTAGTGATCTTTTTTTTTCTAATAATTTTCGTAAACTCAAAAGGCCTAGCGGTCAGACAGCCCTGCCTGACCGGCAGGCAGGCATTAACTCTTTCTTCTTTGTGGCGAGAAACCGTAGGGACTTTCTCAGTTCTTTTCTTTGTGGGATAAGGAAGATTAATATGCATTGTATTTCAATTGGATTGTTCTGGAAACGCCATGACTAACCCCCACCGAAACCAAGGTAGATTCGGCTTGATCTAAGAACACCTCAAAGGTCCCCTCCCCCAACTGAGTAACCGGGACAATTCTGTTTTCGGGCAAAACAACCTTCTGCCCTTTCTGTCCTTTTAAATTTTTCATGGCGACCGCGATACCCGCTTCAGAAAGGTATAAAGCTTGCGCGCGATGCAGTTCATTTTGTCCTACCGTTAGGACATTAAAAAACAATGTCACGAGTGTCGCGCCCAAAATAGACACGGTTAACATAACAATAATAACAATTAATAAAACGGCGCCACGATCTGATCCGCGGCGCACCTTGGGGATAGAATTTAGCGAGTGATAATGTGAGAAATGAGTAGAAGTTGTCTGAAAATTGTCCCTGAGATTTTGGGTGAGTCTGAAGCCGGACGTCCGAAACCCGAAGCGGGCACGGAGTCCCAGTTTTGGAACTTTTTCAAAAACTGGGACGAGAGAAGGGTTTCGGTCGAGTGCAGGCCAGCCTCGCTGGGGCTGGACCAACGTTCCGGCGCAAGGCTCAACCAAAATCTTCTCACCAGTAATTTTCGGATAGGTTCTAGACAAACAAGAAGAAGACGTACTCGAAAACAGTTTACCATTCATTAGGTTTTTCACCGGATCGCGCGCCCCATTTTCCATCCAAAGGTTCAGCAAGATCAATTAATAATTTGGCTTTGTCGCGAACATAAACCCAACCTCCATCGCCAGGAAATTCATCTTTACTTTCTAAATCAACAAATGAATTATTACCTGATTTGGAGGAAACCATTTCGGGGGGTACTTTTTCAAGGTAAGGTTGCTCAACGCCCATATCATCATAGGTTTTGGTCAACAAATCATTGAGGGATTGAGGGTATTCACCCTCTTTGGCGCGGTATAAAGCGATCCGCGTACGCAGGGTATTGAGATTGGAAAGCGTTGAGGACAAGCGTGCCTCCGTATCAAACCCAATAAAATTAGGAACAATCGTCGCAGCCAAAATAGCGATAATGGAAATCACAATGAGCAATTCAAAGAGGGTAAAACCTCTTCTTTTTACTTTTTGAACTTGTTGGATCATAGTCCCTCCTACCTGCGGATGATTTTGATTAGATTAAATATGGGCAATAACACCGACAAGGCGATAAAGGTGACAATCGCCCCCATGACCAACAACATGACCGGTTCAAGAATACTCGTCAGGTTTCGAATCGTATATTCAACCTCTGGTTCATAAAAATCGGCGATCTGGTCAAACATCTCCCCCAGTTGCCCGCTCCGTTCACCGGTACTGATCATCTGAATGACCATTGGAGGAAACAATCCGGAATTCTCAAATGGTTCCGTGAGACTATTCCCTCGAGAAATGGATTCCTGAATATTTTGCAAAAAAACCTCCAGCACCGCGTTACCAACCGTTCCTTGCACGACTTTCAATGACTCCAAAATGGGAACACCGGATTTGGTCAAGGCGGCGATGGAACGACAAAATCGACAAACCAAAATTTTTAATATCAGCGGGCCTGCCATAGGCAAACGCAACGCGAGAGCGTCAATCTTGTAGCGTCCCGGCGAAGACTTGTAATAAACCTTAAGCCACCAAGCCAACAAGAACAGACCCCCGACCCCCACCCACCAATAATGTCTCAGTAAATCACTAATCGTCAGCAAAAGAACCGTTGGCAAGGGTAACTTAGCGTCAGAAGCCTCAAAGATAGACACAAACTTAGGCAGGACTGCAATCATGACAAAATTCACAATCACAAAGGCAACACCTGCCAAAAGCGCCGGATAAATAAGCGCGCTTTTGAGACGACTACGTAAATCCAAATCTTGAGCGCTTAAATCGGCGAGTCTCTTTAAAACTTTGTCCATCAGACCGCCGGCTTCCCCGACTTTTAGCATGCTGATATAAAATTCAGAAAAAATGTCCGGATAGTTCGCCATCGCCTGAGAAAGGCTGTTACCGCTTTTTAATTTTTCTACCAACCCAAGGACGACAAATTTAAATCGCGGATGAGCAATCTGACGACTGATATTCTCCAAACATTGAATGAGGGGGACACCACTACTGACGAGAGTAGAAAGCTGTCGGGTAAAAACAAGAATTTCCTGATGCGGTACCGGGCGCCAGGTGGCGTCCTTTTCAAAGAATTTCTGAAACGCGGATTGAACAGTGATAGCGACAGGACTTAAATCTAGCTTTTGCAGCGACTCAACGACTTGCCCTTCATCGGGTGCTTCGAGAACTCCATTGACCAGATTGCCCTTTGGATCGCGAGCCTTGTAGAGAAAAGTGGCCATGAAAATAACTCCTAAGGCAGCGCATTGGTGGCCGGTTCGGTTAATACGTCCTGCTGATCTTCTTGGTCCTTGGCCTTCTGAACTTTTCGTTGGGCCTGAGCTTCCAGAATAAGATTGATGCGCTTAAAAAGACTTTTTGCCTTAGCCGCATACGGCGACTTAGGGTAATCAGAAATAATTTTGCCACATAGTTCCTTGGCTTCAAAAAGCTCATCAAAATCCCTAAAATAAATGACGGCTGCCCGATACGCCGCCTCCGGAGCCAATGGACCGTCAGGAAACTGTGTGTAGATTGTCGAGAAAATGCTTAACGATTGATTTAAGCGTTGCCAATCTTCCTTGCGACGCGATTCCAGACCGGTGGAATTTTCTAAATTTACGGCTTTGGCCATCATTAAAGACTGTGCGTTCAAGGAACCCGACGACATAACACTGACCGCCGCTTCTTCATCATAGCGTGTACGTTTTTCAATGGCCATTTCTTCATGTGATCTTAAGATTTTTGGTGTAATAAAAACCGCCAATTCGGTTTGCAATTGGTCTTTGCTTTTATTGCCAAACAAAAATCCCAAGATCGGAATTTTCCCAAGCACGGGTGTTTCGGAATGCGTTTGACTGTCCTCCTGCTTGATTAACCCTCCAATCACCAACGTTTCTCCTTCTTTAACACGCACCATGGTATCCGCCTCACGGGTGGTAATACGCGGGCCAGCGTCCAAGAGTGTCGTGACTGAAGAAACTTCCGGATGGATCATCATCGTAATATACCCGTCCGGATTAATAGAGGGCGTCACCCGCAGCGTTGTTCCGACATCAATAAATTTGGTAGTTTCGGTGGTCCCGGTGGTTGACTGAGTGCGCTCTTTATATGGAACTTTTTCACCGATAATAATCCGTGCTTCACGATTATTCATAACCGCGATGGACGGCGACGCGAGCAAATTTGCTTTCCGATCCTGCACTAAGGCATCGATCGTTGCCGATGCAGAGAAATCTTTAATTGAAAAGGTGTCGAGACGAATTTGCCCTGTGGAAAGCGATGACGAAGGTCCCGCGTATGAACCGGTACTGGTGATACGTTCATCCGTTTCAGTACGCCGCCCAAATAAACCTGATCCGGGATTATAGTCCATTTCCCAGGTGACACCAAGATTACGCAAATCCTGCGAAGTAATATCCACAATCTTAACTTCGATGAGAACCTGCAAAGGAGGCGCGTCAACGGTTTTAAGGAGTTCTTTAACTTTATCAATCGATGAGGGGTAATCAGTAATTAAGATAATATTAGACATTTCATCAACCTTGATATCCCCTTTGGGCGAAAGCACTTTTTTCAATAAATTAGCGGCCTCGCCCGCTTTCATATATTTAAGAATGAGTGGTTCGCTGGCTAGCTGAACATCTTCGGAGCTGGACACAACATAAATAATGTTGCCCTTTTTAGAATAGTTATAGCCACCCGAAGAAAGGATGACTTCCAGCGCTTCTTGCACGGTGACGTCTTTTAGGGAGACGGTGACCTTACCTTTTAGTTCCGGAGATGTCACTAAATTCAAATCATAGGTTTGACTCAAAGAGCGTAAAATGGTCGCAATTTCCACATCCTTGTAATCCAAAGTGACTATCTCTTGCAACGTATCTTTGAGCTGGGTTTCGCTATTTAATTCGATAGGATCTACAACTGCAGGAGCATCAACGTTGGGCATATCCGCACTCAGGTCACGGCTATCCTGGCTGTGAGCTAACTGAGCGTTACCAAGCATTAGCCAGGCGAAGATTACCAGCGGGAATAGTATTTTAAATGGCCTTTTTTCATTTAATGATGGGAAGGTCAATAAACTCATAAGTATTATCGCTCCACGTTTAGACGGTATTTTTCAGTTCCATCGTTTAAAAGCACATAATCCGACTGGATTTTTTCTACCCGCTGTCCTTGAATCTCATCCCCTTCTTTAACCATGGTATCGTTAATGAGTGCGCTAGAAACTTTTCCCCGTCCGCGAAAAGTAATTCCCAGCAATTTTAAATCTCTTTTTTTGATCACCACTTTTTTGATATCAGGGGCAAACGGATTTTTTGCGACTAACGACTGAACCGCAGGTACGTTCTCGCAAGCTCCTAACAACGAAGCACCCGAAGCTTCCTGAGAAGCCAGTAACGCACTAATCTTTAATCCGGTAAGAATTTTCTCATCCGGGGCTTCTTTCTGAGGTGTCAGCAACAAAGTTTCCAAACGAATAAAGGGTGAAATGTGTTCAATTCGGTTCAAATAATTCACGATATCCTCATGATTAGCCACAAACTTCATGTCTACCCACAACCGTGAAAAAGACGCTTTATCCGCCTGAATCTCCTGTTTAACCGACTGAAAATCAATATTTAAACCCTGCCCACATTTTATTAATTGCGTTAAGAAATCCGGGAGTTGTTTTTCGCTTAACAGTTTAGCTTCTGTCCCCCGATTAGCTTGTTGCGCCGCCTCAATACGTTCCTTTAATAATTCAAGCTCTACTTGAGTGGTACTCAAATTAGGCATTTGGGCCTTGACTTCATCGAGCTGCCGTCCCGCCTCCGCTTTCTGTTTTCTAAGCGACCCTGACTCTTTCCACAACGATTTGACAAAAACATTCAAATAAAGACTTCCTCCTGCCACCAACCCTAAAAAAAGCAGCAACCATTGCTGCCGGCTTAACGTACGTTTATTCGGACTTGTTAAAGGCTGGTGTGAAGTAGGCGTCGCCATGGTTTATTCCCAGACCGGTTGAGTTGTCATGGAGAAAGTTTGCACGGACTGAGCCTCTAACAATTGCTTTTCACTCGAAGTAAATCGACTGTTACTAAATTTTCCGGAAGAATTCAAATCATTCATAAATTGAGTGATCATTTGTGCTTCATAGGTAGTTCCACTTAAAACCACTTCCTCTTTGCTAAGCGCCAACTGAGTTAACCACACATTTTCTGGAACCTGCGCAGCAAAAGCGGCTAAGGCTCCCGAAAAACTCTTACCTTCGGACATCGTGGACACCAGCAAGCTTTGCTTTTTCTTGAGATTTTCTTCTTCAGTCAACAAGGCGACTTTGTCCTTTTCCAGTTGCAACAGCTGCGATTGAGCTTGACTCAGTTTGAGTTTGGCGTCATGCGTTTTACGCTTGGATTCAGCCACTTCCCAACGCAGTTTACCAACTAAAACTATTTGCTGTACACCGTAGTATGCCGCTGGCAAAAGGATCAACATCAAGAGGATTAAAAGCAATCCTTGTCCCGGAAAGCCAGAGGTTGACTTTTTTGCTCCGGACGACGCCGGTAATAAATTAAGAAATTTTGGTTTTACCATTCCAGAAATCGAGATGACGTTCCCAAAACCGCGCTCCAACGAGCGGGATTCTGCCGAAAAACCGGATGCAGTTCTTCTTTAAGAATTAAACGTGACACATGGAATGAATCAAAGATAACAACCGGCAAATCGAGCCTATCCGACAAAAAACGTTCGACATTTTTCATCAGCGCTCCGCCACCCACGAGCACCAATTTACTGAGTCCCTTAACGGCCGGTTTGGCGTTACCGGTAAAAACTCTTACAGCGTGCTCTACGTCAAGAGCGAGACTTTCCAGCTGACTGACAACAGCGCGATTGCCATCAGCTCCCGAAGTCACTGGCATGAGACGGACCCCTTCCTGTTTCTTGATCAATTCTGCCTTTTGCCAATCAATTTTTTGACTACTGGCAATCGCTTCCGTAAGGTGGCGTCCCGAATAGTTTAACAACTGTGTATGAACAAAATTAAAATTGTTCACCAGACTCAAAGAGCTTTCTGAGGCCCCCAAATGGAGAATTCCTACCGTTTCTTTCGCCAACAGTTGCTGCGCCCAAAATAAAGCGCAAAACTGAGCATACGGTTCCACATCCACCGCGGTAATTTTTAACCCCTCTAAGCTAGCAAGAACCTGCGTCAGATAATCTTTGGCAACACCAAAAGCTACCACCTTCCACTCCTTAACTTTATTGACCGCCACTTGAGAAGTAACAAAATCAAAATTCAATTGTGTGATTTGAAACTTATTTCCCAAAAGCTGCTTTACTTTCCAATAAGCTGCTTGAGAAATTTCCGCTTCCGGCATATCCGGCAAAGTAAAACAAAAAAACTGCGTTTCACTTAAAGGGATCGTTAAGACAGCTGATCCTTTAATAGAATTCTTTTTAATAAAAGCATTTAGTTCAACCTTTAAGTCAGTTAAAGTTTTGCCGTTGACTTGGGAATGAAAATAAGCGATTTTAGCCAATTCAACGTTAGTTGTTGATTTACTCAGCTGGATAAACTTGCAACTGCACTTTCCCCATTCAATCGCCCAGGGCGTAAGAGCGCCTTTTTTATGAGCTTGAAATTCCTGAACCAGAACAGACTCTTCATTCGCCATAGGCTCAGCAAAAATGGAGGAAACTTTTTCCCGAGGAGACCCCTTTTTATCAAAAACCTCGCGCACCAAGTTTTTAGGATCTGATTCCATGCGCTCGTCCCTTGGCAAGATTTTCCACGACTTCCTGAGTGACATCGCCGTATTCTTTAGCACTTTTGGAATCCGGAGCATAGATAGCAATCGGATTACGATACAGCGGCGCTTCCACAAGTTTGCTTGAATAATGAATCACTGACTTAAACATCAATCCTTTAAAATACTCATTCAGCTGGGCCAAAATGTCACGGTTGGATTTAATGCGCGAATCAAAGATGGTTGGCAATATTCCGGCAATTTCTAACGAAGGGTTTAATCGCTCCCGAACCACATCAATCGTATAAAAAAGCTCTTTCATCCCCTCTAACGCGTAATAATGCGTTTGAATGGGGATCAGAACATGCGAAGCGGCCACTAACCCGTTCAGCGTTATCAAATTCAACGTTGGGGAGGTATCAATCAAGCAATAGTCATAAGGCTGACTTTGGTATAACTTTTGCAATGCGTTCTTTAAAATACTTTCGCGAGCCATAAGGTTTGCTAATTGGAGCTGAGCTCCGGAAAGCATATGATTGGCCGGACAAACAAATAAATTTTTAACATAGGTCGGAACAATAACTCGATTTAAATCAACATTGTTGATCAGGACATCATGAATAGACCAATTCATTTTCTCCACGTCCACACCTAACCCTAATGAAGCGTGTCCTTGGGTGTCTAAGTCAATAACAAGCACTTTCTTGCCCTGACTAGCCAAAAAGGCACCGATGTTGATGACTGTGGTCGTTTTTCCACACCCTCCCTTCTGATTGCAGACTACCAGTATTCTAGGGGAGACCGATTCATCCAAAAAAAGAGCTGAGGCAGGTTCAGAAGTGCTTAGCCTCGAATCCTTTTCGACGAAATGCTCCACCCATTTTTTGAGTTCTTGGAACATATATTTATATATTAATTAATTTAATTTTAGAGAAGAGTGAAGGGAATGCAAGGAAGTTTTCAGAAATTTACGAGGGAAAGCAGCCTAAATAATAAGGTTGCATCACGTATTACGCATCAGCCAGGCCAATTCTTCTGCCACCAAACGCCTATCTTCCCAGCTAAAGACATAACGATCATCTTTTTCCTTAAAATAGCGCAAGTTGATATAAGTGCTAATTTTAAGTTTTTTATTAAGATCAATTCGTTTCTTATATTGCTGCATCAGAATAGTGCGCATATCATCGGGATCATTAGGGAAAAACTGCACCCCACTTAATCGATCGTTAAAGAAGATAGCCTTTAAGTGGCCCACGTTTCCTTGATAAACATACCCGGACACTTCCATGGTCTGAAGGACATAGGGCTTTTGGGGGGTGGTCGTCAGCAGTCTGGAGGAAACCCGGGACGATACACCCCGTTGCTTTAAATCATAGGTTACATCCTCTAAGGACGAATAACTTTCAAACCCCTCCATCAGCTGAAACCCTTTCCGCATTTTGATATAGGATGGTTCGATAAAAAAGACTTTAGCCACGACTGAGTTAGGATTTTCAACGGCGTAATAAATTAAAAAAGGGATAGCAAAAACTATCCCTAAAATTAACCAGTGCAATTTGATGTTATCGGAAAAGGAAACAGGTTCTTGAGTCATATGTTAAATTAAATCCAAAAGACAGTAAGCTAATTTCAGTTTACCCGCTGCATCTTTGACCAAAACGTTGACCCGGTAATAATTAGTTTCAACTTTTTGATTTCCCACCCAGTTAATCTCAGAAAAAAACTGATTAATCTGAACTTGCCCCTCCTGCAAAATTATTTTCTGAATTTCTGAATCCCTTGAAACAAACGTTTTATCACCTTTTCGATTAAAAAATTTTGTGAGTTCATCTAAACCAATATCATACGTTACGTTGGCCGTCTTAACTAAAATGACCGCTTCCGGCAGCACCATTTGCGACAAGCGTTTAGCATCAGAGCTATCCAAGGCTGATTGCAAACTTTTCACAATTTTGCGTGCGTCATCATCAGTAATGACCAGCTTGGGTCGTTTAGTCATTCGCGACGAAACAAATGGTTTTGGATCTATTCGCTCTATCTCGTCTTTAAAAATAGTTATGTTAACGCCTACCCCAGAATCTAATTTTAAGGACTTCTCATTTTGGTTGGCGATGGTTCCCTCAAAACTTCTGCCATTTTTTAAGACAACCACATCCGCGCTTGCCGGAATGCCCCCTAGAAAACCAACAAATAAAATAGTTAAGATTATTTTAAAAATGCGCATAGTATTTTTATGGAAGTTTATCAATTAAGGCGTTAACCCGTTTAAGCAAATCATTTGCGAGTTGATCGTCCTTGCGGGCATAAACATGCTTTTTCCCTTTTCCAGCCAATATCGCGTCCAATTCAGTGATAATACGTTCAAACGCTCCTACCAAATTACTGGAAGTGCGGAAGGCCCACAGAACAACCCCCAGAAAAGAAATGAGTAAAAACCCAAAAACAAACAACGACTTAATCATCAACTGCTCAGTATCCTTGACTTCCGGTGAATACAACGTCGAGATGACTTCAAATTGAAAATAAAGAATGTAGGAGAACAAGATCGTACAGGAAAAAAGTGACGGGAGAAGAATTAAATAAAGGATGGGACGCTGATACTTGTTGACGTTTAAAAATAAACTGCGCTTAAAATTGGCTTGCGAAGTTGGACTCATAATTTCTCCCCTCTAATTAGCAGTATAAGTTATTTTATTCCCCCCAGCAAACGTCGACTTAAATAAATTTTATTGTTGAAAAATGACGTTGCCCTCAACCCGATACGCCCGAGAAGGCAAAATTGACTGAACTGAATCAAAACGAATAAATCCAGGCAAATTCTTCAATTTGAACTCTCCTGCGCGCACCACCAAAAAGTCAATGTTATTAATCTGTTGGATGCCAACGACCTCAACGTCGCGAATAATCGCCACCGCATCCCCCGCATAATAATAGATATCGTACGAGTCTGAAGCAGAAAGCCCTACGGCCGATATATCTCCGGCCATAACGCGCGGACTTGACGCGCACAGGATTATTGCAACTAGAAACCCTAAAGAGAACCAACGCGTCATCATTTCCTCCTTGATTAGGTGGTTTCTAAAGCCAATTGTTTGGCGTTAGCGATGCAATCATTAAAGGCCACGCCTCCCCAATAATTGGCGGCTAATTTAAGATTTGGAAATTTCTCTAACGCAGCAATTATTTTTGGTTTAATTTGAGCATACTGGTCATTGTACTGCGGAATGCCCTGCCGCCACCGAGCCACAAAAATGTCCTGGGGCTCACCATGCACAGCCAAACGAACGTGCAATTCCTGTCGTGCCAGCTCAATGAGTTGAGCATCATCTTTGTTAACCAATTCAGGATTAAAAACACCTCCCAGAATCACTCGAAAGAAACAATATCCCTCTGGGCAACGTCCGGAAAAAATATTGTGTTCAAACAAAACGCCTAGCACGCCCTTCTGTTCATAGGAAGGAAACAAATATCCGTATCCTGACTTAGAATCTTTGACTTGATCTTGTTTATAAAGTAACCCCACCACCGCTACCGGAGCATACGGGATGCTGGCCAGCAGCCCACTTAGATCAGAATCAAACTTTTGCAAAATTCTTGAGGCGGTAGGTGCGGGGACAGCTAAAAAAATCTTTTTAGCATAAGAATTTCCTTTTTCACTAACCAGTTGATATCCGTCAGAAACTTTTCTCAATTCTTCAACTGCGCAATCTGTCTTAATTTGGGACGAATATTTATTTTGTAAATTATCAAATAACTGGCTCATTCCTAAAGGAAAGGCTGTCATCGTTGATTGCCGTCGTTTTTTAACAGTTTTGTCCTTTAGGGGAGCAGTCTTTTTCATCTCCCGCAGTATATTAAACAAGGATCCATGCTGTTGAACCAATGAATAAACCTTCGGAAATGCTTGGGCAAAATTCAATTTACGCACATCACCACCGTAGATTCCCGCGACCATGGCATCCACAAAAACATCTGCAAATCTACTTCCCATTTTTCTGGAAACAAAATCATGAATGGACTCGTGATCATGAGACCGGGCCGAGTCAAAAAGCCCTCTCAATACATTTAATTTTTGCGAAAAGGAAAGCAATTTATTAGCAAAAAAATCCTTAGGGCCTCCGGGTAAACGTTGCAAGCTATTATTAAATACGATGTACCGGTCATGGGCGGTATCCTGCGCCTGAATCAATTGCTCGCTCAACCCCAGTTCAGCGCAAAACTCCAAAGTTTCTTTTTTATTATTAAGAAAACCGTTAGGGCCGCGCTCAAACAAACACGCATTCTTTGTTTCAGTACTGGCCGTTCCCCCCAAAATGGATTTCTTCTCAATCAACAAAATTCTTGGCTTCGCCTTACCGGCAAACTTTTGGTTTAAATAATGCAACAGCGTCAGACCGCTAATGCCCCCACCGACAATAACAATGTCCTGATCGTTAGCGTTTAAATTCATGGACCGTATCCACTATTTCCTTAAGGATCTGCACCGATGTTTGCGGCAGGACCCCATGATTTAAATTAAAAATGTACCGTTTGTATTTTAAGGCGCTGTTTAAAATCTTCTTCGTTTCTCGGATGACTTTAGTTGGATCAGCAAAAAGTAAACCGTTAAAAAGATTTCCCTGCACACCCTGTTGAGCATGTTCGAGTAAAGGCTCTTCCCCCAAAGCTACCGTATGACACACAGACACAAAATCAGCTCCGGAAGTCAACATGGGTTTGAGCAAGGGCAATGAATTTTTCAAATAATAGATGGATGGTAAATCAACGCATTTAAACACTTCTGTAGCAAAAGGCAACGCCCAACTTTGATAATCAGCTGTCCGCAAAGACCCGGCCCACGTATCAAATAATTGAAAAGCATCGATGCCCGCCGCCTTTTGTAAAGCCAAGTACTCAATCGTTCTTTTCGTTAATTCGTTTAATATTTTACAAAATGCCTCGGGTTCCTGTTGGGCAAACCAAAACACTTTAGAAAAATTGCCGGCCCCCGATCCTTCAATTAAATAACACAGCACCGTAAAAGGAGCGCCGGCAAACCCAATAAGCGGCACCCGTCCTCGGAGCTTTTGCTTTACCAATTTTATTGTTTCCGGAATATGTCCCGGCAACTGCAGCTTAGTAAAGCGGTCCAAATCTCGAATTGACGCCACTGGATCAGCAATCACCGGACCAACGCGTTCAACGAATTTAACGTCAAAACCCAACATTTGCGGAAGAGTCAGAATATCGGCAAACAAAATAGCGGCGTCAACACCCAATTCGTCAATGGGCAAAACCGTGACGTCAGAAGCAATTTCCGGATTTGAAAACATCTCCTCTAAGGCGTAACTCTTCTTGAGCTGCTGATATCCGGGAGAGTAGCGTCCGGCCTGACGCATAAACCAAACCGGAACGGTCTGATTAGTTCCCTGAAAAGCTTGTAAGAATAGGGAGTTAAGCATTATATAGTTTTTGAAAATTTTTTATGCCCTTGGCTCTGACGTAAATACCAATCAAACCCCATACATACGTTACGAATAAATATTTTGCCTAATTCGGTCACACGAAAATCTTGACCCTCTCGCTCCAACAAACCTTCCGCCAGACACTTAGCCAAATGCCCCTCTTCGGCGGCAAAGTAATCCTCAAAACGTTCGTTAAACAATTCTTGAAACCGCAAGCTGTCAACTTTAAATTGACACATTAAAGAGTTAATGACCCATTGCCTTCGTAAATCATCGGGTGACAAATCTTTTCCACGCTCCACAGGCAATTTTCTTTCCTTAAGGGCGGCATAATAGTCTGGTAACGTTTTTTGATTTTGAATAAAAGCATTCTCTAAAAACCCGATGGCGGTCATTCCCAATCCAATATACTCGTCAGCGGGCTTAACCGTATACCCCATAAAATTACGATATAATTTTCCGGATCGATACGCCACCGCCAATTCGTCTTCAGTTAAAGCAAAATGATCCATGGCGATTGCCTGATACCCCCAACTCAAGAATTTATTTCGCGCCAATAAGAAAATATCTAATTTTAAATCGTTCTCCGGCAAGGTATCTACAACGATTTTCTTTTGATGCTTCTTGAGCCAGGGAACATAAGCAAAACTATACAAAGCGATGCGATCGGGTTTAAGTTCAGCCACCTGCTCCACGGTTTTTCTGAAACTTTGCAATGTTTGGTATGGTAAACCATAAATTAAATCAAAATTTACCGACTGAAACCCAAGCTGACGGCACAAATCATAAACGGCTTTTACTTTGACAAATGGTTGAATGCGATTAATGGCGCCCTGAACTTGCGGTTCAAAATCCTGCACGCCCATAGAAACCCGATTAAAACCTGCCTCCCTAAGGACTTTTATTTTCTCAACAGTCACCGTGCGCGGATCAATTTCAACAGCAACTTCCTGATTTAAATCCACCTCAAATGAAGATTTAATTTTATAAAAAAGCCGTTGGAGTTGATCTACCGAAAGGAAATTAGGGGTGCCTCCACCCCAATGCAACTGCTTAACCAATGCCTTTTTACCTATGGCTTCTCGGACCAAATCGATTTCAGCGAATAAATGCTGCAAGTATTCTTCAGCGTACTTCTGATCATTTGGGCGAATAACCACGTTACAAGCGCAAAACGTGCACATCGACACGCAAAACGGCAAGTGCACGTACACGGAAAGAGTCTTGGTAGACAGCCCAAAAGCCTTAAGCTTTGCTCGATAATCGGCCTGCGAAAAATGATCCTGCCATTCCGGAGCCGTTGGATAACTTGTATATCGCGGTCCGGGAGAATCATATTTTAAAATTGTATTCTTATCAATGACTGGAAGCATAGACGTTAAAAGTAGCTTATTTTAGGCAGCTGAGATGGGAATGTCCAGAAGAAAGGCTGAAGCAAAATTTAGTGAAGACTCGCGCCTCGGTAATCTCGATTCATGCGGGAGATGTTGGCCACACTAATATCTTTGGGGCAGGCCGCTTCACATTCGTATTCGTTAGAGCAATTGCCGAATCCTTGCGTGTCCATAGCGGAGACCATGTTTAATACCCGCTGCTCTTTCTCAATCTGCCCCTGGGGTAAGAGACTAAATTGGCTTACTTTGGCCGCGACAAACAACATGGCTGAAGCGTTAGGGCAAGCGGCGACACAGGCGCCGCACCCAATGCAGGCCGCCGCATCCATAGCTTTTTCCGCATTATCTTTAGGAACAGGCAGGGCATGAGCTTCGGGGCCCGAACCGGTCTTAATGGAAACAAATCCACCAGCTTGGATGATCCGGTCAAAAGAGGAACGATCCACCGCCAAGTCCTTAATCACCGGAAAAGCACGGGAACGCCACGGCTCAATCACTAACGTTTCTCCATCTTTAAAATGACGCATATGTAGCTGGCAAACCGTAGTTCCCCTTAACGGACCATGAGCTTTACCATTAATGACGGCGCCACACATCCCACAAATTCCCTCTCGGCAATCATGGTCAAAAGCGATAGGCTCTTGATTATCTTTCACCAATCTTTCATTGACCACATCCAGCATTTCCAAAAATGACATATCTGTATCAATTTCTGGCGCGGAATAAACTTCAAACCGCCCTGCAGCTGAGGCATCCTTTTGTCGCCAAACTTTGAGAGTTAAACTAATTTTTTGGGACATAATTTTTACTTTCTCATGCGTCGTAGAGTTGTTTTTATAGCCCGGGTAGATTCATCCAAAGATTGGTTCCCCTCCCAGGCAAAACGAATCCGCATCTCGTCCAAATCATCAATGATACGCTCTTGATAATCAAGAACTCTGCCTTTAGAAAACTCCCATTCCCGAACGTTTTTCAACGTAATAACCGCGCCCAACAACATAAAAATCATACTTAAGCCCGAAAGAGTAGGCAAAAATTTTACATTTGAAAATCCGGATAATACTAAATACAACCACATCAGCAAAGCGGCTCCACAAAAGAAAAGACGACTGCCGAAAACCCATTTCTTTAAATTCATTTATAGCTCCGTTGGGTTAATTGCACAGCTTCAAAATTAAGAGGTTCTTTATGCAAAACAGGTTCGCGGTCCAGGCCCTTAAATTCCCAGGCGCCGACATACGAAAAATTCTGGTCATCACGACGGGCTTCTCCCTCGGGCGTCTGGTATTCTTCTCTAAAATGTCCACCACAAGATTCTTGGCGATGCAAGGCGTCTCTGACCAGCAATTCTCCAAACTCCAGAAAATCGGCCACCCGACCCGCTTTTTCCAAGCTTTGATTGAATTCCTGGCCATTCCCAAGAACCTTAACATTTCTCCAAAATTCCTCACGCAATTTAGGAATTTTAACTAATGCTTCCTTTAAACCTTTTTCATTACGGGCCATGCCGCATTTATCCCACATCAAAAGCCCCAGTTCTCGATGGAATTCATCAACAGTCTTTTTTCCTTGAATTGACAATAGCTGTTTGGTTTTTTGCTCAGCCTCTTGACACGCCGTTTTAAACTCAGCCGCTTCCGGTGAAACAGTCCCCGGTTTAATCGAGGACAAGTAATCACCGATCGTATAAGGCAGCACAAAATACCCATCTGCCAATCCTTGCATGAGAGCACTGGCCCCCAAACGGTTAGCCCCATGATCAGAAAAGTTAGCTTCTCCTAAAACATACAGTCCCGGCAGGTTACTCATTAAGTTGTAATCAACCCATAAACCACCCATGGTGTAATGAACCGCAGGATAAATCATCATCGGTTGCGCATAAGGGTCTACACCGGTAATCTTATCGTACATATCAAAAAGATTACCGTACTTTTCCTTGATGGCCGGCTTCCCTAAACGCTTAATAGCATCGGCAAAATCCAAATAAACAGCTAAACCGGTTTGGCCCACTCCTTTGCCGGCATCACATTGTTCTTTGGCATTGCGTGAAGCAATATCACGGGGAACCAGATTCCCGAAACTGGGGTACTTTCTTTCCAGGAAATAATCGCGATCCTCTTCGACAATCGAGGATGGATTATCATTCTTGGACTTGGTTTTGGGAACCCAAACCCGTCCATCGTTACGCAAGCTTTCACTCATTAAGGTTAATTTAGACTGATACTCACCATGAACGGGAATACAGGTAGGATGAATTTGGGTATAACAAGGATTAGCGAAATACGCGCCCTTTTTATGGGCTCGCCAAATAGCCGTAACGTTACAGGCTTTGGCATTTGTCGAAAGGTAAAACACGTTGCCGTACCCACCCGTTGCCAAAACCACGGCATCTCCAGCATACGATTCAATAGTTCCATTTATTAAATTCCTGACGACAATCCCGCAAGCCACGCCATTCTTGACCACCAATTCCAACATTTCCCGCCTAGGAAATAACTCAACTGTTTTCTTACCTACTTCCTTCATTAAAGCACCGTAAGCTCCTAGTAATAATTGCTGACCCGTTTGGCCTCGAGCGTAAAAAGTTCGTGAAACTTGCGCGCCTCCAAAAGAACGATTATCCAAATAGCCGCTATACTCTCTGGCAAAAGGAACTCCCTGGGCCACGCACTGATCAATGATGGCATTACTGACTTGAGCTAAGCGGTAAACATTAGCTTCACGTGCTCGAAAATCACCACCCTTAATAGTATCGTAAAACAATCGCTCAACACTATCGCCATCGTTAGGATAATTTTTGGCAGCGTTGATGCCACCTTGGGCGGCAATACTATGGGCACGACGAGGGCTGTCCTGAATACAAAAAACCTTAACTCTATATCCCAACTCCGCCAAAGAAGCGGCAGCAGAAGCTCCGGCCAAGCCAGTGCCTACAACAAGAACGGAATATTTCCGCTTATTTGCGGGATTAACCAACTTTAAATGAAGTTTATGTTGATTCCATTTATCCGCAAGCGGACCAGTAGGTATTTTAGAATTTAGTGTCATGCGTAGATTTAATGAATGACTGAATCTTATGACAACAAAATGTAAACCGGAATAGAACTATACGCTAAGGCGATTAAAAAACCTAACCACTTACCAGCTACGATTAAACGTGAATTCTTAATTGAATCAGCTAAGCCAAATGACTGAGCAACGCTTTGAATGCCATGTGATAGATGAAGCCCCAAGCACCCCATCGCAATAATATAAAAAAGGCTATGTAATGGATCAGAAAAGGCGTTATAAACCACCCCGTATACACCTAATTCTTTTCCCATCAAAACGCTACGCGGCCCATGATGGTCTATAAAGGTGAAATCTAGCAAATGAGCAACAATAAAAAGCAAAATATAGGTTCCTGTATAAGGCATCAACCTTGTAGCTAGTGAGCGCTTCCCAACTGCTTGGTTAACCGAATACCGAACGCTCCCTCGGGCTCGAATATTTTCAATAACTAAGAGAGCGGTCAGCCAAATATGCACTAAAAAAACAAACAACAATCCGAATTCGACAATCAGCAATCCCGGTCGTAAGCCAGCCAACTTTTTGGCGTAAGCGTTATACGCGTCGGGCCCCAAAAAAATCAATAAATTTCCAGCTAGATGGCCCAAAATAAACAAAATTAACGCCAAGCCCGTGACGGCCACAATTTGTTTTTTTACGATAGAAGTTAATTGAATCATAATTGTTGGATTATATCAACGTCGCCACCTGAATTCAATGACTTCGTCATATTTCCTGAACAACTTAAATAGCCTCACTGAAGACTAGGTGAAAAACGAGTTACTGGCCTTTTTCTTTCTAAAGTCAATATGGTTGTCGTACCTGCCCTTTGGGCAGGCCCTTTTTTATCTTGGGAAAAGAGAGAAAAGGTCAATAAATCTTGCCCCCATCTCACAAACTTTTATAATGTAACCAATTCAAAAATCCAAAAATGACCATTCCTCATTTTCAGCATAAAATTCCCAATTTAATTTCGGTTGCCGGCTGCCTATTGCTAACCATTGCCCTCCTTTATCACCCTACCTTCTTCTCGCAATTTGTTTTAGATGATCACCATTTTATTGACAAAGCTTATGCTAACACTTATGCAAACTGGGCTGATTTCTTTTTCAAGCCGCATCAGATGCATTACAGCCCGCTTTATTACGTGATTAACGCCTTTTTCTTTAAAATTTGCCAAAACCAATTTATTCCACTACGTTTAGTGCAACTAAGTTTTCTATTTCTAAACGCACTCTTAATTTATGGACTGGTGGCATTGATCAGCCGTAACCGGGAAACGTCATTCCTTGCCAGCTATTTATTCATCATTCATCCGATGACCGCGCAAGTGAATTTCCATTTACACTCAATCTTTATGAATTTTCATCTGAGCACTTTGCTGTTTAGCTTCATCGCCTTTTGGCTCGCGCTTAATCAAACCAAAGCTTATCGACTTTGGATGCTCATTAGTTTAATCGCGTTCTCCTTAGGATTATTATCTTTTGAAGGCGCGTGTCTTTTCCCATTAGTGCTATTCGCAACCGCCAGGCTCATCAAGAAAAATACCTTTAAGGAAGCTTTCTTATGGGTATCGCCTTTCTTGATCTTCAATATCTGCTTTATAGTTTTCTGGCATGCCATCACTGGACAACATTTGGGGATGGATGACCGCTTTAGAATGCTGGGTTTAAATGTTCCTTCATTCTTTCTCTCCCAGTGGTCCTTGATGAATTGGCAACTGGCCAATTTGATCAATCCTCAAGATATTGTCTTTATGTGGAATCAACCCCCCACCCAACTCCAAGACTTTGGAAAATTGTTACCTTTTATGCTAGTGGTTCTATTTTTGGTCATTGCTTTAAATAAAGGCAAGTCAAAAATCGCTGGTTGGTCTTTCGTTTGGCTTTTAACTGGCTTTATTCTCGTTATTCCAGCCAGCCTAACTCATTATGATATTGGCATGGTTATTGAGCCGCATTGGCTTTATTTCTTTTCCACAGGATTCTTTATTATGCTGGCTTCCGCCCTAAGCATTCTGAAGACTGACCTTAAGCAATCCTTCCTAGCACTGGGGCTAACTGCTTTATTGATTGCTTTTTTTCAATCGTCTACTTTTGCCTTCCATCAGCAGTGTTTTACAACGGAGCAGTATTATCGTTATTGGACATCAAAGGTACAAAACCCGGTGGTGTACTATTTCTGGGGAGATTACAAATTAAAGCAGAAAAACCCACGCGAAGCCATTCAATATTTCACCAAAGGACTTAAATTAACTAAAAATCCTTCCCACTATCATTATCGCTTAGGACTGATTTATAATTCGCTGGGGCAATGGCAAGAAGCCCAACAACAATTTGAAAAAGCCATACGTATTCATCAAGTAGAAACGTATTACCACGGTCTTATTGGATCGCTGCTTAAACAACAAAAATTAGCAGCAGCTAAAGCAATCTCTGAGCAGGCTGCCAAAATTTTCCCTCAATCTCCCGCGTTCAAAAATCAAATGCTTAATTCAAAGCATTGACTCTCTCCACAAGGTGCGGCTTAATTCATAAAAGAACGCATCAATGTCCTCTTTAACCCAAAGCACGTCATTGGCTAAGGGAATCTCGAGCGGACTAAAATTCACGACGACGATGCGACCTGCGCAATAGGTGGGGATGGCTCCAGCCGGAAAAACAGCGCAAGAGGTTCCGACAACAAACAACAAATCCGCACTGGCCGCCAAACTAACAGCTTCAGCAAGACACTTAACATTTTCTCCAAAAAACACCACATCAGGCTTCAAGAGGCCGCCGCATGAACATTTGGGGATCGCATACTGCGTCAGCAAAACTATTAATTCTTTTTCAGAAACAGCGTGACCACATTCCCAACAGAAAGTTCTGGCAAAGCTGCCATGAATTTCAAATACCCTCTTAGATCCAGCAAGCTGATGCAAGGAATCAATGTTCTGCGTCACCAGCCCCGCAAGCAGCCCCTCCTGCTCGAGGCGAGCCCAAAAACGATGCGCCATGGTGGGTTTAAGACCCGACTGCAAAGTGACAAAATCTCTGGCAAAATCAAAAAAAGGAAGCGGATCCTGTAGAAAATAGTCTAAATTAAAAACCTTATCAGCGTCATATTTTCGAGTCACATACAACCCCTGTGGCCCCCGAAAATCCGGTATACCGGCGTGAGTCGATATTCCAGCACCCGTTAATACCGCAATAGACCTCGAACGCTTAATTAATTCAGCTACTTGCTGAGCTTGATCTTGCAAGGAAGGGATATTCATTATTACTAAAAAGAAGCAGGCCCCTGCGCCGAAATCATCGGGGCAGGGGCCTGCTTATCATTTAGCATCAACTTATTTCTTTAGTTCTTCTAATTTCTTTTCTGCATCTTCCGCCGGTTTCCAAAACCAGCCACCCGGGTCCCAACACTGCGCGAACTTGAAATCTTTAACCAAACGCTCATACGCTTTAATGGCCTCTTCTTTCTGACCTGCTTCTTGATAAGCCTTTCCTTGAATATACAAAGCTGTGCCAACATCATTCAAAGCCCAATAAGAAAAAACTTTATCTTTAGATTCCCAAGCGTACATTTTTAATGAGGCTTGCATTTCCAAGGCTTGCTTTTCATAAAGCTCCAAAATTTTAGCGACATAGGTATCCACGGCCTTCAAATCCTGTGCGCCTAACGCTTCCCAAGCTTTGCTCGTTAACGCGCTGGAGGAAACATCAGAAAGGTCGACTTCCAATCCAAGTTCTATCATTTTAATACGTTCTTTAGCCGCTTCTGCGGGTTTCCAAAACCATCCCTTAGGATCCCAGCATTGCGCGAAACCATAATTATCGGCTAATTTTTGAAAGGCGGCTTTGGCTTCCTCTTTCATACCAGCCTTACGATAACCTTCACCTTGAATAAACAAACCAGTCCCAACATCATTGAGAGCCCAATAAGAATGAATTTCACTATCGGTGCCTTTAGGGAATTCTTTAAGACTAGCTTGCATTTCCTTGGCTTTGTCCGCGTAAAGTTCAATACATTTATTGGTATAGGCAAGCGCCGCTTCCAGATCCCCTTGCCCTAATGCACCCCAGGCTTTGGTGATCAGCGTAACCGAACGGTGATCCCCATAATCATAAGCCCAAACGGAACGAACTGGCACCAAAACACTTAATGCACAGCAAAACAACAACACCAACCTTGAAACAGTATTTTTCATAAGTCCTCCTCAAGATGATTGTCCCAAATTGGTAGTAAGTTTAGTTGAAGAAACCCTATAATGCAACTTTGCTATATAGCTAAGGCAGAATATTGCTAATTTTTTTTAATAAATCTTCCGGTCGAACAGGTTTCACCAAATAGTCCTTAACGCCACGATGCGAGAAAATAGGCTGCATTTCTGAATAAGCCGAAATGACAATCACTGGAATACCCCGGTGCGACTCATCTTTATGTAATTCAAACATAAAGGTATATCCGTTCATGTCCGGCATTTGAACATCCAACAAAATAAGATCCGGATTTTGTTCTTCTTGAATAATGCGCATGGCCTGCAAACCGTCTCCGGCTGTCGCCACCTTGTAGCCATGTCGCTCTAAAACACTTTTAACAGCATCCCGGATATCCGGTTCATCATCAACCACTAAAATATTCTTAGACGTAGTTAGCTCCTTTCCTTATTAACTTTCTTCTTCATATTTACTTTTTAACGATTCTACCACGCTTGCGTCTGCTAAAGTAGTCACATCGCCCAAAGCTCTGCCCTCGGCAATGTCCCGCAAAAGGCGGCGCATGATTTTGCCACTACGAGTTTTAGGTAAATCATTAGTAAAAATAATTTTCTTAGGGCGAGCAATAGCGCCAATTTTTTCAACGACGTGCTGTTTGAGGACTTCATCCACCGCGTCGCTAGGTTTGTTGCCCTCCTTTAAAATAACAAAAGCCGCGATGGCCTGTCCTTTAATGTCATCCGTAATACCCACCACCGCTGATTCAGCCACTTGGGGATGATCGACTAAAGCACTTTCGACTTCCATCGTTGAAATATTATGACCGGCAACCAGCATGATATCGTCCACCCGACCCAACAACCAATGATAACCATCTTCATCTTTTTTGCAGCCGTCACCGGTAAAATAATATTTACCACCCCATCGGTTCCAATACGTCGTTTTATATCGTTCGGGGTCCCCCCAAATGCCTCGCAACATCGAAGGCCAAGGTCGAGTCAACGCCAGATAACCACCCCCCACCTTAATTTCCTCCCCGGCTTCATTAAGAACTTTAGCTTCAATACCAGGTAAAGGTTTAGTGGCAGAACCCGGCTTTAAATCGGTAATACCTGGCAAGGGTGCGATCAGGATACTGCCTGTTTCGGTCTGCCACCAGGTGTCCACCACAGGGCAACGGTCGCGACCAATAAATTTGTGATACCAAACCCAAGCTTCGGGATTAATCGGTTCGCCGACGCTTCCCAGCAAACGCAAACTACCCAAGTTGCATCCTTCCGGCCATTTGGTGCCCCACTTCATAAAAGCACGGATAGCCGTCGGTGCAGTATAAAAAATACTAACACCAAACTTTTCAATAATTTTCCAAAAACGGTCACGCTGCGGCCAGTCTGGAGACCCTTCATAAATAACCTGCGTCGCTCCATTCAGCAAGGGACCATAAACAATATAACTATGTCCTGTGACCCAACCCACGTCAGCCGTACACCAAAACACATCTTCAGGTTTTAAATCAAAAACAAATTTGGTTGTGTAACTGACGCCTGTCAAATAGCCACCCGTAGTATGCATGATCCCCTTAGGTTTTCCGGTGGAACCCGACGTGTACAAAATAAAAAGCATGTCTTCGGCGTCCATTTCTTCCGCAGGACAATGGAACGATTGCTCTTTAACAATTTCATGGTACCAACAATCTCTCGCAGCTTGCATCTTAACTTCGGTGTTAGTCCGTTTAACAACCACGACATTCTTGATTGTGGGACAGCTAGACACCGCCACATCCGCAGCATTCTTAAGTTGAACAACTGCACCGCGCCGAAATCCGCCATCGGCTGTGATGAGAACTTTAGCTTGGGCATCATTAATACGTTCTTTTAAAGCGTCAGCGCTAAAACCCCCAAAAACTACTGAATGCACCGCTCCAATTTTGGCACAGGCGAGCATACTAATTACGGCTTCCGGAATGAGCGGCAGATAAATCGCTACCCGGTCGCCCTTTCTAACTCCTAACGATTTTAAAGCATTGGCAAACTTATTAATTTCCCGATACAGATCATAGTAGGTGAGCGTGCGCTGGTCTCCAGGTTCGCCTTCCCAAATCAAAGCGGCTTTATTTCTTAATGAGGTGGCAATATGTCTATCCACGCAGTTATAACAAGCGTTCAATTTGCCACCGATAAACCATTTGGCAAAAGGCGATTTCCATTCGAGCGTCTTTTTCCAAGGTTTAAACCAAGTGAGCGACCGGGCTTGCTGCTCCCAAAAACGCAGGTAATCCTTCTGAGCCGACTTATAGAACTGCAAATCTTTCAGATTGGCTTGAGCCTTAAATTCTTTTCCTGGCTTGAAAAGTCGATTCTCATTTAATAAAGCATCAACGGTCACTTTGAGAACTTTAGGAGAGATCTTTTTTTTATTCATAATTTTTCATCAACACCTATTTAATTAATTGCAAAATTTTCTTAAACTGATCCCCTTGCGCAATGCGCAACAGTTCAGTAGCGGTCATTTCAGTGCAACTAATCTGCGCGCCTAGTTGACGCATCCGCGATAAAGCGATTTCTTTATGAAAAGCTTGCCGTGAGGCCACGGCATCCGCAACCACCTGAACAGAATACTGCTGATTCAACAAATCTGCAACTGTCTGAAAAACACAGACATGCGCCTCAATACCACAGATCACGACTTGTTTACGGCCTAAAGCCTTAAGTGATTTCTGAAATACGGGCTCTATCCAACAACTAAAACTTGTTTTTATCACCGGCCTAAAATCCTTACAGATAGATTTGATTTCATCAATTGTCGAACCGATTTTGTCAGGAACCTGTTCTGTAAAGATAGTTGGAATCTGCAAAATTTGGGCAACGGCAATAAGTTTTCGTGTTTGCTGAATCATTATCTCTGAATCTGCAACTAATCGAGCCAGCTTGCCTTGAATATCAACCACTAATAAAACGGTTTGTTCTCTTTGCCAAAGCATAAAAAATTAATAGACGGTTATTCTTAAAATATTCAATCTTGGTCTGCTAGTTTCTTTATCATGATTGTACCGCAAGCAACGCGACCACCCGCATTGCCAGTCGGTTGCCCAAAATCATCAGCCTTTTCGTGTACAATAACGCTCCGGCCGGCAATGTTCCATTCTCCAGCGCTCAAAGTCACTTCAGGGAGAAAGCCTTCCAGAGTTGCCGACCCATTTTCAAGGGCCGTTATATTGCCTAAGTCACCCGCATGTGCTTTTTCAGGGCCATCTTGCTCCAGGTGCCCGTGCATAACTCCTAACGGATTGTAATGCCCACCCGCCCCAGCCCCTTTATTATCACAGCTACCAAATTCATGAATATGAAAGCCATGTTGCCCTGGAGTTAGGCCATTTACTTGAGCTACGACCTTAAGACCACCCTCTGTTTCAATAAATTTGACCTCACCGGATATGCTTTCTGATTCGGTGCCTCTAAGTACAGCGTAACCGTCTTCGGCCCACAAATTTTGATTTAGCAATAACACACCACCCAAGAAAAAAGTCATTCTCAATATTTTTCCCATTTCAAAACTCCTCATTTTTAACGATTAGTCGCTGAACTTGGGGCTGAATGGGTAGACTTAGCCGCAACTGTTTGTGAATAGAACCAAACTAAAAGAAAGATACTCACCGGAATCATAAAAATAATTACGATAACCCACGGAACCGCCTGCTTTGTTTTGGGATTATATAAAAATGCCATTCTTCAAGCTCCGTTATCATTTCTAAATTGTTTCAGGATTGCGTCTAGCTGTTCAACAGCCCCTACCCCTGTGACACCTTTCTCAACATCAATTTTGACTTCTGGGCTGAGGTTCTGTTCGGGAATAGCCTGCAAGGCCGCCGCAATATCCGCCTTCAAAAACTGGTCTTCTGGCCGAAGTAGAATATTTTCAAGCACCTTGGTCACTAATTCTCTGGCTATCCTAGGCATAGATTTATCCTAATTTTTGTGAATAGGCCCTAAGGACAACTCCAAGACCATCACTTTGTTTTTTTTCAAAGAAAACTCAATATCTATTTTTTGATACTCCTCGTAGCAAAACTCCACACCACTAGCCAAACTGTTACGACCAAATACCGCCTGTGAAAGATGCAACGCTGGGTAGCCTTCGGCAATTAAAGCCTTTTGATATTCTTGAGCCAACCACTGACAAAATTCACCACACTTAGGGGCCGCCACTTCCGGTTCATCCTCCTCAAAATCCTTAATGCCCACTGCTTTTAAAATACTTTCGGTGGCCGTTTCTTTCAAATTTAGAATCAAAACCCCTAAGGCTTGGTGAACTTTTGAATCCTGTTCAGAACGATAAAAATTAACCGCGGCGAGATAAGCCGAGGCATTAAATTTATCAATGGCCGTCGCTCGCATCCGACTATCATATTCCAAAATATCCTTTTCGACTAACAAAGGCTCATCGGAAAATTGAACCCGATTATCTCTAGCAAACAGCTCAAGAACAACTCTTTTGAGAATTTCAGCCAGTTTTTGTAAACGCGAATTTGCCATAATGATTATCATTAACTGCAGTTATTTTAACCGCTACAAATTAATCCCCAAGCAAAAAATATGAATTTTACGTTCTCATAAAGATACCGGGACACGGCGTCTTCCCCAATTCCCTGGGGTCAAATCAAAAACTCCCGGTAAAATGGCATCACAATACTGGCAATGATTTCGCTCCACTAAGTGATATTCCCCTAATTCATACCAATCTCGCTCAATAAGGAGAAGCTGACAGGAATAACAATACGTGCTTGCCCCTAAGGGATCATGAACATTTCCTGTATAAACATATTTTAAGCCCTCAGCTAACGCAATGCCTCGAGAACGCGCCAAAATAGCTAAAGATGTCGGAGATTTATTCATCAAACGATAATCCGGGTGAAAAGCGGTAAAATGTAACGGGACATCAGGTCCCAAATTACCTTTAATCCATCGTGCCATCGCCTCAACTTCTTTGGGGGAATCATTTTCATCAGGAATAAGCAAAGTCGTTATTTCTAACCACATTGAAGTATGCGATTTGATGTAGATAAGGGTATCCAAAACGGGCTTAAGTTCAGCCAAGGTCAAATTTCGGTAAAAACGATCGGAAAAAGCCTTTAAATCGACATTAGCGGCATCCATATGAGAAAAAAATTCCGGCCTAGCTTTTTCGGTAATGTATCCGGCGGTTTTGGCCACTGAATAAATTCCCGCAGCTCGACACGCATCTGCACAGTCAATAGCATACTCCGCAAAAATAACCGGATCATTGTACGTAAAAGCGACACTCTTCGCGCCCAACTCTTGAGCGGCCTGGGCTATTCTTTTTGGCGACGCTTTTTCCTGCAACCGATCAAATTCGCGTGACTTACTAATACTCCAATTTTGACAGAATTTACAACCTAAATTACAACCTGCCGTTCCAAAAGATAAAATGCTGGTTCCAGGAAGGAAATGATTTAAAGGCTTTTTCTCTATGGGATCAAGACAAAAACCACTGCTTCGGCCATAGGTCGTTAAATTCATAACCCCATCAATATTCTGACGAACAAAACAAAATCCGCGTTGGCCTTCACTCAAATGACAATGCCGCGGGCATAAATCGCACCGCAAACGGCCATTGTCCATCGAGTGCCAGAACTTTGCTGTATGGGGGATTATCTGTTCGCCGTTCATTGATGATTAGTCTATCGCTCTAATAATCAACAAGCAAGGCTCCAGAGAAAACGTTGCTTTTAGAGAGGGTTAGTATTATATTAATACCTCAATTTAATTCATTATTTAAAGGAGTCCTTATGGCCGTCAAGAAAGAATTCGCGCCTAATTTTAAAACACCTGCCGATCAACTGTCCAAAGAAGAACTCAATAAACTCGCCTCCAACGGTGGACGAGGTCAGCTTTATGAAGAATTTCGCAATGCCATTCCTGATCTAACCTGGGAGTCCGAACAGTTAGCCAAATCCCAAGGGATCTACCTCGAATATGATCGGGCCAAATCCGGAGATCCCAAAGACTGGATGTACATGATCCGAATTAGCGTACCCGGAGGAGGGCCCTTAACTCGCCAGCAATGGCAGATTATTGATGATTTGACGGAAAAATACACCATCAGTTCTGATGGGTACCCCTCGATTCGCTTCACCAACCGCCAAAACATTCAGTTTCATTGGGTCAAAAAAGAAAACGTCGTCAAACTAATCAAAAGCATCGCGGAATCAGGTTATTATTCGCTGAATGGTTGCGGAGACAATACCCGCAACGTGATGGCCTGCCCTTTATCACAATATTCAGGACTTTTTAACGCTCACGCGTTCGCTCAGAAAGTCGGTGAATTCTTTCGTTTACCCATGGATCCTTTTATCCAAATTTTTGAAATTGATCCCAAAAGCGTTCGCAAACCACAAGAATCCTTTCAGTATGGACCCAACTTACTAAACCGTAAGTTTAAAATTGCTATAGCTTGCGCTCATAAAGACAGTACAACTGGCAAAGTAACTCTTGATAATTGCGTTGAGCACCGCACGAATGACATGTCCGTAGCACCCGTGGTCAAAGATGGTAAAATCGTTAAATTTCAAGTCTACATTGGGGGCGGCCAAGGAGAACGCAATGGAAAGCCGTCGCTAGCGTCCCTCGGGTTGCCCTTATGCCAATGTGATGAATCCCAAATCCTAAAAGTAATGGATGCCATTGTCTCCGTGCATCAAGAATGGGGCGATCGGCAAAATCGATTTTGGGCCAGATTGAAATACGGTGTCAAAAAGCTAGGCATTGATTGGTATTTTGAACAAGTTAGTAAAAAATTAAGCTTTAAAATTGACCGAGCAGAGCCTAATTATGATTCTGGCCCACGCCACCTTCATCATGGTTGGAACTATCAAGCAAGCAACCGCCAGTGGGCCTATGGCCTTTATCTGGAAAATGGGCGCGTAGCGAATGATCATCGCAATGGCAAGCTAAAAACCATGGTGCGCTCGCTCATGGATAAATTTCCGGTCGAGTTGTACATCACACCAAACCAAGACGCGCTCTTTACCAATATCCCGGAAAATCAAAAAAGCGAATTCGAAGCTGAAATCGCAAAATTCAACTATGGAACTTTCGAGGGTAAACCCTTTTCTCGCTTGCGCCTAAATTCTGGCGCGTGCGTTGGACTCGACACCTGCCGACTTTCCTATACGGAATCAGAAAAATATGAACCGATTTTATTAGATGAACTGGAAGCGCTAGGCTGGGGGCACTTAAATGAATCCATCGGGATTACGGGTTGCGAACGGCAATGTTTTCGCCCCGCGACCAAAACGATCGGGCTGGTTGGTTCGGGTTCAGATCGATATATGTTCAAATTGGGTGGTTCTGAGGATGGCCGCTATCAGGGAAAACCTCTCACCTCGTCAGATGGTAACGACATTTATCTTCGCTCTATTCCTAGAGAAAAGGTGCCTGTCGTGATCGACAGCTTATTCAAATTTTATAAAGCTTCGGCACAATCAGGTGAAGACTTGGGTGCCTTTCATCGCCGTATTGGTCATGAGGCCATTATCCAACATCTCAAAAATAATCCGGCAACCAGCGAACTGATGAATAAACCCTTCTCCGCGGACTGCGTGATTGATTAATTAACTATAAGGGGGTGGGGAAGCCTGGGCTTCCCCACCCCCTTCAAGTAAATTACATCTCAATATTGATTCAAGTAGTCACGCTATTTAACATCTCACTCACCCGAGTAAATTTTTCCCGCGGTTTACCAACGATCAGTCCGCGACTCGCTTCAGCAGCATCAATCTTCTTCCAATCCTGAAAACTAACGATCTGGACATTCCTTTTCTCCAAAAGATTTCTAATTCGCTCAGAATCAGGATTAGCGCAAGCAGGTAAATGAGCCAGATCAGCCCAAATATTTCTTACCGTTGCATCTGAATCTGCTTTATTGGTTCCTATAACTCCCGAAGGACCCCGTTTAATCCAACCGGAACAATATAACCCGGGAATCACTTTCCCATTCTCAGCAATCCTTCCATCAAGGTTTGCAAAAACACCTCTTCGGTCATCAAAAGGAACCCCTTTGATGGGAACACCTCGATAACCCACACTCCGAAATACAATTCCGCAATCGAGCGATTCTAATTTGCCAGTACCAATAGCTTGCTGGTTACCGGTTTCGCCTGACAATGCATTTCTTTCCAAAATAACGCGTTCAACCCGCGCATTGCCTTGTAATTCTTTAGGACTTCTCAAAAAATGAATAACTAACTTTCTTTTCTTTCCACTAGGCAAACGCTGCGCGTACTGTGTCAAAATATCATAATTCCGACGCCGATTAGGAAAAGCACCATCCGCTAATTCCTGTTCACTCTCAGAGTTTAACAGCAATTCGTCTGCAGAGCATAACACATCACAATCATGCAACTCACCCATTTCTTTAATTTCGGGAGGAGTGAAGGCCGCTTGTGCGGGACCACGTCGACCGATCAAATGAACTTCTTTAAGCTTACTTTGAGAAAGGCTCTCTAAAGCATGCTGAGCAATATCGGTATTCTTTAATTCATCAGCTGATTTGCATAAAATGCGACTAACGTCCATAGAAACATTCCCTTGGCCAATCACAACGGCAACTTCCTGAGATAAATCAAATTGCCGGTCACGATAATCTGGATGACCATTGTACCAAGCCACAAACTCGGTAGCGGTATAGCTACCGCGTAAATCCTCGCCAGGAATGCCTAAACGTTTGTCTGTTTGTGCCCCACAGGTAAAGACAATAATGTCGTAACAATCTCTTAATTCTTCAACCGTTACATCTTTTCCAATATGCACATTACCCCAAAAGTTAAAATGCGGATGCGCGGCTACCTTCTCAAAAACCTTGGTAACACTTTTAATTTTAGGATGATCCGGGGCCACTCCATAACGCACCAATCCAAAGGGTGCTGGTAATCGATCAAAGACATCTACAGAGCAAACGACTTGCCCGTTCAGTAATGTTTCAGCGGCATAAAAACCGCTTGGCCCGGCTCCAACCACAGCGACACTCAGTGGACGCCCCACTGACCCTAAAAAACCCATGTATTCTCCTCATGCTTGAAAATTCTTTGAATTATAGATTAACGACTACAAAAACTACTCGGCCCGCGACTAAAATACTGCAACGCGGGCCGATAGGAACTAATTCGAGTGCGCCACGGGACATACTTTAGCGCCGCTCATGGGACAAATACCACATTTTCCCAACAAGAAACCCAACAAAAAGATAGCAACAACAAACAATAAACAATACAACTTTTTGGCACAACAGCACTTTGCATTACCTGACGAGCAACAGCTTGAATTATCTTTTTTTTCTTCCATATCACCCTCCTTTTCTTAATAAACCTAAATCATTTTAGCATCATTCATCCAAATGACTAACTAAGATAATACCTAGTTTTAATTCCTCTTACCCCCCATCCAACAAGAATTCCAAAAATAAAGCCTCCAATATGGGCCCAATAAGCTACACCGGTGGAAACACCCGCCAAAGCACCCGCTCCCCCAGAAATAAGCTGCTGCAAAAACCAAAAACCCAGGAAGAAAACAGCACTAATTTTAAAAGTTTGGACAGTGTAAAGCAGAAACCAAAACATACGAATCTGCGCGTGCGGAAAAAGCGTTACGTAACCGCCCATTACCGCACTAATAGCACCACTGGCTCCTATGGCAGGAACATTTCTCAAAGCTGGCTCAAAAGTCATGAGATCATGTAAAAACATCGAAATGATTCCTCCCATTAAATAGAATACGAGAAATCCCAAATGCCCCAATTCATCTTCCAAATTATCACCAAAAAGCCATAAATACCACATATTGAAAATCAAATGTGCCATTCCACCATGTAAAAACATACTTGTTCCGTAAGTAATAAGCCGTTTTTCTGATGGAACGAATCCATAATGATTGACTATACCCTCATAATTAAATCCTGCAGTCAAAAAGAAATAAATTCCCAGATTAAGAAAAATTAACAATACGGTAATAAAAGGCACTCCGTGGATGGGATTATCGTCTCGGTAAGGAATCATGTCTGACTTATTTGAGCAGAAAACAAGCAGCGATAATCATAATTAGGCTCAGCGCCATTAAGGTAAACCAGAATCGCCATTTTATAGTTTTGATGGGAGCTGTTGGCACCAATGTCTGTTCATGAATTTCTAATTTACATCCACAGCGTTTAGACAAATCGTTGGCTAAATGCATTGTTTCATTTTTATTAGCCGACCAAAAAAATTGCCGAAAACCTGTTTGCTCTGCGCCACCGCTTTTGGAAGCCACAAAATGTAAGGTGAGCCCCCAGCCAGCCTTATTATTAGGGAATGGCCCTTGAGCCGGGATTACTTCCAGAAATATATGCGAAAACTCCAAATCATGGGTAGGATAAGGATCAACGGCCCGGGCGTAAATCTTCACTCGACCTTTTCCAAAATCAAAAATAATTGGACTATTGTTTTGATCTCGATAATTTCTGATGATGCCAGAATCCATGATGCCTCCAGAGATAATCAAAGAAACAGCCGCAGCGCATTAATAAAGCAGGTTAGACGCAAAAGGGCGGTTGGCAAAGTCTTGCCAACCGCCCCCATTATAAACTGAAAATTCTACTTAAGCTCCCATTTCTTTTGCTAATTTATCAAATTGATCGACCGGAATCGCTTCCGAAGTAGTAAACGAAATACCGGTCAAACGTGTTAACGCAATGGACACCATCGTTGCTTGGGCCGCCCCAGGTAAAGTAACGATAAAAACTAGATCGTTACCACCCAACATAGCATAAACAGACTTAACTCTACCTCCACTTTTCTGAATCAGTGTGATAGCTTTACGTGTTCGATCGGGACTAATTTTCTTTAAAGCCTCGTGAGAATACTTACCAAAAAGAAAAAATGTGGCCATGTCTACCTCCTGTAATTGAGACTACAATTAAATTGTAAACGATCCTGCTTAAGCAAACAAGAGCATTTCTTATTGTTTTTTAAACATAAAAAAAAGCCCCTGAAACTTTTCAGTTTCAGGGGCTTTTTATAGCCAACATAGCAACATTACTTACGTTTTACCGCTTTCCTAGCCGATACCAAATTCTTTCTACGGGAGCCGTGTTCATTAAAAGCCGGCCTCCCCTTTAGATCGACATACTGAACGGCAACATTGTAAAAGGCCCCAGATTCCTTTTTCAAAACTCTGACCACCTTCCCAAATCCACGAAAAATGTCCAATACTCCGGACATGACAATTTCTAATTCAATTACATCGGATTTTTGATAAGGCATAGCGGAAGTAAAAAGTAAACCATTGACGCTCATGTCTTCCGTGGTGGACAAATACCAGAACTCATGCATTTGTCGACCTTTACGCAAATGTAAGCGATGACGAACGCTTAAAATGCGCTTTGCTCGGACAAACTGCCTTCGCTCTTCTAATACTTGCTTAACCATTGCTTACCCCTGGGTTATATTGTTGATAGGGTAGATTAAGTGCTTCAGCAACCTCTCTGATGACCAAATCACCCTGAACCATATTGAGGGCAGTACGGAGAGAATAATCCTCGGCAACGGCCCTTTTCCAGCCTTTTTTGGCCAGGACTAGGATATACGGTAAGGTAGCGTTCGTCAAGGCATAAGTTGAAGTTCTTGCCACAGCTCCCGGCATGTTTGTCACGCAATAATGAACCACCCCGTCTACTACATAAGAAGGGTTTTCATGGGTTGTAGGTCGACTGGTGGCAAAAGAACCCCCTTGATCAATGGCCACATCCACAACCACGGCTCCTGGCTTCATCTTACTCACCGTGTCTCTGTCAACCAGGCAAGGAGCTTTGGCCCCGCGCTTAAGTACCGATGAAATAACAAGATCCGCTCTAATAACAGATTCTTTAACAGTATGAGGATTACTCATTAGCGTTTTCACATTAGGAGGCATAATTTCTTCCAAGTACCGCAATCGATCCAAATTCACATCAAGGACTGTTACCCTAGCACCTAAACCTGCAGCCATCTTACAGGCATTCGTTCCAACGACACCAGCCCCAAGGATAACGACTTCCGCTGGCGCGACCCCAGGAACGCCACCAAGAAGAATACCCCTTCCCTTCATAGGTTCTTCTAAAAACTTGGCTCCTTCATGAACAGCCATTCGTCCGGCCACTTCACTCATGGGGGTCAAACAAGGTAATTGTCCTTTCTCGGTTTGTAGTGTCTCATAAGCCAAAGCGATAATCCTTCGATCCAGCATCGCCAAGGCCAAATCACGACTCGCGGCAAAATGAAAGTAAGTAAAAACAATTTGCCCCTCTTTTAGTAACGGCCATTCTTCCGGCAAGGGCTCTTTAATCTTTACTACCATTTCGCTGGTTTTATAGACCTCTCCAGCTGAAGACACAATTTGAGCACCGGCAGCCCGATAATCTTCATCAGCAATACCGCTGCCTTTTCCAGCATCCTGCTGAATCAATACCTGGTGGCCATTTTGAGTTAATAATTCAACCCCTACCGGTAAAATTCCTACCCGAAATTCATTATTTTTTACTTCTTTTGGTATACCAATAATCATAAGGCCTTATTAACTTGGTCCAATCATTTTCTCAGGTCGAACCACCGCATCAAATTCATCACCGGTAAGCAATTTAAGTTCCAAAGCAGCCTGCTTTAACGTTTTATTCTCTTTGTGGGCCTTTTTAGCCACTTTGGCGGCATTATCGTACCCAATTTTGGTATTTAATGCCGTCACTAACATCAGTGAATTATCCAAATGTTTCTGGATCATCGTAAGGTTAGCTTCTATCCCTACGACACAGTTCAGGGCAAAACTTTCGCAGGCATCCGACAGCAAGCGAATGGACTGCAAAACATTGAAAATAATGACAGGCTTAAAGACGTTGAGCTCAAAGTTACCGCTGGCTCCTCCAAAATTGACGGTAACATCATTGCCCAAAATTTGAACACACACCATGGTCATGGCCTCAGATTGAGTTGGGTTGACTTTTCCAGGCATGATGGAACTTCCAGGCTCATTTTCAGGGAGCAAAAGCTCGGCTATCCCACAACGAGGCCCTGACCCCAACCAACGAACATC
The DNA here is from genome assembly GCA_964464475.1 of uncultured Planctomycetales bacterium. Classification (GTDB taxonomy): domain Bacteria; phylum Omnitrophota; class Gorgyraeia; order Zapsychrales; family JAHFFX01; genus CAYXGG01. Next base: position 21,453 of record CAYXGG010000012.1, on the reverse strand, counting down.
GTTGGCTATCTTCATAAGAGAAACAGCTATCGTTTTAAGAGCACCATGAAATTCTACCAAAGCGTCATGCGTAGCCAACGCCTCAAACTTGTTACGGGCCGAAACAAACTTTAAACCAGTAAGTTTAGCAATCTTTTGCGCTGACTTTTGAGCAAATTCCGGATGCGTGTTAAGTCCCGTTCCGACCGCTGTGCCTCCCAAAGCCAATTCATAAACATGTTCCAACGCTGCATTAATTCGATCCAACCCATTATCCAACATTTGCACATAACCTGAAAACTCCTGACCAAGGGTCAAAGGTGTGGCGTCCATTAAATGGGTTCGACCAATCTTAATGACCTTAGCGAATTCTTTAGATTTTCTACTAAGCGCATCACGCAGACGTTTCAGTTCCGGGATCAGCCGACGATGTGTTTCCTCTACCGTAGCGATATGCATAGCTGTCGGGAACGTATCGTTGGAGGATTGTGATTTATTGACATCGTCATTGGGATGGATCGGATTCTTACTTCCCATGACCCCTCCGGTTAGTTCAATCGCACGATTAGAAATAACTTCGTTAACGTTCATGTTGGTCTGAGTGCCGCTGCCTGTTTGCCAAACAACTAACGGAAAATGCTCGTCTAGCTTTCCAGTGATCACCTCATCCGCCGCTTTCACGATCAAATCCGCTTTGTCTTTCGACAACAGCTTTAATTCTAAATTGGTTAACGCCGCAGCTTTCTTGAGGATCCCAAACGCACGGATAAACTCGCGGGGAAACCGTTCGCCACCAATTTTGAAATTCTCTAAAGACCGCGCTGTTTGCGCGCCATAATAGCGGTCACCGAGAACCTTGATCTCACCCATACTATCAGTTTCAATTCGTTGCTTCATAAAACAATCCTTTCACCCAACTTAATTAAGATTTCTTGTCTAACCAAGACTTCATCAAATCCATCGGTATAGGAAAAACCGTCGTCGTATTATTGGTTTTGCCAATTTCGACTAACGTCTGTAAATATCTTAACTGAATGGATGAGGGATGTTTTTCCATCATCTCGGCAGCTTGACAAATTTTGGCAGCAGCTTGAAATTCACCATCAGCCGCGATAACCTTGGCCCGACGCTCTCTTTCAGCTTCCGCTTGTCTGGCCATGGCTTTACGGAGATCATCGGAAAGGTCCACATGCTTCATTTCAACCGATGTAACTTTAATTCCCCAGGGATCGGTCTCTCGATCCAAAATTGCCTGTAACTGTGAGTTAATTTTCTCTCGTTGGCTTAAAAGTTCGTCCAGCTCGCATTCACCCAAAACGCTACGTAACGTTGTTTGAGCGCGCTGCGACGTCGCATAGTGAAAATCTTCTACATCAATTAAGGCTTTGGTCGGATCCAAAACCCTAAAGTAAGCAACTGCGTTGACCTTGGCCGAGACATTATCCTTGGTAATGACATCCTGAGGTGGAACATCTAACGTAATCAAACGTAAACTCATCGTGACCGCACGATCAATAGGCCAAAGGATAAAAACTAATCCGGGCCCCTTTGGTTGCGCCAACACCCTTCCGAGTCGAAAAACAACCACTCGCTCGTACTCGTTGACAACTTTAATACAGTTTAATACCCAGACCAACAACACAACAATCACAATGACCGGAAACATGGAACCCTCCTTAAATTAAATTTTTTTTACCTTAAGCAACATGCCTTCCGTTTTTAGAACTTGCAACTTGCCATCCTTAGAGATCGGTTCATCACTGATACCATTCCAGATCGTTCCATGAACAAACACTTTGCCTTCTTGACCAGGAACCAAATCAGATAAAGCAAAACCTTGTTCACCGATCATCCCTTCCTTCCCAACTTGAACTTTATTCTGACTAGCGCGAATAACGGCCTGAACCAAAACAAAAACAATGACCAAGGTGGAAACACTAAAACCTAGAATAATCCCTATCGATACTTGAAACATCGGTAAATGGGAATCAAATAACAAAAATGAACCCAACAGCAAACAAGCAACGCCTGAAACCGCCCATAATCCTACTCCAGGCGCTTTGGCTTCAACAATCATTAATACCAATCCCATCAAAACCAACGCCAAGGCCGCATAATTGGTCGGCAAAGCCTGAAAACTAAAGAAAGCCAAAATCATAAAGATTGCGCCCAAAACACCCGGAACCCCAGAGCCCGGATGAGTGATCTCAAATAAAAGACCATAGAAACCTAAAATCATTAATATGTAGGCAATATTCGGATTCGCCAGGACATTAAAAAAATCCTGACGAAAACTCATGGGATATTGTACCCAAGTAGCGTCATCCGTAACCAGGGTTACTTCTTTATCCTGCACCGTAATAACGCGTCCATTCAGCTGTTTGAGCAAATCATTCTCATCGCGAGCAATAATTTCCACAACTTTCTTTTCAAGCGCTTCCGTCTCTGTGATTGAATCGCTTTCGGTAACACTTTGAATAGCCCAAGCTTCATTTCGTTGCCGCATTTGGGCCATTGATTTTATAAATGCCACGGTATCATTGAGAATCTTATCCGCCAACGGATCTTTGGCCTCAGAAGTAACATTATTCTCATCAGATGAATCAACTTTTTCTTTCTTTACTATTTGATCATCTTCTGAGATTGCATTATTTTCGCTATTGGTAACAGGATCTTTATCGGCGTCATTTGCGGTCCGCTGTTTCAACAATTTCTGCAGAGAATCCCGAACCTCTTCTAATCCTCGATCCGAAGAACGGCGTCCATTACCTCCGCCCATTTCAACAGGATGTGCCGCGCCAATATTGGACGATGGAGCCATCGCCGCAATATGACTGGCATAGGTGATAAAAACTCCGGCAGAGCCAGCCCGCGAACCGCTTGGCGCAATATAGACAATAACTGGAACTGGTGAGGAAAGGATTTTCTTGCAAATAGTACGCGTAGAACTAAGCAAACCTCCTGGGGTGTCGAGCTTAACAATAACCCCCGCAAGATCTGCCTCGCTGGCTTTATCAATGCCCTGTGAAATATATTCCGCAGTTATCGGATTAATAGTCGCATCATCGAGAGGCAAAACCAACCATTGCGATTGAGATGAATTAACTTGGCGAAAAGTTAATATAGCAGCAAAAACAAGAAAAAGAATTAAGCAACGCGTTATTTGTTTGGTGCTGCACATAAAAAATTCCTGCAAAAGAATTAATTAGTAAGTAAATAATTCGTTACTAAACGCACGCCAAATCCCGTTGCTCCTTGACCATAATACCAACGACCAGGGCCGTCAACATACGCTGTTCCCGCGATATCTAAATGCGCCCACGGGGTGTCTCCGACAAAGCGACGCAAGAATTCCGCGGCCGTCAGTGCTCCTGCCGCGCCCTTGGGAAAACCCGTATTTTTGATATCCGCAATCGGGGATTTGATGGAATCCTTTATTTCAGGATAAACCGGCAAGCGCCACACCCGATCATCAGTAGCCTTAGACGATCGCACCAGCTGTTTGGCAAAATCATCATTATTAGTCATCAATCCTGCGTAATCGGGGCCTAGTGCCACCACGCAAGCCCCTGTCAGTGTGGCCAAATCAATCACCCGGGCTGGCTGGTAATTCTTAATGACATAAGCAAGCGCGTCGGCCAAAACCAAACGCCCTTCTGCGTCCGTGTTACCAATTTCAACCGTCTTTCCTGAATAACTACGAAACACATCCCCAGGTTTATAACTGTTTGAGCCAATAGCGTTCTCCGCAATCGCCAAAACAAAAAGTAGATTTTTTTTGGGCTGCAACGAAACAATATTTTTTAAAGAACCAGCCACAGCCGCAGATCCACTCATATCCGTACGCATGGTTTCCATGTACCCAGTGGGTTTTAAATTTAATCCTCCCGTATCAAAGGTGATACCTTTGCCCACTACAGCCGTATAAGGATCCTGTGCCGCGCCTCCGGCATATTTGACTATAATCAACTTCGGTTCCTTTGGACTGCCTCGATTGACCGCCAAATGCAGACCTAGACCAATTTGTTCCATCTCCTTCTGATTAAGAACCTTAATCGTTATTCTTTTCTGTCCTTTGACTATTTCTTTAATTTTTTTTTCAATAAATGTCGACGTCGCTGTATCTGCGTTTTCGTTAACTAAATCTCGGGCAAAATTAACACCCTCACAAATTTTGATGGCCTGATCACAAATTGCAGTTTGCGAAGCTACTAGATAGATATCCTTTTCCTGCGGGGCTGAATCTTTAGGATCAACAGAAAGGTATTTTTTCCATGAGTACAATCCCAACATGATACCTTCAACCACCGCCACCAATTCTACTTTATCCTGGGAATGCGGCACAATTTCAATATCCTTAACTTTGGTGACATACGACGACACAAGTGCCCGACGAACAGAAATACGCAACGCGGTGCCCGTCAAATCTTTAGCTGCCCCCAACCCCACAAACAGAACAATTCTTTTATTATTGAGCATTGGGAAGAGCTGATCTTTATCAGCTAAAAATTGCCCTGCATCACGCAATTGCAGCAATTGCTCAACCACTTCCTTGTTAGCAAACTGAAAATTCTTAGTCTTAAGTTGCTCAACGGTTAAGAAGACCACCGTGGCTTTTCGATTCCATTTAGCCGAAGACTGTAATTTAATCAATGTGAGACTCCCTTCTTACATGTATTCTTTAACAAAAATTAACGTTGTTCAATAGGAACATAATCTCGTTTAGTTGGACCCGTATATATTTGCCGAGGACGCCCAATTTTAGTTGCTGCATCTTCGGTCATTTCCTTCCAATGGGCGATCCATCCTGGCAAACGACCAATGGCGAACATAACAGGAAACATATTGAGAGGAATACCAATGGTGCGATAAATAATCCCGCTGTAAAAATCAACGTTTGGATACAGTTTTCGCTCCACGAAATAAGGATCCTTAAGAGCTACTTCCTCAAGTTTGACGGCGATATCTAACAAAGGATCGTGTATACCTTTTTTCTGAACCAACGCGTGCGCTCTTTCTTTAATAATTTTTGCCCTAGGATCAAAATTCTTATAAACGCGGTGACCAAAACCCATGAGTCTAAAATTGCTCGATTTATCCTTTGCCATGTTCACGTATTTCATGACATCTCCCCCATCATCATGAATTTGCTGTAGCATCTCAACAACTTCTTGATTTGCTCCTCCGTGCAAAGGCCCCCACAACGCACAAATCCCCGCTGCCACCGAAGCAAACAAATTAGCACGCGAGCTCCCAACCAACCTAACTGTTGACGTACTGCAATTCTGCTCATGATCTGCGTGTAAAATAAGCAATACCCGCAACGCGGCTACTTCTTCCTCATCAATACGATAATCTCGACTCGGTGAAGCAAACATCATGTTCAAAAAATTAGGAATGTATTTTAAATCCGCCTTTGGATTTATGAAAGGTTCTCCAATAGATTTCTTATACGAAAATGCGCAAATGGTACGGACCTTAGACAGAAGCATGACTGCGATTTTGTCAAAATCTTCTTTAGTTGATTCTGATTTCATCAACTCAGGGTAATAGGCTGACATAGAACAGACCATGGCGGACAAAATGGCCATCGGATGCCCCGTGGAAGGATACCCATAAAAAAAATTCTTCATATCCTCGTGAATCATCGCATGCTGGGTAAAACTATCGGAAAACTGATCTAATTGCTTCTGAGTTGGCAATGCCCCATAAATCAACAGATACGCTGTTTCAACAAATGTCGAGCGTTCGGCTAACTGTTGAACCGGAATGCCTCGGTACAATAAAACCCCGCTGTCTCCATCTACAAAAGTTATAGCGCTTTTGCAAGATCCCGTATTACCAAACCCGGGATCAAGTGTAATGAAACCCGTTTGGTCTCTCAGTTTAGAAATATCAAAAGCTTTTTCACCCATTGATCCTATTGTGGTCGAAAAATCAATGGTCTTATCACCAATGTGAATAATTACTTTGTCATCCATGAGGTTATCTCCGAGGCGTTAAAGAATGGGGTATTATATTATGGGGTTAAGAGGTTTTCAAGACATTCACCTAGAATCGTTCCGGGAAAACTGTTTCTTTTTCGGCCTGCAAAATGAATTGCTCCAATCGATGAGCCAAATCCGATCTCTTTAATTCCAAGAGTTTCAAAACTTGTTGTTGGGCGGCCGGAAAATTTTTCATTTCAACGTAAGTGATCCCTAAATTTACATAGATTTCTTCCTGTCGGGGATCAACCTTGAGCGCTTGTTCATAAAGCGTTATCTCCTTAACAAATTCTTTACGATCTCCATAAATCGCACCCAAATTAACGTAAGCCTCAACCGCTTGAGGATTAAGTTTGATGGTACGCTCCAGGTAATCAATAGCTAATTCAGTTTCGCCTTTCGCAGAATAGATGAATCCCAAATTCACCGTTACAAAACTGTTGCTAGGATCGTATTTTTCTACCCACTTCAGATGTTCAATCGCTTGGTCCCATTTGCCCTTATGAGAATACGCCAACGCCAAATTAATATGGGGACGGGATTTGCGTGGAGATTTAACCACAACATCCTCCCAAAGTCTAATTTCAGAACTCCAGACCACATTTCTTTGATTCGCTATTATCGCCAACACTCCGACCAACGCAAAAGCAACTAATAAATACACTCGGGAAAAACGAATCAGGATTGCCAAAATAAATATAGTCGCCAAGATGAGTCCCAGTATGGGGAAATACAGGCGATATTCCGCAATGACGTGACCAATGGGGATAACACTCGACTCAACACTCAAAGAAATAAAAAACCATAGAATTCCCACGGCTATCAGCCTTGCGCTCGACCAAAATTTTACCGCTAAGACACCTAGCCCGACTATCAGCAAACCACAGCCTATAGTTTTAGGATCCCGCCAATTTTTAACAATGGGATAGTCGTAATCCAAATTCTGATTGATAGGCAAAAAATAAAGCCTTAAATAAGTAACTATGACGTTCAGCTGCGTAAGAAAATATTCGTGGCGACTAAGTTCCCCCCAGGTGGCCCGAGTGATATCCACGTTTCCTTCTCTAGAGTGCTTGTCCATTTGTATATTGGCTATTCGAGCGGTATGAATTGTGCCTTGTCCGGTATTAGTTAAAGTCAATGGGATCACCGGCAGTAGCAGTAAGAACACCCAAACCGGTAATTGTTTCGCCTCTGCTTTCTGGGTAGATTCTTTTAATAATGCAAAATCAAGCAGCAACAAAAGCAGCGGAAGCGTCACGGTATGTTCCTTACAAAACATCGCCAACAAGCACGTCAACAGGGCCGCTAAAAAAGAACCAAAATGATTTTGTAATCGGGCTTTAAAAAAGAGAACCGCCGTCAACAACGAAAAAGTAGCAGCGAGAGCCGTGTAGCGTTGCGTCAAGAATGAAATCGCTTCCGTTTGCACCGGGTGGGTTATAAAAATTAACGCCGCCAAAAATCCCAGCCGCGGCCAATCAAAATCCGCCCACCGTTTAAGAGCATAAGGCGTTTGACCAATACCTTGGACCAAACAAAACACCAGCCAAGCGTTCGTTAAATGGATAATAAAATTAAAAACGTGGTAACTGAAAGGATTAAATCCGCTCAAAAAGAAATTGAGAGCAAAAGTTACTCCGGGAACAAAACGCGTGTTAAACGTTTGCCAAATTAAATCTAAACGCCACGGCTCCCTAATTCCGGGATTTCGAGCAATGGTCAATTTATCGTCAAAGTGAAACGGTGCGTTGAAGGTGGGCAAATAGACCAAGAGGCCGATAAAAAACAAAACCAAGAAGACGCTTTGGGCAAAATTTTTGCTTTGGTCAGAAGTTCGAGTACTAGCTGAATGAGGTAAACTCAACGAAGATATCCTGCAGATTAAAATTTTAGATCAGACAAGTTTGCTAAAGCGCCATAGTCGGTTAAATCACAGTGAACCGGTGTTACCGCAACATAACCATGATTGAGGGCATAGGTATCAAAATCCGTATTCGCTTTTGGCGCGGGTAATTTTCCTGTCATCCAAAAATATTCACGCAAATTAGGGTCAAATCGGCGCTGAAATGCGCCATGAATCGGGACCTTTCCTTGCCTGGTCAATCGAATTCCTTTTGTCTTGCTTTTGGTCAACGCCGGGACATTCACGTTAAAAAAAGTACCGGGTTTAACCTGTTTCGCCTTCAGCGTTTGAACCAGTTTAGCCGTCACTTGCGCCGCGAAACTAAAATTGGGATCAACAAAGGTTGCCAAAGAAACCGCCATGGCGGGAACCCCTAGCAACGCTCCCTCACGCGCGCCCGCAACCGTCCCGGAATAAAACACACTGCACCCGTCATTGGCTCCCAAATTAATTCCTGAGACCACCCAATCCGGTTTCTTATTTAAGATGACGCTTAAACCAAATTTAACACAGTCCGCAGGAGTTCCACTGATACCATAACCAAAAAACCGGTCTTTTCTTTTAACTTTTTTGTAGTAAATAGGATGCGCCAAGGTAATCCCGTGCCCCACCGAACTGCGTTCCGAATCCGGGGCGACCACGGTCACTTTCGCAATTTTCTTAAGCTCGCGGTAAACGGCATAAATACCCTCCGCATAAATACCATCGTCGTTCGTCAATAAAATATGCATGGCGTAACGCTAACACATTTTGCAGACGACTTCAAACACTTAATGGAAATTTGCTACCCGACGGGAAGGTTATTGGCAATCGCGACAGACGCCAAATAGTTGAAAACTATGTTTGCTAGGGGAAAAACGTTTAGCTTTAGAAAGCTTATCTTGCAGATTCTCGAGAGGCAACGAATCTAAATAACGTTCCTTACCGCAGACAACACATACTAAATGATTGTGATGCTCACACCCATTCTTGCACTTAAACTGCCGAATTTGATAGCCAAAACTAATTTCCGCTCCCTGCCCAGTATCATTCACCATTTTAACCACTTTGGTAATTTTTCCTGAGGTTGGCAAACAGCGGGTTGAATTTGGTACAACAATTGTCTTCGGGATTGGCATGGCTAAAATCTTTTAAGTAAGCTAAATTTATACTTATTTGAGGTCGATACTAACACCACTTTGATTCTTGTCAAATTAATTCTCAATTGTTGAATTAAATATAATACTCCGGATCAAGAACCACCGAACGAATCAGCAAATCAACGATCTTCGTAACCGCAGACTTGCTATCTTCGTTATCCACGAGGTCTAAATCCACCTGGCCCGTGGAAAAATGATTCTCCCCCACGTTGACAACCAGGGTTTTGTTGGGATGATTAAGCGACTTAAGGGTGGCCAATTCATACTCATCAATATCAGTAATACTCGTGATAAGAATTAAACCTGAGTCCGTAATAATATGCGCCAGCTCGCCCAGCTGTTGGATATGCTCAAACTTACCAATGGTTCGATCCTGCTGATGATTTCCACCAATTGACAAGTGGTTGGAAACACCCAAGAAATATGTAAACTTTCCCAGATTAAAAAGTTCCTCTTCCAAGGCTTTGGCAATTCGCTGTTTACCGGTATCAATCTGGCCGGTAATAACAATCAATGCTGATTTATGTTCATATTTTCTCGCTCGAACATCGGGTGTAATCGCGCTGCGCTCCCATTCAAATTCCCGTTTCTTAATATGTTGATTTAGCGAGGTCTGTTCATCAAAAACCGGCGCCAAAATAATACCGCCACCTGCAATTTCGTAATTATCCACGATCACAAATCTTCCCGTCTCCGCTAAATCCGAGATACGATCAAACGCCACGGGCTTCATGGTTTCGAGAATACACTCTGCGACTTCATGCCGGTCAACGTGCGGTTTCTCAACAGCTGATAGTTCAGACGCATTCAACACACTAACAACTTCCGCAACAGTGACGGGCACATGTTGAGTGGTTATTTTTAATTTATAGGTTTTATTTTTTATTAACGGCTGTTTGCCCATCCAAAAAATATTGGCTTTGAATTTAGTGCTTACCTGGGGTAGCTTGTCCCCCACCCGACACATAATTTCTCCAGGACGAATATAAATTTGAGTCTCCAAGCAAACTCCGGAACTTTGCCCGACAAAAATCTCTGTTTTGGGGGACGTATTAAAGCTTTCCATACTCACAACTTTAGATTTCTTACCGGAAGGAAGAAAGATAACGTCTTGGCCAACCTGCAACGCTCCGGTTTCCACGCGACCGGCAAAAATTCTTCGATCGTCGCCTTGGGCCGTGAATTTATACACATCCTGTACAGGCATTCTAAATGGCTGTTGATCTTTAGCCGCGGCCTTCTTAAATCCATCCAAAGCCTCAAGAACATGCCCCCCCTTATACCAAGTGGTTTTTGTTGAAGCGGACACCATATTGTCCCCGTGAAAAGCAGCAATCGGAATAACATTAGTGGGTTCAATATTTACTTCTTTTAAGAATTTAAGGTAATCAGTCTTGATTTGATTAAAAACTTTCTCGCTGTATTCGACCAGATCCATTTTATTGATAAGCACCGTTACGTTCTTGATGCCCAAAAAAGACAGCATGTACCCATGACGTTTGGAGTTCTCGCGGATTCCCTCCTTGGCGTCAATAACCAACAACGCGGCCTCCGCTCGCGCCGCGCCAGTAATCATATTCTTCAAAAATTCAATATGGCCGGGAGCATCAATAATGATGTAATCGCGATTAGCCGATTTAAAGAAACTGCGGGCAGTATCAATAGTAATTCCCTGAGCTTGTTCATCCTTCAGAGCGTCTAACAAGAAAGCGTATTCAAAAGGACGTGCGCTGCGTTCGCAGCGCGCCTTCACTTCCTCTAACTTTCCCTGCGGCAAAGAACCCGTATCTGCCAACAGCCGACCAATCACGGTACTTTTCCCGTGATCAACGTGACCGACAATCACCACATTCATTTGCTCGCGTTCAATGCTAGACATAACTCAATTCAATTGTAAAAATCTATATTGTTAATTACTTAAACTATCCACTTTTCACTTCCCACTTAACACTTGACCCTTGAAACTTAACACTACATATATCCTTCTTTACGCAGCGTCTCTAAGCCACCGCCATCTTCTTTATCTTGGGCGCGACCGGAACGTTCGGCAATATTCTTAAACTTTCCGGAACGCAATTCTTCCACAATCTCGGCAACATTTTTAGCCGTAGAATCAACCGATGCCGTACACGGATAACACCCCAGCGACCGATACCGTTTGCCGCTACCTTGGTCAAAATATAAATTTGTAATAGGAATGTTTTCGCGCTGAATGTACTCCCAAATATTCAATTCCGTCCAATCCAATAGCGGATGGATTCTTAAATGCGTCCCTGGCGCAAAATCTGTCTTAAATTGATTCCATAACTCAGGCGGCTGATCCCCAACGTCCCAATCGCTATTCCGATCTCGCGGCGAAAAATAACGTTCCTTAGAACGGCTCCCTTCTTCATCGGCCCTCGCCCCAACAATCACACCCGTATAAGGCTCTTTATTAAGATCTTCCTCATAGGTACCGGTTTTATGATTAAGTTTCCAGCGAGGCCAAGCACCTGACAACGTATTCTTTAACGCGTCAGTCTTAAGCGCTTTACAACAGCTTATCCGATCCAACTGACCATCAGGATAAGTTCGCTTTTCTGCCAATGCTTGTTTATTTTGGCCCACAATCATGTTCAATTTAAACTTCATGGCCAGCTCATCCCGATACTGGATCATTTCGGGAATCTTGTAGCTGGTGTCTATATGTACCAAAGGAAAAGGCACATGCCCAAAGAAAGCTTTCCGTGCTAGCCACAAGAGTACCGTGCTGTCTTTGCCGATCGACCACAGCATGACTAAGCTTTTGAATTCCCGATAAGCTTCTCGTAGGATAAAAACGCTTTGGGCTTCAAGACTGTCTAATTTATCTAAGCTTCTATTCATATTAATTTATCTTCGGTCGATTGGGATTATTATGCAATCCGCATTCTTTTTGCTCCGGAGATTCCCACCACCACCGACCGGCGCGTATATCTTCACCTGGTTTAATGGCTCGAGTGCAGGGCGCACAGCCGATACTCACAAAACCTTGCGCGTGCAGTTCATTAACATCCACACCATGGTCCATGATATATCCTTGAACATCATCCAGCGTCCAAAAAGCAAGCGGGTTAATCTTAACTTTTTGATTATCTGCGTCCCATTCAAAAATTTCAATGTTCCCTCTGGTCACTGATTGCGCCCGACGCAAACCCGTTATCCAAGCATCCACCTGCGAAAGAGCTCGTCGTAAAGGCTCCACTTTACGAACATGGCAACACTGCTTGCGATTTTCAACACTCTCATAGAATAAATTGATGCCCTTTTTTTTAACCAAAGCTTCTACGACTACCGAGTCAGGGAAGAAAACCTTAAATTCAATCTGATATTTCTTTTGATTTTTGGCGAACAACGTGTAGGTCTCCTGGTTTAGGCGACCCGTGTCCAGTGTAAAAACGCTGATTCCCGGAGCATGCTTCGCGATCATATCAGTAATGACCTGATCCTCTTCACCCAAGCTGGACGCAAAAGTCACTCGTTGGCCAAATTCGGCAAAAGCCAATTGCAACACCGCTTCCGGCTTAAGGTTCTTCGCTTGATCATTTAATTGTGTGATTCGAGATTGATGGCTCATATTTATTTAATTTCTATCTCAGTTTTATCCTCGACAAAACTTAGCTTAACTGAAGACTAAATATTACCCCGGTTTCTGATTTTTGCAAGGTTTTCCTCAGTAAACCCCGCCCAAGAGACGATCTACGATCCGAGCGCTCCCAGAGGGCATAGGATATCGAGAAAAGTCCTTACGCGTGACCCACTTATGGGTCAAATTAACCGGCGGAGAAGGCGTCACGCTACAGCTAAAAACCTGCAACTGCGCTTTAAACTGCGTGTAAAATTGTTTAACGTTAAATAACGGTTCGGCAGAAATCATGGTTACTTGCAATTCTTCTTTTAACTCGCGAGTTAAAGCTTCACGAGGCTTTTCTCCTGGTTCAATTTTTCCTCCCGGAAATTCCCACAGATCCGCAAACAGCCCTTTGGGAGGACGCTTTTGAATAAAGTACTTTTCTCCTTTTTTGAGAATAGCAATAACTACCTTAACCTCTGAAATCTGTTTTTTCTTAACTTGTGGAATGATTTCTTGTTGACCTCGGGAATACGCCTGGCAATGTCGACGAACCGGACATACGATGCATAAAGGTTCCTGACTTCGACAAACCAATGCCCCCAATTCCATTAAAGCCTGGTTAAAATGCCGCATCTCTTTTTGGGGAAGAATCTGATCTAAGTGGCTGCCTATCGCCTTATCTTGAGAGGTCTCCGCAAATCCATTCATAGCCAATTGGCGCATCATGACACGACGCACGTTAGCGTCAATGATCGGTTCGCGCTGATTAAAAGCGATACTAAGAACCGCTCCCGTGGTGTAGGGGCCAAACCCCGGCAAGGCACGCAAAACATCCCTATCGGTGGGCATTTGCCCTCGCCACTTTTCACAGATGACTTGGGCTGCCTTTTGTAAATTCCTAGCTCGATTATAATAACCCAGCCCTTGCCAAGATTTAAGAATTTGGTCGGTTGGTGCCTTCGCGACGGACTGCAAAGTAGGATAATCTTGCTTCCATCTTTCAAAATAGGGGATCACGGTGGCCACCGTGGTTTGTTGCAGCATTACCTCTGAAACCCAAATTAAATAAGGATCTCGCGTGCGCCGCCAAGGCAAATCTCTCGCATTTTTCTTATACCAACTAAGCAAATCTTGACTAAAAGTTGCCGTTGCCATCAATCTAATGTTGTTTGATTAAATCAAGAAACAGATCGACAATGCCAGAATGTTGACCAATCGGCGTGGAAATTTGAATTTGAACGCCCAAATGCTTATGACGTGCCTGCTCAATGATGGCGGGGATATCATGATCAACATGTCTCCCGGAATTTAAGAAATTCAACAAGACAATAATTCTTGATGCACCTTGAGTGACACAATTATCTATACCTTGCGGAATGCTAGGCGTTTCTAACTCAAGAAATGCGCATTCATAAATTCGTTCTGGTACGCGTTGGCGTAAACGCGCCAACAGGACCAAAACCTCCTCTTTGGTTTTAGCCAATCGACTACCATGAGAAATAAGCAAAACGGCTTCCATTTATACCTCAATCATTCGCAATGGTAATTTTGATTTTCTTAAGACAACCTTTTCACCAAAACAAAAAGGAAACTTAAAGTGGGCTCCATCAATGTAAATCATCCCCGAACGCATCTGAGATTCTATTTTGACCGGCTTCTCTAGGTTTAATATCCCTCCTGAGAAGTTATAGCGTGGCTTAAACCCGGTAAACATTTCTCGAGGGCGGTATTCAATCTCTTTTGATCCCTTAGGCAACACTTTTCCTCCGGCGGATTTAATAGCTCCTGAGGACCCCGCGGCGGTTGAAACCCATAATCCGGAAGAACGTTGTTCTTCCTGTCGACGACCAATAATTAACTTATAACGACTCATCGCTGCCGGGTTCTGATGGCAAACTAAAATATCATTTAAAACCTGAATGACTCGCGACTCTTTAGCTAACTCCAAATGGCACGCAATACGTTGAAACTGCTGAACGCGAAATCGGCCTGACAATATCTTATGCAGATCTTCTTCAAACCGTAAAGCGTTGCTTGCGCAAAACCGACCAAAACTTCTTTCCGGATCCGAATTGACTCCGAGAAGATATTGTTGTTTGGCCGCCCGAGCCGCCTCTAAGAAAGTTCCATCGCCTCCTACCGTAATGATTAAATCACATCCTTGCGCATGACATTCCTGTCCTCGGCATCGCTTATGACAGACAATTCCACAATTTTTCAGAATTTTCTCAACTTGAGCCAAGGAAGCATAATGTTTGGCGTGAGCTATCTTAAAACTCTCCAATTCGGTTTTAGAGAAAAGATGCTCTTTTTTATAGAAAGAACTATTCCGTTCTAGAAAATAAACTTTGTACGCGCTTTTCTTATGAATAAGCAGTACTTTTTTGATGTTCATGCAGTTCTCCACTCAGAAAAAACTTAACTTAGTTCTTCAACAAGCGCGATTCACAGTTTAATTAGTGACAAAACGAACCTGCGAACGCAGATCATTAATGGAATGAAACACATAATCAGCCTTAGTCAAATATTGCCTAGGCAGAGATGTTTCTAAAGCTAAACAGCGAACCCCTGCTCCCTTAGCCGACAATATGCCAAACGGCGCGTTTTCCAACACAACGCCATCTTGTGGTTTTATTTTTAACGCTTGCAAGGCTTTTTTGAATGGCTCCGGGTGAGGTTTTCCCTTTTTGACATCCGAACCCGTGATCGTAACTTTAAATAAATTAAAGAGTTTTTCCGGCAAAATTCGCTGGACCTCATGACGCGAAGTCCCCGTCACCAACCCCAAGTCGAATCCCGCACGCCACAAATCCGCCAAAAACTTTCTCGCGCCAGGAATAAATCTTTGCCTGGCCATTTTCTTAAATAGCTGTTCTTTTTTGAAAAGCAAATTTCTGGCTTTTTCCATAGAAATAGACCGTTGATGATGGTCAAATATTTCAAAAACGCTATGCAACCCGCGCTGCCCTTCTCGGCTATAAATATCGTGATGAGATACCTCAACACCTTCGGCAGCGAAAATCTCTTTCCAAGCACGAAAATGATCCGGCATGGTGTTGGTAATAACTCCGTCCATGTCAAAAATAACAGCTTTCGTTTTTAAAAGAATCGTCGGCATGGAGAGAATTATAGAGAAGTACAGAGGAAAAGATAGCGAAAAATCAAATGACAGATGGGAATTGTTTGCGGTACTCTTCAAAGCCACCCAGCATGCTGTAAACTTCTTGAAACCCCTGTTGAAGAAAGAATTGTGACGCCGACTGGCTGCTATGCCCGTGATAACAGTAACAAACTAAAGGTTTCTTAAGATCTGCGGCTTTTAGAAACACCTGTAAGTTTTGGTCATTGACCATTTGGGCCCCGGGTAAGTGCCCTAGCGCGAAAGAGCCAGGGTCACGAATATCGACAATCGTAGCTCCCGCCTCGCACAACTTCTGTGCTTCTTCAACGGATATCTGTTTATAAGATCCCACGGCTCAACGCTTAATCGGTAATATGGTGTTTAATTACTTTACCATCGACCATATAAATAACATCTTCGCAGATATTGGTAGAATGGTCAGCAATCCGCTCCAGATTTTTAGCGACTAAAATCAAATCAATAACCCGCTCTACCGGCTTTTGCTCTTCCGGATTACAATGGAAAACCGCCATAAAAATCTCGTGATTTAATTTATCTACCTCATCATCTCTTTTGCAAACCTCATACGCTAGGCGAGAATCCCGGTTGACAAACGCCGTTAAACTATCCTTAAGCATGGCTTGAGCAGCCATGGCCATCTTGGGAATATCAATTTTTAATTTAAGCGGTGGAACTTTAAGTAAATCAAGTGTTCGCTGACCAATGTTTACCCCCAGATCTGCAATCCTTTCTAAATCATTATTTATTTTCATGGTCGAGGCGATAAAACGCAAATCACCGGCAGTTGGTTGATATAGAGCCAGTAGCTTCAAACACAAATCATCAATTTCAACTTCCAGTTTATTAACTGCGTCATCAGATTTGATGACTTTATAAGCCAAATCCGAATTACGCTCGGTGACGGCTTTAATCGCAGTCCCTACGATTTCTTCCACTTGACCGCTCATTCGGAAAATTTTCTCTTTAAGATTAGTCAACTCCTCGTCAAAATGTCGATGCATGATTCCTCTCCTCTATTGAATTATCCGTAGCGTCCGGTGATGTAATCATTTGTCTTTTGGTCTTTAGGATTAGTAAAGATGGCTTGTGTTGAATTAAACTCAACCAGTTCACCCAGCAACATAAAACCCGTATCATCCGACACCCGCGCAGCCTGCTGCATGTTATGAGTCACAATAAGAATACTATAATTTTCTTTCAAAATCCGCATTAATTCCTCGACCCTTTCCGTGGCGATGGGGTCAAGCGCTGAACAGGGCTCATCCATTAATAACACTTCCGGCTTAACCGGCAGTAAGCGTGCAATGCACAAACGCTGCTGCTGCTCTAAAGAAAGGTTTAGCGCGTTACGATTTAGCTTGTCCTTCAGCATGTCCCAGAGCAATACCGCCTTGAGACTGCTTTCCACAATTTCATCTAATTCGTCTGGCTTGGCCGTTTTGTGAATTCGCGGGCCAAATAAAATATTCTCTCTCACACTTAGCGGAAATGGATTGGGACGCTGGAACACCATGCCCACTTTCTTGCGCAAGGTCACCAAATCCGTTCCGATACCCAAGACATCCTTACCTTCAATCTTAATTTGCCCGGTGATACGCACGCCCTCAATCAAATCATTCATGCGATTAAAGGTTCTCAATAACGTTGATTTACCACATCCAGAAGGACCGATTAACGCCGTGATCATATTCTTGCGCAACTTCATATTCACGCCCTTCAAAGCGTGAAATTCAGTATAAAACAAATTCAAATCAATGGCTTCCAGAACGATCATTACCCAAACCTTCCTGAAATATAATCATTGGTGCGTTTATCCCGTGGACGGGTAAAAATAACTCCCGTATCATCTAGTTCAACCAGTTCACCCATCAGAAAGAATGCCGTGCGGTCACTGACCCTTGCAGCCTGCTTAGTGTTATTGGTGACTAAAATTTGAGTATAACGGTCTTTAAAGCGAAACATAGCTTCTTCAATTTTTGCTGTCGAGATCGGATCAAGCCCCGAGCAGGGTTCATCATACAAGATCACTTCCGGATTAACCGCCAGCGTCCTCGCCAAACATAACCGTTGCTGCTGACCTCCCGAAAGCTTCATACCAGAGGAATTAAGCCGGTCTTTGACTTCTTCCCACAAGTAAGATTCGCGCAAAGTTCTTTCCACAATTTCCGCAAGCTTCTTGGGGTCATTCATCCCTTGCCGGCGAACACCATAAACCACGTTTTCAAAAATACTTAAAGGTAATGGTATTGGTAGGGCAAACACCATCCCCACACGTTTTCTTAATTGCCCAATTTCAATGTCCCGGTAAATATCTTTTCCATCTAACTCAACTTTTCCTTCAAAACGGTAATGCACATTTAAATCATTGAGGCGATTAAGAATTCTTAAAAACGTGCTTTTGCCACTATTGGCTGGCCCAATCGCACCTAAGATTTCCCGTTCTCGGACTTCCAGGTTAATATTCTTCAGTGCGAATATCCTATCAAACCAAATATTCAAATTCTTGACATGCAACTTAACTTTGGAAGTTTCTACCATTTTTTCATCCGTCGAAATTTGGACCGCACTAAGATAGCTACCAGATTAAGCGATAACACCATCAATAACAAAACTAAAGCTGTTCCGTAGCGAACCTTAATATCAACATTAGGTACCTGTGTAGAAATAACATACAAATGATATGGCAAAGCCATCACTTGATCGTAAATAGAATCCGGCAGTTTAGGTAAATAAAACGCTGCCACTGTAAAAAGGATCGGAGCCGTTTCTCCGGCGGCTCGACTAATCGCCAGAATCACTCCCGTCAAAATACCCGGAAGCGCGTGGGGTAACACTGAATAACGAATGGTATCCCATTTGGAGACTCCGAGGGAAAGACTGACTTCACGAAAGGACTGAGGGACGCTATCGAGCGCTTCTTTAGTGGTCGTGATGATAATGGGCAACACCATAATGGCCAATGTCAATGACCCAGCCAAAATGGATGAACCAAACTGCAAAAACATGACAAACACACCTAACCCAAACAATCCATAAACCACGGACGGGACTCCGGCGAGATTAATAATAGCGAGCTTGACCAATCGAGTCAGCATATTATCTTTCGCGTATTCAGTTAAAAAGATGGCCGACATAACCCCCAGTGGTAAAGCAAAAGCTAATGTCCCTAGCACCAAATAAATTGTGCCCACTATGGCGGGAAAAATGCCTCCCTCCCGCATTCCTTTGGTCGGCATCTGACTCAAAAATTCCCAAGATAATGCGGAGAATCCATTTTTCAAAATAATGATTAAAATTAGCAAAACAGGCAAGATAACCAAAACATTGGCAACAAAAAGAGCAGCGAAAGCAATTTTCTCAGAACGATAAGGGTTGTAACTCATTTAAGCTTTCGATGCACCGCGTAATCAGCAATAAGGTTAATAATAAACGTAATCGCGAATAACACAATGCCAATGGCAAAGAGAGCGTGATAATGCGGGCTACCTTGAACCGTTTCCCCCATTTCCGCAGCAATAGTTGCCGTTAACGTTCTCAAAGGTTGAAAAAGCGACGTTGGGATGTGCGATGCATTTCCGGTAATCATCATCACTGCCATCGTTTCCCCCACGACTCGACCAATCCCTAACATTACCGCAGCGATAATGCCCGAAGAAGCTGCTTTAATGACCACTCTCCAAATCGCCTGCCAGCGCGTAGCGCCAAGGGCAAGCGCGGCCTCTTTATATTTAACCGGAACCGCCGTTAAGGCATCTTCCGCGATGCTGACAATCGTTGGCATTGCCATAAAAGCCAACATAATAGAACCGGAAAATCCGGTCAGACCAGTTGGAATTCCTAACGTATTTTTGACGAACGGCACTAAAGTCGTTAATCCAATAAAGCCCAAGACAACACTAGGAATCGCCGCTAAAAGCTCAACACCCGATTTTAGAATTTCTTTGGTTCGCGCCGGCGCAATTTCAGCGATGTAAACAGCACTGGCAATGCCTAAAGGAACCGCGATAAGCGTCGCTCCTAAGGTAACAAACAAGGACCCCAAAATTAACGGAAGAATTCCAAAATGCGGCGGAGTGGAAATCGGGTACCACTTTTTTCCACTAAGAAAATCGGCAAAATTAACACTTTTAAATACAGAAAAACCTTCCCGGGCCAAAAAAACAAAAATCAAAACCACTAAGACTATAGAAATAATGCCACTCAAAAAAATCAACTTCTCAATAATAAATTCCTTAATAGATTTAACTGTCATATTAGTTTATCGGTACAAAATCAATTTGGCGGACGACTTGCTGACCTCGCTCACTTAAAACGAAATCCAAGAATTTCTGAACAAATTCGCTGGGATTACCATTGGTATAGAATAGCAGCGGGCGGGAAATGTAATATTTGCCCGACATGACGTTTTCAATGGTAGGCAAATACGCCGGAGATTCAGCATTTTTTGAAATTGCTAAGAATTTCTGTGTTGGACTTGAATATCCCATCCCATAATAACCAACGGCGTTGGGATTCTGGCTGATTTCATCGGCAATGGCTTGAGACGAAGGCATGAGTAACGCTCCATCAAAAAATTCCTCAGAACCCTTCTCATGACCTTTGCGCAACACCTTTTCTTTAAAATAGATATGCGTTCCGGAATTGACTTCCCGGGACAGCAAAACAATTTCCAAATCTTGCCCACCGATATCCTTCCAATTCCGGATCTTACCCATAAAAATGTCTGCCAACTGATCAATCGTTAAGGAATTAATTGGATTGTCCTTATGCACGACCACCGCCAAGCCATCTAACGCAACTTTAAATTCTTGAGGATGAATATTTTTTGCTTCCGCTTCCTTAATTTCCTTTTCCTTTATGGTTCGAGAAGACTGGGCGACATCACAGGATCCCGATAGCAACGCCGCGATGCCAGTTCCAGAACCCCCTCCGGTCACGGCAATAAAAGCATCGGGATGCTCGTTCATAAATTCTTCAGCCCAAGCCTGAGTTAAATTAACCATTGTATCCGACCCCTTGATCTGGATAGCTTTATGCTGCCCATTGGAAGATCGCTCTCCATCATCCTTCTTAAAACTGAGACAGGAGGAGCAGCAAATACTGGCGCTTAAGGCAAATACTAAAGTAAATTGAGGGAATCTCATGACAGGTTAAATTTCTGTCATGATGTTATTAATTTCTAGTTAATTTACTATTAAGGAATTGTTAAGATTGTGTTAAGAAGATTTGCTGAAGGGAAAAACTACACTAAAAGTTGAACCTTGACCAGGCTGACTGGTCACGGATACTTTACCACCATGCTGAGTAACTATTTCTTTGACGATAGCCAACCCCAAACCTGAGCCAGACCCTCCGAACTCCCTGACCCGAGCTTTATCCACACGGTAAAAGCGTTCAAAAATACGTGCATGGTGTTGAGGATCAATACCAATCCCGGTGTCGGAAACATCACAACGTACAGCTCCGTGAAGCAAAGTCACTTTAACAACAATACTTCCCATTTCCGGAGTGTATTTAACCGCATTATCCAACAAGTTCAAAAAAACCTGCTCAATTTTGAGTCGATCTAATTTTAACAATACCGGCACATCAGGCCAAACCTCAGACCAGAGAATCTTTTTTTGCTCTATCTGCGGGCGAATAACCTCTATGACGGCATCAAGAATATCTTTCAGGTTAACCTCCTCCCACTCCACTAGTTCACTCTT
>CAYXGG010000011.1:44101-71579 GCA_964464475.1 uncultured Planctomycetales bacterium | reverse complement strand
CCGACGCTATTTTTTATTGATGGGGCGGGGATTGTGCGCGCCACCGAACACGAATGGCCTAAGAATTATCGGGATTTCTTTCAATCGGACGCAAAGTAAACTTAGATTAATTTTTTTCGGGTGATGAAAATAAGGCGCCCCGCTGGTAGCGGGGCGCCCTATTTTTTATTCCTCAAGAGGTTTTGACTTAGTTCTGCCGTTGTTTTAATTTTGATAGATTGTCTTCCAAATTCGCCTGAAGGCGTAGACGGCTAATCAGTTCGTTGAATTTGGCGTTATTTTTTTCAACGAGCAATCCCTGGCGAAAAGTATCTTTTTCCGCCGCGAATTGCGCTTCATCAATCGGAGCCAACGAATCCAAGTGCAAGATCGCGTATCCTTTGGGCGTGTCAACCGCCGGACTCACGGGTTGATCGGTCGTTAGCGCGAAAGCGGCATCCTGAAACTCTTTAGCGATGCCTAAGCTCGGAAGGTATTGCCCGCGGCTAAACAGGGGAGACTGTTGGACGGTTAAATTCATTCCCTGGGCCAGCGCATTGAAATTCTTGTCCGGAGAATTTTGAAAAGCAGTTTTCAACTGATTCGCGATTTCTTGAGATTTGGTTCGGCTTAGCTCCTTGGCTTTTTGTTGACGCACGGCGTTTTCAACGAGAGCTTGTACCTCAGCTAATTCCGGAATCTTAGCATCCTGTTTTTCTTTAACACGGACGAGATAAAATCCTTCTTCCGTTTCAATGGGGGCGGGAATTTCGTTGGCTGCTAGGCTGAGTACTTGTTGTAATAATTCAAAGGACCAACCTAGATTTAAATTGGGGCGTTCAGCGCTAAAAAATCCGCTTTCTTTGGGTTCTAGTTTAAATTGGGCGCCAACGGATTTGAAATCCGGATTCTTCATTAAAGCGGCGTGCGCTTCATTGGCCAAATCCGTGGTCGTTTGTTTAGCCGTAGCGTCGGCGTTCTCCGGAAACCCGATTTTCATGAATTCAACGTTAATAGCGGGAGGGACCATGAAGTCCAGCTTGTGTTCGGCAAAATAAGTTTGAATGTCCTCCGGGGTGACGGTCGCTGCTTTTAAAAATTCATCCGTTGGGACGAGCACGTACGTCACTTGGATTTTTTCATTTTGTTTGCGATAAGCTTCTTTAACTTCTTCTTCAGGGATTATAATTTTACCGATTTCTTCTTTGTAGATTTGGCTAAACAATAGCGTTTCGCGAATGCCTTCTTCAAAATCGCGCGGTCGGGTCTTAAAAGCGTAGCGCAATAAATCATTGTAAAGCAGCCGGTCAAAACTCCCGTTGCGTTGGAATAGGGGAAACTGGGCGATGGCATCCACCACTTCTTTATCTGAAACTGTCAGGCGTCTTTTTTTCGCTTCGTGGGTGAGGATCAGTCGGTCCCAGGTTTCGGCTTCGAGGTTAAGGAACTGGCTTATTTTTTCATAATTTTCACCGTATTGGAGGAGGGCTTGGTGCTGAGCGCGCTGATAATTTTCCTGAAATTCTTTCAGAGAAATGGTGCGGCCAAAGATTTTGCCGGCGTAGTTTTGGCTTATCTGCGTGTTTCCTAAATAGCTGGCGGTTCCAAACACACCAAAAGACAGGATGATGATGACCGCCAACACCCAGAGAATCTTTTTGTAAACTCCTTCTTTGCGAATCACTTTCAACATAACAAACTCCTTAGTAGGTTCTTGCTCATCGGACGTAACGGTATTTGATGAGCCCGTATGGGCTTATGTTTTATGAGGACGTAATTATTTAACCGTGTCCGGGTTTGATTTTCTTTAAAATCTCGGCAATTATACTGGGGAGGGGATTCTTTGACAAGGCTTTTCCTGTGTCTGAATAAAATCGGGCCCTTGTTTAAAGTAATTCCTTTACAAGCGAAAACTCGCTGACTATAATAGCCCCTGTTTTTTTGCGAGAGTTAATGAGAACAACCTTTTTGCTTTTGCTACCAAAACATTTTAAACTTTAAGCGCCCTATATATTAAGGAAGAAGTCATGGTCAAATTAAAGCTGGGATTGCCAAAAGGAAGTTTGCAGGAAGCCACGGTTAAGGTTTTTGAGCGGGCTGGCTTCAAGATTTATGTTTCTTCTCGTTCGTATTTCCCTACCATTGATGATGCTGAACTTGAGCTGGTTTTGCTCCGAGCGCAGGAGATGTCGCGTTACGTGGAAGACGGAACCTTGGACTGTGGGATCACCGGGCAGGACTGGATATTAGAGAACGCCTCCAAAGTTGTGCGCGTGGCGGATTTGGTTTACGCTAAGCAGTCGTCGGTGAAAGTCCGTTGGGTTTTGGCGGTTCCGGAAGCCTCGAGCATTCATTCAGTCAAGGATTTGGAAGGAAAGAAAATCGCGACCGAACTGGTGGGTGTTACTAAGAAGTATTTGAAAGACCACAAGGTTAACGCGGAAGTCGAGTTCTCCTGGGGCGCGACCGAAGCTAAAGTGGCGACTGGTCTCGTGGATGCGGTGGTCGAATTAACGGAAACGGGCAGCAGTCTGAAAGCGCACAAATTACGAATTGTGGAAACGTTGTGCGAATCAACGACGCAGTTTATTGCAAATGATAAAGCTTATCGAAATGCCGCTAAGAAATCCAAGATGGAGCAAGTCGTCATGCTTTTGCAGGGGGCCATTGCCGCCAATAACATGGTCGGTTTAAAAATGAATATTGAGAAAAAAAATCTTAACAAAGTGTTAAAACTATTGACCTCGTTAAAAAATCCGACCATTTCCAATTTGAGTCAAAAAAATTGGCTGGCCGTTGAAACCGTTATTGATGAAGGCACGGTTCGCACTCTGATCCCGGAATTGAAGCGGGTCGGCGCCCAGGGGATCATTGAATATTCTTTAAATAAATTGATTTATTGATATTTTATAGCGTAGAATTAAGGCGTTTTTTGAAACGCCGACGGTAGAAAAAAAGGAGAAATACAAAAGTTATGCCTTGTGGTCGTAAACGTAAGTTACGCAAAATTCGTACGCACAAACGTCGAAAATTACGTAAATTGCTGCGTCATTTAAAGAAACGCACAACTCGCTAGTCGAATCAAGGAGGTTTCTCTCCCATGCGGCAAGTCCCATCAGTGAGCAAATTGCTTTTGTTGGGGATTTTTCTCCTTTTCGGGGGAAATGTCGCGCCTTCTTTTGTCTTGGCTTCGAATGAATCGGGGCAACCCAATTCGTTAAGCCCAGCGTATGTGCTGCGCTTTTCTGGTATTAGTCCTCGTGTTGACCGGGAAGCCCGCGGTTTGGCCCAATATATTTTGGGTGTTCGCAGTGAAGTTTTAGATAATCTCGATGAGTCCATCGCTCATTACGAGCAATCCGTCCAGTCCGATCCGGAAAATTACATCGTCCATTTACGTTTGGGATCTAATTACGCTCGGGCAAATCGTTTCCCGGAAGCGATTGCTTCGCTTAATCGCGCTTCCGAATTAAATTCCGCCGACGTCCAGGCGCACTATTTGCTGGCGCTTATCTATTCCGCGCTCAAGGAGTACGACAAATCCGCGATGGAATATGAAAAAATCCTGCAGACGTTTGCCGCGAATAATCCGCAAAATGTGGAAATTTACGGCTATCTGGGGCAGTTGTATTATTTGCAGAAGAATATCGATAAAGCGATTGTGCAGTTTCAGAAAATATTGTCGTTCGAGCCCAAAAACGCGGATGTCATTTACATGCTGGGCACACTCTATGAAGACAAAAATGATCGGGCCGCGGCCATCAATTATTTTAAACAAGCGATTGCTATTGATCCGGAGCACGATGGATGTTTGAATTCGTTAGGTTATCTGTACGCGCTGGAAGGGTCGGACTTGGCGGAAGCCCAAGCGCTGGTGGAACGTGCCATCAAAATTAATCCGACAAGCGGCGCTTATTTTGATAGTCTGGGCTGGATTTATTATAAGCAGCAAAAATATGATCAGGCTTTGACTTATTTGTTGAAAGCTAATTCGCTCATCTCTGACCCAGTGATTTATGACCATTTAGGTGATGTGTATCTTAAGCTGAATCAACCAGAAAATGCAAAGCGTTATTGGCTGCTATCGCTCGAACTTTCCCCCGAGAACCAACTGGTGCTGGATAAAATTAACGCTCTAAAACTTGACCAGCAACAGGCTAGTCTTCCCATTGAAGCTGCTAATCCGTAATTCCGTTTGATCATCTTTATTCCTCATGACGTCGGTTACTCTTAAATCACCAGCCAAATTAAATTTGTATTTAAAAGTTATTGGAAAAAGAGCTGACGGCTTTCATGAATTAGTGACTCTTTTTGAACGAATTGATTTGCATGATATTTTGAGATTTCAGAATAATGCTAGCGGGAAAATTCGTATTGTTTGTCGTCATCCTCAGGTCCCAAAGGGGCCTAAGAATTTGGTGTATCAGGTAGCGCAACGTTTGCGAAAGGATTTTGGTCTTGCCCAAGGCGTTACCGTTACCATTCAAAAAAGAATCCCCATCGCCGCCGGTCTGGCCGGAGGTTCTAGCAACGCGGCGACTACACTTTTGGGACTTAACCGGCTTTGGGGGCTAGGCTTAAGTCAGCAAAAACTCATCGAGTACGCCAATCAGTTGGGAAGTGACATTACTTTTTTTCTTCATGACTGCCGTTGGGCGTTAGGACAGGGGCGAGGAGAAAAAATCACTCCTTTGCGGATTAGCGCGCGCTGTTCTCAGATTTTGGTTGTTCCAAAAATCCCCATGCTTTCCCGAGACGTTTTTGGGGCTTTGAACCTTCCCGTCACTCTATCTGCCGATCCCACCGGTACAGCTAGCTCTAAGCCGTTACGAAGTCGTCCGGATCCTCGGAATTTAAAGTTGACAAAAAAAGAGTCGAATGTTAATATTCTGTCTCACTTTTTACAGGCTAATGATTTTGAACGAGTTGGGAAGTGTTTGCATAACGACTTAGAAGTTCCCATCCTAAAATTACGTCCAGAACTAGCCCAAGTAAAAAGACGTTTGCAAGAATTAAATCCTTGCGGGACTTCGTTTTCCGGTAGTGGTCCGTCGGTATTCTCCGTCGTCAAAAACTTACGGGAAGCGAAAAAAAAACGAGCTCTTTTAAAGAAGCATTACGGCCAAGTTTTTGCAGTCCGTACACTGTAAAAAAGGGGTAACGTCATGGAAATCACGGAGATTCGTGTCTTCCTCAAAGAAGGTCAAGACAAGAAGCTCAAAGCTTACACCACAGTCACATTTGATAATGTCTTTGTCATAAGAAACATTAAGGTCATTCAGGGAGCTAATGGTTTGTTTATCGCCATGCCTTCCCGTAAGCTCAAATCTTCCTGCTCGAAGTGCGGCTTTAAGAATGAATTTGGTAGCAGATTTTGTAACCAGTGCGGGGCTGCGGTGCCGGAGGGAGAGCTTCCCGTCTCGGCCATGGACCCGGAAAGCAAGTCGGAACATCGGGATATCGCGCATCCCGTGACGCAGGAGTTTCGCGACTACTTGCAATCTAAAGTGCTGGACGCTTACAAAAGAGAAATC
Organism: uncultured Planctomycetales bacterium; assembly: GCA_964464475.1. Classification (GTDB taxonomy): domain Bacteria; phylum Omnitrophota; class Gorgyraeia; order Zapsychrales; family JAHFFX01; genus CAYXGG01. Next base: position 66,066 of record CAYXGG010000011.1, on the reverse strand, counting down.
GCGACCCAAGAACTAACGGGAAAACTGTCGTAAGTACTGACTTTTCTTAAACAATCAATCATTGACGGTTGTGTCAGTCTTCTTCATCGGCAAGATGGAAAATTCGTAAAGAATTTTCGCATCCGGTTAATGTCGGTGAAGGTTTTATTTTGCCAGAGCTTGCTGCCCGGTGGTGTAATGGTAACACGCGAGAATTTGGATCTCGTTTTCCAGGTTCGAGTCCTGGCTGGGCAACGTTATTTAGTGGATACATTGCGGATGTCAAAAGCGTTAAGCGCTATTATTTTAGCCGCCGGAAAAGGAGTTCGGATGAAATCCGATCTCCCTAAAGTGTTGCATGCCGTGGCCGGTAAGCCGATGGTCTTGCATGTATGCGCGGTGGCGCAGGAGATAGGTTCTTTGAAAACGGTGGTGGTCGTCGGTCATCACGCGGAGTTGGTCAAGCAGGTTTTGCCTAAAACCGCGTTGCCTGTGATCCAACGTCAGTTGCTGGGGACGGCGGACGCGGTTAAAGCTGCGTTAACCAAGCTCAGGACTTTTTCGGGAGACGTGGTTATTTTGTGCGGTGATACACCGCTGCTGCGCTCGGAAACCATCAAAGAATTGATTAAGCGGCATCGGCAAACAAAATCGGTGTGTACCGTCTTAACGGCTAAGGTTCCCGACCCGACGGGATATGGACGGATCATTCGTGATCCGGCGGACCAGGTGTTGGCTATTCGCGAGCATAAAGACGCGACCGAAGAAGAGAAGCTCGTTACCGAAATTAATACAGGTGTTTACTGTTTTAACATTGAACAATTGCGTCGCGGGCTGTCTAAAATCCGCCTTAACGAGAAGAAAAAAGAGTTTTACCTGACGGACATTATTGAGACCTTGGTCCGTGAAGAAAAAGCGGTTGCCGCTTATCTGATGGCGGATTACTGGGAAGGATTGGGCGTTAATAATCGCGAAGAACTGACCGTAGCAGAAGGTTTGTTACGAAAAAGAATTTTACAAAATTTGTTGTCGAATGGAGTAGGCATCGTTGATCCGAATACGACGTATGTAGCGGCGGATGCTCAAATAGGTGTGGATACGATCATTCGTCCCTTTACCGTGATTGAAGAGAATGTTCGCATCGGCTCACGTTGCGTTATAGGACCGTTTGCTCGGCTAAGGCCAGGAACGCGGATTGGCAATAATGTGGAGGTCGGAAATTTTGCGGAAGTGTCCCGATCCCAGTTGGGCGACGGCTCACGGATGAAACATTTTGGTTTCTTGGGCGATGCTTTGGTCGGTCAGCGCGTTAACATCGGAGCGGGTGTTGTGACCGCCAACTACGATGGGAAGAATAAAAATTTAACGGTGATTAAGGATGATGTTTTTGTTGGCTCGGATTCCATTTTGGTTGCTCCGGTGACAATTGGAAAGAAAGCCATGACGGGAGCGGGAAGTGTTGTGACCGCGGGTAAAAATGTTCCGGATGGGAAAATAGCCGTGGGGATTCCGGCGCGTATTTTGGCAAGGAGATCTAAGTCATGAGTAACAAGCTGGCGATTTTTTCGGGTACCGCTTCGCAATCCTTGACGCAAAAAATTTGTGAGTCATTAAACGTTCCGGTTACGGAAGTGTATATCGGACGATTTTCCGAAGGTGAGATTCGCGTTCAGATTAAAGAAAACATCCGCGGCAAAGATGTTTTTATTGTCCAGTCGACTTGTCCGCCGGTCAACGACAATATTATGGAGTTGTTGATTATGATTGACGCCGCTCGACGGGCCTCCGCGGATAGAATCACGGTCGTATTGCCATATTATGGTTATGCCCGTCAGGATCGCAAGGACATGCCGCGCGTTCCCATCACCGCGAAGCTGGTTGCCAATATTATCGTGGCCGCGGGTGCCAATCGTGTGCTCTCTATGGATTTGCACGCGCCGCAGATTCAAGGGTTTTATGATATTCCCGTAGATCATTTATACGCGATTAACGTTCTTTGTGATTATTTTGATCAGAAAAAAATTAAGAATTTGGTTGTCATTTCTCCGGATGTCGGAGGCATTAAAATGGCTCGCGCGTATGCCAAGCGTTTAGGTGCGGGATTGGCTATTGTGGATAAGCGACGCGAAAGCCCAGAAAAAACCGAAGTGCTGCATATTTTGGGTAATGTGAAGGGTAAAACGGCTGTTTTAGTCGACGATATTATTGCGACGGCCGGATCTATGGTGGAAGCGATTCAAGTTTTGGAAGCCAAAGGCGTTAAAGAAGTATACGCCGCGGTCAGTCATGGAGTTCTTTCGGGGCCGGCTTTGGAGCGGATCAAAAATTGTAAAATGCTTAAAGAGGTTGTGATCACAGATAGCATTCCGCTTGCTCATCCGGAGAAGAATCCTAAAATCAAGGTTCTGACTGTCGCCCAGCTATTGGCGGAAGCGATTAAGCGAATTCATAATGAAGAATCCATCAGTTGTTTGTTTGATGAGATTAGGATCAAGTAATTTATTAACGAGTAGGTAATCGGAGTTAGAAAAATGCAAGAGATCAAATTAGACGTTCAAATCAGAAAAGAAATTGGTTCTTCAAAAAGCCGCGCTGCACGGCGCAATAATTATATCCCCGGAGTCGTATACGGAGGTAGCAAAGACGCCACGTCCATTAAGGTCGATCGAAAGGTTTTTGATCGCATCAACCGCGCTCATCGTGGCGAAACCCTTATTTTTCATCTCAACGTACTCGAAGGCGAGAAAAAATTACGAGACTATTCGGCTATCACGAAAGACTTGCAGTATCATCCGGTTTCTGATGAGGTCATTCATGTGGATTTTCATCGGATTTCTCTTACCGAAAAAATTGAGGTTGAAGTTTCGATTCAATGTAAAGGCGAAGCCATTGGCGTTAAGCAGGATGGCGGTACCTTAGATCAGCATATTTGGAAATTAGACGTGGTGTGTTTGCCAACCCAAATTCCGCATCATATTGAAGTGGACGTCAGCAGTTTAAAAATTGATGATAAAATTCATGTCGGTGAATTGAAACTGCCAGCCGGTGTCGTAACTAAGCATGATCCGGATGATGTGGTGGTCGGGGTCGCGCCGCCCATGAAAGAAGTCACGGTGGATGCGGAAGCCGAAGGCGCAGCGCCTGAACTAGAAGTTATTAAAGAGAAACCTAAGAAAGAAGGCGAACCGGAAGCGGGTAAGAAAGCAGACGCTCCGGCTAAAGAAGGTAAATAAGTTAGGAGTGATCTTTGGCTGGTTTCCTGATTGTGGGCATTGGCAACCCGGGGCAACAGTACGCCAACACGCGTCACAACTTAGGATTTATGGTGCTCGATGAATTGGCGAGCCAGGAGGCCATTAGTTTTGAGAAGGAGTCAGGCCTGGAAAGCTATTTAGGCCGGGCGCAAATGGCAGGCGGTAAATTATTTTTGCTGAAACCGCAAACGTTCGTAAATAATTCCGGTTTGGCCGTGGCAAAGTTTCTTAAACATCATGTTTTGGATCTTTCGCAGATTTTAGTGGTTTTTGACGACGTTAGCTTGCCTTTTGGCCACTTACGCGTCAAGGCCGAAGGTGGTTCTGGCGGGCATAATGGAATGAAATCGTTGATCCAAGCGTTAGGCTCGCAGGAGTTCCCGCGGTTGCGGATGGGCATTGGTTCTCCCGCTCGCCCTGAACAGATGGTCGATTATGTCTTGGGAGAATTTGATGCGTCGCAGAAAAAGGACCTGGCGCTTTTTGTCCAGGAAGGTGCCGAGTGTTGCCGCCGCTGGGTACAGGACGGAATAAAAACAGTAATGGATCAATTTAACCAAAGGAAGAAAGCATGACAAATAAGTACGAGTTAGTGGTGATTTTAAACGCGCAAATGCCTGAAGATCAGCGACAATCGGTGATCAAACAGTGTTCCGATTACATCGTCAAGTTTGGTGGTAAAGTAATCAACAGTCAGGTATGGCTGGATAAATATAAAATGGGTTTCGCCATTAAAAAGTGCTCGGAAGGCACTTATTATTTGATTAATTTTGAAACCACCGGAGCTTCTTTAACCAACATCAAAGAAGCTTTACGGTTGAACGAAAATATTTTGCGTTACGCCATTTTTAGCGTTGAATTAGTCTAAACATTTTTAGCGAGGTGATGTATGGCGAGTTTAAATAAAGTTTTGTTGATCGGGAATTTAACGAAGGATCCGGAATTGCGGTATACGCCTAACGGCGTGGCCGTTGCCAACTTGCGTTTGGCGGTGAATCGCCGGTATCGGGATAAATCGGGAGAATTAAAGGAAGATACGTGTTATATCACCGTTTCTGCGTGGGATAAACAGGCCGAGGCATGTGGGCAGTATTTGCAAAAGGGACGGGCGGTTTTTGTCGAAGGCCGCTTGCAATCGCGTTCTTGGGAAACCACGGATGGTCAGAAAAGATCGACGATTGATGTTCGCGCCGAGCGCATTCAGTTCTTGGGTGCCGGTGGTAAAGCCGAGGGCGCCGGGACCGGATCTGGTCCGGTCAGTGCCGATGAAGAAGTATCTGATTACCAGGATCCGGGGCCTCAGGAAGGTAGCGCCAAGGCCCAAGATATGGCCTGGGAAGAATAGTCATTGCTGAAGGAAAGAATGAAATTAACCTTAAGGAGGATGCGTTGAGAGAATTCACCAAAAAACCTTTTGATAAATCAAAGTCGCGTACGGCTCGTCCACCTCGCCGTGATGGTGGCGCTGGGAAAGCGGCTCGCTTGGCCAAGTTCCAAATCCCTAAAGGAACAAAAATTGATTACAAGAATCTGCCTTTCTTGCAACGTTATTTGACGGATCGTGGCAAGATCGTCTCGCGTCGTTTTAGTGGCATTTCGGCCAGAGATCAGCGCGCGCTTGCGACCGCGGTTCGTCGGGCTCGGTTCTTGGGGTTGGTTCAGGTCGGCGTTAGAAGAAAATAATTTTAGACCTACGGCTTTTTGGGGGAAGCAACGTTCAATAATCGCAGTTTTTTGAGGAACTTGTCTATGGAAGTCATCTTAAATAAAGATGTTGAGAAAGTTGGTAAGGTTGGCAGTTTGGTGAAAGTCAAGGAAGGCTTCGCCCGCAATTATCTTTTTCCGCGTCAATTAGCGTCACCGGCCACGCCCGCGAACGTACGGCGCATTGAAGCGCAAAAAGCGAAGATACTAGCCGAGCAAGAAAAGATTCGGCAAGAAGCTCAGGTGGTTGCCGACAAGATGGCCAAAGTTTCCGTGACCATTACCGTGGAAGTTAACGACCTGGAAAAAATGTATGGCTCGGTAACCGAATTAGACATCGCGAAAGCGTTGGAACAAGAAGGTTATTCGGTTGATAAAAAGGCCATCCTTTTAGAGAAACCGATCACGGATTTAGGAATTTTTGAGGTTGGCGTTAAGCTGCACCCGGAAGTCATTTCCAAAATCCGCTTATGGGTAGCCAAGAAGTAAAAATTCCTCCACAGAACCTAGACGCGGAGAAATCCGTTCTAGGCGCGATGCTGATTGATGACGAGGCCATCGGGGTTGTCCTCGAAATTCTCGATGCCTCGTGGTTTTATGATGCTGCCCACCAGCACATCTACACGACCATTCTGGATCTGTACAATAATCATCAAAACGTAGACCTGATTACTTTATCTGACAAGCTCAAACTCAAGGGGCTGTTGGAATCAGTAGGAGGGGTCACGTATTTATCCGAAATTATTAATTATGTTCCTTCCGCCGCTAATGTGGAGCATTATGCGAAAATTGTACGCGAACGTGGGATTCAGCGGTTGTTGATTCGTAACGCGACTCAGATTATTGAAGAGAGTTTTCGCGAAAAGGAAAACATCCCCGAACTCGTTGATCGCGCAGAAAAATTGATTTTTGAAGTCGCCGAACTTAAACAGGGGCGAAAGGCCTCGTTGGTAAAGGATTTGGTTCGGGAGGCAATTGAACGGATTGATTTTCTTTATCAGCGGAAAGAAAGTGTTACCGGTGTCCCGACCGGGTTTTATAAATTTGATGAAATGACGTCGGGGTTACAACCATCAGATCTAGTCATTGTGGCCGGACGTCCTTCAATGGGAAAAAGCGCTTTGGCCAGCTGCATGGCGGAATTTGCGGCCATTGAAAAGAAAATGCCGGTGGCCATTTTTAGTTTGGAAATGTCGAAAGAGCAACTGGTGCAAAGAATGATTTGCTCTCACGCCCGAGTCGATGCCCATAAGGTGCGGACCGGATTTTTGGCTCCTTCAGATTGGCCGAAGCTGACGGCCGCCGCGGGTAAGTTATCCAATTCGACGATATTAATTGACGATTCTCCGGGGATTTCGGCTCTTGAATTGAGAGCCAAGGCTCGCCGTTTGAAAATGAATTATGATATTAAATTGATCGTTTTGGATTACTTACAGCTCATGCGTTCGAGCGAGCGCTCCGAGAGTCGCCAACAGGAAATTTCGGAAATTTCGCGTTCTTTGAAGGCGTTGGCTCGCGAGTTGAGTGTGCCGGTTATTGCCATCAGCCAGCTGTCCCGCGCGGTGGAAAGCCGTCAGGATCATCGTCCTCAGTTATCGGATTTGCGTGAATCCGGGGCCATTGAACAAGACGCCGACGTCGTTGTTTTGCTGTTGCGCGAAGAGTATTATAATCCAACGGAGGAGAACCGCAATAAGGCCGAGGTGATTATTGCTAAACAACGTAATGGTCCGGTGGGTAGCGTGCACCTGGCTTTTTTAAAGGATTTTGTTCGTTTTGAAAATCTTGCACAAGATAATTGACACTCACGAGACCGCTTCTTATAATCATTCCAAAATCTATGAAAAATAATTATTTGCAGCTTATCTTTTTCTTTTTATTGATGTTTCCTTCGTTCGCTTTAGGGGCGGATGCCGATACGCCTAGAGCTATTATGGAAGTGGAAACCGATCCCGTCAAAGTCACTCCTCCGGTTTTGCCCAGCGACCAGCCAACCGCTCAATCTCAGGAAGCCCTTGAAGCGGTTGCCCAAGAAGTTATCGCTGAAGACGTAATGGATTCTCCAAAAGTAAATTCCGCTCCTGAGGAAATCCTGGATGTTCCTGTCGAGAAACTGGACATGAAAGCCGAAAGCCTTCCAGTCGCGGATATGCCTGTGCCTCAAGCCGCTTCCGGACTTCTTGAGAGCGAAGAAACAAAAATTGTCAAATCCATAGAACTTAAAGGTAACAAGACCATCGGTGTTTCTACTATTCTGTCTAAAATAAAAATCCGCGTTGGCGATCCGTATTCCCAGAACGTAATTAGCGACGATTTAAAGCGCCTCTATAATACGGGTTATTTTTCCGATGTCAGTATTGACCGCCAAGATTTTGAGGGTGGGTTTAAAGTTTTTATTTATCTAACAGAAAAGCCGATTATTGAGAAAATTACCTTTTCTAAACTTCGTTACTTGCGACCTCGGGCGTTACAAAACAAAATTAAGAGTAAAGAGGGAAAGTTCTTAGACAATAAAGTGCTGAAAGATGATGTCACCACGATTAAGGATATGTACGCTCAGAAGGGGCTAACCGACGCGAGTGTTGATCCGGAGTCGGAAGTTGATGACGCGACCAACAAAGCGAAATTGCATTTTGTTATTGAAGAAGGCTATCGGGTGCAGATTCGAAATATTCGGATTGCCGGCAATAAAAGTTTTAAGACTGGTAAGATTTTGAAAACGATTAAGACTCGGGAAAAATGGTTTTTTAATTCCGGCTTTCTTAAAAATAACGTTCTGGAAGAGGACATCGAAAGAATTCAGTCTTTCTATGAAAAGGAAGGTTTCATTGACGCCAAAGCCAGTTTTGAGTTAAAAGATTTGGGTAAAGGGCAGACTGAGGTCGTTATTACGATTGACGAAGGCAATCGTTATTTTGTGGACAGTATTTCGGTTGTTGGGAATCAAGTTGCTTCCGAGACTGAGATTCTAGGGGCCATGAAAGAGATTAAGGTTAGTAAGGTTTTTAGTCGGGAAAAATTGGAATTGGATTTGTCTGAAATCCGAACGCTCTATTTTGATAAAGGGTATATTTTCGCTAATGTGAAGGAATCGACGTCGTTAAATCCCGAAAACGGTCAGGTGGAAATTACTCTTAACGTTGAGGAAGGTAGTCTCGCGTACGTCAATAGAGTTAAGGTTCAAGGGAACGAACGCACTCGTGATATTGTTATTCGTCGAGAAGTTCGGTTGTTTCCAGGTGATCGGTTTGACGGAGCCAAATTGCGCCGTAGTAAAGAACGATTGAAAAATTTGGGTTATTTTGAAGACGTTAATTATGACATTGAAGATACCGATGCTCCGGATAAAAAAGATTTGGTTGTGCAAGTCAAAGAGGCAAAAACCGGAACCTTAAGTTTTGGTGGGGGCTACTCGACCGTGGATCAACTGGTTGGTTTTGTGGAAGTTGAACAACGCAATTTTGATTTTACGAGCTGGCCTACCTTTACGGGGGGCGGGCAGAATTTGTTGCTACGAGCAGAGACGGGCTCGTATCGCAATAATTTGCGTTTAAGTTTTACTGAACCTTGGATTTTTGATTATCCGGTTTCCGGTGGGTTCGACGCCTATCGCTCGGAACGCGACCGCGAAGAGGATATTGGATATGGTTATGATGAAACCCGGACTGGGGGCAACATTCGGTTTGGGAAAGAGATTTCAGAGTATATTCAAACAGGTGTTAATTTTAAGCGGGAAATTGTTAAAATCAGTAATTTGGAAACCGGCGCTACCGCAGATTTGCAGGCGGAAGTGGGTAAAAATACAGTCAGTTCTTTTGGCGCCAATGTTAGTCGAGATACCCGAGATAGCTCGATTAATCCGACGAAAGGATTGTATTTATTTACGGGTGGGGATTTGGCGACTAAAGTCATCGGGGGCGATAAAGAGTTTGGCCGCATTCAGCAGATAGCGAGTTACTATGTTCCTTTTAAATGGCAATCCGTTTTGGAATTTAGAGGCCGAATCGGGATTGTTAATCCTTATGGGGATACCGATAAGGTTCCGATTTTTGAACGCTTTTTCGCCGGTGGGGCGCGCACGATACGTGGTTATAATGAACGCGGGGTTGGTCCGGTTGATGCGGTTACGGAGGATCCTTTGGGAGGAGAAAGCTTGATCGTTGGCAATATTGAGTACACGGTGCCATTGGTTGATTTTATCAAATTGGCGACTTTTTTTGATGTTGGAAATGTTTGGGAAAAAGTGGGGGACCTGGGCACGGATGAATTTAAGTCGGGCGCGGGGGTTGGTTTAAGGGTGAAGACGCCGGTAGGGCCGATTAATTTGGACTATGGTTATCCCTTGAACGATGAGCCGGGAGAGGAAGAACGATCAGGTAAATTTTATTTCAGCGTTAGTCGTGGTTTCTAATTATTAGAATTTTTGTTTAACCTTAAGAATGGAGGGAAGTCGCAGTGAAAAGTTTAAAAGTTATGTTCTTGGCCGCCTTGGTGGCGGGATGTTTAACGGTCAACGCGCAAGCGCAGAACGCCGCTAAAATCGGGTATGTTGATTTGAGCAAGTTGTTTGATGAATATAATAAAACCAAAGATTACGATAAGGTTTTGGAAGAGAAGCATAATAAATACGTCCAGGAACGAGATGGTAAGATTCAAAAATTGAAAGATCAACAGGGTAAACTGGCGTTATTAAAAGAAGAAGAAAAAGCCAAAGTTCAAGAGCAGATGGAAAAGGATCGTCAGGCGCTTTTGGAATTTGATCGTCAACAGCAAACGGATTTGCGTAAGCAGCGTGATGAAAAAATTCGCGAGATTCTCGCTGAAATTGAGAAAATCACTAAGCAGGTGGCTGATCAGGAACAATATACGTACATCCTCAATGATCGCGTTTTGGTTTATGGAACACCGGACACAAATTTAACGGATAAAGTTCTTAAAATACTTAACGATAGCTATCCCAAGAAGTAATTAGAAAAGTGAGTTGTTATGCGTAAGACCTTGTCGGAAATCGCTCAATTTTTGGGCGGAGAGCTTTCTGGCGACAAGGAACTTTTGATCACAGGGTTGTGTAGCCTGACTAACGGCAAACCTCAATGCCTGGCGTATTGTGAGAGTCCTAAGTATCAGCAGCAACTAAATCACACGCAGGCGGCGGCAGTACTTCTTCCCCGGGAGATCCATCTCCCGGGGAAATCTTTTATTAGGGTGGATCATCCCGCACGTGCTTTTTGGCAGATTGCTCAATTGATGGCAAGTGAACAAAATCATTTTTTGGGAATCCATCCGACGGCAGTCGTCGCTAGCACAGCCCGATTGGGATCAAAGGTTGCTCTTGGTCCACACGTGGTTATTGATGACCAAGTTGAGATCGGTGAGGGGTCGGTTATTTATGCCGGAAGCTGTATTGGCGCGGGAACCAAGATTGGAAATGATTGTTTAATTTATCCAAATGTTGTGCTCCGTGAAGGAACGATGTTAGGATCCAGGGTCGTAATTTTTCCTGGTGCGGTTATTGGTGGTGATGGATTTGGCTACGCCACGGTGGACGGCAAGCACGAGAAAATTCCGCAAGTCGGTATCGTCATTATTGAGGATGATGTCGAGGTTGGTGCGAATGTGGCGATTGATCGGGCGCGATTTGGAACTACGGTCATCGGCGCTCGGACCAAAATTGATAATCTGGTTCATATTGCCCATAATGTCACCATCGGTTCTGACTGCCTGATCGTCGCGCAGGTGGGAATTGCTGGCAGCGTTAATATTGGTCGAAAAGTCATCCTGGGTGGGCAGGCGGGAGTCATTGGACACTTGACGGTGGGTGATGGCGTTATTGGCGCGGCGCAAACCGTCATAACTAAGTCTGTGCCGAATAATCAATTTGTTTTAGGGAACCCACACAGAGAACGCACGCAGGCGCACCGGGTGAATGCTTGTCTACAGCGACTACCTAAATTTACACAAGATTTAACAATACTTAAATCGCAGGTTACCAAATTAGAACAATATGTTTAGGACGTTGGCTGAAATTGCAAAATTAGTTAACGGAGAGCTGCGCGGAGACGGTAATATTCAGATTACGGGAGTGGCTGATATTAAGCTCGCCAAGCCCGGTGACATAACGTTTTTAGCTAATCCTAAATATAATGCTTTGGCAGAGAAAACGGCGGCTTCCGCCGTGATTGTCGCCCGGCAAATAGAGATTAAAGGGATACCTAGCATCCTTGTTGATAATCCCACTCGGGCATTCGCGCAAGTGACTACACTATTTTATGGAAAAGCAGAACATTCCCTAAAAGGAATTCATCCCTCAGCAGTGATTGCCGATAATGCTCAAATCGGCAAGAATGTCGCGATAGGTCCGTATGTGGTTATCGGACAAAGATCACGTATTGGCGACGACAGCATTATTTATGCGGGAAGCTATATTGGTGATGATGTTGATATTGGAAATAACTGTTTAATTTATTCTCGGGTGACAATTTGTAATCGCGTGAAAATTGGTCAACGGGTTATTGTTCACGCGGGAACTGTTATCGGTGCGGAGGGTTTTGGTTATTTGAGTATAGGTGGAAAACAAGAAAGAATCCCGCATTTTGGTGATGTCATTATTGGTGACGATGTAGAAATTGGTGTCAACGCGACGATAGATCGTGCCAAATTAGATAGTACCGTGATTGGTCGAGGCACTAAGATTGACAATTTAGTTCATATCGCGCATAACGTTGTTGTGGGCGAAAATAGTTTGATCGTGGCTCAGGTCGGAGTTTCGGGCAGCGTACGTATCGGCAATAACGTTATCTTGGCGGGGCAGGTTGGCATTGCCGATCATGTATCGATAGGTGATGGGGCTGTGGTGCTTTCTCGCAGTGGTGTTACTAAAGATATCCGTTCTGGAGAGACCGTTTACGGTTTTCCCGCGAAGCCTCAGGCTGTGGCTAAGAAAGTGAACGCCCATTTACAACGTTTACCGAAGTATGTTGAAGAGTTGCGAATCTTAAAAAATAGAGTAGAATCTTTAGAAAATAAAACCAAGAGAGCTGGTTCCTCATGACGAAGCAACGAACGATTAAGAATGAATTTTCACTGACCGGAATTGGGTTGCATACCGGAAATTCTGTGAAAGCCCACTTCAAACCATCGCCCATTAATAGTGGCGTTACTTTTCAGCGGATGGATTTGCCGGATCAGCCGCAGTATAAGGCTAGCGTCGCGAGTGTTTTGGAAACGGCTGTTCCCCGATGCACAACCATCGGTCGTGGGCCAGCGACGATACACACCGTGGAGCATCTGATGAGCGTTTTGGCGGGGCTGGGTATTGATAATTTGAAAGTGGAATTAACCGGCAATGAACTTCCGGGTTTAGACGGCAGTGGATTGGAATTTCTTAAGGGTATTGAGAAAGCGCAGGTTGCGGATCAGGACGCGGGAAAAAACGAATTTGCGGTTAGAGAACCGGTTGGCGTGGAAATGAATGGGGCGTCGATTTATATCACTCCGGCAGATGATTTTAAGATTTCTTATACACTGGATTATAATCATCCTTACTTAAGGTCGCAATTTTTCTCAACCAAGGTTGATGAACAAACTTTTAAGAAAGATATCGTCTCTTGTCGTACTTTTTGTTTGGAAGAAGAAGCACAAGAACTAAAGAAATCAGGCCTTGGACAAGGCGCCAATTTTGATAATACATTGGTGGTGGGAAATAAAGGAGTCATTAATAATCAACTAAGGTTTCCGGATGAATTTGCGCGACATAAGGTTCTGGATTTAATTGGGGATCTTTATCTTTTGGGGATGCCGATCCGAGGCCATGTTTACGCGGTTAAAAGCGGTCATAGTTTAAACATTGCGTTGCTAAAAAAAATACAGCAGCAAAAAGTAAAATATGACCATCGTCCGTATCAGCCGATTTATCCGCCTTCAGGAACTCGAGAATTTTCAATTGATCAAATTATGAGTATCTTGCCGCATCGGTATCCTTTTTTGTTGGTTGATCGGGTCATTGAAATTGAGCAGGGGAAGAAAGCGGTCGGCATTAAAAACGTGACTATTAATGAAATTTTCTTTCAGGGGCATTTCCCTTCGCGGCCTGTTATGCCGGGGGTTTTGATGGTCGAGGCTTTGGCGCAAACAGCCGGGGTTGTCGTCTTGACGAACGCAGAACATCATGGTAAAGTAGCGTTTTTTATGGCGGTCGATAAAGTGAAATTTCGTCGCGTGGTAGTTCCCGGTGATCAGTTATTGATGGAAGTTGAAGTTGTTCGGGATCGGGCCAAAACCGCGCAAGTGCGCGCAGTGGCTAGGGTTGGGGAAGAAATAGCCGCGGAAGCAGAAATGATGTTTTCCTTTACAGATGCCGAGTATTTAGATTAGAATGTTGGCGTTATTCAGGTGAATCCCATGAATCCCATGAAAAATCAAAGTATGCCGGAATATAAGGCCGCAAATCCTTCTATTCATAACACGGCGATAGTGCACCCTGAAGCCAGAATTGGCGCTGGAGTGGTGATCGGACCCTATTCAGTGATTGAAAAGAATGTTTCGATTGGCGATAATTGCCAGATCGGAAATTTTTGTGTTATTACCGGGAATACCACTATTGGCAAAAATAATCAGTTTTTTACCGGTGCCGTAATAGGTAGCCCGCCTCAGGATAAAAAGCACAACATGGGCTCTGCTGTTTTTCTGACGATTGGGGATAATAACGTATTTCGGGAATATGTTACTGTGAATCCTGGCACCGTCGAGGGCGGTGGCAAAACGATGATCGGTAGTAATAACCTTTTTATGGCATATGCGCATGTCGCCCACGATTGTGTGGTCAATAACTTCTGTGTGATGGCTAATAACGGTACGCTGGCCGGTCACGTGACTTTGGAAGACATGGCTGTCGTCGGTGGTTTAACAGCTGTTCATCAATTTGTGCGCTTGGGTCGGTTGTCCATCACGGGTGGGTGTTCAAAGGTCGTCCAAGATATCCCTCCGTTTTCGATGTGCGATGGTCATCCCGCAAAAGTGTATAGTTTGAATTTAGTGGGACTCAAACGGGCTAAGATTTCTGCTCAAGGTATTAAGAATTTACGTCAGGCTTTTAAGTTGTTATTTCATTCTGGCTTATCTAAAACCCACGCCTTGCAGCGGTTGGAGGCGGAAGTTCCTTCCTGTCCGGAAATTGAAGACCTTATTTTCTTTACTAAGACCTCTAAGCGGGGATTGTGTAGTTAATCGCCGGGTTATTTAAATTTGGTCCGCGTTAGTTCGGTTATTTCTTAAACTTCTCATGACGCCACCGTCCCAACTACTAGGCCTTATCGCAGGCAATGGACATTTCCCCATTCTATTTGCTCGTAAAGCCAAAAGTCTTAATTACCAGGTTGTTGCCGTAGCCATTAAAGGGGATACTTCCTGGTGGCTGCGTTTTTTTGTTGATGACATTCATTGGGTCGCCGCCGGCGAATTAAAAAAGCTGTTTGAGATTTTTAAGAAATCGGGAGTGAGGCAGGTCATCATGGCTGGCCAGGTTAATCCCAATAATCTTTTTGATTCGCGATTCGCTCCGGACGCGGAATTCTCGAAGCTATTTGACGCCATGCAGAATCGTAAGGCCGACACTATTTTTGCGGCGATTGGTGATAGACTGCGCGACCACCAGATTGAATTGGTTGATTCAACTTTTTTGATGAAGGAATATTTAGCGCCGAAAGGAACCTTGACTCGAAGGGCCCCGAGCCTTGAAGAACTAACGGATATTGAATTTGGATTTGAGATTGCCAAATCCATGGGTGAGATCGACGTTGGGCAAACGGTGGTGGTAAGAAATAAAGCTATTGTTGCCGTTGAGGCGATGGAGGGAACGGATCAGGCCATTTTGCGGGGGGGACGTATCGCGCGAGGCGGTGCGGTAGTGGTGAAAACGGCCAAACCAAAACAGGATAACCGTTTTGATGTGCCCGTGGTGGGGCCGCGCACCATAAAAAATATGCTGCGGTCGCAAGCCAAATGTTTGGCTGTTGAATCCGGGAAGACTTTGATTATTGATCGTGACCGTTGTGTTAAGATGGCTGACCAGGCGGGTATTTGCATCGTCGCTGCTTAATTATGGTTGAGCTTAAGAAATATTATTTCGTTTTTGATACGCCTCTTAAGATAGCACTGTTGGTGTTGTGGTTTATTGTTTTTGTTTTGATGTTATTGTTCCCTTACCTATTTATAAGGATTTAATATGAAAATACGGTCTCTTATTATTTGCGTTGGCTATTTGTTTTTTGGGCTCGGATGTTTGCCGAAGGTCTGCTTCGCGCAGGTTCGCATTGAGAATGTTGATTATGAAGGTAGCCAGCATGCGGATGAGTTATTGACAACGAAGGAATACATTCTTTCTCAATCCGGCCCCATCCTTAACCCTAAAGCCATTGAAGCGACAAAACGCAAAGCGGCGTTTGCTGGCGGCCAAGTCATTGCGGAGGGAACGAGCGATGATGCCGGATCAGAAGGCGTTATCATCGGCACAGACCCCGTCGAAAAAATCTTTCCGTTGAAAAAAGGAAATTATTGGCTGTTTAAAGGAAAAGTCGCGACCACGAAGTCCGGAACTTCAGAGGTCATTGAGACCGAGGTGACCTGGAAAATGGAAGTGGTCGATACGGTGCGCCGAGATTTTGTTTTTGCGGCGCTTTTAAAAGGGCACCCGCAGGATCTTATTGATTATTCCACCGCCACGCAGCCGGGGGATTACCTGCTGGTGGCGGTAGCGGAGAAAAAGTTTTATTTATTGCCGCAGGCTTTGGCGTGGGGCGCCTATAAGCGTCTCAAAAATAATGATTTCTTGCAGGATTTGGTTAAAGAAGATCAACAAATTTTAGAATACCCCTTAGCAAAAAATCAGTTCTTTGGAGAGACAGGCATGATTACCCGCAATGATATGATGTATCACTGGTGGGTTGAGAAAGAAATGGTGCCGGATTTGTCTGGAGTGTCAGGGGTCAAAATCGAAGAATTGAAGCAGGGATACAAATTATTATTCAGGACTTTACCCGGGCATTTTGATATAGATTTTGTTCCTGGATTAGGGATCACCCATTATTTTTATAACCATCATGGAACGGTTTCTCAAGTCGATGTAAGGTTAATTGAGTTTCATCAGGTGAAGGAATAATCTATGGATATGCCCTTACTGAAATTATTGTTTGCGTTTTTTGTCATCGGATTATGCGTTTTGATTTTTAACCAGAAATGTTGGCAGTGGATGGTCGGATTCTTCCCTCGCCGAGATACTATAAAGAAATCGGGTTCTCCGACCTTGTTTGATGTCAAACGTTGCATTGAGCAAGGAGATTTTTCCGCTGCCATTCGAACCTATCGCAAGATTTTCCCCCAAAGCACTCCCCAGCAGGCAAAAGAGGCCGTTGAGCAATTGGCAAAAAGCATGCGCGTATGAAGTCGGCTTACCGGCGGATGCTTAAAGGCTTAAATAAGAAATCCAAACGAGCTTCATCCCGTCTTAAGAAATCCTGGTCAGTCTATATCTTAAGATGCCAGGACGACAAATTTTATACGGGTATCAGTAATGACGTAGAGCGACGGCTACGCTGTCATAACGAGGGTAAGGGGGCAAAGTTTACACGGACGCGTCTGCCGGTTACTTTAATCTATCAGGAAAATTCCCTAACCAGGGCCGGCGCCCTCATTCGGGAAATGAAAATTAAGTCTTTATCTCGTCTACAGAAAGAGTCCTTAGTTGCTGGTCAAATGCCTCTGCGGGGCTTGAGGCGCAACAATCGTTCGCGGCTAGCCAAGCTTAACCCTAGGCGGTCAGATAAGCCGTAACATTAGTATTTTCAGTATTTTCTCGCCTAAAATCGCCGCCCTTTTCGTTGACACTCCTGGCCTTTTTCTATATAATGCGTCCAACTTTAACCTTATAGTCATTTTGGGAAAGAATTCTATTATGGAAGTCGATGAAATTAAGAGTGTTAGGTTAGGTAAGCTCAACAAACTCAAGAGTTTAGGTATTGATCCTTACGGGGGCAAATTTTCTAACGTTGCCGCCATCAAAGAAACGCTCAACGCTTTTGCTGAAGGGCGAAAAGTGACTTTGGCCGGGCGGTTAGTGGCCAATCGGGAGCACGGCAAAGCCATCTTCTGCGATATCCTTGATCAAACAGGCAGAATCCAGTTGTATATTAAAGCGGACGTTATTGGTGATAAAGGTTTTGAAGCCGTGCAGGCTCTTGATATTGGCGACATTATTGGCGTTAGTGGCGAGCTTTTTTTGACTCGCACTGGGCAACAGAGTTTAAAGGTGCTGCAGCTAACGGTGCTATCCAAGTCATTGATGACCCTCCCAGAAAAATGGCACGGATTAAAAGATGTGGAAATTCGCTATCGCCAGCGTTATGTCGATATGATCGCTAACCCCGAAGTGCGTGATATTTTCCGTAAGCGTAGCCAGGTGGTGTCTTCTATCCGAGCTTTTTTAGATAATCGGGGATTTTTGGAGGTGGAGACCCCCATGTTGCAACCGATGGCCGGTGGCGCCCGGGGCCGACCGTTTAAAAGTTTGCATAACACTTATGATATGGAAGTCTTCTTACGTATTGCGCCGGAATTGTATTTGAAACGTTTGCTCGTTGGTGGTTTTGAAAGAGTTTATGAAGTCAATCGCAATTTTCGCAATGAAGGCATTTCAACCCGGCATAATCCCGAATTTACGATGTTGGAAGTTTACCAGGCTTATGGAGACGTCAACGACATGATGAATTTGACGGAAGAGATGGTGAGCTCTTTGGCCATGCAAATTACGGGTTCTTACAAAGTTAATTTTCAAGGGAAGGAAATTGATTTCACCCCTCCCTGGGAACGCCGATCCTTCGCTAAAATTGTCAAAGACCGTTTTGATATCAATCCGGATGACGATGCTCAGGTGATGCTTGAGAAAGTGCGCACACACCGGGCCAAGTTTCGTTTAGAAAAACTGACCCGTTCGGCCGTCATGAAGATCGTGGAAGAGCTTTTGGATGAAGAACAAACAGACAATCCCGTTTTCCTAACGGATTATTTCGCTTTTCTGTCGCCCTTGGCTAAAGCTTCAGCCAGCAATCCTTCGCTCGCGGACCGATTTGAATGCTTTATCGCGGGAATGGAAGTGGCTAACGCCTATTCGGAACTTAATGATCCGATTGAACAGCGCAAAAGATTACAGGAAGATTTGCAGGATGATATTGAAACTGGAAATCGTTCGCTAGATGAAGACTTTTTGAATGCTTTGGAATATGGAATGCCACCAGCAGGTGGCTTAGGGGTAGGGATTGATCGTTTGGTGATGCTTCTGACGAATTCTCCGTCCATCCGTGATGTTATCCTGTTTCCCTTACTGAAACCTTTGGAGCCGGAAGCTCGAGACAAAAAAGAAGACTCGTCCAGCAAAACAGTAAAATAGCTTTTTAGCGTAAGGGTGCGCATCACATGAAGTATGAAAATTGGATTAGTTATCGTTATTTAACCGCTAAAAAAGCGAAGTTTTTATCCGTCATCAGTTTTGTGGCGACAGCGGGTGTTGCTATTGGCGTGATGGCGTTGATCGTGGTCATCGGGGTGATGACAGGTTTTGATGTTGACTTGCGAGAAAAGATCATCGGTACCAATGCTCATGTGATCATTGAAAAAGAACGTGGATTAAAAGATTATCCCGCCGTGAGAGCGGTCGTTCAGGGAATTCCCGGCATTATCGGCGTGACGCCGTTCATCCACGGTAATGTGTTTTTAGAAGAAGGTAGCCAGGCCATGAGTTTGACACTCCGCGGGGTTAATCCTGGTAGCGAAGCGTCCGTGACCAAAGTGAATGAATACCTTAAAGAGTCTAAAATTGAGGATCTTCCCGAAGAGGGGGCCGTGATTGGAAGTCAATTGGCTAATTTTTTTGGTTTTGAGCTGGGTGATGAGGTGACCCTGATCGCTCCGGCTTCAGGGGTCGCGGGCGAAGGCTGGCGCTATAAACTGAAAATCGCCGGGATTTTTACTTCTGGTATGTATGATTATGATATGAATTTGGTTCTGGTGCACTTAAAGAAAGCTCAGGAAATTTTTCAATACGTTCCGGAACAGGTGACTGGAATCGGCGTCAAACTAGAAGATGTCTATGCCGCTCCGGAAGCTAAGAAATTAATCCGAGAAGCCTTAGGCTTTAGTTTTGATATCCGGACCTGGATTGAATCCAATCGTAATTTCTTTGCCGCGCTAAAACTTGAAAAGTTCGCGATGTTTATTATTTTGACGCTTATTGTTTTAGTGGCCTCGTTTAATATTGTGAGTACGTTGATTGTAACGGTCACGACGAAAATTAAAGATATTGGGGTGCTGAAATCTATCGGAGTACCGAAGCAATCGATTCGTCGGATTTTTACCATGCAAGGAATAGCGCTGGGAGTCATTGGCACTTTCTGGGGGTTGATTTTAGGCTGCGGGCTATGCGTTATTTTAAAGAAATATCAATTCATCAAACTGCCGCAGGAAATTTATTACATTGATCGTCTACCTGTTCTTTTACAATTGAGCGACATCCTGCTGATTGTCGGCTCGTCGATTTTTATCAGCTGGTTGGCCACGCTTTACCCGGCGGCCAAAGCGGCCAATTTGGAGCCGGTAGAGGCTTTGCGGTATCAATAGGGATCGATAAGTGAGTAACTATGCTGTTATTGGCTAGTAATATTCAGAAAAAATATACTCAAGGTGCTTCAACCCTGCAGGTTCTCAAAGGCATTGATTTGGAAGTGATGCCCAATGACGTGGTGGCCATTGTCGGGCCATCTGGTGCTGGAAAGTCGACATTATTACATATTCTGGGCGGATTAGATCGCCCAACGGATGGCCAGGTGGTCTTTGATGATTTAGATCTTTACGCGGTCTCTGATCGGGAGCGCGCGGCCTGTTTGAATGAAAAAATTGGCTTTGTATTTCAGTTTTATCACTTATTGCCGGAGTTTACCGCGCTTGAAAATGTCATGCTGCCGGCGTTAATTCGTAGCAATCTCGATTCTCCGGATACGTTGCGTGCTCGAGGGACAGAACTTTTAACTAAGGTTGGGCTTAAAGACCGTTTGATGCATAAGCCAAGTCAACTCTCAGGAGGCGAACAACAACGAGTCGCGATCGCACGGGCTTTAATTAATGATCCGTTGGTTATTATGTGCGATGAACCGACAGGCAACTTGGATTCCCAAACCGGAGCCGGGATTATCGAAATACTATTAGATTTTAATGTGACGCAGAAAAAAGCGTTGGTCATCGTGACTCACGACGATCAGATCGCCAAGCGCGCCAAGCGCACGATTCAGATGAAAGATGGACGGTTGATTTAGGTAGGAACAGTGTTGAAAGTGAGGATGGTATGAAGATTTATATTAATGGAAAATTTCTAGATAAAGAAAACGCCAAAGTGTCCGTGTTTGATCACGGATTTCTTTATGGAGATGGAGCTTTTGAGGGGATTCGCTCTTACGCTGGGCTGGTTTTTAAATTGCAGGAGCATATTGATCGTCTTTATGAAACCGCGCATACCCTGATGATTCGCATTCCCTTAACCAAGAAAGAAATGGAAAAAGCCATTGTGGCTACGCTTAAAGAAAATAATTTACGCGACGCGTACATTCGCGCTATTGTCACACGGGGTGAAGGGGATCTTGGTCTTGACCCGCGCAAATGTAAAGGACTGGCGAACATTATTATCATTACGGATAAAATTGCTTTGTATCCACCTGAATTGTACGAGAAGGGGATGGAGATCATTACGGTCCCAACCGTCCGGAATTTTCCTGACGCGCTGAATCCGCAGCTTAAATCATTGAATTATCTTAATAATATTTTAGCTAAAATTGAGGCCACCAATTCCGGTTTTAATGAAGCGATCATGATGGATTCGCAGGGATATGTGGCCGAGTGTACCGGCGACAACATTTTTATTATTAAGAAGGGTGTTTTGTCTACCCCCGCGCAAGGTCGATTAAAGGGAATTACCCGTGACGCGGTCATGGAGATCGCGCGTAAAATGGGCATTGAAACCCAGGAGCGTTTGATCACCCGTCACGAAGTTTACGTGGCGGAAGAATGCTTTTTGACGGGAACCGCGGCGGAAATTATTCCTGTCGTCAAGGTGGACGGTCGTCCGATCGGTGATGGAGAGCCCGGGGTGCAGACCGCCAAGTTGATTTCGGAATTTCATAAGTTGACGAAAAAAGATGGAGTGAAATTTTAGCGATTTTTTTCCAAGCTTTTTTCTTTAACTGTCTCAGATATTACGATCAAGGGGCGCGTTAAAAAACGCCGGTTGTCATCGCGATGAATAGGTTATAAGGGATCTCATTATGCAATGCGACATCTGTAATAAGAAAAAAGCAACGGTGCATTTGACGGAAATTGTGGATGAGCAAATGTCCGAAATGCATTTGTGCGAAGACTGTGCTCGTGAAAAAAGCGTGCAAATGGAACAGCAGTTTGGATTGGCTGATTTGCTAGCCGGGCTGGCGGATTTTGGGAAACAAGTCAAGGACGTGGAAGGGGTCAAAGTCAAATGTGCTCATTGTGGTTTAGCTTACGAGGATTTTCGTAAATTAGGGCGCATGGGCTGTAGCGAGTGCTACGCTTCTTTTCGCGATCAATTGGCGGCGCTTCTTAAGAAAATACACGGTTCCAATCGGCATTTGGGTAAGTCCCCGCGGCATATTGCCGCGGCGCCCGTCCGTGAGAAGAATTCAGATCCGCTTCAAGACCTTAAAGGGCAATTGCAGGACGCGATTAAACAGGAGAATTTTGAAAAGGCCGCGGCCTTGCGCGACAAAATTCATGAACTGGAAAGAAAATTAAAGAACAACGCATGAAACTCGACGACTTAATGAAAAATAATGGGGAATGGCTGAAAGGTACGGGGCCTAACGCCAATATTGTGATGTCTTCGCGTATTCGGCTTGCGCGGAATTTATTGCGTGTTCCTTTTCCCAATAAGGCCGTGAAGAAAAACTTAACGGATGTCTTGGA
>CAYXGG010000011.1:0-44001 GCA_964464475.1 uncultured Planctomycetales bacterium | reverse complement strand
ACCGGTACGGCGATGCGCGGATCGGTGATGTTGCATTTGCCGGCGCTGGTCATGACCAAACAAATCAATAAAGTGTTGGCGGCGATCGCTAAACTTAGTTTTGCCTCGCGGGGATTTTACGGTGAGGGAACCCAGGCAACCGGTAATTTCTTTCAGATTTCCAACCAGGTGTCTTTAGGTCACAGTGAAGAAGACATCATTCAGAACATCAACGGTCTCATTAAACAAATCATCGAACAGGAAGAGCAGGCCCGGCAGGCATTGATCATGCAGAACAAACCTATGCTGGAGGATAAAGTTTGGCGCTCTTTGGGGATTCTTAAAAGCGCGCACATTATTACGAGTCAGGAAACCATTGAATTGCTTTCTATGGTGCGTTTGGGGTTAGATGTCGGCATTATCAAAGACGTCAGCCGCTCAACGATTAATGAATTATTCATCATGATTCAGCCCGCGCATTTGCAAAAGATTGAAACCAAGAAATTATCGGCCGCCGAGCGTGACGCCAAGCGAGCCAGCGTGATCCGCGAAAAATTAGGAGGAGCGAGCCATGTTTAATAGATTTACGGAGCGTGCCAGAAAAGTTATCGTGTTTGCCAAAGAAGAAGCTCGTCGTTTTAACCATGATTATATTGGGACCGAACATTTATTGTTAGGTTTGATCCGCGAAGGAGAGGGGGTCGCGGCGGCGGTGTTGCAGAAATTGGGACTTGATTTGGAAACGATTCGTATTGAAGTCGAAAAGTTGGTGCAGCCGGGTCCGCAAACGCAAGTGTTGGGAGACATTCCGTTTACGCCCCGTTCTAAAAAAGCGTTGGAACTCTCGGCGGAAGAAGCGCGCGCGTTGGGACATAACTATATTGGCACGGAGCATTTATTGTTAGGACTGGTGAAAGAAGGCGAAGGGATGGCTTACCGAGTGTTGCTGAACTTGGGATTGGATTTGGCCAAAGTTCGCAATGAAGTCATGGAGCTTTTAGGTTCCGGTATTCCCGGTGTCAACAACCAGGAACAGCAGAAAGGGGCCGGGAAAACCCCGGCGATCGACGCGTATGGCCGCAGTTTAAATAAACTCGCTCGGGAAGGAAAACTCGATCCGGTGATCGGTCGGCAAAATGAGATTGAACGCATCATTCAGATTTTAAGTCGCCGAACGAAGAACAATCCCGTTTTGTTGGGAGAAGCCGGTGTCGGGAAGACGGCGATTGTGGAAGGTCTAGCGCAAATGATCGTAGCCGGTGAGGTTCCGGAAATTTTGCGTGATAAGAATATTGTCGTCCTGGATTTGGCGTTGATGATCGCGGGTACGAAGTACCGCGGTCAATTTGAAGAACGCATCAAGGCCATCATGGATGAATTGAAGCGTTCCGGAAAAATTATTCTTTTTATTGATGAAATCCACACGCTCGTCGGCGCGGGCGCCGCTGAGGGCGCGATTGACGCAGCGAATATTTTAAAACCGGCGTTGGCTCGAGGGGAAATTCAGTGCATTGGAGCGACGACCCTGGATGAATACCGCAAACATATTGAAAAAGACAGCGCCTTGGAGCGTCGTTTTCAGACGATCGTCGTTGATCCGCCTTCTGCGGAAGAAGCGGTCAAGATTCTTAAAGGGTTACGAGACAAATATGAGGCCCACCATCGGGTCAAGTTTTCCGATGAAGCCATCGAAGCTTCGGTCAAACTTTCCGACCGCTATATTTCGGGTCGTCAGCTGCCGGATAAGGCGGTGGATATTCTTGATGAAGCCGGTTCGCGGGCGCGCTTGCAGGCCATGGTCGTGCCTCAAGAAATCAAAGATCTTGAAGCCCGCATCGAACAATACAAAAAGGAAAAAGAGTCGTTTATTAAGTCGCAGGATTTTGAGAAGGCTGCGAAAATGCGTGATTTGGAACGCGAAACGCGGGATCAACTGGATAAAATGCGTGGAGAATGGACTTCTAAGCGTGATAACGTGACTCTCACCTTGACTCCGGAAGATATCGCGCGCGTTATTTCGCAATGGACTAAAATTCCGTTGATTCAGCTAGAAGAAAAAGAAAGTACACGGCTTTTGAAAATGGAGGATCATTTGCGGGACCGTATTGTCGGTCAGGGCGAAGCGATCAGCGCGATTTCCCGCGCGGTCCGTCGTTCTCGCGCCGGCATCAAAAATCCTAAGCGTCCTATTGGGTCATTTATTTTCTTAGGTCCGACGGGAGTCGGCAAAACGCTCATGGCTAAGGCGTTATCGCATTTTATGTTTGGCGATGAGAATGCCCTCATCCAAATCGACATGTCCGAATACATGGACAAATTTAACGTGTCGCGTTTAATCGGTGCCCCGCCTGGATACGTTGGATATGAAGAAGGTGGCCAGCTGACCGAACGGGTGCGGCGTAAACCGTACTCCGTGGTGCTCTTGGATGAAATTGAGAAAGCTCATCCGGATGTTTTTAACGTGCTGCTGCAGGTTTTCGAAGAGGGACGTTTAACGGACAGTTTGGGACGAGTGGTGGATTTTCGTAATACGATCATTCTCATGACGTCCAACGTTGGCGCCGATATGCTCCGCAAGAAAGGTGGCTTAGGTTTTATTTCACAAAAAGAAGGGGTGGAATATTCCGATATGCGAGAACGTTTGATGGAAGAAGTCAAGCGCACCTTTAAGCCCGAATTCATTAATCGTATTGACGATATTATTGTCTTTCAGTCGTTGACCAAGGAAGATCTTAAGAAGATTGTTGAACTAGAAATCAAAGACGTTACCAAGAGACTTAAGGAACAGGAAATTGAAGTGGCGTTGTCTCAGGACGCGTTGGATTTATTGATTGAAAAAGGGTTTGATCCCGTTTTTGGCGCCCGGCCTTTGAAGCGGACTATTCAGCGATTGTTGGAAGATCCGCTGGCCGAGGAAATCATTTCCGGAAAAATAAAAGAAGGTACCAAAATTAAGGTTGACCGTAAAGAAGAAGCGCTGGCGTTTCAATCAACTTAGCGTGGCGCTTTTGCTGAAAACGTATGCGAAAATTTCTTGGCATCGCCCTAACTATCAGTGCCCTCCTTGGGGTAGCTTCTGCCTCCTGGGCTAAAAGTGTGTGTCCTTTTGAGGGGGTCATTGATTTTAAGCAAAAGAAAGTTTCGTTGAACGTTTCGCCCTCAAAATCTGGTGTCGTTTCTTTTGAATTATCGCAGGCCGCTGTGGATCAATATCAGCTGGCCGTCTCGCTGGATCATCTGGATACCAGTTTTATCAATATCTCTTCCCAAATCAATAGTTTAGTCTCCGTCCTTGCGGATAAAAATAGTAAATCCGGCTCTGTCTGGCAGGGAGAGTTGGCCAGTCAGTACACGTTGGTGAATTTTAAGCCGGTGGACGAAATTCGAGGCAGTTTTAAGGTCGCGAATCGTAAGTTGCAATTGAACAATTTGATTATCGGGAGTGTCAAAACCAACGGATCCATTGAATTGGTGAGCCCGTTTCAACTGGATTTAGATTTGCAGTTTACGGGGATTAAGATGGAAGATTTCTTTAAATTGTGGGGGGCTGATGATTCGGTTCGTTCCAACGGTAGCCTCGAAGGAATTCTGGAAATTACCGGAGATTTGGAACAACCGTATCTGAAAGGTAGTTTTAAAACTTTTGAAGGTTTTGTCAAAGACCTAAATTATGAAAGTATTATTATCAACGCGGAAGGATATTATCCGATGGTGAAATTGAATAATTCCAAGGTTTCTTCCGTGGATGGCATGATGTTTAACGTGGAGGGTACTTTTAACATGGCCCGCCGTGGTATGTATATGGAAGAAATCGCGACTTTAAAGAAAACGCCTGTTGTGGTCGAAAATCCCGAAGGCACTGAATGGACGCTTAAAAGTCGTAATGAAACCAACCAGTTGAATACGACGGAATTTAAGTATTTTTTGAGAAAAGAAAACGCCACAACCTCCCAGGAACAATCGGATATGCTGGGAGTAGAACGTAATATCCGATTTTAATTATGTCCGGTACTCAACTGATCGCTTTTTCTGGCGCTGCGGTTTTTAATTTTCTGGCATACATGGGGCAGCTTTCCATACTTTTCTCGCGTACGATTCTGGCGTGTTTCGTGCCGCCTTTTCACATGGGGCGATTTTTACAGCAGGCCCAGCGAATTGGTCCCGGTAGTTTTCTCATTGCGTCATTGATTGGGTTGTTCGTGGGGATGATCATTGCCTTGCAAATGGCGTACATGATGGTCAAGCTCTCCGCGGAGATTTATATCCCTAATGTGGTCGGTGTGGCGTTGACGCGCGAATTGGCGCCGGTGCTCACCGCGCTTATTGTGGCGGGAAGGATTGGTGCTGGTATTACGGCGGAGATCGGTTCCATGACGGTGACGGAACAAGTGGACGCCTTACGCGCTTTTGCCACGGACCCGGTTAAATATTTGGTGGTACCACGATTTCTGGCACTATTGGTGATGCTACCGTTATTGACGGTGTTCGCGGATATCATCGGCATCATGGGAGGGTTTGTTATTTGTGTTTATAAACTATCTATTTCTCCGGCGATGTATTTCAACATGGTCATCCAGTCCTTAGCGGTGAAGGATGTTTTAACGGGTTTGATTAAGACTGTATTTTTCGCGATGGTCATTGCCATTGTGGGGTGCCACCAAGGGTTGTCGGTCAAGGGAGGTGCGGATGGAGTGGGTCGGGCTACGACGATTTCAGTGGTGCATTCGTTTATCATGATTATTGTCACGGACTGCATGTTTACAACCATGTTTTATTTTGTGTTTGATTCCTAACTCATGATTGAAATAAAGAATCTTTATAAGAATTTTGATGGTCGACAGATTTTAAACGACCTTAGTTTTACCGTTAAAACCGGAGAGACCAAGGTTATTATCGGTCGTTCGGGGGTGGGAAAAAGCGTGGTGTTAAAAAGCATCATCGGTCTGATTAGGCCAGATAAGGGGTCTATTCTCATTAACGGGAATGACGTCACCAAAATTAAAGAAAAAGACTATAATAAAATTCGCATGGAAATCGGCATGGTGTTTCAGGGAGGCGCTTTGTTTGATTCCATGACGGTGGGGGAGAATGTCGCGTACGTCCTCAACGAGTATATGCGTTTGGACGCTAAGACCGTGCAAGATCGCGTGGCAGACTGCTTGGCCATGGTGGGCTTAAAAGGGGTGGAAGGGCTCATGCCTTCTAAGCTTAGCGGTGGGATGCGCAAACGCGTCAGTTTAGCTCGAGTCCTGTGTATGGAACCTCAGATCATTTTGTATGATGAACCGACTTCCGAGGTAGATCCGATTACGGCCGATACCATTAACCATTTGATTATTGAAATGCGGGACCGGCTGCGGGTTACGTCTATCGTCGTGACCCATGATATGAATTCGGCCTTTAAAGTGGCGGATTCCATCGCTATGTTTTATCAAGGGAAAGTTATCGCGGATGGCACGCCAGACCAAATTCGGAGTACGACCCATCCGGTTCTGAAGCAGTTCATCAATGGCCATTCACAAGGTCCGATTACTGAAGATGAAAATTTAGTTTTTGGCCACGCTAAGTAGTTATTTTTTTATCTAACCGTACAGGAGAGTAAAACATGGCTAGGGAATCCCATTCAGAGGTAGTCGTCGGGTCATTTGTGGTTGCCGCGCTGGTGGCTCTCGGGATTGTGATTTTTTCCGTCAGTGATTTCTCAAACTTTGAAGAAGGAAAAAGGTTGAAAATCATTTTTGGATTCGCTAACGGCCTTAAGAAATCGGCCCCGGTCCGTTTCGCCGGGGTGGATGCCGGTATCATCAAAGACATCACGATCTTTTTTGATAAAAAAGACGCGAAGACCAAAGTCGCCGTCGACTGCTGGCTTAAATCCGGGATAGAAATCCCTATTGATTCGCAAGTAGCGATTAACCAATTAGGTCTCTTGGGCGAAAAGTATATTGAAATTATTCCCGGGCTTTCCACGGACGAGTTTCATAGCGACGGAGACCAGCTGATCGGTAAAGATCCGATTGCTGTGGAGAAATTGACGGAGATGATCAGCGAAGTTGCTCAAAAAGCTGATTTGACGTTGGCTGGGATCAATGATGTCGTTCAGAATGAAACCAATAAAAAATCCTTACAGGACACGTTGCAGGGTCTTAGTTTGATTGTGACTAATATTAAAGATGGTCACGGTACGGTGGGTAGATTCTTAGTCGACGAGACTATTTATAACAATTTGTCTGATTTTACATCGGATTTAAAAGCGAACCCCTGGAAATTGTTGTACCGCCCCAAAGCCAAAGATTTCGAACGGTAATGAAAACCAAAACAGTATTTGTTTGCCAGAATTGCGGAACCAGCGCCTCCAAGTGGTTGGGGAAATGTCCGGCGTGTGATAGCTGGAATTCTCTGGTAGAAGAATCCGTCGCCCCAGCGGTACAGGATAGGCGTTTGGTGACGGCCTCGACGCGCGAAGATCCGGTGTTGTTAGAAGAGATTACGACTCAGCACGAAGAGCGTTGGCTCACGGGGATGGCAGAATTTGATCGCGTCATGGGAGGTGGCATCCTGCCGGGATCGGTGACGCTGATCGGTGGCGATCCGGGTATCGGTAAATCCACTCTTAGTTTGCAAATCGCCAGTTTGCTCAGCGAGAGCGGCTGCAAAGTTTTGTACGTTAGCGGTGAGGAGTCCATTAAACAAACGAAATTGCGCGCGGATCGTCTGACTGCGAAGGCGCTTAAGAATTTCTATGTCGTCAATCAACTTGATGTCAACCTGATTCTGGAGCACATGAACACGCTTAAACCCCAGGTTGTCATCGTCGATTCCATTCAGGTCATTTTCTTGCCAGATATCACCTCATCTCCCGGAAGTGTCGCTCAAGTGCGGGAATGCGCCGCGCTGTTAACACAGCAAGCCAAGGCCACGGGTGTCGGTCTTTTTATTATTGGCCATGTGACTAAAGAAGGTATGCTCGCGGGTCCCAAGGTTCTAGAACATATCGTAGATACGGTACTTTATTTTGAAGGAGAACGGTATTCTTCCTATCGCGTCTTGAGAACGACTAAAAACCGATTTGGTTCAACTAATGAACTTGGGGTTTTTGAAATGACGTCTTCCGGATTGGCGGAAGTCCGAAATCCATCGGAGATTTTTCTCTCGGAACGTCCGAAGCATGCTTCCGGTTCTGTGGTCGCGGCCATCATGGAAGGAACACGTCCGTTTCTGGTAGAAATTCAGGGGTTGGTCAGTCGTTCCAACTTTGGGATGGTCCGACAGAAGGCGCAGGGTTTTGACTCTAATCGTCTGGCGCTATTGTCGGCTGTCTTAGAAAAACGTTTGGGGTTAAATTTACAGGATAAAGATATTTTCTTAAATGTCGTCGGGGGAGTGCGTGTTATGGATCCGGCCGCGGATTTGTCGGTAGCTCTGGCGGTGGCGAGCGCTTTGCTGGATAAGACGGTCCCCTTTGATACCGTGATTTTGGGAGAAGTGGGATTGTCCTCGGAAGTCCGTAGTGTTAGTCAGGTCGTGCAGCGATTGAATGAAGCCCAGAAATTAGGATTTAAGCGCTGCATTCTTCCCAAAAATAATTTAAAAATAAAAAGTGGTCTAAAAAATATCAAGATAGATTTAGTCGGTGTAGAAACAGTGCGGGAAGCTTTGAACGCGGTTGCGTAAATCAATAGTAAGGAGTTGTTATGACGCTGACCTTTATACGCGGATTTTTCTTAGTGATTAGCGGGGTGGTGGGGTACCAATTGGGATCGATTGGCTCGAATCCCTTGCCGGGATTACTGGCTGGGTTGGTGTGCGGTCTGTTGTTAATCTTCGCGGAATCAAGCATGCAGCGAGTGTCCGTGCGCGGCTTGTCGAGTATGGTGTTTGGGCTTTTGTTGGGTATTTTCATGGCCAATATCATCTCGGATATCTTAAAATTATTGCCTCTCGGTGAATTTGTCCATTCGGTGACGCGGGTTATTTTTACCCTGGTCTTTTCGTATTTGGGCGCGGTCATGGCGCTACGCGGCAAGGATGAATTTAATCTGATTATTCCTTACGTGCGTTTAAAACGCCAGGACGTGCGTGATGATGAAGTATTGTTGGACACCAGCGCCGTCATTGATGGTCGTATTGTGGATATTTATAAAACTAATTTCTTCTCCGGACGTATGGTGGTGCCGAGATTTGTTTTGTTGGAATTGCAGCGCCTGGCGGACTCGGATGATTTGCTGAAAAGGCAAAAAGGCCAGCGAGGGCTGGAAATATTAAAGGCTATGCAAAAAGACAACACCATGGATATGCGCGTTCAGGAAGATGATTTGCCGGGAGAGGCGGAAGTCGACGCGAAACTTGTTAAGTTAGCAAAGCTCATGGAAGCTAAAATTTGCACCACCGATTATAATTTAAATCGAATCGCTACGATTCAGGGTGTTAAGGTTTTAAACGTCAACGAGCTGGCCAACGCGGTTAAAGCGATGATTGTTGCGGGGGAAGTGTTGGACATCAAGTTAATGAAAGAAGGTAAGGAACCCAATCAAGCCATCGGGTACTTAGATGACGGAACGATGGTGGTGGTTTCAGATGCCAAACCGCTCATTGGCCAGAAAGTCCGAGCGACTGTTAATTCCGTTTTGCAAACGCAGGCGGGCAAGATGATTTTTGCAAAATATAACAAAGATGGCTAAGCAAGTTCTTGGTAAAGTTCAGGCCATTATTCCGGCCGCGGGGATGGGAACTCGATTTAAAGCCGCAAAGGACAAGCCGCTTGTCTTGTTGAAGGGAAAGCCGCTGATTTATTTTACGTTATTGGCTTTTGAACGCTGTCCCCAAGTTCATAGCGTTATCGTCGTGGTTAAGAAAACGAGCGTTGCTGAATTTGGTCGGCTGATTAAACGTTTTGCGTTTAAGAAAGTAGTTCGTGTTATTCCCGGTGGTCAACAGCGTCATGATTCGGTGCGATGTGGCTTAGCTCAAATCGACGCGGACACGCGATGGGTGATTGTTCACGATGGGGCGCGGCCTTTGGTGTCACCGGCGTTGATTACAACGACCGTATTGGCGTGCCAACGCTATCGAGCGGTGGTAGCGGCGGTCCCGGTTAAATCAACCATTAAGGTTGTTGATGCTCAGAGGCAGGTCAAGGCAACGCTTGCCAGAGATACGTTATGGGAGATTCAGACTCCCCAGATTTTTGACAAGAATATTTTAGTGCGAGCGCATGTGCACAATCGTCATCCTAATCCTACGGATGACGCAATGATGGTTGAGGCGTTGGGGGTTAAGGTCACCGTTGTTCCGTCCGCGTATTCTAATATCAAAGTCACGACGCCGGAGGATTTAGACATGGCCAAGGTTTTGTTGGGAAAATAAGATTATCTAGGAGCGTTGGGATGGATTTTAGAGTTGGTTTGGGGTACGATATTCACCGCTTAGTTAAGGGAAGAAAGTTAATTTTAGGCGGGGTTGATATTGAGTATCCGTTGGGGTTAAAAGGGCATTCGGACGCGGATGTTATTTTGCACGCGGTGTGTGACGCATTGCTGGGCGGGATCGGCGCGGGTGATATCGGCGAACATTTTCCCAACACGGATCTAAAATATAAAGGAATCGCCAGTCGAATGCTGGTTCAGGAAGTCGTAGCGTTGGTCATAAAGAAGGGTTATAAAGTTAATAATCTAGATATTGTGGTCCAAGCGGATGAACCCAACCTCAAGGAATACAAACCGATGATGAAGCTGGCGATCGCACAGATGTTGGGCATTGATCCTGAGGACGTGGGGTTAAAAGCGACCACGCTCGAGGGCATGGGAAGCGCTAAGAAGGGTATCGCGGCCTACGCGGTCGTGTCGTTAATCAAGAGATAATTTTAAAGGCGAATATGGGATATTGGATTTTATTTCTTATATGCGTAGTTCTAATTGTTGCCACCGGATGGTTCTTGTTTTGTAAATTTCTCTTTGGGGGTGAAATAAAAGCAACCCGAGAGCGTGATCCGGCCGCTCGTAGTGACCTGGAAATCGTTTTTCTTTATGCCGGATTCCATGCGATCATTCTGTATCGCATCGCGCATTGCTTCTTGAATTTTAAGATCCCGCTGCTGCCAAGAGCCATATCCCAATTGGGCCGTTTCCTGACCGGAATTGAGATTCATCCCGGCGCAAAAATCGGAAAAGGGTTATTCATTGATCATGGTACGGGCGTGGTCATTGGTGAAACCACAATCATCGGCGATAACGTGACGCTCTTTCAAGGGGTAACTCTCGGGGGTACGGGTAAGGAGACGGGAAAGCGTCATCCTACGTTGGGAAATAATATTGTGGTCGGGGCTGGAGCGAAAGTATTGGGCAATATTAACGTCGGTGATAATTCTTATATCGGCGCTAATGCGGTTGTCATTAAAGATGTTCCCGGTAACGCAACGGTCGTGGGTGTCCCCGGACGCATCACCAAACAAGATGGCAAACGGATTGATAGCGATCTGGATCACGCACACGTTTCTGATCCCGTTATGCAGAATATGGTTGAACTTTTGCAACGGATTAAAGTATTAGAAGACAAATTGAAAGAGAAGAAATAAAGTAGTCTCACATCCTTACGCGCCTTTTCCTTACCAAAGATTGTAAGGAAGGCGGTATCTCGACCTTTTTTTGTTGGGGAAAAGGCAGTACCTGCCCGTCCGGCAGGCGGGTTGACTTCCTCAATATCATTGGAAGAGAAAAGGTCAATAAATCCGGTCATCCTCTAACCTTAGAATAATTATGTCGATCTATCTTTATAATTCATTAACAAAAAAGAAGGAAGAATTTGTTCCGATTCATCCTAACATCGTCAAGATGTACACCTGCGGGGTGACGGTTTATGATCAGTGCCATATCGGTCACGCGCGCAGCCTGTATGTGTTTGATGTTATGCGTCGCTACTTAAAGTACCGTGGGTATAACGTCCAGTTTGTCCGGAATATCACGGATGTTGACGATAAAATTATTAACCGGGCGATTGAATCTAAGAAAACCAGTCAGCAGGTTTCTGAAGAGAACATTGCCGCGTATTATCGGGACATGGAGGCGTTGGGCGTTGCTAGAGCGGATATCGAACCGAAGGCGACCGAAAATATTCCCGAGATGATCGCGCATATTCAGGGTTTGATTGAAAAAGGCTTTGCGTATCCGGTCGAGGGGGATGTTTATTTTGACGTGCGCAAATTTACGAATTATGGAAAACTTTCCGGTCAGAGCATTGATCAGATGCTGGAGGCGGTGCGAATTGAGAAAGGTGTCAAAAAGAAAGACCCCTTGGACTTCGCTTTATGGAAGAAATCCAAACCCGGCGATCCGGTCTGGGACAGCCCCTGGGGTGGAGGTCGTCCGGGGTGGCATATCGAGTGCTCATGTATGAGCATGAAACATTTGAAAACACAGACTTTGGATATTCACGCCGGAGGCAGAGATTTAATTTTTCCCCATCATGAGAATGAAGTCGCTCAAAGTGAAGCCTTAACGGGCCAACCGTTCGCTAAATATTGGATTCATCATGGGCTCCTGACGATTAATAGTCAGAAGATGTCGAAATCTTTAGGCAATTTCATTACGGTTCAGGACGCGCTGCGTAAACATTCGGTGGACGATTTGAAGATGTTTTTTCTTTTTTCGCATTACGCGAGTCCTATTGATTATACCGAGGAGAAACTGCTGGAGGCACATAAAGCGTTGGATCGCTTTGATATTCTTTTTTGGAAAGCTTTTGAGATTGTTCGAGTCAAGGCGGAGGTGAAAGAAGTCCCGGTTGAGTTTGTGGCGGAGCATAAAAATAAATTCATCGCGGCGATGGACGATGATTTTAATACACCCGCTGGGCTGGCGGCGTTGTTTGATTTGGTTAACGCAACGAACAAATTTATCGCGCAGGAAGCTCAGCATCCGCAGTATGCGGACGTTATTTTTACCGCGGTCAATACGTTAGAAGATTTGGCGCGCAATGTGTTGGGCCTTTTCCTGAAGGAAAAGGCCCCTGATTTATCCAGCGAGGAGAAAGATCTGCTGGAGGAGCGGCGACAAGCCCGTTTGAATAAGGATTTTAAGAAATCGGATGAGTTGCGCGATCTTTTAAGAACCAAGGGTGTTGCCGTCGAAGATGGTAAACAGGGACAGACGTGGAGAAGAATCTAATCATGAGTTTAAGTCTCATAGGCGGGCCCGTTAGTATTGGCAAAGTCACCAGTCACCCGTCACAAGACACCCTCAATAGGATCATGGGTTGTGTGACCTAATTACGATGAAACGTTCAAAAGGCTTATTCATCACATTTGAAGGTTCTGAAGGCTCGGGCAAAAGCACCCAAGCGAAGCTGGTTCATGAGTATTTAATGGCCTTGGGGCGAGATGTGATTTTGATTCGCGAGCCCGGCGCGGTCCCCATTAGCGAAGCCATTCGCAAAATTTTGTTAGACGTTAATAACAAGGGCATGAGCGATATTTGTGAGACGCTGCTGTATATGGCCGCCCGTGCGCAACTGGTGGAAGAGGTCATTGAGCCGGCCCTCAAACGCGGCGTCATTGTTCTTTCGGATAGATTTCTGGATTCAACGGTGGTTTATCAAGGATATGGCAATGGTGTTGATTTAAAATTTATTCGCAGCTTGGGTCGGCACGCGACCAAGAACATAATGCCGGATTTGACGTTTATTTTCGATTTGGATACCCGCAAAGGTTTGGCGCGTAAAGAAACCGAAAAAGACCGGATTGAATTAAGGTCCATTCAATATCATAATCGCGTCCGACGCGGCTATCAGGCCATTGCTCGTCAAGAGCCTCGCCGGGTTCATTTATTACGAGTCGATGGTAACCAACAGGTTATTTTTGAACGGGTTCGTTATATTCTGGATAAGGTTTTGGAGCGTCGTTAAATGGCTAAACCTTTGGATATTCTTATTCATCGGCCGGTTTTAAAACGATTTTTAGGCTTATGGCGTAGTCAGCAGTTAGCGCATGCGTATTTGCTGGTGGGCCCTCGTGGGGTGGGAAAAAGTTCAACCGCCTTAAGTATTGCTAAACTGTTAAACTGTGCCGCGCCGCTTACGGATCAACCCTGCGACCAGTGCCCTGCGTGCTTAAAGATTAATGCCGGCAGTCATCCGGATGTTAAATTAATTCAAGTGGAAGATGACAAAGAAACCATCAGCATTGAGCAAGTGCGAGGGTTGATTCAACAATCCCAATTAAGACCATATGAGGCCCAGCATAAAGTTTTTATCATTAAAGAAGTAGAACGCTTAAGCTTGGAAGGGGCCAATTCGTTATTAAAGACCTTGGAAGAACCCTCGGGTAACAGCTTGTTGTTATTAACTACCGCCTCGCCGGAGAAAAATCTGGACACCATTAAGTCCCGTTGTCAGCAGATTACTTTTGCCCCGCTGCCTTTAAGCGCGCTTGCGCAACAATTACGAAACGACTATTCTATGGGAGATGCCGAAGCACGTGGGGTCGCTTATTTCGCACAAGGCTGTTTCAGTAGAGCGCAGGCGTTGATCAAAGGAAAATTCTGGCTTAAACGTTCGGCTACGATTGAACAACTGATTTTTTCTCGTGATAGCGACGCCTATTTGAAGAAAGTATTAAGCGATGCTGAGCAAACGCGTGAAGCCTTGGATGTTTTATTTAGTTGGGTACGAGATTTATTGGTCTTGCGTTGTGGTGCCGCGAAAAACCAACTCATCAACGTGGACCGGTTTCAAGATTTGGAGAATCAAAAAAATCAGTTTTCCTGGGTAGAATTGGAAAGTTTGCACGACGAGATTGTGCAAGCGACGCATGCTTTAGCTGAACACTTAAACATCAAAGTCGCTTTTTATTTGATTAAGGAGAGATTATGTCTGAAGTCGTTGAGATAAAACTAGGAGAATATCGGGGGATCCACTGGTTCGACGCGAATAATGTTGCCTGTAAACGTGGCGACATGGTGATTGTGGACGTGAATAGGTCCGTGGAATTTGGGGAAGTGGCTTCTGATATTGGAAAAGTCTGCAAACCAAAGAACGAAAATCTGGCCGGTAAACTTCTCCGTTTGGCCACGGACGGAGATTTAAAACAAATAGAAATGAATCGCTTGAAGGCCAAAGATTCCATTAGCGCTTGTGAGCGCAAGATTAATGAACGAAAACTCGATATGCGTTTGGTCAAGGCTGAGTACGCGTTTGACACGAGCAAAGTCGTTTTCTTTTTTACTTCTGAGGGCCGGGTAGATTTTCGCAATTTAGTCCAGGATCTGGCTAAAGTTTTCCGCATGCGAATTGAACTTAAGCAAATCGGCGTGCGGGACAAAGCCAAAATTGTGGGTGGGTACGGGGTTTGTGGGCGCGAATTGTGTTGCTCATCGTACATGAAAAACTTTCACGCGTTGTCGATTAAGATGTCAAAAGAGCAGGGCTTGCCCTTGAATCCAACGCGTATCTCCGGCGTTTGTGGTCGTATCAAGTGCTGCATGGCCTATGAGTATTCGGTATACCGTGAGTTCGCTAAAGCTTTGCCCCGGCTGGGTGATAAAGTGAACACGCCGGAAGGCAAGGGTAAGGTTATTGAAATCAATTATCTGCGTCAGATCGTCAGTGTTGATTTAGGTGAAGGTCGCATTTCCCGCGTTCCCTACGCAACTATTAATGAAAACTAATCATTTTTTTATTACCACGCCGATTTATTACGTCAACGATCGGCCCCATATCGGTCATGTTTATACGACGACGATCGCGGATATTCTCGCGCGTTATCACCGTCAGCAGGGGGAGGATGTTTTTTTTCTGACTGGAACGGATGAACACGCCGCGAAGGTCGTGGATTCCGCTCGAGAACATAACCTTTCTGCGCTAGAGTGGGCGGATCAAAATGCCGTCGCTTTTGCAGAGACCTTCCGTAAACTGGGCATGAGTCACGACGATTTTGTTCGTACGACTCAGGATCGCCATAAATCCAAAGTGCAGGAATATGTCGCCGCGCTGATAAAAACGGGTGACGTCTATCAGGGAGAATACGAAGGCTGGTATGACGCGGGCCAAGAAGAGTATGTGACTGACAAAAAGGCTGAGGAACAGGCCTTCAAATCTTCCATCAATGGGAAACCGCTGGTTCGTAAAAAAGAAAAAAACTATTTCTTTCGTTTGAGCAAGTATCAGGAAGCATTGCTAAAGCTTTTATCCGAGGGCGTTGAATTTGCCGTTTTTCCTTTAGCCCGCCGAAACGAAACGATTAATCGCGTGAAAGAAGGGTTAAATGACGTGCCGATTTCGCGTAGCGGCCAAAACGGGTGGGGAATCCCTATTCCCGGAGACAACGAACAAACCATTTATGTTTGGATTGACGCGCTATTTAACTATTTGTCGATGGTGGACACGGCGGAACGCCGGGTTTATTGGCCCGCTAATGTGCATTTGATTGCCAAAGATATTCTGTGGTTTCACGCGGTGATTTGGCCGGCGATGCTTTTGGCCCTAGGACGACCTTTGCCCCGCCAGGTGTATGCCCATAGTTTTTGGATTGCCGAAGGGCAGAAGATGAGTAAGTCGTTAGGAAACTTTGTTGATTTAGAGAAAATTGATCGTTATGTGGCGCAGTTTGGCTTAGATGCGTTGCGTTATTTTCTGGCGGCTAGTGGGCCGCTCGGCGTCAATGATAGTGATTTCGCGGAAAGTAAGTTTATCGATGTTTATAACAAAGACCTCGCCAATGATTATGGTAATTTGCTTAACCGGGTGAGTGGTCTTATTGGTAAACTTTTTGGGGGTGTTATCCCTGAGGTGGGGAATCCCTCCCCGGAAGAATTACAAATTCAGCAAAGTGCGAGGGAGACGGTTGAAAAAGTCCAACAGTGTTTTAATCTGTGCGCTGTAAATGACGCGGTGGCAAACGCGATCGCGTTGGTGGCTCAGGTCAATAAATATATGGAGAATCGCGCGCCTTGGAAAGTGGCCAAAACGGATTTAGCACAGGCGGGAAGCATCCTGTATTGTGTCGCCGAAGCGCTTCGGCTGGCGACGGTGATGCTGAGTCCCGTGATGCCGACGAAAACACGGGAAGCGTTAAATATTCTCGGTGCGGAAGGATCTGGATTCTTTTGGGGAGAACTCAAGGCCGGGACAACTCTGAAATCTCATGGCCCATTATTCCCACGCTTTGAGGCTGATGGAAGTCCTGCGAAGATGAAAGAAAAATAAAATGGCTATTAAAACCATTGAATGGAAAAACGGTGCGGTACGATTAATTGACCAGCGATTATTGCCGGGGCAGTTGAAGTATATTGTCTGTCGCGATGTTAAAACTTTGTGGCAGGCCATTCGGGTGTTGGCAGTGCGGGGTGCCCCGGCCCTAGGCATCGCGGCGGGTTTCGCGGTTTTGTTAGGGATCCAGAAATTTAAGGGGAATGATCCTCGTAAATTTAAGATTTTTTTGCAGGAATTGTGTGCTTACATCGGGACCTCCCGTCCGACGGCGGTCAATTTGTTTAATGTGTTGGAACGATTGCAGCGCGTCGTGGTTGGCCATCCTGATTTTTCAGTAGCGCAATTAAAAGCGTTATTAACGCGGGAAGCATTAGAGGTTTTTGAAGAGGACCGAAAGGTCTGTCGCCAGATGGGGTCGAATGGAGCTAAACTCATCCCTGCCGGTCGCAATATTATGACTGTTTGTAACGCCGGCGCTTTGGCGACGGCGGATTATGGGACGGCATTGGGGGTGATGTATTCGGCCAAAGCGCAAGGAAAGAAATTTCAAGTTTTTGCCTGCGAAACCCGACCGTTACTGCAGGGCGCGCGTTTGACGGCTTGGGAACTGGTTCGGGAGAAGATTCCGGTGACGCTCATTTGTGATAATATGGCCGCGAGCGTCATGAGGCATAAAAATATTGCCGCTATTTTTGCCGGCGCAGATCGAATCGCGTCCAATGGGGACACGGCTAATAAAATCGGAACCTACAGTTTGGCGGTACTCGCCAAGCATCATGGTATTCCGCTTTATATTGTGGCGCCGCTTTCGACGTTTGATTTAAAAATTAGAAGTGGTCGGCAGATTCCTATTGAAGAGCGTAAACCCGAGGAAGTCACGCATTTTGCGGGGCGACCGACCGCCCCTTCATCCGTCACAGTTTTTAATCCCGCTTTTGACGTTACGGATCATTCATTAATTAGCGGCATTGTGACCGAACGCGGCATCATTCGTCCCCCTTTTATGAAAAATATTCGCGCGATCACCCAAGACATTATTGTTTAAGAGGTATTCATGGGAGAGTTTGATTTGATTCGCTCTTTGGCGTCGAAGTTAGGGCCGATGGCCAAAGTACGTTGCGGTATTGGGGACGATGCAGCGGTCTTGCCTTATTCTAAAAGTCATTACTTGTTATTCGCCACTGATATGATTGTCGAAGGGACGCATTTTTTGAAAGGCACCGGCTATCAGCTCATCGGGCATAAAGCGTTGGCGGTCAATATCAGCGATATCGCGGCGATGGGCGGTATTCCGACCTATGCCGTCGTCTCTTTAGGAATTCCGCCTACGATCAAAGAACGAGAAATTTTGCAGATTTATGATGGAATAAAATCCATAGCAAAAAAGTTTGCGGTGAGCGTGGTGGGGGGAGATACGGTGAAGTCAACCCTGTTAACGATCAACATTGCTCTCTTGGGACTAGTCGAGCGTCAGTGCTTGGTGTTAAGGTCAGGAGCGAAAACGGGTGATATTGTTTACGTGACGGGGCCTTTGGGTGGATCTTTTAAATCGGGTAAACATTTAAATTTTACGCCTTCTTTAGAGGTAGGGCGTTGGTTGGTCACTCAAGCCAAACCATCGGCGATGATCGATCTCTCTGATGGCTTGGCGGGAGATTTAGGGCACATTCTCTCGCAAAGCGGAGTGGGGGCCGTGATTGAAGAACGGCATTTGCCTAAGCGATCGGGAGTTTCCACTCGGGAAGCGTTAACTGATGGGGAAGATTTTGAACTGGCTTTTACCATTACCGCAGGCAAGGCTAAAAAACTGACGGCGCAGAAAAATTTTAATTTTTATCCGATTGGGCGAATTGTCAGCGGTGGGCCGCGACTTATCCTGCGCAATATTGCTGGAGAAGAGACTGTCATGCCGTTGAAGGGCTTTGAACATTTATGAACGCAACCAAGCTTAAGTCTTTTCATTTTGAAACGCGTGACCCTAAGCAGACCCTACGGCTGGGCGTTCGTTTGGCGGAATTGCTGGCGCCGGGCGATTTACTCTGCCTGGAGGGCGATTTGGGTAGCGGTAAGACGACACTGGTTAAAGGCATTGCCAAAGGACTTTGGGTTGAGGCCAATAAAGTCAATAGCCCGACTTTTGTATTAATGAATATTTACGAAGGGAAGTTACCCCTGTATCATTTTGATCTTTATCGTCTTGATGATCCCAAAGAAATCCTGCGGCTTGATTATGAAGAGTACTTTTTTGGGGAAGGAGTTTCATTGGTGGAATGGGCGGACAAGTTGGGCCCCTATAAACCATTAGAATATCTGGATATTAAATTGGCTCATACCGGAGAAAATAGCCGTTCCATTACGCTGACACCTATTGGCGAGCGCTATGCCCGCTGGTTAAAGGCACTATAACGATGAACATTTTAGCGATTGATACATCGACTAAGAATTATAGTCTGGCGCTGGCCGCGCAGGATAAGCTATTGGCTAGTCAGCACGTCCATTTAAATAACGTGTTGGTTGATTCTATGATTCCGGGTTTAGAGAAAATCCTTTTTTTGAGTAAATTAACTCTGGCCGATATCGGGTGCCTGGTGGTGGGATTAGGGCCAGGTTCGTTTACGAGTTTACGCGTCGGGATTTCATCTGTTAAGGCCCTGGGATGGTCGTTGAACATTCCGATTGTGGGGGTATCTAGCTTGGACGCGATCGCGGCTAATGTCGGAGAGAAATTAACCTCGTCAGTCGCCGTCATTGTGGACGCTCGTCGACAGATGGTTTTCTCTAATGTGTACCAAATAGAGCAGGGCCAACCCAAAGCGAAAAGAAATTATTTATTAGGAAGTCCGGCGGAGTTGTTAAAAACGATTACCACCGATACCCTGTGGGTGGGGGATGGGATTAAATTGTATCGCGACATGATTGAACAGGCCGCTGCTGCCAATGGATGGCGAGCGACGTTTGCCGAAGAACACCTTTGGGCGCCGCAAGCGGAAAAGCTGTTGGTCGTGGCGCGTAACGCGATTGAACATAAAGTCTGGACCCCGCCAGAAAAATTAACGCCCTTGTACCTTTATCCGGAAGATTGTCAGGTCTCGAATGCCTAAGCTAAATCCTAAATACGCCAGTATGGAAGACTTGCATGCTTTTGAGCGTCCGACGCGATCGGAAGTTGATTTGAAGGCGATTGAACACAATTTTCGATTGCTTAAAAAGATGGCGGCCGCGCACACGGAGCTATTGCCCGTGATTAAGGGAGACGCGTATGGGCATGGGATGTTGCAGGTGGCGGCGCTGTTGGATCATCTGGG
Source organism: uncultured Planctomycetales bacterium (assembly GCA_964464475.1). Taxonomy (GTDB): domain Bacteria; phylum Omnitrophota; class Gorgyraeia; order Zapsychrales; family JAHFFX01; genus CAYXGG01. The sequence goes on along the minus strand of CAYXGG010000011.1, from coordinate 24,517 downwards.
CGTAAGGTTTTTCGGGGTGTCTGATGTTGAAGAGGGAATGACGCTGCGGCTGGCGGGTTTTAAACAAAATATCCTGCTTTTTGAAAGTACGTTACCGGAAGACGCGCCATTGATCATTGAATACAATCTGACACCTACCATTTGTACCCACCAGTTAGCGGCATCCTTAAATGCGCTGGCTAAGAAGCAGGGAAAAAAAGTTGCTGTGCACGTGGAAGTGGATACCGGCATGGGCCGGTTGGGAGTCTGGCATACAGAGGCCAAAGAGTTTATTCAGGAGTTGCTGGCACGTAATCATTATCTGTCCGTTCAGGGGCTTTTTACTCATTTTCCGTCCGCCGAACATGACCGTCGATTTACTCAAAAACAAATCGAGAATTTGTATAACGTGGTCATGGCCTTAGACCGTGATGGGCATATTGTGCCGTTTGTTCATGCCGCCAATAGTATGGGGTTGGCTGATTACCGGACCAATATTCTGAATCTGGCACGTCCGGGTCTGATGCTTTATGGGCTGTATCCGCATGAACGCTTAATTCCTAAACTGAATTTACGTCCGGCATTGAGCATTAAATCTAAAATTATGTTTGTTAAGAAAATTTCTCAAGGGCGCAGTATCAGCTATGGGCGCACCTTTGTAGCTCCACGGAATATGACGGTGGCCACCATCGCGATTGGTTATAAAGATGGTTACGCGCGCAGTTTGTCCAACCTTGCTCGGGTGTTAGTCGCGGGAAAGCGTTGCGCTGTTTTGGGTCGCGTGACGATGGATCAGATCATGATTGATGTTACGCGCGTCGCTAAAGTGAATGTCGGGCAGGAAGTTGTGCTCTTGGGCTCTCAGGGGCGACAGTCTATTACCGCGGAAGAGTTGGCTTCCTGGGCGAAGACCATTAGTTATGAGATCGTGACGAATCTAGGCAATCGTCTGAATCGGTCTTTTCGTTACGCTTAAAATTTGGTTTGAATTAAATAAGTGGCAATCATCAGGAAGACCAGCGGCGCCATCCAGGCGGCCAGAATCGGCGGAAAAAATCCTCCTTTGCCGAAGGCCAATCCCACCGCGTTAAAAACATAATAAAGAAATCCAATCAGGATTGCGATACCCAGTGAGGTGAAGGTGACTGCTTTGCGCCGCCCCGTTAACATAGCCAGCGGTAATCCTACGAGCACAATCACCAGTGTCGCGAAGGGGAACGCGATCTTTTGGTGAAAATCCACACGCAGATTATTGAGGGCTTTGGCGGCGCCGCTTTCCGAGAAACGCTGGATGTAAGAATGCAATTGCTGAAGATTCATGGCGTCAACATTCAGTCGTTGCCTAAGAAAATCCTGTGGGGATTCTTTGATATCCATGATTTTCTCAGTGAAATATTTTATTTCTTTGGGTTTGTTGATTTCATTGGGATCAAAGGTCGTTATTTGGCATTGAAAAAATTTCCAAGTGACCCCGGTCCATTTGCCATTTAAGGCCACAATTTTCTCTGACATCCGCTGCTGCTGGTCTTGCCCGATAATGGTCACGCCTTGGACTTCGTTTGTATTGGGGTCAAACGTGTCAAAGAAATACAGGCGGTTTTTGAGTCCGTAATAGGGGAGGTTCTTGATTTTGTCTTTCTTCTTTCGTTCGGTGTCGGCTTTCAAGATGATATTGTCATTGCGGATCTGCTCGGAGGATACACTCGCCCGGGGGACAAAGTGTTCGTTTAAGTAAAAGACAAATACACTGACGAGCAACGCGAAGGTGATCGCCGGACGACTGATGCGCCAAAAGTTGACTCCTGCTGAACGCAACGCGATCAGTTCGTTATGGCTGTTCATTTGGCTGTACGTTAATAAAACCCCAATGAGGCAGGCAATCGTGGAGGTCTGAACGATAATAATAGGGAAAAATGAAGAATAATATTTTAAGAGAATTTCCCAGGGCACTTTCCGGTCAATGATTTCCGCCAGGTTTGCCGCGACATCGATGAGAATATAGAGAAAACAGAATGTAAAAATGGTCGCAAAGAAAATGCGGAAGATGGAGAAAGAAATGGTGCGTTCTATGATGCGCATAAGCGATAATTGAGGATGAAGGCCAGGATGATTCCCAGCAGGTTGGGCACCCACATCATCAAAAACGCGGGCGCGATGTTCTGAATGCTTAAGGCTTCGCAGCCAAGCGAAATCAAATAGTAAGCCGCGGCGCAGACAAAGGCGATGACGAGATTGGCGCTTTTTTCTCGACGGTGCGTGATGACCGCCAAGGGAAAGCCGATGAGGATAAAAATGAGCGCTGAAAATGACCAAGAGAGTTTACGATGAAATTCCGTGACCAAGGGCGCGGTGTCGACCAAGAGGACTTCCATTTCTTTAATTTTAGTTTTTAATTCATTTAAGGTCATCCCCTTCGGTTTTTTATCAAGAGTGGAAGCCTTTTTGGAGAGGTCGAGGGTCATGAAGTAATTCTTGAAATTCAGCTTATAGAAGTTGTCGGGGTTTTTCAAATTGGGTTCATCAGAGGTACCGTCAATCAATTTTAACTTAATTTTGTCTTCACCGGGCACCGACGTAAATTCACCTTCGCGGGCGATGATGGTTCGTGTCGGTTTGCCGTCAGGCTGAGGTTGATAAATACGAACGTTAAACATGCGATTTTCATCGATGTGGTAAATAAAGAGAATTTGGCCTTGAAATGCGTTAATGAACGTGCCGGCTTCCAGGACCGCCGTAGGGTTCTTGACGCCAACATCTTTTAAGAGCCGTCGCTGCTCTTGATGCGCATAGGGAATAATTTTTTCGTTCAGTAAGACGAGAATGAGGCTTAAGATTAGGCCGATACTGATCAAAGGCAGCAATAGGCCTTTTAAATAAACGCCATTGGCCCGCATGGCCAGGATTTCATTGTCCGCGGACAGTCGGCTAAATCCCAAGATGACGGCCATTAAGCAGGCAATCGGGAGGGTATAACCTAGTAATAAAGGAATGTAAAGCATGAAGACTTGGCCAATGGTGGTGAGGCTAACGCCTTTATTGATGACCATATTGGCGAGCTGGATGAGATTTCCTAGAAGAAAGACGAAGGTCAAAATTCCCAATGAAAGAAAAAAGGGAATAATGCATTCTTGTAGGATGTAATTGCGTAATAGGCGCATGCGTCTTTGATTGTTAGGCCAGCGCGAGCGTCACCACCGCGACGGCTCGGGCTCCCCGTCGTTTTAACGCTTTTGCGGCGGCGGAAGCGGTTGCTCCCGTCGTCAACAGATCATCAACTAAAATGATGGAAGCGTGTCGAATGTTTGAATGTGGGGTTATTGTAAAAGCGTCGAGGAGGTTTGTAAAGCGATGATTTGGGTGAATTGTGGCTTGAAATCGAGTGGCCCGATGTCGAATCAGTGTTTGCGTGTCTACCGGGAGTGACAACCGCCGGCCGAGGGATTGGGCCAAGAGTTCAGCCTGGTTGAATCCCCGTTCGCGAAATCGCGTGGTATGCAAAGGAACCGGAAGGATACGGTCATAACTCTGAAAGAAAGTGGGGGGAAGCGTTCGGACGAGTTGCGCTAGGCAATCCGCAAAAAAATGCCGCAAGAAAGTCTTTTGCCCATACTTGAAATCATGGATCAGTTGGCTTAACAGAGGCGTATAACGGAGTGCTGAACGTGCTACATTGTAATGTGGTTTAGCCTCTTGGCAATGAGGGCAGAGCAAACGATCATCGGCTTCTTTCCAAGAGCGAGGACAGGAACAGCAATAAGGGCCACGGTTGAAGACAAAAAGATGCCGACAGCTAGCACAGAGAAAATCAGTTTTAGCGTAGTTTTTTAAATATTTTTCGCAGATAATGCAATTGTGAGGGTAGAGGAGATCACAAAAGCCATTGAATAGCTTTTGACGCACGCTGGATCCTAGCACAACACATGATGCGGGTCAAATAAAGGAATTTTCAGGTCAAAGTTATGAAGATTATTTTGGGGTGCTTATTGATATTGTGTTTATGGGCCAGTCCGCTTTTTGCTGAGTCGCACACCGTCAACGATATCCACTCCGGGTTAAATGCCACGGTTGTTCAAGACATTGTCGAGCCGCGCTCTCTAAAGGATATCGTACGAGTGGTTAAGCGTGCCCGGCGGCAGAAAGCGTCTATTAGCATCTCTTCCGGGCGACACGCCATGGGTGGACAGCAGTTTGGCGAGGGCACGATTCATGTGAGTATGGCGAAGATGAATCGGATTTTGCGATTGGATAAAGAAAACGGAATTCTTACGGTAGAGGCGGGAGCGCAATGGCCGGAGATTGTTGCTTATTTGCATCAGGTCCAAGAAGGCGATCCCGCTCCGTGGGGCGTGATTCAAAAACAAACAGGAACCAGCCGCCTCAGCATTGGTGGGGCTCTGTCGGCCAACGCGCATGGCCGGGGTTTGCTGTGGGGCCCGATTATTGAACAAGTCGAATCTTTTGTCTTGGTCAACGCCCAAGGAAAAGTCGTGACCTGTAGCCGTAGTGAGAATCCCCAATTGTTTAGCGCGGTGATCGGTGGTTACGGTCTTTTTGGAATTATTGCTGAGGTGCGTTTGCGTTTGGGACCGCGTTTGAAAGTTGAGCGCGTGGTGGAGGTCATCGCGCTTAAGGATTTGGTTTCCCGTTTAGAAGCGAGGATTAGCGAGGGATACTGGTATGGAGATTTTCAATATAATATTGATCCGTCGGCTGAGGGATTTTTACGGGAGGGAATCTTTCCTTGTTATCGACCGGTTTCAGAAGCGACTCCGTTGACGCCCCACCCAAAAGAATTAACGGTGGATGACTGGAGGGAGTTATTTTATTTGGCGCACGCGCGTCCCGGCGCGGCGTACCAAAAATATGTGGATCATTATGTGAATACTTCTGGCCAGGTGTACTGGTCGGATACTGCGGATTTGGCGTCATATTTGGAAAATTATCATCGCGAAGTGGATGAGCGTTTGGGGAGCGTTATTCCCGGCTCGGAAATGATTACGGAAATATATGTTCCGCGTGCCAAACTGGGTGAGTTTATGGAGCAGGTTCGTGCTGATTTTCTAGAGCATAAGGTGCCCGTGGTCTATGGAACGATTCGCTTGATCGAGGAAGATACCGAGAGTTTCTTAGCTTGGGCGCGCCCCCAAAGTATTTGCGTTATTTTTAACCTGCATGTCGACCACTCTCCCGAAGGTACAGCAGTCGCAGCCACACATTTTCAGCGGCTGATTGACCGGGCCATAACATTTAAGGGGAATTATTATTTAACCTATCATCGTTGGGCACGCAAGGACCAAGTGCTGGCGTGTTACCCCCAATTCGTAGATTTTTTGAGATTGAAAAAGGAATATGATCCTGAAGAAACTTTTCAAAGCGAATGGTATCGTCATTACAAAAATTTATTCGCTGAGGAATTAGCTCATTGATTGATAGTCAACTGCCAAGATTGTGGCTTGTCACCGAATTATTTCGGGCTATAATGAAGCGTTTTTTGCACAGAGTTATGGCTCACGTAAGATTTAAAAGTGCCATTCTAAATTTATGGATTAAGGCTGGAGGACTAATCGAGTGGTTATTGAAGCCGGAGAATAACGTAACCAGCATCTTTAACTCAGAAAGGAATGTATGCAATCGACCAGTTTGACCGCTGATCGTCAGCGGCTATTTAACATTATCAAAAAAGACGCTTTTTTTAAGGAACGAATCGTCCTCTCTTCGGGGAAAACAAGTGATTATTATATTGACGCTCGACGGATTACCTTGTTGCCGGAAGGAGCTTTTTTGTGCGCTAAGATTATGCTGGATATGGTACGTGCTGGTGGGGTGGACGCGATCGGCGGCCCGACGTTAGGCGCGGATCCGTTTGTCGGTGCCATTGGCGTTTTAAGCTTTCAGGCCAAGAAACCGATTAATACTTTTATTATTCGTAAGGCTCCCAAACCTCACGGCAAACAGCAACAAATAGAAGGGCCTTTGCTGACGCCTCAATCAAACATCGTCCTCATTGATGATGTAGCTACGACAGGAAAGGCCTTTTTGGAGTCGATTGATGTGTTGGGCAAGATGGGGATGAAGGCAGCTTACGCGTTGTGTGTCGTGGATCGGGAAGAAGGAGCGGCCGAGGCGCTGAGACTTAAGGGTTGCGAACTATGGTCAATTTTCAAAGCTTCGGAATTTCTAAAAACATGAGTCAGGCGCGCCCGCAAATTATTTTGGCTTCAGGTTCAGCCCAGCGCCAGAAATTGATGACCACCTTGGGAATTCCTTTTGTGGTGAAAGTCAGCGGGGCGAAGGAATTGACGAAAATTAAGTCGAATTGCGCGGATCTGGTGCAAGCCAACGCTTTGCTGAAGGCGCGGGATATTGCTAGTGGATTAAAATCGGGCGTGGTTATTGGCGCGGATACGCTGGTTTATTTGGGGAATAAAGAAATTATGGGTAAACCTAAGAATTTGGCGCAGGCAAAAAGCAATCTGAGACGATTGTTTGCCTATCCGCACTGGGTGTATTCCGGAGTGGCAGTGATTGAGGCGGCCACCAAAAAAGAAGTTGTGGATTATGAAAAAACCAAGATTTTTATGCAGCATTTAACTGATAAAGAAATCGACCGTTATTACCAGCATATGTCCCCGTTGGATAAGGCGGGTGGTTTTGATATTGAAGGACGCGGGGCTTTTTTTATCCGTAAAATTGAAGGATGTTATTTTAACGTGATTGGATTGCCGATGGCAAAATTGTTTACGATGTTGAAAAAAGTCGGGGTCACCCTGTTACAGCTTGCGTTGTTGGTTGGATTTTCCGGATGCGCCACCGAATACAACCTGGCCACGAAGCAGCATGAAAGTTTGATGTATGGAACCGATAAGGAAATTGACATCGGGAACGCACTCTCTCGACAGTTCGACAAAAATTATAAATACGTCGAAGATGTGGATATTAATGAGCGGGTACAAGCCATTATGGATCGCATTGTCGCGGTGTGTGATCGTCAGGATTTGGTTTATTCCATTAAAATTATTGATGAAGATAAGGTCAATGCCGTCAGTCTTCCCGGGGGGTACGTTTATATTTTTAAGGGATTGATCGATAAGATCACATCAGATGATCAGCTGGCAGGGATTATCGGGCATGAAGTCGGTCACATCACGGCTAGGCATTCCGTCAAAAAATTACAGTCCTATTATGGTTATACCTTGCTGCAGATCGCTACGGTTACCAGCGGTAACGGGCGCATGGCGCGGGGACTTGACACCGCGTTTACCGCGGCATTCCTCGAGTATTCCCAAGAAGATGAATTTCAGTCGGACCGGTTGGGGGAAAAGTATGCTCAGAAGGCGGGCTATGATCCCAAGGGCATGACCGAGGCTTTAAAAATTATTAAAGATGCCGAGGCGCGAGACCGCACGCGGGAATTTTCTTACTGGCGAACCCACCCTCATTTAAGTGAACGAATTGCCAAATCCAATCAGCATGTTAAAGGTCAACTGGAATTTCGCGACTATCTCAATATTACGGGAGAAAACTATTGACCTTTCTACTCTAAAAGACAGATATGATGAAGTCAACCTGCCTGCCGGACAGGCAGGTACGGCCTTTTCCCGAATAGAAGAAAGGTCTAATGCTGGCTTCCTTTCTGTCTTTGGTAGCAAAAAGGCCAGTAAAATAGAAGCCGCGAGGTCGCGCCGTTTTAGTTTGATTTCAGCCATCATCGGGCTAGTGGCCTTGACTAGCTGTGCCAATGGAGCAATTGGGACTCCCGCCTCGAACGCCAACTCGCAAGTGTGTTTTGGAAAACAGTGTTATGTCGTTGAGGTTGTTCAGAAAAAAGAAGAGATTGTTCGCGGCTTACAGTTTCGCCGTAGTTTGGCTCCGAATGCCGGCATGCTTTTTGTTTTTGCTAAGGAATCTTTTTATAGTTTTTGGATGAAAGACACGTTGATTCCTTTGGATATGATCTGGTTGGATCGTGGCCAGAAGGTTGTCCACCTTGAACGGCAGGTACTACCTTGCCAGGAAGATCCTTGTCCCACGTATCAGCCTGGCGCTGCGGCTTTGTATGTCCTCGAAATTAATGCGGGGGAAGCGAGTCGAATCGGATTGACTATAGGACAGCGGGCTGATTTTATGATTCAACCCCAGGAATTGTAATCTGGGGAGGTATTATTGACCTTTTCTCTTCCAATAATATTGAGGAAGTCAACCCGTCTGCCGGACGGGCAGGTACCGCCTTCCTTACAATTTTTGGTAAGGATAAGGCGTGTAAAAAGCTTTATTCCCCATAGCCCACGCTTTTGAATGATGTTACAATGTCCCTCATGAATTATTTGCCGCCGTACCTAATGATGAATCATTATTATTTGAATGCCTACGCGATTCCACCGTTGCTAGTGGCCATTCTGGCTCTTGTCCTCGGAATTTTTATTCAACGATTAGAAAAAACTTCCAGCTTTAACCGTTCAATCCTTTATGTGTATTTAGGTTTTGTCGTCTGGCTGGTGGGTTGCGCGATGTTGCAAAATTCCCTGCTTGATTCCGTTGCGTTTTTTTGGGCGCATGTTTTGTATATGGGGATGGCGTTGACGTGCGCGACGATGTTTCATTTATCCGTGACCCTGACCGGTCAATGGAACCCTCAACGGTATTTTGTCTATTTCTTTTATATGCTCGCGGCTGGGATGGCTTATCTGACGCACCATCCCCGTTTTTTTGAAAGCGAAATGGGGGAATATTTCTTCGGGTTTTATCCTAAGGCCGGCGAATATCAAATGGGATTGATTGTGCTGGCGATGTTAAGTCTTCTGATGAGTTTGTTGAATATTGTTAAACAACAGCTGCAGACCCAGGATCGATCTGAACGACGTAAAATGCGTTTTTTTATCGTGGCTTTTATCGCGATGGGGGTCAGTTTTGTAGACATTCTCTCCGGATATGACTTGCAAATATTTCCGGTCGGCTACGCCGGCATCATGACTTTTGTCGTCGCCATTACTTGTTACAAAATTCGTTTATTTTTCCTTTTTTCTGATCGTAGGGCCAAAGAACTTGAGAGCGAAGTCGCCGCCAAGACCCAGGAGATTTCCAAAATAGTCGAAGAGTTACGCACGACCCAGTTAAAATTATTGGAAACGGGAAAGGTTTCCGCGTTGGCCAGCTTGAGTGCCGGTATTTTGCATCAAATCAGCCAGCCCATTACGGCGATTCATGGATTTGTCAAATTTATCAAGAAAGAAATGCCGGCAGATCAGCCATTTTATAAGCCGATTTGTTTGATGGAAGAACAATCGGTTTATCTTAAAGAAATGTTGGAAGATCTGATGGAACTTATTCGCCATCGAGAAATCAAGAAAGATAATATTGACGTTAATAGTTGTGTGCAGCGTGCGGTGAATCTGTTGACGGATGAATTGCGCATTCGTCGCGTGGACTGGGATTTGATTTTGACTGAAGACTTGCCCACGGTACACGCCGATGCGGTGCATTTGCAGCAGGTTTTTATGAATATTATTATTAATGCCATTCAGGCGATGAGTGATTTGCCACGCGGGTCAAGACGCTATTTGAAAATAACTTCAGAATATTCACGCCAGAAGAATCAAGTGGTTGTTTCTTTGACTGATTCCGGACCGGGATTAACTCCCGAATTGTCGGCTCAGATTTTTGAACCGTTTTTCTCAACTAAGACCACGGGGTCGGGGATCGGGCTCGCGTTATGCAAGGATTTGATCGCGGAACATGGCGGAACCATTGAGGTCGAGAGTGCACCCGGTCAAGGGGCGATGTTCGTGATTCGTTTGCCTTGTTCGGATTCAAAAAATGTGGTGAATTTGGGAGTGCAAACGCCGGCAAAGTAGTGTATAATGCCACCCATTCTTTTGGGAGTTGAACGGGAGGGAAAGGTTTTATGGATAAAATCAAGGTCTTAGTCGTCGATGATAAGAAAGTCATCGGCGATCTATTTGATTTTACCTTAGGTTATAGCGGACATCAGATTAAGGTGGTCGATAATTGTAATGACGCCCTTAACGCCATCAAAAAAGAAGAATTTGACGTGGCATTTTTGGATATTGTGATGCCAGGTAAAGACGGGGTTGAGGTTTTGAAGGAAATTCGGGCTATTTCTCCACGGTTACCGGTCATTATGATGAGTGGCTATTCCGTGGAAGACAAACGTTCTCAGGCGCAGACCCTAGGGGCCGTTACGTGTTTAAAGAAGCCCTTTGAAATGGAAGATGTTAAGAAGGCCGTCAAAGCGGCGATTGGTAAAGATATATAGTAGTGTTAAGTGTAAAGTGAAAAGTGTTAAGAAAGATGTAGGGAATAAGGGTTAGGGTTTTAGAAAATTTGAAGGGGCGATCCGCGTATGCGGGTCGCCCCTTTTGGTGTTCTTAACACTATTAACTTTACACTATTTCTTAGGCCGGTAGATGTGCGTGCTTTGGCCAAAAAAACTTTCCGCAGTTTCCATGATGGTCTCGGACAAGGTTGGGTGAGGATGGATGCTGAGTTTCATGTCTGAAGCCAATGATCCCATCTCAACCGCCAAGACGCCTTCGGAGATCAGTTCTCCGGCGCCCACGCCCACAATCGCCACGCCTAAGAGCCGTTCCGTGTCAGGATCAATAATCAGTTTTGTCAAGCCATCGGTCCGGTCGAGTGTGAGAGCCCGTCCTGATGCGCCCCAGGGGAATTTGACTACTTTAACCGGACGGTTTTCTTTTTCGGCTTGAGTTTCGGTCAATCCACACCAGGCAATTTCCGGATCGGTGAAAACAACCGCGGGGATAGCTTTCGGTTCAAAAGCGACTTTGTGACCAGCAATGGCTTCCACCGCGACTCGACCTTCGTGCGACGCTTTATGGGCCAGCATCGGTTCTCCGGCAATGTCCCCGATCGCATAGATTGTTGGATCGGTGGAGCGGCGTTGACCATCCACGAGTACAAAACCCTTTTTATCCAGTTGCACCTTGGTTTTCTCTAAGCCTAAATCCTGTGTATTAGGTTTACGTCCAATGGAGACGAGTACCTTGCTAAATTCTTGCTGGCTTTTGGTCCCATCCGGGGCTTCAAAAGTGACTTTGATTCCTTTAGCCGTATCTTCCATGGTTAAAACTTTGGTCTCAACCATGATTTCTTTAAATAATTTCTCTACGCGTTTTAATAATATCTGAGTCAGATCACGATCCGCGCCCATTAATAATCCCGGGAGCATTTCGACCACGCTGACTTTGGATCCTAACCCGGCGTATACGGTCCCCAGTTCCATGCCGATATACCCGCCGCCGACGACCAAGAGGCTTTCCGGTACGTCCTGTAGCTCGAGAGCCGTCGTTGAGTCAAGGATCTTGGGGGAGGCGGGAGCGTTGGGCAGCATGACCGGACGTGATCCGGTCGCCAGAATAGCGTGTTTAAACTGCAACTCTTCAACGGAACCATCCGACTTTTTGATCGAAAGCGATGTTGAATTGATAAACGTCGCGCGCCCCTGAATAAAGTTTATTTTTCGTTGCTTGGTTAACTGTCCCAGGCCGCCGGTCAGTTTGGTGACCACGCTTTGCTTCCAGGAACGGAGTTTGTTGAGATCAATTTTAGGGGCACTAAATTCCACCCCAAAGTTTTTTGCCTCATGGGATTCGGTCAGAACTTTGGCCACGTGCAAAAGGGCTTTCGAGGGAATGCAGCCTCGGTATAAGCAAACGCCCCCGGGATTAACTTCTAATTCGACGAGTGTAGTTTCCATCCCTAAATCGGCGGCGAGAAATGCTGCTGCGTAACCGCCCGGGCCACCACCGATGACGACTAAGTTAGTTGATTTGTTGATCACAAAATATCTCCCATAATTTATGTTACGTAGGACTACCGGCTTCCCTGATTTCTTATTAAGTAGACAAATAGCGTGGTTGCTAGGACGAAAGGTGAAGGGCGGTTAAATTCGCCCTTCGTCTCGCATCATTTTTTAACCTTCCAACTCCATTAATAATGGTTGTTGAATCGCTTCTGAAACCCAGCGTAAGAAGCGCGCGCCGTCCGCGCCATCCACGACGCGGTGGTCGTAAGATAACGATAGCGGGAGCATTAGGCGAGGCACCAGTTGGCCTTCGACGTAAACGGGTTCCAGGTTCCCTCGGGAAACACCAAGGATCGCGACATCGGGCCAGTTGACGATGGGGGTAAAGCTTGTTCCGCCAATACCGCCTAAATTCGTTAAGGTGAACGAGCTTCCTTGCATTTCTTCCAGCGTGGTTTTTTTGTTACGGGCTTTTTCCGCCATTTGGTTCAACTCCACGGCTAAATCAAAGATGCTTTTTTTGTCCACGTCGCGAATGACCGGAACGATCAATCCTCGATCCGTGTCCACCGCAATGCCGATGTTAAAGTATTTTTTGTAAATGATTTCACCGCGTGCCATATCAATGCTGGTATTAAATTGCGGGAAGGTTTTGAGCGCCGCCGCCAGCACTTTTAAAAGGAACGGGGTGATGGTCAATTTCCCGCCTTTGGCTTCAGCTTTTTTAGCGAAGCGTTTGCGTAATTTTTCTAATTCAGTGATATCCGCTTTATCAAATTGGGTGACGTGTGGAATCGTTTGCCAGGCGTAGGATAAATGCTCCGCGGCTTTTTTGCGTAAGGGTGTTAAGGCCTGGCGTTCGACCGTTCCCCATTTGGTGAAGTCAGGTAAAGGCTGAAGAGTGACTCCCCCTCCAGAGGTACGACCCCCGCCGGCATTCAGGGACTTAGCATACGCTTTCACATCTTCAATTGAAACACGACCTTTGGGTCCGGTCCCCGGTACCGTTCCTACATCAATGCCAATTTCTCGAGCGAAACGACGAACCGACGGGGCTGCCGCCACATCCTTGGTGGACGCACTGGTCACGATTGTTACTGGAGCCGGGGCCGTTTCCGTTTTTGGGGTTGGGGCGGCGGGTTTACCGGGAACCGCTTTAGGTTCTTCTTTATGGGGCGTCGTCGATGCTTTTTCCGGAGTTGACGTCACGTCGGCTTTGCTTCCGACTTCAATTTTCATGACGACTTGGCCCACTTTGACAGCTTGACCGGGTTTGGCCAGTATTTCAGTTACGACACCATTGAGCGGAGAAGGGACTTCCAAGACCGCTTTGTCGGTTTCCAATTCTAAAATCATTTGGTCTTTTTTGACCAACTCTCCCAGCTTGACCATGATTTTAGTGACGGTGCCGGAGGCGATGTTTTCTCCTAAAGCCGGCAGTTTCAGTTCCGTTGACATAAGAAAAATCCTTTCTTCAATATTCAAGAGTAACGGGTGGTTACGAAATCATCGGGTTTGGTTTACCCGGATTAATTTCCAAATCTTTGGCAGCTTGCTTGACGACATCTGCTTTGATTTTGTTATCGCGCAGTAAGGCCCCCAAGGTTGCGTACACGATGTGCCGCGCGTCCACTTCAAAAAAGTCTCTTAACGCTTTACGTCCTTCACTGCGGCCGAAACCGTCAGTTCCTAGGGTCGTTAGGGTTGACGGAAACCAGCGTGCAATGGAGTCCGGAAGCGTTTTGACATAGTCAGACGCGGCGACGAACACGCCCTGCTCTTGCCCTAACACTTGGCGAACGTACGGAACTTTGGGTTTTTCTGTGGGATTAAGGAGATTAAAGCGTTCGGCATGAAGGCCGTCGCGGTGTAATTCGTTATAGCTCGTGACACTCCAGATGTCGGCACTCACTCCGTATTTTTCTTCCAGGATGGCCTGCGCTTTGATGACTTCATTCATGATCGCGCCACTGCCAAACAAGTGCGCTTTTAAGGTAGAGTTCTTATGGGATTTTTTGAAACGGTACAGTCCTTTGAGAATTCCTTCTTTGCAGCCGGCCGGCATTTCCGGTTGGGCATAATTTTCATTCCCAACGGTCAAATAATAAAAAATACTTTCTTGGTCTACATACATCCGGCGAATCCCTTCTTGAATGATCACGGCCAGTTCGTAGGCGAAGGCCGGGTCATAAGCAATGCAAGTGGGAACAGAGGAGGCAATCAAGTGGCTATGGCCATCTTGATGTTGCAAACCTTCTCCGGCGAGAGTGGTGCGACCGGCGGTCGCTCCGACCAAAAATCCTCGGCAGCGTAAATCCGCCGCGGCCCAGATCAAATCGCCGATTCGCTGAAAACCAAACATCGAGTAATAAATAAAAAACGGGATCGTGTTGATCCCGTGTGACGCGTAAGCGGTTCCTGCGGCGATAAATGATGATACGGATCCGGCTTCCGTAATGCCTTCTTCCAGGATTTGGCCGTCAATGGCTTCCTTGTAATACATCAGGATGTCGGCGTCTACCGGTTCGTAAAGTTGGCCGACGTGGGAATAAATTCCGCATTGACGAAAGAGTGCTTCCATACCGAATGTTCGGGCTTCATCGGGAACAATCGGGACAATCAATTTTCCGACTTGCGCGTCGCGCAATAATTTGGTCAGGATACGGACATAGACCATGGTGGTGGAGACTTCCCGTCCTTCGGTTCCTTTTAAAAATTCTTCAAAGGTTTCATCGGTGATGGGTTTTAAGGGTTCGTTATGGGTCCGGCGAGAAGGAAGGTAGCCGCCCAGTTTTTGTCGGCAGTCATGGAGATACTTCATTTCTTCCGAATCCGGCGCGGGGCGGTAAAAGGGCGCCTCAGCGACATCGCTGTCGGAAATGGGGATGTTAAAGCGTGTGCGGAAATTGCGTAACTCATCTTCGTTAAGCTTTTTCTGTTGATGCGTAATGTTTTTGCCTTCACCGCTTTCGCCCAGTCCGTAACCTTTAATTGTTTTGGCCAGGATCACGGTGGGAGAGCCTTTGGCTTCATAGGCGTTCTTGAAAGCCGCATAAACTTTTTCCGGGTCATGCCCGCCGCGATTTAATCCCCGGATTTCGTCGTCCGTCATGTCTTTGACCATCTCTAATAATTCTGGATAGGCCCCAAAGAAATGCTCCCGGATGTATTTGCCGCTCGAGACGGTATATTTCTGATATTGCCCATCGACGATTTCGGCCATCCGTTTAACTAAGAGACCATCTTTATCTTTGGCGATGATCGGGTCCCAATCGCTGCCCCAGATGACTTTCAATACGTTCCAGCCCGAACCCCGGAAGAGGGCTTCCAGTTCTTGAATAATTTTTCCGTTACCCCGGACCGGTCCATCCAAGCGCTGCAGGTTGCAATTGATCACAAAAATGAGGTTATCAAGTTTTTCGCGAGAGGCGAGGTTGATGGCACCTAAGGATTCGGGTTCATCGCATTCGCCGTCACCCATAAAAACAACGACTTTGGAGTCCGTTTTGGGTTTCAATCCACGGTCTTCCAGGTAGCGATTAAAGCGGGCCTGGTAAATACCCATGATGGGGCCTAAGCCCATAGAAACGGTTGGGAATTGCCAGAAGTCTGGCATGAGCCACGGGTGCGGGTAGGAGCACAAGCCCCCACCGGGTTTAAGTTCCCGACGGAAATTCTCGAGTTTCTCGACAGATAAACGACCTTCTAAGAAAGCCCGTGAATAGACGCCCGGAGAAGCGTGTCCCTGAAAATAAACCAGGTCGCCTCCGCAAGCGTGGTTGGCGCCGCGGAAAAAGTGGTTAAAGCCGATTTCAAAAAGAGTCGCTGAGGAAGCGAAGGTGGAAATATGACCGCCGATACCGTTTTCAACTCGGTTGGCGCGTACAACCATCGCCATGGCGTTCCAACGGATAATGCTTTTGATCCGGCGTTCGAGTTCGCGGTTGCCGGGAAAGAGCGGCTGTCGCTCTTTGGTAATGGTATTGATATAGGGGGTATTACTGGTAAACGGGAGTTTGACTCCCGCTACTTCCGCTCGAACCTGGAGCTGCTGCAGCAGTTCTTTGGCGTGTTCCGGGGTGTCATTTTCTAGAACGTAATCCAGGGAGCTAAGCCATTCTTTAATTTCAATTTCTTGCAGTTCTCGGTTGTTGTTCGGTTGCGAACTCATGCTATTATCCTTTTGTGATGATTCAGGTTAGAAAAAGCCTAATTAGACAAAAATTCTTCTCAAGTCGAAAAAAGAATAGGCTGTATTCTAGTACACAAGCCCTAGCGAGGCAAGCAGATTTTCCGGAACTCCAAAGCCACTTAGCCTCAAGTTAGGGTGAAAAGATGACCCCTTTAAGCCGTTGAAGCAAGTCTTGGGTTCGTTGCCTCTTTCCGGTGGCGTTGAGGTGATAAACGGTGTCAAAAAAGTAACTTAGTGGATACGAACACTCTTCCGGGGAAGCCAGCAGCGGAAAATTGAGGTTTTGGCGTAGGTAAGCGTCAATAAAATAAATCAGTTCCCGGTTTTTTTGTAGGTGTTCGTTGGGAATCGGCGGGTAGATTAAATAAATTTGGATCTGCTGAGCTGCGGCTAAGGCGGCTAGTTGATTTAATAGGGTGATGGCCTGAGGGTTGAAATCGTGAGCCGAGATGGCATCAGCAAAAAGCGGCGCTTGGGCTAGTCTTGGAGCCGTCGGTCCGGCAACGTCGCTAAGGTCTCCTTGAGGCGTAAATTTACCTGAATAGTAGGTGCCGTGGTTCAGCGTGTTTCGGGATTGAAAAAGGAGTCGGCGGACTTTGCGGCTGGCGTAAGTAGGAAGTTCCTTCAGTAAATTAATCCTCTGGGACCAGGAATTAGTGAGGGCCCATTTTGACGGGTGAGCGTGCAGGTATTCCCAAAGGTTATGGTCGCCCTGAGCGAATCCAGCAAAAAATTGCAGATATTCCGGTACGATGAGGATCGTATCGCCAAAACGAAGATAGGGTTTGATTTCTTCGATCATGAAACGTAATCCCAGTCCTCCGTTTAATCCCATATTGATGACCGGGCGACCAAGCGCGGCTTCTAAGGCGGCGCTATCCTGGCCAAAAAGTAAACTGGATCCGCCCATGAGGATAATCTTGGGTGAAGGGGTTCTCTTTAATAGTTGCTGTTTGTCAATGACGCGGTAGTACGGACTGCCTGAATCAGGAAGGCCGATGATGATGCCTAGGGATAGGCCAATCAGAATGAGTAGTATTAGGAGTGTGAAAACGATCTTTTTCATAAGTCCTGTCGCTAAAATTGAAAATAAATGAACTGTCGGCTCCCAAATTCGCCTAAGAGCAAAATACTCATAATGAGAAGATAATAAGTTCCTAATCTCATGAGCCACGGTTGCCGGGAGAGCCAGGTTTCCAGGTCGTGACGCGTTGAGAAGTATTCGATGACCAGAAAAATGCCGAGTAATAGGGTTGTGGTCAGCAATCGGTCCCAGGCCAACCCAATGTTGAAGGTGAACCAGCCGGGAGAGAAATTGAACAGTTGTTGAATGAGGCATATGGCTTCGGTGAGGCAGCCCGCTCGGAAAAAGATCCAACCAAAACAAACCAGATGAAAGGTTAGAACAACGCGCCATCCGTGTCGCCAAGGAGCGAGGCGGGTGGCATGAAGAAGAGGTTTGAAGCGCTGGTTGAGGGATTGGGTGATTAACTCAATGATTCGAAAAAGGCCGTGCAGTGCACCCCACACAAGAAAAGTCCAGTTGGCTCCATGCCACAGGCCACTGACGATAAAAACAATTAGGATATTTCGGCTTTGACGCGCCAGGCCGAATTTATTTCCTCCCAGCGGCGCGTACAGATAATCGCGAAACCAACTGGACAGAGAGATGTGCCAACGTTGCCAAAATTCTGCGATGGAGGCCGCAAAGTACGGCTGCCGGAAGTTTTGTTTGAGTCGGAAACCCATGACTTGCGCGGATCCGATCGCGATATCGCAATAGCCGGAAAAGTCAGCATAAATTTGAAACGCAAAGAAATAGGTGGCGATCAAGATGGGTAATCCATGATAGTCTCCGGGATGGCTATAAACCGCGTTCACATAGAGCGCTAAACGGTCAGCGATGACCATCTTTTTAAAGAAACCCCAGGCCATGCGTTTGAGGCCCGCAGCGATTTGTGAGGGGTCGGGGTGCTGTGTGGTGTGAAGTTGCGCCAGCAGATTTTGGGGCCTTTCGATAGGGCCGGCGACTAATTGTGGAAAGAACATGACGTACAAAGCGTAGCGTCCGAGATGACGTTCCGCCTGGATATTTTCCCGATAAACTTCTATAACGTAACTAAGGCTTTGAAAGGTGTGAAATGATAACCCTAGCGGTAACACTAGGGAAAGTTGCTCCGGAGTGTAGCGACCGCCCAGTAATTCAACCGTCTGTGCGATTATTAATTGAAAGAAATTATAATATTTGAAAATAAAAAGGATCGTCAACATGCTGACGATGCTGAAGCTTAAATAAATTTTTCGTTTGGTTCCGGTCGCGCGTTCAATTTGGCGGGCGGCGACGTAATCAATGGCAATCAGCAATAGTAAGATGAATAAATAGGTCGGAATAAACGCCGCGTAGAAATAACAGCTTGCCGCCAATAACCACGCCCAGCGCCAGCCATGGGGTAAGGTGAAAAATATTAGGGAGACGATCGGGAAAAAAATCAGAAATTCGAATGAGTTAAAAAGCATGGCGGTGAAGGGTAGGAATGAGCGCGATGCTCGCTTTATCTTGGAAGGCAATTTGCCATCCGGCTTCGGTCGTTAGGTAATTTTTAAGTCGCTGGGTTCGCGTTGAGTGTGGATCCAGCAAAACGATATCAAATTGATAGCGTTGTTGGAGTTCCGGCCAAAAGCGAGCGGGAGCGGTTAAGGTTTGTGGGTACTCGGTTAGCAGGCGTTCGGGATTCAGTTGGCGGCCATCGACGAATGGTTTTAACCATGGATAAGCGGTCCAAATTAAGTAGCCGCCAAATTCTTCTTCATTAAAGACGCGGCCGGTGAGGTTGTTTTTTAGCAGGAAGTTTATGGCCGCGGCCGGATAAGGATGTTGATCATTTTGGTTAGGTGACGTGAACAATGGGATTTTATCCGGAGCCAGAGTTAGTATTTTTATCAACAGCGCGACGCCTAACATAACACTTAGTTGTCGAGAAGGTGCGGCGTGCCAGCGTTCACCGCGTGGCCAGCAATGCCCGAGGGTATATACGCTAACCAGAGTGAAAAACCCGATACCCTGAACGCCGTAGACAAACATGGAACTCGCGTAAAGAAACAACAGTCCCCAGTCGCACCTACCCCGGAAGTTGGTGATCAGAAAAAAGAGGGTTGTTAAGAAAAGGAATAGGAGGGGAGCGCCCTGGGCGGACAACAGCAGCGCCCAGGGCGCTCCCATTTCCTGAACGAGGGTATTAAATTGATAGAAATGAATAAAATTTGGATCGAGGATTGCACGAAAAGAATATAAAGCTCCGTATAGACCATAAGGATTGATCAGGAAACTCGATAGGAATCCTAAAGCGGCGAGGAGGTAATTTTTAAATTCATTTTGTGCCACCTGGCGGTTGCGGTCGGCTCGTAACGATGGCCAAACACATTCCAACGCGCGAGCCAGGCAGAAGAGGGTAAGTGTTCCCAATCCATAAATGAGACTGCCTAAGTGCGTATTCGTCCAAATGATGCCGAGGATAAAGAAGAGCCCCCAATCTTTGATTGAAAAACGAGCGCTTATTCTTTCCAGTAGATAGAAGAGAACTTGAATCCAAATGAAGTTAAAAATTAAGGGACGAATTAACGCGCGGGGAGCTAGGCCGTAGGTTAATCCTAAGGCCAACAAGAGGACGACGGGCCAGGGGATGTGTCGCCGGATTTGCTGAATAAAAAGCGCGATGACGATGGTAAAGATTCCAGCGCGCAAAAGAATTAATCCGGTGTCTCCCGCGAGTTGGTGGACGAGGTAAAGAACAACACTTCCTCCGCTTTGTAAATAGGTCCAAGGAGCTGAAGGTTCAGTGAAAGCGAAAATATCTTGGGGGGGAACCTGGTGATGCGTGACGATCCAACGGGCCGTGGCTAAATGCCACCAGCCGTCTTCCATTTCAAGCGGAAGCACAAAGAATAAAAAGATGAAACTGAGGAATAAAGCCAGGATAATTGTGTTCAGCGTTTTAGGTGCTGGTATGAGCACGGGAGGAAAATCGCTTTTAGGATGCTACGCCATTTGTTTTGAGAAGGATAGCGTCGTACCAGTTGTCAATGCCGCACTGATTTCTCTAAAATAATATAAGGTAATCAGTGCAGGCACTTTTTTTCTTAAGTAAATTTTAAAATTTAAGGAAAAAAGTGCCGAAGGAGGGACTCGAACCCTCACGGCTTTCACCATACGCTTCTGAGACGTACGCGTATACCAATTCCGCCACTTCGGCTTAAACTATTAGCAAATTTAATTGCGAAAGAATGAAGACGGTGTTGTTTCTGCTATTGCTTTGATTAGTCGCAATTGCGATTTACTCGCCTTAATTGTCGCATGGTTTAGGCGCCAATAAAACTTCGCCAGTATACTTACAATATTATTTGATGTCAACGAATCACGAGTAGTTTGATGTTATCGTGAATTTGAAGTTTGTTTGCTGTAGGGTTCTAGTCCTGTAAAAATGTTTGGTACTTTTTCAGAAATCATTAACCAATGGGCAGTTTCAAGAATGAAGAGAATTTCTCGTTCTCTTTGATAATGTAGGGCTTTTTCAATGGCAAATTTAGCATACCAGCTAGTAATGAGAGTTACTATCGGTAGAATAAAAATTGCTGAAAAAGGAGCAGCATTTTGGTGTATTAATGAACGCGCTAAGAGTATTCCTATTGTGAGAATCATTAAGCCACAAAAACTACAGTAGATTAGCATTTTAGAAACATACCACATAGACGACGATAGGCGAGTGTGTGCCTCGTTCTTAGCCAAGACGGCATAAGAATTAGGGGCGGCAATGTTAATTCTTATTTTAAGCGCATTGGCAAAGTGTTTTGCTCTGCGCCAGCCATCACTTTTTTCTGATCCATCCCAGGGGACATGCGCCGCAAGATACGTAATGCCTCTATCGACAAGGTATTGCTTAAGGAAATGATATGGGAATTCAACAGGGCAGCGCCCATCCATCACTTTTCTTACCATCCCATCATTGTGATCGGTTCGAGGAATTCTATTGAAACTTGCTTCATCAGCTTTTTTGGGGTCTTGTCGATAAAATAAATGACCGATAATATATGCGAATACGAAGAATCCAAGCAGAGTTGGGAATAATAAAAAGAGAATTGTCCCAATTTCAGTTGGGATGCTATTTTGGAAATTAGGGAATGATAAATTATTTTCAGGAATAATATAATTGGTTACTGCAATTGCCGGAATGACTAGCGCAGGAAAAATAGAAAACAAAAATGCAATCCCAGGGACAAGACTTCCTAGCACATCTACAATAAACTCCCTTAGCGAGAGTTTTTGAGATAAATCATTGAATGACATATGTCTTTTTCCTTTTGAATGGAGATGTTCAAGGAATTGAATTATATGGTTTTTAAAAGCAATTGTCAACGAGGCCTAGACTAAGAGAGCAATTTTTGCCATAATACGCGCCTATGTACAGCGTTTCTTTTTTGGATGTGGCCTATGCCATGGCGCAGATTTTTATGATGGCTTTTGCCGGCTTTGCCGCCGCGCGGGTTAAATGGATGGATCCGGACGGGCTTAAGCTGATCTCGAAGCTATTGATTAATTTTTTCTGGCCATGTTATGTCTTTTTTCATTTGACGGAACATTTTTCCTTCGTTGCTTATCCCCATTGGTGGATTTATCCATTATTAAGTTTTGGGGTGACGTTGTCGGGTTTGCTGGTGGGGGGTGGGGTATTGGCGCTTTTCCCTAATATAAAGCAAAAGAGAGAATTGGTTTCGCTGGTGACTTTCCAGAACTCGGGTTATTTACCGTTAATGTTGGCCACCACTATTTTTCAAGGGGAAGAGGCCCGCCAACTGACAATCATGATCTTGTTATTCATCATCGGTTTTGATTTCGGGATCTGGACGTTGGGGGTTGGGATTCTGAATCGAAGTCAAAAGATTTTTGATGCGAAAACATTGATTAATCCACCGTTACTAGCCATTCTCGGGACGATGATTTTTATCGCGATGGGCGGTCAGAAATTGCTGGGGCCGGTTATTCTTAATCCGGTGGCAAAGTTTAGTGATTGCGCGTTACCACTGGCTTTGTTGACAGTGGGGGGCAATTTAGGGCTAATGAACGTTTCTCGTCGGCATTTGGGGCCAGTCTCAGCGGCTGTACTCGCCAAAGTTTTAATGGTGCCTCTATTGGCTCTTGGGATAACGCTTGGGTTTAAAGTGGATTTCTGGATGGGGTTCTTGATCGTTTTGGAATCCGTTGTTCCTTGTGCGGTATCGTTATCCATTCTGGCGCGCTATTATGAAGGTATCGATGACGATTTTATTAATCAGGGATTATTGTTAAGTCACGTGTTGTGTTTGTTGACTATCCCAATTTTTCTAACCTGTTACTTTAAGTGGTCGGGTTAATTGATGGGTGAGACGATTAGTCAAAATAAGAAAGCCTTTCGTGATTTTCACCTGCTGGATCGGTGGGAATGCGGCATCGCGTTAACCGGTGGAGAAATAAAATCAATCCGCCAGGGGAACGTGAATTTCAAGGACAGCTTTGCTCGCGTAGATAAAGGGGAAATCCTACTGTACAGTCTGCATATTAACCCGTACGCGCAGGCCAGCTATTTGAATCTGGAGCCGGATCGGCCACGGAAACTACTTCTGCATCGAAGGGAGATTGCCAAGATTGAAGCGGCGATCAAGCAAAAACACTTGGCGTTGATCCCAACCAATCTTTACTATAACAAACGTGGCTTTGTGAAAGTAGAGCTGGCCTTGGGAAAAGGAAAGAAATTGTACGACAAGCGGGAAGACATCAAAAAGCGCGATATTGACCGCGAGGTTCGTCGGAGTACGCATAATCGCCGCCGGTAGATCGACGATGAAATGGATTTCTTTTGTGGCTAGGGCGATGGGAATTTCTTGTTGACAGATTTTCAAAAAAGGAGCAGAATTGGGCATCTAATTTTAACGTAGGGGAGATGGCCAGTGAGATATACATTAAAACTGCCTCAGCAACCAACCGGTAAAATCATTCGTCTGATTTCCGCGTTGGTTTTTTTTGTTTCTGCGTTGGGTTCTCCCGCTGTTCCTTATCTCGAAGCGAGTTCTTTAGCCGACAATACCTTGAACGCCTTGCCTCGTCCCGGCAGCATGGTTTCCACCAGTACGCAGTTTAATGCTCCCACCATACGTGCCATCCGTTTGCACGTCGATAACGCGCTTAAACTAGATTTTATTGTCGGGCATGGAAATCGCCAGATAGCAGAACCCGAACTTAAAGAAGAAACCCAAAAACTTATCAAATACTTTTTGGCCGCGTTGACCACCCCCGAGTCTGATTTGTGGGTGAATTTAAATCCTTATGAGAAGGACAAAATCACGTCCAACGAATTAGGCATGACGGAAATGGGGCGCGATTTACTCAGCCAAGATTATTTGTTAAAGCAATTGAGCGCCTCCATGATTTATCCGGAAGAATCCTTGGGTAAGGACTTCTGGGACAAAGTTTATCAAAAAACATACGAGTTGTTCGGCAAGACGGATATTCCCGTTAATACGTTTAATAAGGTGTGGGTCGTTCCGGATAAGGCCGTTATTTATGAAACTGGTAATACGGCTTTCATCGTTGAGAGCCGGTTGAAGGTTTTGTTGGAAGAAGATTATCTGGCTTTAATGAATAATTTAAGTAATGAGAATTACGGTACTAATCAACTGGAAGAAGACCAGGTCAAGAAAATCAACCAAATTTCCTCTTCGATTGTTAAGGAAGTCATACTGCCGGCAATTGAGAAAGAAGTTAATGAGGGGCAGAATTTTGCGAATTTGCGTCAGGTTTATAATTCTTTGGTTTTGGCCATGTGGTACAAAAACAATTTAAAGCAAAGTGTGCTCAATAAATTTTACGCGGATCAAGGGAAGGTTAAGGGGATTGATCTGGCGGATAAAGAAATGAAGAATAAAATTCATCAGCGTTATTTAGAAGCCTATCGCCAGGGTGTTTATGATTATATTAAGGAAGATTATGATGTCGCAACGCAAGCAACAGTGGAACGTAGCTATTTTTCTGGGGGGGCGGACTTTTTTGGAGCGGCCCAGGTTACGCAAACCCAACTGCAGCGCGCGACTGATTTGACGCCACAGCGCAATCAGGAAATGGTCGGCAGAGTCGCCGAGATTGCCCAGCAAGAAGAATTTTCCGTTGTGACCGCGGGATTAGAAACGATTCAGGTCAAGCGAGTAGCCCAAGGTACGACCAATGGGCGCGCAGTGCGCGTGGTGGCTCCCGCGACCATAGATGGCGTGCAAAGAATTGACGCTAATCTGCTTTCAGGTCGAGTTTTGGACGTGGCTAGCAATGTTGGCATAGAGCCGGAGCAAATAGCGGAAGTGGAAGTAGTGCCTCAAGGCCAATTTGTTGGTGAGCGTCCGGTTTTTGAACGTCGTGCTGGTAGAACTCCGGCTGAACCTTCGAGCTATCGAGTTTTGGTGGCAGAGGATTCCTCGTTGGCGCGTGCGCAAGTCAGTTCTCAAGAGTTAAGAGGAGTGAGAGCAGTGATCACGCAAGGGGA
>CAYXGG010000010.1:57443-77584 GCA_964464475.1 uncultured Planctomycetales bacterium | reverse complement strand
TAAGAAAACTCTCCGCCACAAAATTGCCCCACATTATAGCAGAATTTAATATTTATTAAGGGAAATTTTCGGAAGATTTTTACTAAATAGCGCCGTTAAGGTGACTACCCCA
Source organism: uncultured Planctomycetales bacterium (assembly GCA_964464475.1). GTDB lineage: Bacteria > Omnitrophota > Gorgyraeia > Zapsychrales > JAHFFX01 > CAYXGG01. The sequence goes on along the minus strand of CAYXGG010000010.1, from coordinate 77,472 downwards.
AATCAATATTTTAAAGCTGCTCAGGCGACTCTTCTCACATCCTAGGTGGTAAGCGTCGCTTTTTTCAGAACCCTACATACTTATTGGTGATCGGCAAGCGCCAATCTTTTCCAAAAGCGCGCGGCGTTATTTTGATGCCCGGAGCCGCTTGACGCCTTTTGTACTCGCTGATATCCACCATCCTTATCACACGCTTCACCAGAGATTGATCCCCCTTCGGGCCGGCAATTCTTAACGGCGAACGGTGGTCCTCGACATAGCTTTTAAGAATAATATCCAAAATATCGTACGGAGGAAGGGTGTCTTGATCGGTTTGGTTATCCCGCAATTCTGCGGTTGGGGGACGCGTAAAAACCGATTCGGGAATCAACGCTTTACCGGCCTTATCGTTACGAAATCGCGACAACGCGTACACTTTAGTCTTGGGAACATCCTTAATAATAGCAAACCCCCCTGACATATCACCGTACAGCGTGCAATATCCAACCGCGATCTCACTTTTATTTCCGGTCGTCAGCACTAGCCACCCGAATTTGTTCGACAAAGCCATCAACAAGTTACCGCGAATCCTCGCCTGCACATTTTCCTCAGCGACATTGGGCTTAGTTCCCGCGAATGATTCTTGAAGCGCCTGTGTATAGCTTTGCATCAATTTCTCAATGGGGATCTCCAAAAATTGAATGCCCAGGTTATCGGCCAAAATCTTAGCGTCGGTTTTTGTCCCAGACGAAGAAAACCGCGATGGCATGGTCACTCCGATCACATTTTCTTTACCAATCGCATCAACGGCAATCGCCGCAACTAAAGACGAATCAATCCCTCCCGATAAGCCAACCACCACTTTCTTAAATCCATTCTTCACGACATAATCTCGAGTTCCCAGGACTAACGCCTCATAAACTTCTTCAATCAGATTGAGCGGCTTCACTAAATGAAATGCTGACTTAGTTTCAACCACATCCTTGGCGGGTTCGCCTAATCGCACTACTTTTTTGCCCAACAACTTTTGCTTACGATTTAACGGAACATCAACAACCAACAAATCCTCGGCAAACTGCCTCCCGCGCGCCAAAACTTTTCCCTGAGGACTGAGCACCAAGCTGGCGCCATCAAAAACCAGTTCATCTTGCCCGCCAACTAAATTAGCATAGACAATAAAACTCTTGGCCGTTTTAGCGCGCTGCGCAAGCATCTGTTGCCGAACTTTTAATTTCCCTTCATGATACGGCGAAGCGGATAAATTAACCAAAAGCCGCGCCCCTTGTTTTGCTTGCTGCAAATAAAGCCCGTCGTGTTTCCAGATATCCTCACAAATATTAATCCCAAACGTCACAGGGCCGAGCGCAAAAACAACATCATTCTTCCCCGTTGAAAAATATCTTTTCTCATCAAACACGCCATAATTCGGCAGCTCCTGCTTATGACAAACCGCTTTTAATTTACCGTTGTTTAAAATAGCGGCGGCATTATACAATTCGCCTTTAGGTCCACGATCAACAAACCCGATGACCGCCGTCAAATCAGCGCTTTGGGGTTTAAGCGAATCGAGCGCGCGCAAATTGTCCCTAACAAAATTTTCTTTATAAAGCAAATCCTCCGGCGGATACCCGCAAATCGCCAGCTCCGGAAAAATCACGAGGTCGGCCCGAGCAACCTGGGCTTGGCCAAGATAACTCGCGATCTTCAACGCGTTACCGTTTAAGTCCCCAACCGTAGGGTTAATTTGCGCAATGGCTATTTTCACGACGAGCATCCTTCTGTTTTAATAATTTTAATCTTCAACATTAACTTCTTAGCAAACATTTAATACTACGGGCTTCCTTTAATTGACTACCAATCGCGGTTGACTTCTAGGTATAAGCACGATGTTCCCCGCCAAATCCGGAAAAATCTGCTTAAGCTTTTCATCCGTAAGACTCGTAGCGTCGACAAAATACCACGTGACCCCATGATCTTCAGAAATACCGAGCAGCCACCCATCCTGAATTAATTTTCCTTGAGGGACTTTAATCGTGATTTGTTGCGGAACCAGGGCATAATTCATTTTCTCCGTATGCCCTACCTGCTGCGGCTCACCAATGTCGACTTTCTCAATATCCATGCCTTCGGCCAGCATTTGAGCGCCGCCAGCCTCGAGCATTGCCCGCATTTTCTGTCGGTCACCATTCATTGTCACAATCAACGGATGCGTACAACTAATGAGGCCATCATAATTGTCCTCGCTGATCGTTTGCACGCATTGTGTCGCCTGGGTTTTGATCACGTCTTCCATTGTTCCGGCAAAAACACAACCGGCCAATAATAAATTCGGCATCACGCCTCTCAATAGACTATCTCTCACTATCCCAAAGCCTTTCTGTATTCTCTAGAATAATTTTCAATCAAACACACCTATCTTGTAATTGCAAAAAGAATTTCTTTGTTAATGGCTTTATCAACGCCTGCTCCCAAAACACATTAATTGTTTGTTGAGTTAAACTGACTCGTGCCGTTCAAGAATCTTCACTAATGCTTCCTTCGACACATGCCCAAAATCTTCCCACAGAATATTCAAATCCTTATCAAACAAAACCCACGATGGGGTGCCACGGAGGTTATTGGCATCAAAAGTGTGTGCGACAAACTGCTTGTGGGCCAGATATTCCCTTACCTGCCGGCGGACCATTTCTTTTTTGCCATCGCTTAACTCGCCAAAATCAGGAATGGCAGCGCAAACTTTCTCAATCTCTTTTTGTTGATTTAAATTTTCATTTGCTGAAAGCGAATCAAACGCCACTGGAAAAAGAATATCATAAGGAAGCTTGTCATATCCGCCCCGACTTAAAGTCTTTTTTGTTTCCCCAACGAGCGACCCTCTCTTTATAAGTTTTCGCGTGTTGTCTAAAGTATTCAAATCAAAATCCTCAAAGGCTGTGGAAAGCCCCAACACCTTTAGCACTTTATCACCATATTGCTGAGTGATCTGATTAGCCAGTGGCAAAGCATAAGTAAAACAGCCCGGGCAATTCACCTGAAAGACCAACAACAAATTTAATGCTTCGAAAGCGAAATCCCCTTGCAACACTTCCGAAATCTTTACGTCTAATAGCTTATTCATGATTAGTCAAACACCACTGTCTTGTGATTGTAAACGAGAATTTTTCGTTCCATATGCCAGCGCACTGCGCGACTTAACACCATTTTCTCCAAATCTTCTCCCTTGCGTACCAAATCCTTTAACGAATCTCGATGCGAGATGCGCACGGTATCTTGTTCGATGATGGGTCCCTGGTCCAACTCGGGAATGACATAATGACTGGTTGCCCCAATAATTTTGACGCCCTTTCGATAGGCTTGGGCATAGGGTTGAGCCCCGACAAAAGCCGGCAAAAAGGAATGATGAATGTTGATAATCCGTTGTGGATAGCGAGCGACAAAATGTTCACTGAGAATCTGCCCGTACCGCGCCAATACCAAACCCTCGACGCGAAATTTCTTAAGAACGTTTAACACTTTTTGTTCTTGTTCCAACTTTCGACCAGATTGAATAGAAAAATAATAAAACGGGATGTGAAAACTTCGCGCCACCGATTTAGCATCGAGATGATTGCTGATAATTACTCGAACACGACCCGGGAGCTGCCCGGCTTGCTGGCGAAGTAACAAATCATACAAGCAGTGGGTCTTCTGAGAAACCAATACCGCGAGATCTACTCGTTCATCGGAAAAGAATAACTGCCAGGTCATGCCATATTTGACCGCCAAGGGAGCAAAAGTCTTTTTGATCTGTTCTCGACGAAGCTTAAAATCTTTTAAGGCCCATTCCACCCGCAAAAAGAAAGTATTGGACTGCTCATCAATATGCTGAACCGCATCCAGAATATTACCGTCATACTTGTAAACAAAATTCGCCACGGTAGCCGTAATACCTTTACGATCCGGGCAAGAAATTAGCAGGATTGCATTATTCATGGCGATTTTTGATTTTTCTGTATATCCATTTCATTCCAGCCGCAAGTTTAACGCCCAATCCATAAAACAAGAATCCATTTAAGGCAACGAAAAACAATAACGGCGCGTTCCACAAAGTTTTTTCTGTCCAACTCTGATTACTAGTGCTTATCAGCCGTTGCCAAGAATAACTTAGGCCGCTTTTCACAAACAAGATTGACCACGGGATGGTCAACAACCAAATTTCCAGATCACGAAACCAGCCGCTGGCCCGCGCGCCTTTCACAAAAGCCCACCCGCTTAGTAAAACATAACCACCGCTCAGCGTTAAAGCAAACCAAGACTTAGATTGATTTTTCAAATAATAACCTTAAGGTTGAACCACGTTAACCTGACCATTCAACAACGCGCTTAAAATAATCGAAAAGCCTTCGTCCGCCGCTAACGCGTTCGTTTGCTTCCAGCCTTCAGGGGTCAATTGAAAAGAAAAAGGCGTTACAGGAGAATCTTCGGTTTGCGCAACCACAACGACACGAAAATCTTTATACTCAACAATTCCGTTAAGATAAATACTGGACTTGTCCTGATTAAGCGCTTTAATTCTCGCCGCCGTATCGGGATCTTTGAGAACGGACTCCAATTCAGTAGCTTCTCCATTAACAAATCCCTTTTTAATCCACTCGATATCCATCGCTTTCATCGCTGAGAAACCCGCACGAATGGCGTCTTGAACCGTGCCATACGTCGCTGATTCTTTAGAAACCATCTCTAGTTTAAGCATCGGATCAAACCATCTTCCCGGGAGCGTCAACTCGACCTTTCCATTCGCCTGAGGATGATCCTTTAACAACTGCGTGTTAAACAAATATTTATCAACGGGAACACTAAAGTGAATTTTCTGATTCAGCTCCACTTCCGGATCAGCCCCCACCATAGAAGGACCAAATACCGCATGAATAACGAATAACAAAACACTTAACTTAAAAAAACGATCAACCATCAGTCTTTTCTCCTTAAATTTTAATTATTTTCCTGGGGCTTAACGAATCGGTTCCAGTCGTCAACAATCCGCTGCTGCTCACAATTTAAATATTCCATCATGGCCTCGGAATAGCGCCGCCACAACTCAAGATACACATCAATCTGACGTTTATACTCCTCAATCTCGCTTTGGGGACAAGAACGAAATTCGCAATGCGGAGTCTGCGGCATGCTCGCCGAAGGGCGATCGGGTTCAAGGCATTCTCCGATGGCTGAAGATGCCTCCAGGGCTAATGCTATAAAACACAAAAAAATGCAAAACAACCTAATCCTCATTTTTTCTCCTTCATGAGTAACTAATAATTAAAATAGCTGCCAGAAATAATACATGAGAATTCTAAAGAAAGGAAATTCTTTCAGATCTTACCGGTTGCCGCAATTTTCAAAAAATTGTCATAAATTTGATACGCGGCAGCATTAAAAGCCGCTTGCTTTTGGGCATAACGGAATAGCATTTCCTGGGCCTGCTGATGCAGATTTAAATCAGAGGAAGAAAAATAACGCTGACACCAATCGCGAATGATCGCGTCGGTAATTTCTATATGAAATTGCAAACCATAAGCATTGTTGCCGACCTTAAGCGCCTGATGCGGGCACCCCGAGGAAGTTGCCAATAACTGCCCGCTCACCGGCAGCTCCCACATATCCTCATGCCAATGATAAACATCAATCTCGCGAGACAAACCCACAAACAACGGATCCTGTTGGCCCGCAGAAGTCAAACTCGTTTTAAACCAACCGACTTCCTTCACCGGAGACTTAACGACCTTAGCGCCGGCAGCCTTCGCTAATAACTGTGAACCTAGACAAATACCCAACACCGGAACAGACTGTTCAATCGCTTTTTTAAGGAATTGATCTTCTTGTTTAAGAAAAGGATACTTCTCTTCTTCGTCTACATTCATAGGCCCCCCCAAGGAAACAATCGCATCCAAACCGGCTAAATCCTTTGGCAATTGTTCTCCCTCATGCAAAGCGATGGTACGTGATGGGAGACCCCTTTCATTAATAAAAGTTTCAATCGTTCCGGGACCTTCAATGTCGATGTGTTTAATAAAAAGGATCATAATAGACTTGAGTTAAACCAAAAGGGCTCAAGGATGAAATAGAGAACATCCTTGAGCCCTTTTAGCGAACTGGTTTCTATTGGTCTTTGCCTTAATAAATAAACGGTGGAAGACCAATATATCGACGTTTGTTTCTCGAAAACTTATTGAGATAATTGTACAAACGTCAATAACGCACCTTACGCATTCATTAACAGCATTTCTGCATAAGACGGTAATGGCCAGATGTTCGATGGCACATAACCTTCAAGTGCGTCAATGGCTTCGCGCAGCTTAACCATCCCCGCATTTATTTTCGCGTAATCATGCTTATCCAAAGCCCCTTCCAAGGCATCCGCCGCGATGATAGCTTTATCGATCAACCCAGAAACGGTCTTAAGCAATTTCTTCTGCGTTACCGATTTCGCACTGGAGGTTAACTCGGCTTGAAATTCCAGCGCTGCCGGAATCAACTGAGTACGGGCCATGGTCAAGGCGCAATCACCTTCGATCGTGATAACAGTGCCATAGGCATGTTTGTTGATTTCATACCGCGAAGCAATCTCTTTCGCGGACAGAACACCGTGCTTCACCAAGACCTCAATGTTCTTCTTGTCCTTAAGTACTTCGAGTGCCTCAGGTGTAGTTTTCATATTCGGAAGACCGCGTTTCTTAGCTTCTTTGTGCCATTCCTCGGTATAACCGTCACCATTAAAAAGGACTCGTTTATGCTTCTTGACGATGTCTTGAAGAACCTTCTGTAAAGAAGTGTTAAAGTTCTTACCGGCCTTTTTATCAGCTTCGAGTTGATCGCAGATATCACTGATCGCTTCGGCGACAATAGTGTTGAGAACCATATTAGCCGCAGACGGATTTTGGTTGGAACCAACGGCACGGAATTCGAACTTGGCCCCCGTGAACGCAAAGGGCGAGGTACGGTTACGGTCCGTCGTATCCTTAGCCAAAATCGGAAACGCATCAACACCAACATGAATGGTGCTGCCTTCCTTCGAGCTCTTAGCGCCACCCTTTTCAATTTGTTCGACGATATCAAAAAGCTGATCTCCAAGGAAAATGGAAACGATCGCCGGTGGAGCTTCGTTAGCACCCAAACGATGATCATTGCCAGCCGTTGCCACCGTGACCCGCAAAAGATCCGCGTAAGAATCGACCGCTTTAATAATCGCGCACAACGTAGTTAAAAATTTCGCGTTTTCGTGCGGTGTTTTGCCTGGATATAACCAGTTTTTGCCATCTGGACCAACAATGGACCAATTGTTATGCTTACCGGAACCATTAACACCCGCAAACGGTTTTTCATGGAGAAGACAAACCAAACCGAGTTTGTCGGCAATCTGGCGCATAACTTCCATCGCCATCATATTGTGATCAACGCCCGTATTTAAGTCTTCAAAAATCGGCGCGATTTCATACTGAGCCGGGGCAACCTCGTTGTGTCGCGTCTTCGCTGGAACTCCCAAACCCCATAGCGTGCGATCAAGCTCTTCCATGAAAGCCATGATGCGTGGTTTGATGGCACCGAAATACTGATCTTCCTGCTGTTGGTGCTTGGCTGGCTTACGGCCGAATAGGGTGCGCCCCGTCTGGATCAAGTCCATCCGAGCTTCGTAGTGGGCTTTATCAATCAAAAAGTATTCCTGCTCCGGCCCGAGCGTACAATAAGCACGTTTACCTTTAACATCAATACCAAACAAAGCCGCCAGACGGCAAACCTGCTTGGATAAAGCGTTCATCGAGCGCAGCAACGGGGTTTTCTTATCCAAAGCTTCACCGTGATAACCGATGTAAAAGGTCGGAATGCAAAGTGTGGCACCTTCCGGTCCCTGTTTGATAAACGCTGGAGAAGTTGGATCCCAGCCGGTATAACCGCGAGCCTCAAAGGTGGCACGCAAGCCGCCCGAAGGGAAAGAAGAGGCATCCGGTTCACCTTGAATCAATTCTTTGCCGCTAAATTTTAAAATAATCTCGCCATTATCATCGTAACTAATAAATGAATCATGCTTTTCGGCGGTGGTATTGGTCAACGGTTGAAACCAATGAGTAAAATGAGTTGCCCCTTTAGAGATAGCCCATTTTTTCATGGCTTCAGCAACTTCATCGGCAATGGAGGGATCAAGTTTACCGCCGGATTTAATCGTAGCACTCAAGGATTGAAACGCTTTATCCGACAGCGTTTCGCGCATCGCTTTCAAATTAAATACGTTGTCCCCATAAGTATCGACCACTGTTTTTGTCGCTTTCCCTTCTGAAAAATCGGTCATGATCTGCTCCTTCAGATTGACGACAGACTGATCAAACTCTTGAATCAGCTGGCGTCTTTTTTTGGTAATGTCACTCATGCTTGACTCCTTAGTTGATGTGTTCTCCCTTTGTATAACCTGATTCAAATCAAAAGCTTTTAGCTCAAAAAAAATCAAGAAGATTGTTGGAAAGGCCGTATTCTAGCAACGCGCTCCATAAGCGTCAACGAATATTGCCTTCCCAACAATCTATCCCGAGAATCCACTAAAGCGCGTTAACCAATCGCTTGCGAACCTTCATCGCCAGTACGAATCCGGATGCAACGCGGCAAATCAGAAACGAAAATCTTTCCGTCACCGATTTTTCCGGTGCGAGCGCCCTTGATAATGGCTTTAATCGTTCGGTCCACATAATCATCGTTGACCGCAATATCAAGACGCAATTTACGCAAAAGGTTACCGGTCTCTTTGGTCCCACGATAAAACTCATCCACGCCTTTTTGGCGACCGTGACCTAAACATTCGCTAACCGTGATTAAATTGACGTCCTGTTCATATAATGCCTGTTTGACTTCATCCAAGCGATGCGGCTGAATGATAGCAGTGATAAGTTTCATATATAGTTCTCCTTTTCTCAATAATCATTAGTCTAAAATGGTGTAAGCTCTTTCATGGTGCTGCGTTAAGTCTAACCCCATGACTTCATCCTCTTGATTGACCCTCATCCCCATGATCATGTCGATCACTTTCATGATCACAAAAGTCACCACAAAGGAATACACCACTGAAAAGAGAACCGCTTTTAACTGGATAAAAAACAGTTCCGGGTTTCCATATAATAAGCCATCCGCTCCAGCGGAGTTGACGGACTTTTGAGCAAAAAGCCCCGTCGCTAAAGCGCCCCAAATACCACCGATACCATGGACCCCAAAAGCGTCCAAGGTGTCATCATACCCCAATTTAGCTTTAATGACACTGACCGCGAAAAAGCAGAAAACACTCACTAATAAACCAATCCAAACAGCACCAACCGGATCTACAAAGCCCGCCGCTGGCGTAATGGCAACCAGACCGGCGACCGCCCCGGTAATGACACCCAACGTGGTTGGTTTTCCACTTTTAATCCATTCAATCACCGCCCAGCTTAAACCGGCAGCGGCCGCCGCAATGTGAGTAGCCACAAAAGCGCTGCTGGCCAAAGCACCAGCACCTAACGCACTACCGGCGTTAAAACCAAACCAACCAAACCACAGTAACGCTGCACCCAAAACTGCAAAAGGCAGGTTATGAACACCCATGTGCATGGTCCCGGATCTTTTTCCTAATACAATGGCGCTAACCAAGGCCGCAATACCGGCGTTAATATGAACAACCGTCCCACCGGCAAAATCCAAAGCGCCCCAAGTGCGGATCATCCCGCCGACCGCCCAAACCATATGACAAATAGGGTAGTAAACCAAAAACGACCAAAGAATAATAAACAAAATGTAAGCAGAAAATTTCATTCTTTCCGCAAAGGCCCCAATGATCAATGCCGGCGTAATAACGGCAAACATCATCTGAAAGATCATAAAAGTCCCATGAGGAATGGTAGCTGCGTAATCAGCGTTAGGCTCAGCACCTACTCCTTTTAAGGCAAACCAGCTCAAATCACCAATGTAAGGATTGCCGGGTTTAAATGACATGCTATACCCAAAAAACACCCATAACAAAGACAAAACAGCTAGAGCGGCAAAGCATTGCATAAAAATACCTAAAACATTCTTACGTCTAACTAAACCTCCGTAAAAAAAAGCCAACCCCGGCGTCATTAACATGACTAGGGCTGTCGAAATCAGCACCCACGCTGTATCACCTGAATTAATTTGGTCCATTGTGGTCTCCCTTCACCTTAGAAGTTCTTAACTGTTTAACTATCTTGACTTTGGTTTTTTCTGTGCACACATGGGTTTCGTTTGGACCTCCCCGCCCAAATAAAAAATCCCCTATCGGCCACACTTTTGGCCAACAGAGGACATCTTTGCCCACCCTTAACTTAAGCCGATCTATAGGCATCGACTTACCAACATTCAAGAACCTCCCCGCTCTTGAGATGTTGCGAGTATAACTTTTGACTTTTTCATTGTCAATATTTATTTTGTTCACCATCATAATCTTGTTAAGTTATATTTTTTGACAGCTCTTTGATCTTTCCCAAAAATCATTTTCATCTCAAATAAAATACTAATCTAAAATCAAAAAGGAGGCGGTCTTTTCCTTTAAACACAAATTCTTTTTAGGGAATTGGCCAAAGGAGGGAGAACGAAAGACCGCCCCAACAACATCAACCGCCACTCTCCCCGAACGGCGAATCAAACTACACGTGCAAAAAGCCATAGAACATCATGCACGCGTCAAATAAAAGAACCGATAACGCAAACCCCCAAGAGATGGTGGTCAGATTACGGTTTAATTCTTCGGCAACGAGGGTGTTGGAATTATTCATCGTCTTTACTCCTTTCTTTAAAATCGCGGGTCTTAACTTCCCCGAACTTACCGCGTTTAAAACACAAAGGCCCCCGCGTCTTGCTGTCGCAAGACAGCAGCGGGGGCCTCAACGCCCTTCCTTAAATCACATTAACTTAAGCGGAACCTACCAAAGCATCAATACTTTATCGGTCCACAAAAAAATCCTCCTGAAGAGACGATCGTCGCCAATTCAAGAGGACATCAATGCCCTTTAAAACTAAACGAAGTATACGCATCGGCCTAAAACCTGTCAAGAATCTTTTCTATGATGAAGCGACAATGTTAATGCGTGCTCCTTCTTCCAGGAACCCTTCCTTCAAAACCTGAGCATAATAACCACAGCGACCGGCAATAACATTTTTAAGACGAGGATCAATACTGTCTAAAACATAACACGGGTGCCGCGGCTTGGTGAGTTCCACCGTTACGCCTCCGGCGAATTCCAAAACCGTACCCGGGGTCATGGACTGCACATGAGCATTCATGACCGTAATATTTTCTCCAATGGTTCCGCAGTCAAGTTTAAAACCCTCCTGTCGCAAATCCTCCAACAGTTCCCAATCCTGCAGACAAACGGATTGCGTGGGTCGGTTATGTTTTTCATGATGGTGGCCATCCCCAATCAATCCACGCCGATCAACATACACATTATGAATGGTATGTTTAGGAATTCCTCCTGGAGAGACACAGATGGCCCGAACCAACGGCCCCGCCCCAAAATTGATAAACCCCTTCTCATTCGTAATATTCATAAAATCACTCCTTTCGTAACGCGGCAGCGCACATTTTATAAGAAGGCTGCCGCGAATAAGGATCAAAAGCCGCAAAGGTTAAACGATTAGTCGCTTCATAATGCATCGGCATAAACAATTGCCCCGGCTTCAACGCCGACATCACGACTCCCCTAGCGCGCGCCTGTGCTCGCCGAGTGACAACCCAAACCCATTGGCCCGTCTGAATATTTAAGCGACGAGCATCCTCAGGATTAATTTCAACGTAAAGTTCTTGCGGATAAAGCTTTCTTAACACTCCCGATTTACTCGTACGTGTTCCGGTATGCCACTGAGCGGAAGTCCCTCGCCCGGTTAACAAAGAGAAAGGAAACTCTTTGCTAGCGGCTTCCGGAACAGGACGAACCGCCTCAAAAATAAAACGCGCTTTTCCATCAGGGTGAAAGAATTTCCCGTCAGCAAATAATCGCCGTTGCCTATCCAGTCCCTCTCTGACCTCACGGCACGGCCACTGCACGCCACCGAGCTTTTCTAACATTCGATAATGACGAATACCTGTAATATCCGCAGGCGTCCCGGCAGAAAGCTTTTTTAAAATACCAAAAACCGCTTCCGGCGATTCCCAGTCTTTAAACATCGACCCACAGCCCCAATATTCTGCGATCAATTTAAAAATATAAAAATCCGCCAACGCCTGACCCGGGGCCCGGGCTACTTTGCGCACCAACCCAATGCGGCGTTCGGAATTGATCATGGTGCCTTCCTTTTCTCCCCAACCGGCGGCAGGAAGCACGAGGTCCGCCATCCTAGCCATTTCCGTGCTGTGATACATATCCTGCACCACTAAAAAATTTAACCCTTGCATCATTGAACGAAAATCATCCTGGTTAATCCAAGAATGAGCTGGATTAGTGGCAATAATCCATAATCCCTTAATTTTATTAACCGGAATCTGCTCAATGATTTGATCGTAAGCCAAACTGTTCCGGCGAGGAATTACCGACTCTTCTAGACCGAGTATTTTTGCCACTTCCTGACGATGGGTCTCGTTCAGAAAATCCCGCCCGCCCAAAAGATTCGTGGTATTGCTAAAAATCCTGGACCCCATCGCGTTGCACTGACCGGTGATGGAGTTAGCACCCGTCCCCGGGCGACCGATATTTCCGGTCATCAACGCCAAATTAATAATGGCCTGCGCGGTACGAACTCCTTCATGGCTTTGATTTACACCCATGGTCCACCAGAATGAAACTCGGTTGCTCGCGGCGATCAGAGCAGCGAATTCCTTTAGACTGGCCAACGATAGACCTGTGACCGCAGCAACCATCTCCGGACGAAAAGCCGCCACGTGCTCTTTAAATTCCGTGAACCCCGTGGTGGATTGCGCGATGAAATTCTCATCGATATGTCCCCCGGCCATTAATAGATGCGCCAACCCATAGAGTAGGGTTAAATCCGATTTGGGAGTAATCGCATAATGCCGGGTCGCGGCAGCCGCGGTCTCCGTTCGCCGCGGGTCCACGACGATAATTTTAGGCTGATGCGGATTTTTTAAAACCCTCTGCCACATGATCGGATGGGCCAGGCAAGGATTCGCTCCCACAAAAACCAAAACTTCCGACTCTTCAAAATCTTTATACGTAAACGGTGGCGCGTCAAAACCGAACGATTGTTTATACGCAACCGCGGCCGTGGACATGCACTGCCGCGTGTTGGCATCGCCATGAATCATACCCATACCGAATTTGGCCAAAGCGCCTAACAGCGCCATCTCCTCGGTACAAATCTGTCCCGTGCTTAAAAACGCGACGCTCTCCGGACCATAAACAGATTGAATCCCTTTAAACTGACTCACAAAAACCTTAAGTGCTTTGTCCCAACTTACCGGAACCAAACGACCGGCGGCATTACGCAAATAAGGCGTTCGTGCCCGATCTGATGCTGCGAGCGGCGTCAACGCTTCCCATCCTTTCGGGCAAGCCTCTCCCTGATTAACCGGATAGTTTTGAGTGGGCGTCAGGTTGATCGCTTCCCCTTTTTTTAAATGCGCCGTCAAGCTGCACCCGGTTGAGCAAAATCCACAAACCAGTTCCGCCCGTCCATCGGGTTCCAAACGTTTGGGCAAATGCCCCAACCCTAGCGCTGATGGAGCCAGCGCTAACTCTTCCGTTAGCTTCCCGTCCCGTTGATGCAAAAAACGCGGAAGCTTTCTACCAGAATGATCCCGATTGTCCTCTAAACGATTTTTCACGGAGTTGCTCCCGGCATTTTTAAAGGCACCACAGCTCGAAAAAATAAATAGCGTTCACACATTTCTCCCGCTAAGACAGAAAGCCACAACACCATAACCGACGCCAACAGCCACCCATTAGGCAACTGTGATCCCGACTTAGACAGCGCCGCGGCCAGCACCACGCCCCCCAGGCCACCCAAAATCAATCGTGCTTTAGTCACGTTTCCCAAAACATGGCGCATCAGCAAAGCGGTTTTCTTAAGCGCCGTCATGTCGCGGTCATGCGCATGAATCAAGACTTTGGCTTCCAGCAACATTTTGACCGCCAATAGCCAAGCGATCGCGAAGCACAGGTCGCTTCCCAAAGAACCGAAAAATTCTCGGATAATAACCTCTCCCTGAATGACGATCATAGCGAGCGACGTCAACAACGTTGTCGTCATTCCCAAAATCGCCGTTGATAAAAAAAACTTCATGGCCGTCATAGCGCGTGACCAAAATGGTCGCCCCGTCACCGCATAAACCATGACCGAGCAGCCAACCCCGGTTAATCCCAATAGGTGCGTCGCCCACAATAACGTGTCAGTCAGTGCAGCATTTTGCGGGAATCTTAATTGACTCAAAGAATATAGCGTCGCGCAAAAAGTAAATCCCCCAAAAGCGACCACCTCGCGACTAAACCAAGAATGCCGAAAACCTAACACCGCACGAAACGCAAGCCATGGCCTTCCTAAATGAAAAACACTGACTCCTAGCGCCAACAATCCGGCCCCCAACGCGACCAATGCGGAAAAGGACGCAAAACGAGCCGACAGTTGCGGCGCGAGCGCGGCTTTAAGCCAGGACTCCGCCCCAAAAGCACCCACCGACAACTGCGTGAACACTAGCAACACAATCAACGGCCAATGGGTATGCTCCGGACGTAACGTATAAAAATCCGCCGATACTGTGTCGGGAGAAAACTTTTGAGTCGTCACATACCGAGTGGTAGGCAACGTGATGCGTGAGTCCGGCGCGTCGGGAATGTTCACGTAATTTTGTGGCGTCGCTGCGATTTCTGCCTTATCGACCAAACTAATTTTGATCGCCCCATTCGGGCAAGCGCGACTACAGGCCGGCGCTTCGCCTACCTTGAGACGACTTATACACATATCACATTTGTGCACAATGCCCTTTTGAGGAATAAACTTCGGAACCTCATACGGACACATAAAAGTGCAATACTGGCAGCCAAAACACTGATCGTCTAAATGTTTCACAATCCCCGTCGCTGCGTCCTTCTCGTACGCATCAACCGGACAGCCTTGCAAACAACCCGGTTCTAAACAGTGATGGCAGGCGGTCGTCACGTGCTGCAGCGTTGCCGTGCTTCCGGAACCGCCCTGGAGCAATCCCACCGACCGCCAAGTTTCATCTTCAGACAATCCGTTTTCACTATGACATGCGGTGACACACGCTTTGCAACCCGTACAGCGATCCAAATCCACTAAAAATGCGTACTGCTGTCCCGGGCCGGGAGTTTGTTTGGGGATCAAATCCTCATACAAGCGAGTCCCCAGAGGTAGTTGTTGAAAATCATGCTGGTAAGCAAATTTTTCCACCGCCGTCACGCCGGCGTCAGGTGTCGTCGACAAATCTCCCTGCCGCTGCAAATAATGTTCGATCTTATCATGTGACATGGCAAGCGCTTCTCCCTTAAGCGCTGGGCCCATATTTCTTAACTAAAGACTGAACGTCGTTTGAAAATAAACAAAATCCGCGTCGTCATTAGCCCCCGTATCCGCCAGATAATCACCCGCGAAGAAATGCGAATACCCCGCCTGCAGAGCGATATAATCATTGAGTTTAAAGTCCGCCGTGAGATCAATTTCATTCCCCAGGTGATCATCCACGTCCCGGGTTGCCGTGCGCACCACCGCTCGAGCGACCGAATAATACGAATCCCTCACTTCAGCTAAAAATAGCATGCGCCAGTCCGCTTGGAGCTTGACTTTCTTGTGCGGTTTGGCCGTCAGTTGATAATGAATATGATTCATGTTCTGCAAACTGGCAAAATCAATGTTCCCGTAAAACAAGTGGTTCGTGGGATACAAATTATCGAAGGTGTTTAACTCATCGTCCGTCGCGTCCTCATCGCCGCTCCCATAAACATATTCAAACGATGCTCGCGGCTTCCAACCTAAATTGTTAAAGGTGTAACCGACCTGACCGGCCGCCATCCCCGCGCGTACGTCCTTACCGCGAAATTCTCCCCATTGCCCTGCGGCTTCTCCTTCAATGTCCCACCCATTCCTAAACGCTTTTTTAATCCGCCCGCCGGCCGTGTAATTGTCCACCTGGCCCGAACCACTGGGACCGAAAGAAATATTCCGATCGGTTTCCCGCCGGAATAAATACTGATCCAAAAAGGTTTCCCCGAAAACTTTGGCTGTCGCGTAATAACCATAAAATCGTTCTCGAGAAGAACCATCATAAAAATCATCAAACTCTCGCGGCGACTTATTCTGCGTCTTATCGCCGCCAAAAATATCCAACTGAATGTGCCCGGGCACAAAATGAAAACCCACTTTCGCGCCGTCAAAAGTTTGCGCGACGTTAGACCAATTAAACCCGCCAATCAAGCGCTGCGCCCCATAAGAAAATTCTTGACGCCCCACTCGGGCCGAAAGTTTATTTAATTGCACTGGCTCAAAAACCACGTTGTCCGTGTAATCAACATAAAGCTGACGAATATCCAAGTAATTCTCAAACAAAGCTTTATTAACGGTATTGGCTTCCGAGATTCTGGAGTCCTGGCCCTGAAAAAATAGCCCCAATTCTTTAATCGGATTATATTTCAACGTAAGGCGCGTTCGTCCCAAATGAAAAGCATCTTCATCATCCCGTGCGTCACTAAAATCATAATTCTGGCGATACTCAACCCGATAACGATACTCCAAATCCGCCTTCAAGACGGAAGGCAAATACTTATTTAACTGCGGTCCAGCCTGAACTGGAGCAACCTTTAATACTAGAGCACTCAGCAGTATCAGCGTGGTCAATAGCATTCGTACACGTGTCATAATCTTCCTCTTTTCCCTAAAATTATTTTTCATTTTATAGACTCAAGCAGCACCCGATGAATTCAGCCATGTGCCTGGTCCGCTTTCGATGTTGAGACTGCTTTATCAGAAACTCCTTCCAGAAAATCTATCAGCCGCCCTCGATAGCCGTAATAGTCCGGATGCTCCATAACTTCCGTACGCAAACGTGGTCGAGGAAAATTGATATGAACAATGTCGCCCACTTTGGCTCGAGGACCGCTGGTCATCATAACCACGCGGTCAGACAAAAAAATCGCTTCGTCCACGTCATGCGTCACCATCACAGCCGTAATTTTTTCCGAATACCACACCTCCAACAAAACTTCCTGTAATTCCACTCGAGTTAGCGAATCCAGCATGCCAAAGGGTTCATCCAATAAGAGAACCTTCGGCTTAAGCGCGAACGCCCGAGCGATTCCCACGCGCTGCTTCATGCCATTGGATAATTCACTCGCTTTCTTATGAAGACTGTCACTTAAACCTACCCGCGACAAATAATACGCCGCGATGTCTTCCCGCTGTTGTCTGGTGCCATGCGGGTAAACTTGGTTAACTCCCAACATCACGTTCTCAAAGGCCGTCAGCCACGGTAGCAAACTAGGAGCCTGAAACACCATTCCCCGATCGGGGCCCGGCCCCACAATTTCCTGACTGGCTAAAAAGATATAGCCCCTCGATATCTCCGAAAGACCCGCCGCCATCATCAGCGCCGTTGACTTTCCGCAACCGGAATGCCCGATGATCGATACAAATTCTTCCCGGGCAATCGACAAATCAAATCCTTCAATAACCGGATAAGCGCCCTTGGCCGATGGATAAACTTTAGAAATATTTTCAAACTGTAATAACGGTGATTGCATGGTTAGGCCCTCACACCGCCGCCGGAGTTAGATTGGGAAGCGCGATCGTGTTAACAGCGTCACGTTCTTTCTTACTTTCACTGATGTTGATTAAATATTTGAGAATGTCATTACGAATTTTTTTGTACTCGGCGTTATGATTTAGCGTTTTCTTATCCCGCGGGCGAGGAAGATTGATACGGAACTCCGGCCCCAACGTCGCGCCGGCAGTCCCAGGATTGAGCGGAATAATCCGGTCCGCCAGCAACATGCCTTCATCGACATCATTCGTAATGAGAATAACGGTTTTGCGTTCCTGGCTCCAGATGCGGGCGATTTCTTCCTGCAGTGTGCCACGTGTTAATGCGTCCAAAGCGCCCAATGGTTCATCCAACAAAAGGATCTGTGGATTCATCGCGAGCGCACGTGCAACCGCAACCCGCTGACGCATCCCACCGGAAAGCTCGGCAGGTTTCTTAAAACGAGCCGGGGACAAATTCACCATCGCAATATATTTATCAATGTGCTGTCGGCGCTTATCATCATCCCAAGCAGGAAAAACCTGCCGCACCGCAAGCTCAATATTGCCGTACACACTCAGCCAAGGCAGCAGGGAATAATTCTGAAACACGACCCCGCGATCCGGGCCGGGCCCTAGGATCGGTTTTCCTTTCAGGAACACTTGCCCTTCTTCAGGATGCAATAAACCGCTCACTAAGGAAATCAACGTCGTTTTGCCGGTACCAGAAAAACCCACAATAGCGACAAATTCCCCCTCCTGAATGGTCAAGTTAATACCGTTCAAGACTCGACGATAGTCCTCTTCCACCCCATACCCTTTGACGACATTTTTAAATTCAATCAAAGCCATAATATTTACTTTCTGTTTACCGCTTTTATTGCCGTTGAAAGCTAACCGCCTTTTGCAGCATCACCATGATCCGGTCCAAGACAAAACCAATAATGCCAATAGTAAACACCGCGACCATGATCCGTGACAGGGAGTTGCTGCTACCATTTTGAAACTCATCCCAAACAAATTTTCCCAATCCTGGATTTTGAGCGAGCATCTCGGAAGCAATCAAAACCATCCACCCTACCCCCAGCGAAATTCGCAACCCTGTAAAAATTAACGGCAACGAAGAAGGCAGGATAATTTTAAACACATGCGTAAACCAACCTAGCTTCAAAACCCGGGAGACATTGATAATATCTTTATCGACGCTGGCGACACCCTGGGCGGTGTTGATGATCGTCGGCCACAACGAGCACAATGACACCGTGATGGCAGAAATGATAAAACATTTTTCCAACCCGCCGTTTTGATTGGTGTACACAGCACTCACAATCATCGTGACCAACGGCAACCAGGCCAACGGGGACACAGGTTTGAAAATTTGAATAAACGGATTAAAGGCGGACATCATCGTCTTATTCAAACCACAAAGTATACCCACGGGAACAGCGATTACGGAGGCGAGAAAAAAACCGGCAAACACCGTCACCAAGCTGGTCCAAATTTGCTGCAGATACGTTGGTTTTCCGGTGTACTTACGGAGCTTAACTTGGGCCGTCGGATCTTCCGCTAATTTTTGTGCATTTTGCTGTTCCTGCTTGGCAAAAAATTCTTTGCGTTTGAGACCCTCGGCATGATGTTCTTTCCACAACTCCTGCGCCTGTTCCCACACTTGCGGTGGCCCGGGAAGCTTCCCCAGACTCGTATTGACATTCGCCGCCACCAATGACCAACCAAACAAAAAAATGCCGAAGGAGACCAGCGGGACTCCAATCGTCGCCCAAAACGCCGCGCTGGCCTTTCGAACGTTCCAACAGGAAATTACGTTTTGATCCGCTGTTAACTCCATCGCCATTTGACCTTTTTTGTCACCTAACGTTTTCTTACCCATAAAATGTCCTTCCTTTAGCAAATCCAGCCACTACTCCTTCAAACCTATTGAAAATTTCTTCAAATAATCATTCGGCTTTCGCCCATCAAAGGAAACTCCATCAATAAAATCACTCGAAGCTGGCAAATAACCATCGGTCTGAGGAATTTCCGTCGCTGACAATTTACCTTCTTTAACGAGCTCTTCTGCGGCTGCTTTCCAAATTTCAGGTTGAAAAATTTTCTTCGCCGTATCCGCGTACCATTCATCCGGTTTAGCCTCAGGGATCATTCCCCAACGACGTAACTGAGTCAACCACCAGACCGCGCTGCTGTAATACGGATAAGACGACTGGTTACGAAAAAATACGTTAAAATCGGGTTCGGCGCGTTTATCGCCCTTCTCATATTCATAAATCCCGGTCATGCTATTGGCAATCACGTCGGCATTGGCCCCGACGTATTCTGATTT
>CAYXGG010000010.1:0-57343 GCA_964464475.1 uncultured Planctomycetales bacterium | reverse complement strand
GGAACAGTGATATCCGCTTTGGTCCCTAAATTCAAGGCCGCCCCTAAAGGAGCGGGAGCCAGCATGTGCGCCCCATCAAGTTCACCGCTAATCACGCGATCCATCAAAACTTTCCAATTGGCTTGGGCCTGCAGCGTCACAAACAAACCTTCCTCTTCAAAAAATCCCTTCTCCTTAGCGATGATCAGCGGAACACAATCGGTTAATTTTATAAACCCTAAAACAAGCTCATCTTTCTCAAGCATCGGTGCGGCCAAAGATTGGTTGGTCAAAATACTTGTCACCAGCAACAAAGCCGCTCCCAGAACTCTCAGCCATTGTCCTTGTGACCAAACCTTTTTGCTCATTAGCAATTTATGTATTCTTGATTTCATGGTTCACTCCCTGTTAAGTCGTTTTAGATGGTAGAGAAATAAACATGTTCTCAACTTCTTGCCAAACCTCAAACGCGCGGACGCATTCGTGCCCATCGCTCCCCTGCCCGGATACCAGATCGAATTTATGACCGTGCAAAGGACACACCACTTTGCCTTCTCCGACAATGCCCTCGGATAAAGGACCCTGCCGGTGAGGGCATCGATTTTGAATCGCAAACAATTTACCCGCCCGGGAGCGGAAGACTGCGACTTCTTCGCCGCCCACCACAAAACAATGTCCCTGTCCCAACGGTACTTGTTCGACTAATCCCAAATTAATGACCGTTCCTGTTTTCATAGTTCGCCTTTAACCGTTATTTTCCGCTTCATTAAGGACTTCTATTAAGCGTGGCCCTTCAAATTGATTCGGATAGGCCGGAATATCCGCTTCCTGCCAGGGATCCTTATAGGCCTCCACGGCTTGCTGAATGCGTTCATCTAACTGAGCGCAAATCCCTAAAGAGTCCTGCAATAAAATACCTTTCAAAACATCAATGCCAATCCGTTCCACAAAGCCATAGGTCCGCTCCAGATACTTCGCGTGCTCGCGATAATATTGAATAAAACGGCCAATCATTTTTAAAACTTCCGAGTGAGAATCAACCGTGCACAGCAGATCACCCTTGCGCACCGTGCTGCCGGCGGCCCCGCCGACATAGATTTCCCATTTACCGCCTTCGATAGCCACCGCGCCAATGTCCTTCACATAAGCTTCCGAACAATTGCGGGGACATCCCGTCGTGGCAAGCTTCATCTTGTGCGGGGATTCAATGCCTTGAAATCGGTATTCAATTTCTTGCGCGAGCTTGATGGAATCTCCCACGCCATAACGGCAAAAATCCGTACCCACACAACTTTTACAGGTCCGCATCGCCTTCGTGTACGCATGACCACTGGGCATGCCTAAGTCTTTCCAAATTTTAGGAAGATCTTCTTTTTTAACTCCCAACAAATCAATGCGCTGACCGCCGGTAAACTTCACCATTTTCACGTTATATTTAACTGCCGCCTGCGCGATACGCATGAGTTCATCCGGGGTCGTGACCCCGCCATAGATTCTGGGGACGACGGAGAATGTTCCGTCCTTTTGAATGTTGGCGTGCACACGGTCGTTGATAAACCGCGCATCGCGCTCATCCTCATATTCCCCAGGCCATAATGTTTTCAACAGTGACGCCAAACCTGTTTTGCTATCCGCATCTTCTTTGCCACCGGCCAATTCACGAAAAACTGCGCTCACGGATTTTAATTCTCGGGCTTGAATTTCCGCCACTAGCTGAGACTTTTCTAACGGAACTCCAGGAACGTAGTAGTGTTCTGTTGAATCGTACGACACTTTTCCCAGCGTTGATTCAATAATCTGCGCGATCAATCCGCGGCACGAGCCGCACCCTTTGCCGGCTTTGGTCTTCGCGCCAACCGCGGCAACACTGGTGCAATTCTGATCTAAAATCGCCGCCGTAATGTCTTTCTTGCAAACGCCATTGCAATTACAAATCTGTGCATGCTCTGGTAAATCATCGACGCTGACCATCGCGGAGCTTTTGACATCGCCAAATAACAATTCAGAACGATTTTCCGGAACTTTCTGCTCGCGCATAAACAGTTGCATCAACCCATCGGAGCCGTCCAATCCCCCCAGCAAAATCGCGCCCTGAACTTTACTGTCCCGAACAATCAATTTTTTATAAATCCCGCGATTGGGTTCTCGATAGACGACCACTTCATCGGTAGGCTGTGTCGCTTCCTTATCTCCTAGCGACATGAGCTCCACACCCATTACTTTTAATTTTGTTCCCACCTTGGATCCTTCATAACGCGCGGAAGGATTTTTCTCGGTCACTACATCCGCCAGCACTTTGGCCTGCTCCCAAATAGGATCTACCAGACCATACAACTTTCCGCGATGCTCAATACATTCCCCCAACGAGTAAATATCAGCGACACTGGTCCGTAGCTGATCGTCGCAGACAATCCCCTTATTAACCGCTAGGCCTGAATTAACCGCAACCTCAGTGATCGGGCGGATACCAGCGCTGACGACCACCATATCGGTCGATAAAGTCGAACCATCCGCGAAAATCAACGACTTAACAACGCCTTCGTGGCTCTCAACACGGGCCGTCTTACTATTAAGCAAAACACGGACCCCCATGGCCTCCATGGTACGCTTCAATAATTGTGACGATTCACCGTCCAGCTGGGCGGACATTAATTGCGGACCGGCTTCAATAACGGTTACTTCCAAGTTATGCGTCAACAACCCTCGCGCCGCCTCCAACCCCAACAAACCACCGCCGATAACGGCAGCCTTCTGACAACGCTGAGCATATTCCGCCATCGCGTGACAATCATCAATCGTACGAAACAAAAAGGTACCCGGACCGCCAAATCCTTCCATAGGAGGTACAAAAGGTCGCGAACCCGTGGCCATGATGGCGACATCATAACTTTCTTCGATAAAATCCGTGGTCAACAAACTTTCATTGGCGGCATAGGGAGAAAGTTCTTTGGGAATTCTGGCGCCCAGGACAACTTTTTTTTCGGCATCAATCTTTAACGCCTTGACTCCCGCGTGTAAACGAATGTTGTTTTCTTGGTACCACGTCAGGGGATTGATAAAAATTTCCCGCGCCTCTTGAGTTTGATTCAAAACATTACTCAATAAGATGCGGTTATAGTTTCCATACGGTTCCGCGCCAAACATGGTAATAGCAAACTGATCTGGGGAACGTTTAAGAATTTCTTCAACGACGCGGGCCCCCGCCATTCCATTTCCGATTACGACTAATTTTTGTCTGGTCATGATGTTCTCCCGAAAGACAAATTCATACTTTATTTACTTCAACTTAAGTATCCTTCGACGCGCTCCTCGTTGCACTCGTCTCTTGCTCAGGATGGTTCGACTGGTGATGAGCGAACGAAGTGAGTCGAACCAAAAAACCCCCGCGTCTTGTCCCGCCGACTGTCTGACGATAGTCAGCAGACGGGACAGCGGGGGCTTCATTGCCCGTAAAGACGAATTCAAAAAAACAAAAAACCCGAGTCGTTATAGCTACTAACAACATCGGGCGTCATCGTCCTTATTATGTTCTTCTTTGAAATCATTCCGGCAACTTCGTTGCGACCGGAACAATAGAGAGTATAAACTCGAATCATTTAACGTCAATACCTATTTTTATAGGTACCTTCCTCAAAGAGCAAAATTCCTCAAATACGCCATCAAATCCTGAGTTGACTGGCTAATTCCCAATTTTTTGCGAATATGGTTGCGATGATGTTCAATGGTTCTCTCAGACGTACTTAACAAATCGGCAATTTCTTTAGTTTTTAATCCACCTTTGAGCATTTTACAGATTTCTATTTCTCTTAAAGAAAGGCGCCATTTCTTTTCCATAAGCTTAACGGCAAAGCCGCTCGCCAACTCCTGCAAAGATCGTTCCAGCATCTCAAGATGACGGCGATCATTTGAACTCCCCCGACGCTTAAGTTTCTCGACTAAAGGAAAGATTGTTTGCTCCATATTACGCTGGATATTCTCGGAATACTTTTGTTTCTCTTCCTCTAGTTGGTCCATCCACCCCATCAAAATAGAATTATTTTTCTGCAACGCCTGTTTATGTCGACTTAATTTAGACTGAGACTCAGCAAGGTGACGCGCCAGCTCATAGCGTTCGGTGATATCAACCACACTGCCGCGCGTGTTAACTAATTTACCCCGACTATCAAATCGAGCTGACGCGTTCAACAGGACCCTACGTCGCTGACCATCTCGACAAATAAGCGTATAGTGAAGATTGCGCGCCTCACCAAGCACATGAATATCTTTCCAATGCTTTTCGAATAGCGGAACTTGGACCGGATCAATAAAATCAACCCAACGCTTCTTCCCCACCACTTCCTCCCGAGAATACCCCAGCATTTCGAGCTCGGTACGGTTCATATCAATGATAATTCTATCCGGACCAAAGGAATGAAAACCAACGGGGGCATTCTCAAAAAAATCACGCAAGTAGTGCGGATCAGCAGGATTATTTCTCATAATTTCTTCTAGATAATAAAAAAACCCCACGCGCGTTTTAAAAACGCTCGTGAGGCTTCTGCGCCTGTCAGCTTAAAGGACTGCTTCGCCCTTTTTAATTACTGCTTACCAAAAACACAGTGAGTATAAATCTCTCTCCGTCTCTTGTCAAACTTATACTAGTGTTAACGGCTCTTTAAGTAAATCCATACCACGGGAATAATCTCAACTCGCTGAAATCTCGGCTGCCACGCCGGAGCCCACACCGTCTGAATTAAATTAAAACCCAAATCGCTCAAAGAATTACGATTCACCCAATCCGGCGTCAGGGTTTCCCAACGATCCACCACCACGACAACATCACTCGAGATAGTAGCCAGTCGTTCCTGGAACTGTTTTTGCGAATGACGCAACCTGATCAACTGCCCTTTAAATTCTTCATAATTAATCCCGCTATAATAGCGCAACTGCCTTTCCGAACCTGCAAACACCATCGTATCGGGTTTAATTATGTTTTTAACTAAAGCCCCAGCGTCCGCATAACCAACAAAAATTTCTCCTTTGCTTCGGTCTTGCGCCAAAGCCCGTGACGTGTAAAGAACGCATCCTATAAGGACCAACCCGAAGATCACCAATCGCCGCGGCCTAGCACCTATCGGCAACAAACGCTCAAGCCATTGCGCGGCTCGCTCAATCCCCAGGGCTATCACCAACAATAATCCCGGCAAGAAAACCAAATGATAGCGTGGGTCCGGTTCCGGAACGATCAGTCCATTGACCACAACCATCATGATCCACCAACTTAACAGAAAAATCCGGACAAAGCGCCTCTCCCAAACAAGAGCCACCAACCCCCCAAAGAAAAGCCAGCGTAAATCCGGCTGCCCCATGACTCTCCACGACTCCCCCACATACCGCATAAACTTTTCCCCATCAAAAAAAATTCTGGTCGGAGAAGCGGGAAAAGCCTGAGCGCCTTGCCAAAAATTATTTAAACTTAAGAATAACAATAGCCCTAAACTCAATATTAAAGGAATCCCCGCTGCAACCAGCCTAAGAGATTTTCTTATATGGTTGGTCCCGATCACAATCAACAGGAGCATCCAGGGAACAACGACGACGCCCGCCCATTTCAGTCCCAAGGCAGCACAACTCAAAATCCCCAGCCACCAAACTCTCGACCAACTCAACACTTTACTATCCAACAAATCCCACAACAATATCGCGATCCCCAGCAGCACGCAAGTCAGCGGCACGTCCGCCAGGATCATGGCCCCATAACCCAAATAATAATAATTAAACGCCAGAAAAATCGCGGCAAGTAAACCAGCAAAAGTATTCTTAATTCGCGTTCCCAGGTCATAGATTAAAAAAATCCCCAGCAGATAAAAAACAAAAGTAACCGAGCGAGCGGCGAGCTCCGCAGAAAAAACAAAACGCGCCAGCGCCACCAACAACGCGAACAAAGGCGGCTGATGATGGGTCACTTCATAAGCGACGATGAGCTTAGGGTCAGCAAAAACCCGCTCTCCCAGCCAGGCATAAAGCCCTTCGTCTGACTGCAAACAATCTAAATTAATGGTTTCTAACAGAAAATACGCGGCGAGCAAAACAACTATACCCAGCAAAATTTGATACCACCGAGAGGAAAAACCCGTTGACACGGAGGCAGGCATCTTAAAATTCAAGCCTAACGGCCCCGACTGAGATCATCCATAAGAATGATAGATTCTGCAATTTCTTTCATGGATTTACAGGAGTCCATGCTCTTTTTGTGAATCAGCCGATGCGCGGCTTCTTCGGTTAAGCTGTTCATGCGCATCAGAATACCTTTAGCACGCTCAATGAGTTTGCGAGTTTCCAGAGCCTCTTTAGCACGCAACGCTTCTTCCATGAGCTTAGTATTTTCAACGGCGACCGCGGCCTGGTTGGCCACGATTTGCAACACATCGATTTCATCTTGGGAAAAATGATGCGTATTTTTGGTATAGACGTTAATAATCCCTATCGCTTTATCCTTAACAATCATCGGCACCGAAAGCATCGAGGTCAGATTTTCTTTAATCGCGAGATCTCGATAGCGATAGCGCTCCTCGTGGCGAACGTCAAAAACTTCGATCGGCTTACGCGTCTTCACAACCTGGCCACTGAGTGAATTATTAACTTTAATGTTGGGCTTCCTTTTATATTCTTCGCTAAGACTTTGCGTGGCTTTGATGGACAGCTCTTCCCCCTTCTCATCCAACAACATAATGGAGCATATTTTAGAATTCAACATTTCCGCCGTCACCACCACAATCAGATTCAAAATCTCGCCCAAATATCTTTCCGAAGTAATGGAGTGACTGACTTTAATGAGACTGTCAAACTGCACCACTTTTTTCTTAGTTTCATCGTACAGTCGAGCGTTCTCAATAACCCCGCCTACCTGCTTGGCAATGGTATGGATAAGATTGACAAGATTGCTGGGATACGGATGCGGCTTACGATGCTGAACATTAATAACGCCGATCGCGCGCTGTTTGTTAATGATTGGGACGGAAAGGAAAGCTTCATAACGGTCTTCGGGAAGAACATCAAACCCTTTAAAACGCGAGTCTTCGTAAGCGTTCTTCTTAATGGCCACGGGTTTGTTCTCCTTGGCAACCCAACCCGTAATCCCTTCCCCTGCTTTTAAAACAACTTTTCCGAGTTCTTTCTTATGCGGCGTCTTAGAAGCCATCAGAACCAAATTTTCTTTATGGTCATCATACAAATAAATAAAAACCGAATCGGCATTAGTCGCTTCGTTGACGATGCGAACAACTTCATTAAGGATGCGATGCAAATCCAACTCAGAAGTCGTAATATCGACAATCTTTCGCAAATATTTCAATTCCTGTCCCTGACTAGATTTAATACGAGTATTTGAATTATCCATGGCCTGCCTTAATGTTGACGTTAACTATCGTTATTAAAAAACTACCCAATAATTTCTCCTTAGATTTCGGGATAGATTCTATTTTCATATGGATCAAAACCCGATTATTGCACGCCTTTTCCTTACCAAAGATTGTAAGGAAGGCCTTTTCTTGTTGGGAAAAGGCAGTACCTGCCTCGCCGGTCCGCCTCGGCTCGCCATCGGCGAGACGGGCAAGCGGGTTGACTTCCGCAACATCTCTGGAAAAGAAAAGGTCAATAAAACCACCCAACCTTAACTTAAAATTAACTTTTTGGCAAGAGCCGCAAAATGATCCAAACAAATCCTCCCGTTAAGATAAGATTGACCGCGAGACACAATAAAGCCAAAGAATTGACGTAACCCCCGAATCCATAACTAAGTCCGATCAGCAACACGGCCGCGCCAACCTCTCCGCGAGGGAACATGGCAATGCTCAACCCCAAACGTTCTTTCCAGGAAGCTTCTTTGCGGTAACACAGAAAAGGAAAACATTTTCCCAAATTTGCCAAAATGGTCAGGATCAAGACATGCCCGATGGTCGTTGACAAAGGAAAATCGCTGATCCTAACCTGCGGAAAAGAAAGTCCCACCAGCAACATAAATCCACCCTTAATAGCCGCATCCATAAAAACCAAGAGGGGTTTTTCATCATGATGATGGCTTCGATCATATCTTAAAAGGCACCCTAACATAAAAGCCGGAATCAACACTTCCAAATGGATATGGGTCGTATTCTTGATTAACAGCAAACAACTCGACAAGACCAATCCATAAAATGCCAGCCACACTTTACTCGTCGGTAGATAAAGGGTGTCCTGCCAACGGAAGGAAGCAAAAAGAAAAATCGCGATAAACACCAACGCGGCCAATGATTCAAATTTGACCCCGACAATAATGACCTGTAGCGGGGTCAGCAACAGGATCGTCACCAAATCATCTAGCACCGCCAACGTCCGTGCTCTGCTAAAAACCCATGTGGTTGCCAATCCGGCGGCCATCAGCATTGAAAAAAGGACCCCCGCGGACGTCGGAGCGCACGAAAGCCCGGATAAAAGGGCTGGTTTCCAAGGCGTCTGTAAAACAAAAAGAAAATAAAGAAACCAAAAGAAAGCCGGTAAAATCGCGGCGGAAGAAGCCACAATTGCATCCCAACCGTAGGCTTTGATGGGCTTTTTCTCGGCGGAAAATTCCAAACCCACTTCAATCATGATGTAAGCCAAACACACGGAAGAGATAAAAGCCAAAAGCTCACGCCAGTGGGACAAATCATAGACCTGCCCACCCACAATACCAACAATCAATAGCCCACAAAAAATGACAAGCATATGACCTTACCTTGAGGGCCATCCTATCACGTACGCACGATAATAAACAAGCGCTTACTTCCGTTTTTAAATTGACCTTCCTCCCGGCCGGGAAAGAAAAAACAAAATGATCCCGGATACACCCGCGACAAAGACTCCCAACGTCATAAGCGTCAACACGGTGTCCCGCAAATCTTTATTTTTAATAAATTGAAATTTATGAAAATTACTAAAAACATTCGCTTCCCATTGTTTGTGATTGTCTGTCGCTCGGGTAACACTGCCTGTCATTGTTGAAACATACACCCGCGTCCCTCTTGCGTCGTCAACATCAAACCGATAAACCGGCAAAATTCGAAAGATGTTAATGTATTCATCATTAAACGCCGTTAAGAAATTTGTTTGCCGAACCTTTTGCCCGCCCAAATAATCAGACGCAATTTGCGCAGCATACGTAGCATCCTGGCTATAGTTTAAAGTTCCATCTAAGGCATTCACATAAACAATTTTCTTTTCTCCCTCCAAAAAGAATTGATACCAGGGAATGCCGCTAATACTACGGATACTAACAGCCTGCAGATGGGCGTCGACTTGTCCTATTTTTTTAACCGCATCCGCCACTGAAATATGGATATCTTTCGGATCTATTAGTCCTCCTGGGCGAGCGGCAGGAGGTGGCGGCTGAGTCCGAGACATCACACTATGCAATATACCACTCCCAGAAGACAAAAGAACTGACAAGCTAAACACTAAACCCAAATAACGATGCCATTGCCTAATTGTTTTCTGTCTAAGCACCATCTGCTAATCCTTTCTTATTTTGAGGGGCCGCCCCCTTCCAAAAAGAAGGCGGCCCCTGAATGAACCATAAAATCTCAAATGACAAGTGAATTCACAAGATGAAATTATCAGAAATCATTCGTCATTAGTCGTTTAATTCTTTTAGCATTCTTGATTTGTCATAAAGCTAGATTTCGCCCGATCATAATCTCACTTACCACTTCCATTCCAGCCCCCCGATCCATGCGCGACCATTGCCGGGATTAAACACGGCGCTGGTGTCCGCACCCGCCGCGTTATTAACAATTGACGTTGAAGCGGCATAAACTTCGTCCGTAAGATTTTTCCCTTCCACGAATACCGAAAAACCTTTCGGTAATTTCATCCCCGCCTTCATCCCAATAATGGTATAAGGATCGGCATAAAACGAATTGGTCATATCAATGGGATACTCGGACAAAACGCGCTCTACGTTCGGCCCTCCATAAAAACCATTGGGGTGTTCGTATCGCACTTCCCACCTCATAAAATTCTCCGGTAAACTCGGGAGCTGATTATTCGCATACACCGGATCATCTCGAAAACGAAAACGACTCCAGTTATAAACACCCCGCACAACCAAGCGATCCGGCTGTTCTTCTCTCTGAGCGATTAAGCCGCGCCACACCTCAATGCTACCCCCAAACTCAATCCCTTGATGGATCGTTTCACCGCGGGCGTTGATGGTGCCCAACGGATTACCCAACGAATCGCTCAAGCTCAGCAACTCTTTCTCCAACCGTGAATAATAATACGTGACATCATACGCGAACCGACCCTCCTGTCCACGCGCGCCGCCTTCCCAGGTATGGCTGCGCTGAGCTTTATTGGGAAGAAAGTCTCCCGTACTGCTAAACAGTTCGGAAAACGTCGGCGGCTCAAACCCACGCGTGTAATTGGCAAAAAGTTGCGAGCTTTCCGTCACATCGAACAAAACGCCACTTTTTGGATTGATCGCGCGGTACACGGAGTTACCGCTGTCATCGCCGTTAACAAAATAATAATCCGTGGTCTGACGGTCGGCATAACTTAATTGTAATCCTTCGACCAGCGTCCACCGGTCCGCAATCCCCAGTTGATCTTCAAAGAACAAATCAAGATTGTAAGCCAAGCTATCTAACTCCCCCGTGCGTGCACCCCTTCGCCCTCCCGCATTCACAAAACGATCATCCGTAATCCAGCTAAACGTTGGTGAGAAACCCATCATGAGCTGATTGTCTTTCCCAAAGAGGTCTCCCGAGTAGGTATACCGCGCCTCGCCACCTAAATTATGGGAATCATAATCAATGACCTGAAAAATAGGATGAAACAAATCAACGCTCGAACCAAAAACGCTCACGTCAAATCTTTGGTCGTCACGCTGATAGGTTGTTTTGTTTGCCACAGAATAATAACTCTGGTCCCGTTTATAATTATTACTCACATTGGCGGAAGCAGCCTGACGAGGATTAGAGTACATCGCTGCTTGGCGAAGCGACCCACCTAATTTCGCTTTAATAGCCGCATTGGTGGCGTAGACCCGTGTTTCCCAATCTTCGTTAAGTTTCACCCCAAAATTGGCGAACTCATAATGATTGTCCTGCTGCGTGTGATCCCGAAAGCCCTGCAGTTTAATTTGACTTGCCGAAAGATAATAATCCGCCGCTCCCAACACCTGTCCCGAACTTAATTGCGAGCGAATATAACCAAAGCTTCCGCCTTCCACTCTCGCCTGCAACCGATCGGCGGTATAGCCCGTCTTGGATACCATATTAATGGCGCCTCCCAAGGTCGTCGCGCCATAACGCAACGCATTCCCCCCCCGATAGACTTCCGTATACTCCGTGACCAAGGGCTCAACGCGATAAAAATCTCCGCTTCCGTCGGCATCATTGACCGGGATTCCATCCTGCAACAATTTAATCCCTCGCAAATGAAACGTCCGCTGCAAGCCTGACCCACGAATCGAAACTCGCGACTCCTGCGCGCCGGTGTCACGCTGCTGAGCAATCACGCCTGGGGCATAACCCAACACATCCGTGATCATGGCTGAACGACCCGATTGATATTCCTTCGCGTCAATGACCTGCGCTCCGCCAGGAATCTTTTTTATTGCCTCCTGAGCGGTCTGCGCGTTGGCCATGACGTTTGACTCTGGAACTACGCGGCCGGTCACGACCACTTCCGGCATTTTACTGGCCTTTTCTCTTCCAAAACTTGTAAGGAAGGCGGTATTAACTTCCTTATTTCCATCTTTAGTAGCAGAAAGGTCAATAACAACACGCTGATCGGAATTTTCAACCGCCCAACCAGGGACTGATAATAATGACATTAATAACGTTCCTAAAACCACTCGTTGACACAACATAAATCCTCCTTGAATTTAGCAGCTTTACACTCGCTAACTAAAAAAATCAAACATGCCTTCCTGCATGTCTTTAGCAGGAAAAGCCCGTAGACTGAATTAAACTTTTCTTGAAGGTGTTGGGGTCAAACTTTAGGAACCGGATCGGGAAGATTGACAAAGGCAACCGTTGATGGGGAATCATCGGTTTCAACAACAAACTGCGCGGTCGGCTTCATCAAAACCGAACGAAGCGCTAAGGTAAAATAATGACTGGCTCCCCCCGAAGAAAATTCTTTTTGGGAGGAAGTGTTACGCACTACCGTGCTCGCCACGAAACCTTTCGCTTGAGCTTTTTTTAGTAAGTTGGTGCATAAACAAACGGCACGCTGGCCGTTGCAAGCCATTTTCTCCTGCGCAGGTTTAATAAAAATACCCAGGGGGAGAAGCCAGATAACAAAAACTACTAAAATTAAGCTAGTTAGAATACGTCGCATCACTTTGTGACCCGTGCCTCGTTTCTCGTGACCCGCTTTCGGTCCACGAGTCACCTGCGACGGGCCACCCTTATTTTATACTAAATTTTCCACCGCCACCGCGACGGCACCGCCGCCGCCTAAGCAAATCACCGCGATACCTAGTCGCTTTTTTTCTACCTGTAGCACATGGACTAATGTTACTAAATTCCTCGCGCCGGCCGCTCCCAAAGGATGCCCCAAAGCCAAATCACCGCCCCAAAGATTAATTTTATCTAAAGGAAGATCGAGCTCTTGTTGTGCGATCAGCACTTGAGCGGCAAAAGCTTCACTAATTTCAAAAACTTCCACGTCACCGACGGAAATTCCTAATTGACTCACCAATTTCCTAATCGCCAGGCTGGTCGCCACAAATGTTTTTTCAGGAGCGACCACCACCGACTGATAACCCAGAATGCGCGCTAATGGCTTGGCAGATCCCGCTCTAACGGTCGAACTCCCCGCCAACAGTAAAACTGCCGCGCCATCCGCCGGCGCAGATGAGTTACCCGCGGTAATCGCTCCACCATTAACAAAAGAAGCCGGTAATTCCGAAAGCTTTTCAATACTGACATTCTTACGAGGGCGTTCGTCCATCTCGAAAGTTTTCCCATCAGAAAGTTTTACGCCGACGAGCTCTCGGCTTCCTTTAGACAAGCGTTGCGCTTCCAACGCGCGAGAATGACTTTCCAAAGCAAAACGGTCCTGGGCTACACGCGAAATAGCAAATTCTTTAGCCAAAGCTTCACAAATTTCGCCCATATGTTTATCTGTCAATGGACAAAACAACCCATCATACTGCAGACTATCCACAGCTTCTTGCTTCTCTATTGCTTCTCCAGCAGGAAACACCACATCCGGGGTTTGTGACGCGCTTTCTGTCCCACCAGCGATAACAATGTTTGCGTCACCGGATAGAATTGAACGCGCGGCTAAGATCATCGCCGTCAATCCTCCCGCGCACACGTGATTAAGCGTATAGGCAACACTGTTTTCCGTCATTCCCGCGCCAAAGGCCGCTTGGCGAGCGATATTTTGCCCCGCGCCGGCCGCGACGACATTTCCCAAAATGACCTCAGAAACCTGACCGGGAACCACCAGCGAACGCTTCAAAACTTCTTTGATCGTCAAAGTCCCTAAGTCTGCCGCCGAAAAATCTTTTAACGATTTAAACCGACTGCCGATGGGGGTACGGCAAGCTCCTAGAATGTAAATACTTGTATCACTGTTTGCTTTATTCATAAGTTGAATGAACTAGTTTTCTCATTTTGAAGATGCCAGTGTAGCGAAACTTGCCATATTTGGCAATCGAAAGAATCGAGGCAAAACAACTTAATAATGGTCATCCGCCCCAAATGTTATCAGCGCGGAATCAGGATTCGCGACAAATTAACTCGACAATTCATCTTCTGTGAATTCGTCCCCTGAGGCTCAAGAGTTAAGGATTCCACGCCAAACGAATAATTGGCAGACTGCGCCACATACAAGAACCGCACAATATTCTGCAGTCCGCCGTTAATCGCCAAATCGATGGACAAAGAATATAACGACTCCGCTTTCATGACATTTTTCGGCTTAATGGCCGAGACTTCCAAACCATTCTCCTCCGCTAATTGCTGAATCCTCGACAACAATGCTGACATATTCTGTTCTAAAGACCCTTGCTGTCGAAAATTGGCAATTTGCGACTCATGCTCAGCAAAAAGGCGACGCTCCATTTGTATATATCGCCTTTCCTTGTCCAAAACTTTTCTTTTTTCAATAATAAGTTTTCCTAATAGATTCTCCTGGGAATCAATATTCTTAAAAACAAATTCTACATTAAAGAGCACAAAAAGAACAACCACGCAAATGACCGCAATAATTTTTTCACGAACGCCCAAAGAACGGATCATTTTGATCCCTCCTTCGCAGAACGGATAATCTCCGCCACAATAGAAAAATCCGTCATCTCTTTACCGTTGGCATTCATCCGCTTAGTTGCATGCGATAGCTTAACTCCTCGCAATAAAGAAGACGCCACTAGTTCATTTTGAAAACGATTGACCGATGACCCGGAATTCGCGATCCCCTGTAAATTGACTTCTCCCGAAGCACTAACACCAATTTGCGTCAAAATTATATCGTTAGGCAAAATAACGTGTAGTTGTTCAATCAAATCCAAAACCGGAAGCCGTAAACTCCATTGATTAGCCAATGATTCAAAAAATTTCATCCTTTTTTGGGCAGATTCTACCTGAGGTTTAATCGAAGCTAATTCCTGATGAATAGACGCTAACTCCTTTGATTGCTGAATGAGTTTAGTCGACCCTAAAGCCAAAAAAGATGCGTAAAACGCCAATAATAGAATCACCATACCCACTCTTTTAACCCACAGCTTGCTATCCGGTATCCTCGCGGGGGATGCCGAAGCAAAACGAACCAGCTGATTAGCATCGACCGCTAACAATCCAATCCCTACCGCCAAAGAGGCTTCACGGTTCTCCTTAAGAAGACCATCCGCGAATTTCAATTGAATATTGTCATACGGATCAACCACCGTAACCGGCAGACCTAATTCTTTTTCCAGTTTTTCTTTAAGTGCCGATGGGAAATCATCTAAAAATACGACTTTGGTCTCTTGCATCGATGGCCCTAATTGTTCCTTGCGATAGGTTGCTAAACTTAAGATGACTTCAGCGATCCACGAAACTAGTTTTTGATCATGAAAAGAATTCTTGCCTAAATTAATCCATCGTGAAAAGAATATTTTACCTACCGCACAACAACAGACTTCCGTCGCATCCTTATCAATCGCCACCACCATATATCCTTGTTGTTCGTGGGATCCCTGGCTTTTTTCATGCAACTCATGCCAACCCAATAGCCCCACCGAACTCATCGTTATCCCGGACGGACGCACCTTTCTTAGCATTAAAAACCGCTCAAATCGCTCCCACACCTCATTCGTCAACACGACCGCCACAACGCGAGTTAATCCCGTTGGCAAAATTTCCAGAACAGACCACTCCCAGCGGAATTCTTCTTGTTTATACGGCAATTGATTTAACAACTGCAACAAAGTCATCTTTTTTAACTCATCAGGTGAACCTGAAGGAAATGAGAAATACTTAACAATAAAATAACGCCGAGGTAGCGCCACCAAAGGCCCTTTCCCCAAAGCCATTTTCATTAACTTTTTACCCACAAAATCTTTACCCGATAAGACCTCTTTCCAAACGGAATTTTCCACAACTAATGCGTTATTTATATAAAGACTCGAGCCATCATAGGCACCGTGGACGATCCTGACTTGCTGTTCTGCAACTTCTAAGTTGATCATTGTTTTCTTTTGCATAAACTCAACTCCGCTGCCAAGCCAAAACTAAAAAGTTCTTTCGGTCAATAATCGCATCGATGGTGGTACTGAATTTTCCTTTCGCTTCTACGCCACGAACCTTCAAACGCACGTAATGAGAAACCGATGTATTATAGGAACCCATGGTTAAATAAAGCGCCTGCTCTTTAGCGTTTAGCTCGAATTCATTTTGACCAATCACTTGGTCATCTTGCGTACCCTGCTGGCCATCGTCTCCGGCTCTAAATTGCATGAGTTTACGAACTAAACTATCCGCGTCGTCAGGGCTTGTATTTGTCGTTGGCCCCGTCAAATTTCGCGCCAAAGCGCGCAATACCAGAGGTGACGCCGTAGAAAAATTGATCAATAGCTGCGGCGCTTCTTTTGGATAAACCGTCACCAAATCTTTCAAATTATCAAATATGTTTAGCGTCATACCCTTTACCAACAATAATTCCTCAAGATGATCAAAGGGACGATTTTTCACTTTAAAGGGGCGCGATAAAGATTCGTAATAAGCTCCTTCCGCTCCTTTATTTCCCATCGTTACCTCATCATCGGTATCTCGCCAATCGACCGTTGCCGCGGCAATCGATTGAGCCGTCGATTCCTCAACCCCCAGCAAAGCCAACAGCTCAACCAAAACGCCGACATTCGCATTATTTAATGCGTTCAAATTTAATTTTCTTTCCTCGTCATTAAAACCTGGGTAGTCGACCTGTTGAGATGACAAGCGATCTCTCTCCTGATAAGCAACGTCAAATTGCCCGTTACCGACGTTAATATTTTTAAAAACATCTGGCAAAGTCTGATTCCTTTCTAAATGCACAGCGCAACGATAGCGGTCGTCGGATTCCGCCGAAGCCTTATCCTGTAAATCATTCGCCATTTGAGCCAACGAATAAACCAAACCACCCCAGGCAATATAACGTGACTGTAGTTTTCCTAACGAGCGCTCAATGAGTACGAGCTGAACATTGGTTTTGCGCGATAACGTGATGGCGGTTACCATTAAAATGGACAGCATCCACAACACCACGATTAAAATTGACCCTTTGGAAAGTTGCCAACTCCGAGACATCTTCAAAACCCCATCCCCCCGACAGGAATCAAAATCTCTTTTGCGAAACGATACCTCACGCCCGTACTCCCCTGAGGAGACAACTGCAATTCAATTTTTATCCCCAGCGGTAGATTTCTTTGCGGTGGAAGTGAGTCCCATTCTAAATCATTATTTCTCATGGAAGCAAATTGATACGTTAAACCGCCCGGAGCAACTAATGAACTTAAAATTTGGGTACGGGCGGAATCCAAATTATCCGTTAAAAAATCGATAAAATCTCTTTCCTGTCGGATTAGCTGAAGCGTTGATTCTGTAATAGAGGTTTCTTCTTTCACGGAAACATTTTTTGTTGTCACAATCCCAATTTCCGTAGTTTTCACCCGATCCTTAAGCGGAGACTGCAATTGATACCGAACAGCTTTGATCCCATCTGATTTCATGATAAGAAACTCAACGGTGTTAGCGTTCATTTGAAAGCTCTTTTTCTGAGGATAAGAACCGGAGAAGTCATAGGCAATCATGTTTTCCATTTCCACCGCCATTTTTTCCAGAGCCGTCATGGCATCTCCGCTGGCTTCCAAATAAGCCTGTGTCTTGGCATTGAGTTTCAACCCGGCATTAAAGACCGAAAAAAGGCCTAGGCCTACGATCGCAAATAGGGCAACCGCAACGCACATTTCGACCAACGTAAAACCGTTTGGTGCTTTTGTGCAAACAGCAAATTTACTTAAGCGCATCATTTTTCTTATCAATCAGAATGGTCGATATATTAATGCGCGATGTTCTAGTCGCAGGCCCCCATTGGAGATTCATTTCAACGGGCTGAATCATATCGGCAAAAGGGAGTGATTGCGGAATTGTTTTTACATCAAGAGAGAACCCCGAAGGGACCTGCAAATCAGTACGCAACTTTCCAGAATCGTTCCCGCGCGCAAAAAGCTGTACGAGTAAATTTTCCGCGACCTCAATCGCCGCTCCATAATTTTTCGAGGATTTCATCGCCTTTACATTTGAAAAATACCCATGAATGACAGACACCGCGCAAACAGAAAAAATTGAAACCGTCAAAATAATTTCTAGCAACGTAAACGCATTTATAGAAAAAAAGTGCTTTCTCATGAAACGATCGTATTCATATCAAAAATTGGCAGCAGCAAAGCCATCACCATAAAGCCGACAATAAGGCCTATTCCTAAAATCAAAACCGGTTCAATGATAGTCGTTGTGGTCTTGATTAGCCGTTCCGATTCCTGCTGAAGCTGATCAGCAATCTTTTTTAATGATACTTCCAGGCGACCGGTCTCTTCACCAACTTGCGCCATTCCGACTAAATCCGCGGTCAACAAATTTTGATCTTTCAGCACCCTCGCCAGAGATTCCCCTTGAGCGACCTGCTGGGACAACTGATGAATTTTTTTCTTCATAATCACGTTACTTATCACTTCTTGAGCGGAAACCAACGCCGAGACCATATCAACACCACTGATCAACAAAATACTTAACGTGCGCGTCAACCGTTCTAATTCCTGATTAATGATAAATTTCCCCAAAAACGGTAACTGTAGCAGCAACGCGTCAATCTTTTCTCTCCCTTCTAAAGAAGAATAATAACTTTTACCCCACATCATCATTGCCCCGACAACCAACACCAAAAGCCACCACACTTTTGACAACAAGCCACTTACGGCAAGCAAAATACTGGTCATCGCCGGCAAGCGCTGCCCCATGTCCGCAAACATCGCTGAGAGTTTAGGAACAACAAAAGTCAATAAAACAAAAACCGTTAAAAAACCCATCACTAAAACAATCGCTGGATAAATCAAGCTACTTTTAATCTTCTCTCGAGTCTCAAGCTGCTGTTGCGACAGATATGACACGTTGCCTAAAACAGATTTTAATTGCCCGCTCATTTCGCCGGCATGAACCATTGCAATCAGATATTTGGGAAAAACTTTAGGGTTTTCAGCCAAGGCAGCGGACAAGGAAGCTCCGTCAGAGACTTTATTTGCTAAGTTCGTTACGACCTCTTTTAAAAACAAATTCTTTGCCTGAGAAGCAATCAATTGCAAACCATAAAGTACCGGCACATCTGCGTCCACCAGGCTATGCAATTGCCTCAAAAAATTGACCCGATCAAGACTCGTTATACGACCGGAAGAAACGCTAACCTTTTTAACCAAATTGGTAGATAACCGATTTACCGAGGAGACAGGCTTAATATCGACCGGCACATAGCCCTTCCGGCAAATTTCTTCAAAAGCAGACTTAGTGCTTTCTGCTTCAATAATCCCTTCCTTATTCCCACTGGAGTTCGATTTGGCTTTATAAGAATAGCGCATAATATTTTCAAACTTCTTCCTGTGTTACCCGCAGCACTTCCTCAGTGGTTGTCAATCCCTGCCTTACTTTATCCCAGCCGTCTTGACGTAACGTTTTCATACCCTTCTCCATGGCCTTGCTGCGTATTTCACCGGCTGGCGCCCGGTCATGGATCATTCGCTTTAATTCATCATCCAAAACTAAAAATTCATAAATACCTTTTCTACCCAAATATCCCGTGAAGCTACATTCCCGGCAACCCACAGCTTCCACCAAACGGGCAGACTGAGACTCTTCTATGGTTACGCCGAAATCCTTGACCACCGCCGCATCGGCTTTGCGCGTCCGTTTACATTTAGGACACGCCACCCGCACTAATCGCTGAGCCATAAAGCAAAGGATTGAACTCGACAAAAGATACGGTTCAATCCCCATATCCAGCAAACGCGTCACACTGCCTGCGGAATCATTGGTGTGTAAGGTCGAAAAAACCAGGTGCCCGGTTAACGCAACTTGGATAGCAATTTGAGCGGTTTCTTCGTCGCGAACTTCCCCCACCATCATAATATCCGGATCGTGGCGAAGCATCGAACGTAATCCTTGCGCAAAGGTAAGACCTATTGCCGGATTGATTTGGATTTGAGTGATTCCTTTTAATTGATACTCTATGGGGTCTTCGATGGTGATGATCTTATTTTCCTGTTTATTGAGCTTTGACAAACACGAATAAAGAGTCGTGGTTTTTCCGCTTCCCGTCGGCCCCGTCACAAAAATAATCCCATGCGGCTTATGGATCAAGGTATCTAATATCCGCTGATCTGAGATCGACAACCCCAGCTCATCCAAATTAAAAAGCTGGTCCGGATTTAAAATCCGAATGACTAAACTTTCTCCAAAAGACGTCGGCAAAAAAGACACGCGTAAATCTACGTGACTGTCGTTGGCTTTAATTTGAAAACGACCATCCTGTGGTAAGCGTTTTTCCGCAATATTAAGATGTGCCAAGATTTTAATGCGGGAGTTGATCGCGTCTTTAAAATGTTTCAGGTTAGCCGGGACTTTCGCGTCCCGCAAGAAACCATCCACCCGATAGCGGACCGCAAGCCCCTGGGCCGTCGGTTCGATATGAATATCCGTCGCTCCTTCCTGATGAGCCTGAACAATCAACTGATTAACAAACCCTCCGATCGACGCTTCCGTCGTCAAATCCTCAAATGCCGCGGGCTCTTTAATCTTCATCCGTTCAGGGGAATCCGCGAGCATCCGCTCAATCGTTTCGGCCCCGAGACCATAATGTTTTCTAATAGATTCCTTTATCGCCGATCCTTCGGCTAAAACGACCTGCAGATCGCACGGAAGCGTGACTTTTAACTCATCGATTTTCAAAATATCCAACGGGTTGTCAACGGCTAACAACAGAGAATTGTCCGAAACCTTAACTGGAAAAACTTGATAATGATTGGCTAATTGAGCGGATATCGCGCTGATGGCCGAGGAAGGAATTTCGGATTTCTTTAAATCCACAAAAGGTAAATCTAATAACTCGGCAACAAATGGAATAAAATTATCCTGGTCCTTAAGGCGTTCACGTATTTTTTCAGCTTCGGGCAAAGAATGACGTTCCAATTCGCCCAACAAAACCTCGCGAAGATATTCGGTGTTCATTGAAGAATTATTCAGCAAATACTGTTGCAAGACATTCGCCAGCGATTCGGATAAATGCCGGGACGACATGAATCACTCCCTTGGTTTATCCCGAGGGATTAAATCTTCGGGGGAAGGGACAAACTGTTTTTCGACATCCAAAGGCAAAGGTTGATCTGATGAGGATGAAATCTTTTTTTGCTTTATATAGTCATTCGTAAATTCTTTAATTCTATCCGAATTTTCAACTTCTTTGGGCTGATAAAAACTGTCACCGGCAACAATTTTGGGTGAAAGAAAAATGACTAGTTCGGTTTTGCGCTTCTGCGTGTCCTTGCTGCGAAAAAGGGTGCCCATGACCGGAACATCACCCAAGACCGGAATTTTCTTATCCGTCCCTAAATTTTCATCTTTAATCAAGCCACCGATGACGATCGTCGTTCCATCTTTAACGACGACTGTAGTTTCGGCCTCCGAAGTTTCCACGACCGGAATCGTATTATTATTCCCGGTGGTGATGGTGCGCGTGACCGAACTGACCTCGGGTTTGATCTTCATGGTCACAAAACCATCCTGATGAATGGTCGGCGTAACATAAAGTTTGACCCCGACTTCAATAAAATTAACCGCTTCAGCAACGGTCGTCGGGCCGGAAGCCGGGGTTGTGGTGGTCGTCGTGACATAGGGCTCCGTTGAACCAACCAAAATTTTGGCTTCTTGATTATTCACCGCCAAAATATGCGGATTGGACAGATTGTTCGTCGTGCCAAATTCTTGTAAGGCCTCGATCATGACTTCATAGCTGTCATTGGCCAGCGTCCCGATGGACAAAGCGCCACGTTTTTCATTCGCTCCCAAAACATCAAAATTCCCCAACAAACTCAAACGATGGTATTTATTGACCACCGCCTGCCAATCAATACCCATATTAAATTGATCATTTAAAATCACCTGTATGATCTTGGCTTCGATGGCGACCTGTTTGTCCATCACATCAAATGCGGCGATCACGGATTCAATTTCAGCAATTTTAGAAGGAATATCGTTAACCGACAATTTATTGGAACGCTTATCAAAGCTAAGATTACCGACATTGGGAGTCAACATCGGTGTTACTTTTTCCGTCAATTCTTCGGCGCGAGCGTAATTAATATCAATGACTCTGGTGATGCGCGGAACATCGATCTCAGCGATAACTTTTTCCATATCCGCCAAAACGTCCGTCAAATCTGTCAAAACCAACGTGTTGCTGCGATCATCAGAAATAACGACACCGCTGGCGCTTTTTAATCGATCCAAGATGGGTAATACCGTCAATACATTCGTATAATTTAATTTAACGATCTTGCGATTAAGTCGACTATTAAATTTACGGCCATAATTCTTTTCATATTCGGCTTCCGTCATCACCCGGATAAGCTCATTATCATCAATGTAGGCCAAACCGTTGGCTTCGCAGATGATCCTCAGCACTTCATGAATTCCGACATTCTTTAAATAGAGCGTTACCTTACCGCTAACGCTATTACCTGCGACAATATTACGACCCGTTTTCTGAGAAATGATCTTTAAAACATCCGCGGTCTCCATCTCTTTAAAATCAATCAAATCAATGACAGCCTCATCTGTTGAGGACGACACGTCAACCGGCCCAGCTTTAAGAGAAGTACCTACCCCAAAGAGCCCCCACAACATCATCATGACCAATAAAAAATATCTACTCATGGAGAGCCTGCTTTAATTTAAGCGCGATCGTTGTGCCTTCATAATTTAAAACAACTTGTTCTGCTTGAATATTCGTCACCGTCGCTCCATTAATCGCATCACCCTCTTGCAAAAAAAGACTATTATTCGTCAGCGGATCCTTCACAATCGCTTGCGGAACTTCATCCAAAATAATTCCTTTTAATTGCAGATTCTCTAATTCTGCCAAGATTGAAGATGTACCCATTGGTCCATTAGACAAACTGGCTTCCGGATTATCTATGGGTTGCTCAAATTGAAAAATATTGCGCTGGGCAACCGCTTGTTCATATTGGGCAACGTCCTTTAAATTTAGTTCAGGCAAAGAATTCAATGCAGAAGAATTATCTAAAGTAGCCACCAGCTTAGGAACCGCATGGGTAGATTGAAAAAAAAGAGTTCGGCTGGCCAACGCAAAATTAACAACAGTCACCAAACCCAAAAAGCCAAAAATGAATGCTCTTTGCTTGCTTAGAAAAGAGAACATGGCCCAAACAAAACCGCCCTTGGACATGGAAGGACGAATCACCTGTTCACTCATGTTCATAAACTTTGACCACCATTCTCATTTGACAGGCAATGACAATTTGGCTTCTAAATGTAACTGTTAGTATAACTTGCCAAAAACCAAACGCAAAAAAGATTGTCTCATTTTAATGACCATTCTAAAAAAAATAAACGACATAAATCATCATGAATTCTGCAAGTCATTCGTTATTTTAAACCCATAATTCTGGGTCTTCTCAAACGCCTTGAGAAAACATAAAATATATATTTATTATTTAAGGGAGTGGGTAAAGTATACCCTGCCAACTCTTAAAAGGCAAACCCACGATAATCAGTTCATCGCGTTTGGAAATGACTTATCAGCAAGATAGGAAGATGAAAAGTAGGTTGGAAAATATTTTCAACAAAATGTTAGGATTAAACTCTTTAGTAACTTCTCTTGATTAAGCGAAGGAAGTATAGGCCCTATGTGTTATCGTTACATAAACAAATAATTAAGAAACTATAAACTTTCACAAAATTAATCAAAAATCAGGTCAAAATTCTATTTGGGCTTCGAGCAATCACAGCCCATAACTATTTGAAAGTATTTGAGTTATGTTTTGGCCAAAAAGGAAGGTTTTCTTAACGAAACTCTATGGTTCCATTAGACTTAGAGCAACAAACGCCCCAAAATATTAAAATGAGTTTTTGAAAAAATTAATGAACTACTAAGGAGGGGGAAAAATTATAACTGCTTAAGAATGGCCTGAACATCCACATGCTCTTTGACCAGACGACCGGCCTCTAAGATTTTGTCCTTGTCGGTCTTCTCTATTTTACAAATCAACGACTCTACCTTACCCGCCACCGTATAGGTGTCATCCGGAGAAAGCAACACCGGAATGCGACTGCGTTTAAGCAAATCAATAATCTTTCGGTCCGGAATCATCCCTCCCGTCAAAATAATTCCCGCGACGGTCAACCGCTTCTCCCGACGGATAAGATGTGAGCTGATGGACACCAAAATATTATCGATGCGATCCCCGGAGGTAATAACCAAAACACCGTCCCGCAAATACGTCATCATGTTTTGCGGTTCCATAGCGGCTACAATCGTGCTTTTAACGTGCGCCTCCACACTGTCCTTACCGCACAACAATTCAAGCCCCAGTTGGTTCATGACCTGGCGAAGTGTCGGTGAACTCAAAATCGGGTCCATCGGGATCACGCCTAACAACGTGATCCCTTTGTTTTTCAAACCTTGGGCTAACGCACGACGGACCTTCTCATATTTCTCCGTGAGGACTTTATTAACAATGACCCCCAGCACCGGCACGCCTTTCAAATCAAACAACGCTTTGTTCAGCATAATTTCATCAATGCTGCGCCCGATGCCGCCTTGAGAAATAATGATAACCTTCGAGCCCAGTAAATGCGCGACGTCAGCGTTA
Organism: uncultured Planctomycetales bacterium; assembly: GCA_964464475.1. Lineage (GTDB taxonomy): Bacteria > Omnitrophota > Gorgyraeia > Zapsychrales > JAHFFX01 > CAYXGG01. The sequence continues at coordinate 32,958 of CAYXGG010000010.1, read as the reverse complement.
GAAAAATCAATAACCGAGCCGACCCCGGCGTGACCGGTGCCTTCAACAATAATGGCGTCCTTGCCCTTCGTGAGGTTGGTGAATGATTTAACAATAGCGTCCCGCAACACATTTTTTTGCGGATTAAAAATATACCGTTCGGTAAAGCCGCGCTCCAACGTAATCGGGCTCATTTCTTTATAACGCTGATAGCAACGGTATACTTCTCCAATGAGATAGGAATCTTTGTCGACAAATTGCTTGTTAACAGTCACTAATTTTTGCCCAACCGGCTTCATAAAAGCAGTATTCAAGCGCCGCTCCCGGAAAAACTTATAAAGTCCCAAGGCGAGCGTCGTTTTACCGGCGTTTTGATGAATGGAGGAAAGGAAGATATTTTTGATTTTCTTCATAGCTAATAAACCTTAAGAACTCTCAACCTCTAGGAATTAAGAAGTCCCAAAATTTAGAGGGCTTATTATAGAAGAATTTCTGTGGAATGTTACTTAATTTTTGTGGCTAACAACTGCGGAATTTGATCCGGAGAATCCGCGACCTGAACGCCGGCGTCGCGTAACACCTTGATTTTGCTGTCGGCCGTACTGTCGGCGGATGAAATAATCGCGCCCGCGTGCCCCATGCGCTTGCCTTGCGGCGCCGCGCGGCCCGCAATAAATCCCGCCATAGGCTTCGTGATATTTTTTTTGATGTATTCAGCGGCCAACTGTTCGTCCCCGCCGCCAATTTCACCGACCATCACGATCCCCTTGGTTTCAGGATCATCTTGGAACATTTGCAAAATATCAATAAAACGCAAACCAATAATCGGGTCACCCCCCAACCCAACGCACGTGGATTGACCAAGCCCCGCGGAGGTTAAATTATAAACCACTTCGTACGTCAGCGTTCCGCTACGTGACACAACTCCGATGGGACCAGGTTTATGGATGTGACCGGGAAGAATTCCCACCTTGGATTTACCGGGAGAAATCATCCCCGGACAGTTGGGACCATTAAGTCGCGCATTACTTCCTTTCAGCGCTCGCTTAACTTCCACCATATCCAAAACCGGAACGCCTTCCGTAATACAAATAATCAACTCAATGCCCGCGTCAATGTCTTCCAAAATCGCGGATTTGGCAAAGGGTGCTGGCACATAAATGACCGCGGTGTTGGCGTTGGTTTCTTTTTTGGCTTCCTTAACGGAATTAAAAACCGGAACGCCGTTAGCCTGCTGACCCCCTTTACCGGGAGTGACACCCGCCACCACTTTGGTCCCATACTCCTGCATCTTCTGGGCATGAAATGACCCGTCACGGCCGGTAATGCCTTGGACAATCAGTCGTGTGTTTTGGTCGATAAGGATACTCATGGTATTTTGTGTCTCGTCGCTAGTGGCCCGTGACTCGAAACGAGCCACAAGTCACGAGCGACGGGTGACGAATTATTTTGCCAACCTGACCGCTTCCTGCACTGCCTCGCGCATGGTGGAATACATGGGCAAATGGGCGTTGGCCAAAAGCTCCTTGGCTTCCTTCTCGTTGGTGCCGATCAATCGCGCCACCACCGGCACTTTTATACTTAACTGTTTCTGGGCTTCTAAAATTCCTTTGGCAATATCATCGCAACGCGTAATTCCGCCAAAAATATTAATCACAATGGATTTCACGTTGGGGTTGCGCAAAATAATTTTTAAAGCGTTCAAGACTTTTTCTGGGTTGGAACTGCCACCCACGTCCAAGAAATTAGCCGGCTCTCCCCCATGAAGTTTAATCACATCCAGCGTCGCCATAGCCAGTCCTGCGCCGTTAACAATGCAGCCTACGTTTCCGTCGAGTTTAATAAAGCTAAGATTCTTTTGTTTGGCTTCCAATTCATCCGGATCTTCATATTTGGCGTCCAGCATTTTGGCCACATCCGGTTGCCGAAAAAGCGCGTTGTCATCAAAAATGATTTTAGCATCCGCGGCAATCCAAGCCCCTTTTTCATCAATGACTAGGGGATTAATTTCCGCCAAAGAACAATCGTACTGAAAAAATAATTTTATGAGTTTCTGAAAAATCTGAGTGGCAGGTTCCTGCATGGCCGGATCCGGAAAAACCGCTTTAATAAACGGCGGCCAACGGGAAATATTGATTTCTTTCTGACCTTCGAGGTAGTATTTCTGAATTTTATCCGGAGCGGTCTTGGCGGTTTCTTCAATATCCACACCGCCCGCAGCGCTGGCAATCAAGACCACATCACCCTTCGCCGGATCAACGGTGACCGCAGCATAAAACTCTTTCTTAATGTCTACGGCTTTAACAACGAGGATTTGCTCGACCGTAAAGCCCTTAAGAACTAAGGACTTAATCGAATTAAAATATTTCTCACACTCAGCCGCATCTTTAGCTAGCTTGACGCCACCCGCTTTTCCACGGCCTCCGACTAAAACCTGGGCTTTTAAAACCACCGGATAGCCAACTTGGGAAGCAATGCTCAGCGCTTCGGCGGCTGTCGTGGCCACCTGGCCGCCGGCGACCGGAATTCCGGCTTTACGAAAAAGTTCTATGCCTTGGTACTCGTGTATCTTCATAAATATTTAAAAATTCTAAACCCTAAATTCTAAACTCTAAAAGTTTCAAAAACCCAACCTCAAAAGCTCAAAACGTTTTGATATTTCAATTTTGAACTTTGAGTTTATTTAGAGTTTAGGAGCTAGTGCTTAGAATTTCTTTACCTAAAATTTTCAACATCCTAACACACAGATGCAACATTACAAATTATTTTGCGAAACTTATTCTGCTGCTTCCAACTGCGGGATATGTTTTTCGATAATCGAAAGCGTTTCAAAACCCACTTCGCCATCCGCCTTTAAACCTTTCCGTCGTTGAAAGGCTTGGATCGCCGCCTGGGTTTGCGGACCCATCTTGCCATCCGCGCGGCCTAACTCAAATCCGGAATTTTTTAAAGCCACCTGAAGGCGGGACACATTTATTTTTCCTTCCCGCACCAACCCGGAATCTTCAAACGCGTGCAATCTGTTCCAGGTCGCTTGATCCACAAAACGCGTTACTTCTAACCCCTGATCTTCCTGAAATTTGGCCACCGCGTTACGCGAATTAACGCCAAACTTTCCATCCAAACGCCCCGGATTATACCCGTATAATTTTAGTAATTGCTGAACTTCCATCGCCTTTGCGTTAGCTTTATAAGGAATGAGTTCGCCTAAAAGCTCTTTCTCTTCAGCGCCTTCTTTGTGTAAAGCCCGATAAACCAAATCGCATCCGGAGAGCGACAAAATAGACAAAAGCTGTATCCCCAGCCAAAAGCCGTGACAAAGTTTTTTACTCATATTTTCTGGAAATTTTTCCTTTGAATAACGTTGCAGATAAATTCTTAATTGTTTTTATAACATAGATTAAACGCGGGAAGTGATTTATTTGTAATTTTTTTCGCTCCGGCAATAATTTATTTTAAACTCCTGACAAATCATATCCAAGAAATGAACTGATTGAGTATTGTAGATATTTATTAGTGGATTTGAGGGGGGCCCTTCTCACCTCGTAGGTGAGAAGGGCCCTCAGCTTTCAAACACAATTGCCAAAACATGCTTTTCGGAAGCAAAAGTTTCTGCTACATTACCCAGCAATATGACTTCCACGGTTCCATCTAAAGACGAATCCCGATTCCACGCGTGGGCGATCTTGACGCTAGTCCTGGTCGGCTGGTTTATTTACGCGTTTTCATTGCCTAACGCCATGTTCTGGGATGACGACGATTTCATTCTCAAAAACCAATTTATTAAAAGCTGGAAATACTGGCCCAATTTTTTCACCGAGAACCTCATTGCCGGATCCTCGTTATTAAGTAATTACTGGCGGCCGCTTCTTTTAACGGTATTTGCCGCCCAATGGTCTTTATGGAAAGACTGGGCTCCAGGCTACCACGCGGTTAATACCTGTTTTCATCTTGCGGATACGATTTTGCTCTATTGCTTATTAAATATTTTTTTCCGAAACCGGCGTCTGTCGATCGTCACCAGCTTCTTATTTTTAATTCATCCCGTCCAAACCGAAGCCGTCGTTTACGTCAACAGTCTGGGCGATTCGCTCTCCACGTTCTTTGTTTTTGGCGCGCTGATTTTATATACACGCTTTCGTCAACACTCCTGGCCCGCGACCGCCTACGCAGCAGCGTTGCTGTGTTACGTCCTGGGATTACTTTCTAAAGAAACCGCCTTTATTTTGCCCGGACTTATCATCGCCGTGGAATGGTTTGTCCTTAATCCGCAGCTACCGCTAGCCAATAAACTGAGACACATGGCGATTTGGCTTTCTCCTTTTATTTTCTTAGCGATGGGATACGCGGGCTTACGCGCGACGGTTTTAAATTTCAACAACACGTTTAACTTTTATAAAGAAAGTAACCTCTACACGTCCAATATCAGCGTGCGACTTCTGACCTTCTTTCACACCCTACAAATTTACGCGGGGCTCCTCATCACCCCTTTCGACCTACGGGTGGAACGTAACCTCCCCTGGGCCACAACTCTGTTCTCGCTACCGGTCCTGACCGGAACGAGTATTTTCTTAACGTCCTTATGGGCTCTCATCAAAAAAAGTAAATCTTTGCCTCTAATAGGATTTGGGATCCTGTGGTTTAGCGCAGCGATTTTCCCGATGTCTAATCTGCTTATCCCGATCAACGCGGTCATTTATGAGCACTGGCTGTACGTGCCTATGATAGGACCCACCCTGATCCTCGCGCATTATGGTCTAAAAGTTTTTGATCAGAAGCGTTGGCAAACTCTACTGTTATGCGTCGCTATCCCGTGGACCACCACTCTCGTTGGATTATCCATCAAACGGATTCTGGAATGGCGCGATCCCGTGACTTTTTACGAACAAACGCTGCATCACGCACCCAACAGCTACCGAGTCATCAACAACTTAGGGATGGCTTACGCCGACAAAGCCCGTCTCGACAAAGCTCAAGAAGCGTATGAGCGCGCCATCGCCCTTGATCCGACCAACCCGGTCGCGTATCATAATCTCGGAAATTTATTAGCCGAGCAAAAGCAATTTGAATTAGCCAAGAAAAATTACGCAGAAGCCCTGCAACAAGATCCTAAATTTCTTTTTACGTACCCAAATTTAGCGAATCTTTATCTGCGCGAACGAGATTTTCCGCGCGCCCGGGCCGTACTGGAGCAATTCGTCGATCATAGTTTTAACAAACTCCCGCTTTTGGACACACTGTTACGCATCGCGATGGAAGAACGAAATTATCCGGCGGCGTTGCGTTATCTTGAAGCCGCCGAAAAAATTGATCCGGTAAATCCGGCCATCAAACAATCCATCGCGCAATTACATAAAGCTTTGAAAATATCAACCCACTCCCCCTCAACGCCATGAACACGCGACCTCCCACTGACCATCAACCCCGACCGCCGCTGACAATCAGTGATCTCGCTCTGTTCACGGAAGAAAAAATCATCCCGTTTTTCTTCGCGTACTCAATTGCTCAGCATCTGTATTTTCTCATTGAACACGCGGACAAGATTCATGCGGCGAGCAAAAATTTAACCGGGGCCACCTTCCGCTTAGCCGCCTTGACCATGGTGTCCGCAGCCCTGACCAAAGTCTTGCTCATTATTCTTAACGCGCTCATTATTGCCGGGTATCTCTTGCGTCGAAACCTTAAATCTAAACCCTCGGGCTGGCGAGAAATCACCGTTCCGCTCGCCGGAACTTTTTTTTATCTTTTATACAATTATTTACCGCACATTCCCGTCAATCTAAACCCCCAAGTTATTCCCGACCAAGCGCTCGCGACAGCAACGTTCATCGGCGTTCTTTTAAATGCCATCGGCACAACAATTTCTTGCATCGCGACTTATCATCTTCGCCACTCTTACGCGCTCTTCGCGCAGGTCCGGGACATTGTTTCACAAGGAATCTACCGCTATGTTCGCCATCCAATTTATTGCGGTTACTTTATCTCCACGTTAGGTTTCGCCTGCTTGAGCCCGAGGCTCGCGAATATCATCGTTTTTAGCATTTCCATCCTGTTGACCATTTACCGCGCGCGTATCGAAGAACATAAATTGCTCACCGAAAGCGCGGAGTATCGGACCTACGCGCAAAAAGTTCCGTTTATCTTACCTTTTAAAATGAAATGAAAATATTCGGGCACCCAGAAACCAGATGACCCCTACATCTACGAGGTGTAAGGGTTAAAAGCAAAATAAAAATACTTGAGAGTCTCAGGGCCCAGGAACAGGCGTCCCAGAATTGGGGCGCTGGGTGCTAGTACCTGGGGGCTCAAATTCTTTATTTAATATAATATTGGTCTTTTCCTTAACTAAACAGAAATAAGGAAGCCCCATATAACAACCTTTGCCTTCTCGAGAAAAAACCTCATATTGACTTCCACTTTTTCTAAAGGTAGTACAAAGTTCCATAAAACGTCACTGGATCCTAAAAATCTTTTCACTATTTGAATGCTTGTCGAATAAAGTGAATTCACTTATAATACCGCAGCTTTTTTAACCAATTCATGAAGAATCGTCTTAACGCCATTAAAGGCCTCATCCAAACCGAACGGTTTGAAATTCCTTACCGCATCTATGACAACGCTGGGCCGCAGGTCATCTGCCTCAACGGTGTTCAGCAGTCCATGGCCATGTGGCATAGCTTCATCGCCCGCTTCGCCTCCACCTATCGCGTTGTCCTGTTTGACTTTCCCGGCCAGGGTAAGGCCAAATTCCTTTCTGGACCTAAATTTGTTTCTTTAGACGAACAAATTGACATCCTGGAACGCATCGTCAAAGAAACCAAGATATCTCAACACGGAACAATTGTTTCCGCCTCCTGGGGAGGGATCGTGGCCATGGCCTTTGCCGCGCGCCATCCCGGTGCCATTAAGAAACTTTGCCTGGCGGGTCTCGGATCTAAAGCCAATAACCGCATGATCGAAACCATTCAAAAAGGATTTAAAATCAATCCTAATGACCGGCAAAAAATGGCGGAAACTCTCATTGATAGTTTTGGGCAGGATCTGCCTGACCACGTGAAGAAAAAAATCTTTGATCAATTCCGAGTCATGACCGACGATAATCTGCGTTCATTCTGTGAACAAGGTGAGTTCGTCATGGCGACCCAAAAAATTGGCACCCTGATTGATCTTTCTAAAATCACCGCCAAAACAATTCTCATTCACGGTGAGAAAGACAAAATCATTGACCTGGAAGACGTTGAACACCTTGCCTCGCAGATCCCTCGCTGTGAAATCCGCATCATTAAAGATGCCGGACATTTCATGCATTTGGAACGAGAAGATCTTTTTGACATCTACCATGAAATTTTAGAAATTCCTGCCGGTACTTAGCAACAACCATCTCAACCCCCGGGGTTATAACCCCGGGGGTTGAGATGGTTGTAAAAAAAATAAATATTCATTTGGAAAAAATTTACCGCGATTATAATGAAATCATTAAATTCATTTATCGCGCTTTAACCTAACAAGGGGAGAAAAAAATGAAAAAATCTCATTTATTATTTGTCTTATCCGCTCTGCTGTTGTTGTCAGCACCGGCTTACGCTGAGAGCGATTACCATCCTTTCAAAACGCTGGGACGCGGCCTCTCCAATATTTTGACCTCTCCTTTTGAAATCCCCAAGCAAACCATGACTTCAGTCAACGAAGCCAAAACCGAAGGGCAGCCTTCCGCGGTATGGGCGTTCTCAGGCTTCTTTAAAGGCATGGTTAACATGATCGGGCGGATTGGATCCGGCCTCGCGGACATTGGACGCAGCAGTTTTGATAAAAGCCCGGAACCGTTAATGGACCCTCCGTGCGTTTTTTCGGATTGGCCTAGCTGTGGCAAGGACGGAGCGATGTGTCCCGTGAAAGAAACAAAAGAAAAAGCTGCCAGCGAAGCTCCTGTCAAAAAAGGTAAGTGGTCGGACGATATTTAACCTAAACAATAATTAACCCTTCTCACCTACGAGGTGAAAAGGGTTTTGCTAATAAAAATACCAAGGGCCCCTCTCAGATCGTATCTGAGAGGGGCCCTTACAATGTCAAATGGAAATGCCCAATTAATCCCAAAATCCAAATCGGCATTAAGCATTGACCATTTATGTGCTATGTGACATTAACCCTTTGGCATGTGCGAATCAATTCTCTCCATACCATTTCCCCGGCAAAGCATAACTCAAATCATTCGGAATTTTTTGAGCAGGATTTTTATCCGCCTGGCGCTGAGGTAACTGGCCTTCATTAATCCCTAACAGTAGCGGAATATTTTTAATCGGCTCAATCCGCAAGATCACCGGACGAAATCCATCAAATTTCAAATTCTTTAACCGCTCCGGCGCGATCGGCTTGATCTTGCCTGTCGATGCGTCCGTTTCAATCAGCATTTTCAATAATTCCGGATTCAAATTAATCCCCCCGACCGGTCCTTCCTCACCCGTCGCATCCTTAACAACGCCATTTGCCTCAGCCCCCAAATTCACTTGGTCTTGAACCCCTGGCGCCTTCTCCCAAACAAAAACCCTTTTTCCACCTTTCCGTTGATAATCCGTATATCCATCCAAAGAAACTCCTAAGAAATCCGTGCTAGGTTGTTCAACAAATTTCATTGCCGCTGGCGCGTAAATGGGCTGAAACTGACCATCCGGTAAAGTGACAAAAGGTTTTTCAATGATCCGGCCGGCCGGTTTTAACTTTTCAACAATTTGTTCCCAGCCCAACCCGTTAAAGACTTTCTGGCGAATCGGATTATCAAAATTCAACATAACTACCGCCTCTAAAACATCCGCCGGCAAATGCTTAAGGATACTACCGTCTGTTTTTAGCACCACAATCCTTTGGCTCAATTCAGGAGGAACCGTCTGCGCGGCCAACTTACCCCTTTTCCAAGCTAACCCAAATTCTTGATAAATCAGATCACCATCATCATAAATATCGGTCACAATCACACTCACGTCCGGGTTGCGTTTAACGAGTTCGACGGCCGTCCGGCCATCCCCGGCTCCTACTTCCAAGATGACTTTCTGTCCTTGGGCCGCGCTTTTTACAATGGCCACTGCTTTATCAAGGTCAGCGTCTTTATTCCAATTCATTCTCAACTGCCGCTTAAAATCTGCCGGATTCCAGTCACGCACCGCCGCCTGCGTTTTGCCTAAAGCGGCTTCAGCACCCATCCCAATTAAACTAGCCTTATCCTTTCCTTCAGGCTTTTCATCGCTCACCATCATCGCATCGCCTCTCGATGCTTGAAATTCATAACGATAAGCTTTTCTTTGACTCCCGTCTTGTTCATATTGAAAGGATTCTGTTTCGCTATAACCCTGAGCAAGTAAAAATTCATGGAGACTTAAAGGAATTTGGCGGTCAAACTCAGGACTATCTAAAGGATAAAATTCTCCAGGAACAAAATTATTCGCGCCTCCGCCTAATACCAAGGTTTTGGCCTGTAACTTTTCAACTAAAATTGGAATGAGTGTTTGGGCAACTTTTCCGGGTAAGTTAGCGACTAAAACATCCGGTTGACCGAAGCTCTCACTTGGAACATTTAAAGCATCACCAACCACAAAATCAATTTGCGCCTCTACGTTATTATTGACCGCATTCTGTTTGGCCAATCCTAACGATCCTTCATTAATATCTATCGCCACGACGCTAGCCCCCTTCTTCGCCGCTACGATGGCTTGTATCCCGTCGCCAAAACCAACGACGGCAACTTTTTTATTTGCCAAATCTGTATTGGCTAAAACGTTGGCCACAGAACCCGGAAGACCTTGTTCCCAACCGGTTGTTGTCTCTTCAAAATCAATAGAAATGACTCCGCCAGGACCTTCCACCTTCTTTCCCATTTTAACTGTCGATTCTAACTTTTTTGAAGTCCCCCAATCGCTACCATAAACCGCCATCATATGCATAGCGCCAAGCCGAGTCTCTTCCCTGGATAAAGCAGCATCACGCGACAATAAACGGATAGCACCCTCCGAGGCTCCTGCACTTAATAATGTAGAACTATTATCATACTGAATGGTAAACGCACCCGCTTTAATCTCCATTTGTGCGCCAGGATTCTTAGCCACTCGTTCTTGAGCTTGCTCAGCAGAGAATTCAGGATTAGTTGCAAAACTTTTAATTCTCTGCGCGTGTTCAACCATTTGGCTCTCGTCCGCAGGTTCCTCACTCATCATCATCGCATCCCGCCCTGGGGATGAATCCGTCAGACTCGCTCGGTCAACGCCTATCCCTGTCACTGCCGCCCCCATCCCGCCGGGAGTCTTTTGTTTCTCAGCAGCCAGCCCGTCATACTCACGTTCCAATTGCTTTCTAAAATCTTTGAACGTCGTATTGATTTTTAAACCACGCGATACACGTTCAAACGCCTGCCAAAGCAAATTCAAATCTTGCCTCTTTTGATCAAAGTAAATTTCATTTAAATATTTTCTCGCCCACACATGCCCCTCCGGTAACGTCCAAACGGATTGCGCGGCCTTCCTTGCTTTAGCCGGGTTCATTAACTGCGGAAAGCTTGACACCAACCGTTTGGCCCGGCTGGGCACCCGTCCATCATTAAATTTTTGTACAGATTGCACCACCCCGGCAGGATCACGTCCCGGAGATTCCTTAAGACGCCCCCGAATAAAAAACAAATCCGCCCCAAATTCGTCCACCGCGATCGCGTCCGTTGGAGTCGGCGCAACGCGTTTAAAAAAGGCTTGGTTACGGAATTCATTATGATAGTGACCCAACTCATGGTCGACCGCGTCTTTAAGCGCGTTAAAACTAGAAATCAGCTCGGGTGATTTTTCACCCAAAAACAACCACATCGTGTGGCTGATATCAAATTTATCGCTTGAGGCTACGCTGGCGAAACGCTTAATCGATTCAACAATCTCTTGAATTTGCCTGCTGTCAAAATCATCAAAGTTAGGTGACGCGTAAAACATCGCCAGGCTCGTTTGCAGCCACCTCACATTCGCGCGGGCCTGGCCATTCGACTGGCGCAACGCTTCTAAAAGTTCACGATACCAACGTTGCTGGGCAGAAGCCACGGTATCCGGGTTTTCTGCCTGCTTATTAGCAATATACGCCCGCGCGACGATCCGCAATTCTGCTGGTGTTTTGGTTGTGTCTGCGAGTTGAGCGATAAAACTAAACTGTGAGGTTTGTTTGTCAAAACGCCTTAATAGCTCTTTGGTCGCGACGGATTCCACCCGGGACAGAAAATTTAAAGCATGATAAAAACGCTGCGGCTCACGCGTGCTTAAATCCAACACAGCCTGGATAATCGCTTCCTTAAGAGGTCCAGCCTGCTTTTGTTCTTCAATATAAATAGCCAACAAATTGGCTTGAATCGTTAAGCTGCCATCTCCCAATAACTGCTCCGCATAAACCTGAGCCAAAGGAGCGAACGCTACGCCCAACTCCTGAGCTGATTTTCTTAAAGTTTCTTTAAGCCAATTTCGCGCGTTTTTAAAAGCATTACTCGAGTTGATATCGCGAATGCCCAATCGCATAATATCGGCATTTATAGCCTTAGAGTTATAAACCAATCCAGCCGCTAAATCATAAAACGAATGATTACTGTCCGTTTGTAATAAAAACTGAGCTGCCCGAGGGGCGACCAATCGCTGCACGGACGCAGAAGCCATTTGGCGTAATAAAGAAGTCGCGTGGATAATTCTTTCCGCGTTGTTATCATTGAGCACCGTCTCCTGCAGCAATCCGACTAACTCATCCTGATAAATTTCTTGCTCACGAATATTTTGCAAGGTATCCATCGCCGCTTGCCGCGCCGTTATCTGAAGGGCCCCTAATTGATCAATGAGTGATGCGAACAACTGCTGCCGCTCGGCCAACACGCCAGAGACCCGCACCGGCCTGGCCTGCGACTGGGCCATCCCTAAAGTGCCCGTTGCCGCGACGCCTGCGCCCACGCCTAAATTTCTTAAAAACTCACGACGGCTTCCAGTTGGAGCGGTTATCAATCTCGCCCTCTCAGATATGGGCTGACCCGCGGCTTCCACACCCTCTCCGGGATCGACTCTTTCCTGACTTACCATCATCCCATCCCGCCCTTGCACCGTGTTTTTCGTCAAACTCGCGCGGTCGGTACTCTGCTGCGACTCACCGGATTGCGCCAGTCGACTGTCGGTACTTCGTTGGGCTAAAAATCTTTCTGCTAATAATACCTGCCAAGGGTTCGATATCGTCCCCGCCTTAGTCATAAAACCTGATTCGGAAATCGTAAAACGCAACGCATTGCCATTAGTATCAGATGCAACCGGATTATTCAGCTTAGATAAACGCTCCATCACATTTTGCAAGTGTTGGCTATCCGCGTCATCAATCGCTCCTCGAATATAATCTACAATCTCCTTATCTGAGAGCTGCTTTAAAAATTCCCTAAACTCTTCCTGGGCTTCCAATGATGGAGCGTCATTGACCATCCGCTCAGTCTGCTGGAGAGCCACTTCCATTCGGCTTCTTTTAGAATTATTATTTACAAAAACCATCACACTCTCAATTTCCTCGGGGTTTAAATCCTCAAATCGATCAGAATTCCAGCGGATCCTCGGCATGGTCCTATTCTTCATTAATTGTGGGTCGCGAACCATCTGTGCTGATACAAGGATGGCACCCTCGGTTGAGCTATAAATTGGCCGAGCTAAGCCCTCAATCTGAATTATCGAAACTGGACCAAAAGCACGACGATCATTTAAATCAACTCCGGCCGGTAAGTTCCTAACCAGCGCTTGAGCAGACTCTTGAGTAAAATTCCCTTTAAAGAAAATTTTCTTTCCATTAATCTCAAATTCTTGTTCGGTAAGATCCATCCAAGGTGATGCGTATTGCTTACGCACAAAAGCTTTTCTTTCATTAACATCAACTTTAATATTTAACGCATTTGGATCTACACTAAGCGTTATTAATCTTTGGGCGGCCTGCCGGACTTGCTGATCTGGATCCCCCAAATATGGACGCATAAAATCGTTAAATTGCGATTGGTTAGTAAACCCTAATTCCAACCCTTTTCGCGCCTGTTGGCGAATCGCCCCATCCGAATCCTCGGCATAGACCTTAAGCAACTGCATGCGGATTTCTTTTAAAGCCTCGGGAGAAATACGCTTAGAGATCGCTTCCCAAGTCAACAAATCAGCAAGCTGCTTAACGGTCCAATATCGAACGGGCGTGTTATTCGCTGAATCATTTTTTCTTTGAACGATTTCAAGAACATCCGCTAAAGACAATGGTTCTTCGTTAAGTTTTCTAATCTTTTGGACATAGGCTGCATCTGTGGTAGAAGCTGATTCGCTCACTTTTTTTAACAGATATCCCGTTTGGGAAGCATTAGCCTTCAAAGTAGAGATGGCTAATTTATTAATTGAAGGATCATTTAATTTTATGGCTTCGAAAAGGACTTGAAAAATATACTCCTGACTCTCGGGGCGTGTCACCCGATTAGCATTCAAGTGGTCTACGATGGCCTTCCCCAACCTATACCGATCGGCTGGAGTGGCCGCATTGATAAATTGTGCGCCTAATGCTTTTAGATCATCCAAATTGACTTCTGAGAATCTTCTCGCTTCAGAAACTTGAACAGCACTTCCCTGCAATCGCTGGGCTAAAAGTGGCTGATCCGCTAACGAAAAGGCCATGGTTCCCAATACCAATACTCTTTTCAGGCGATCCCAGAGACCAACCAAACTTGTCCTCTTAAATACTGATTGTCCCGTATTAGCCATCTGAAAAAACGAAGCATTAACCTGTTCATCCCGCTTTGAGCTAAGTATTATCGCATCGCGAACCCCCATAGGCGATGATGATTCTTGACGAGGTATCTCGATCGCGTTCGTTTTCGCGACCTCAAAGCGCTCCACGTCAAAAACATTTCTTAAATCAGAATTTTTAGCAATTAAAGAATCCCTTTCTTGTTCATGGGAACGCAGCTCTTGCTCAAATACGGCAATTTCGGTCACCACCGAGGGTTTTTCTGCGAAAGATTCGGGAAGGGCGGCGAGTTTAGCTTGCGCCGCCGAAAGTTTATTTTGCGTTTCGATTATTTTTCTGCGTAAACTACCGGCCTCATCTAACGCAGCGATTCGCGCCTTATCTTCGGGACTTTGCTCTAACGGCGTAAACTTAGTCACGACACTACGATCATTGCGATGAGCGGCAACCACTCGTGCGGCAGGGCTTTCCCCTTTAGCAGTAGGTAAACTCGATAATTCTCTTTGAAAAACAATTCGCTCTGGGAGCTGCATAAAATCAGCCCCACCTGAAAAGTAACGACGTTTGACTTCTTGTTTAAGATGAGTATCAAAATCGGTTTGCTCAAAATCATAGGCCCCTTTTTTAAAGGCAGCCACATACTGATCAAATATTTTCTCTTTCTCCAAAGAATCTTGGATATTAACCCCAAAAACCTTACGCTGATTCACATACATCTGACCCAATAAACTTTCCTGCCAATACTTTTTAAACCAGCTAGCTAAAATGAGCGCCTGATAAATTTGCCTTAAGTTTGCAAAAGTTTCTCCTTCATTAACCTCACGTTCAACCTCCTCCAAAACCATCTCCTTAAAAACTTGACCTGACTCTGAACTCACATCCTTTAAAGGAACCGAACTGTTTTTCATTGCCTTTCCTAAGCCCTCCTTAACCTGCTCAGCAAAAGCAACGAGGTCTTCTTCCATCATGACTTTGAGTCGACTGCTAATTACAAAAGCACTATCATCTTTTACATAAACCTGAGCCTCATCAGGGATAATCCAGACTTTGTTAAAAGTATTAACCGGCATTTTAGTAGTCCCAAATCGGGCAAAAACACGCGCATACACATTGTCCCAAAATTTCTTTCCCACCTCATCATTGGGATTAGTTAAAGCGGCGGTCAGCTGCTTTAAAAGAAAATCCTGCGCCAACAAGTCCCTTCCCATCTCTGTGCGGCCGAATACCTTAGGAATAATCTTATCACCTTCATAGGGGGATAAGTTAACCCAGAGCTCCTGTTCTGGGACAGTTAGGGCGGCTAAAAAGTAGCGAATTAATCTTAACGATTCCGCTTCAAAGGCCTTATCGGATAGGGCCTGAGAGCCTGGATGAACAAAGAATTCCAGCTGAAAAGGATCTACCAGATTAATCTTGATACCATTTAAATGAGTGGGTATAAACTGAGAACCAGGGGTAATTACCGAAGAAATTTGTTTTAGAAATTTAAACTCTTGGGAATAAACAGGATAGGGCAACAAAAAGGAGGTAAAAAAAATCGCGCTAGCAGTAACAACACGAATGGATTTACTGAGTACGGTTTCTTTTCTGGCCATGGGAGTAGTGACGCGTCTAAAGAAAACATACTAAGTATAATTTATATATATAGTACATAGCAAGAAGGATTATTTTTGGTAGAACGGTCTTGGGCAGATCGCCAAGAGGAAGATTCAGAAATTTCAGGGATTTATCGCGACTAATCGGCCCCTCTATTGGTCTTTTTCTTTCGAATAGAAATTATGGAAGCCCAATATAGCGACCTTTGTTTTCTAAAGAAAAGACCTCAAATTGACTTCCACTTTTTCTAAAGTTAGTACAAAAGTCAATAACTTCGGAGGGTTGAGGGTTATTTATATTGCGTCAGCCAAACGACAATTTTTTGCCGAATCTGGTCACGGACTTGACGCGTAAAAGCCAACTTGTCCGCGGGGTCCCCAACGAACGACGATGGATCTGGAAAACCCCAATGCAGGCGTTCATGTTTTCCAGGAAAAGCGGGACAGCGCTCAGCGCTGGTTTCATCACAAACAGTAATGACATAGTCAAAAATTTCACGCTGATCTAAAAAGCTTTGCACTGATTTAGTTTGGTGGTGAGATATATCGATACCGTCCTCTCGCAAAACATCCACGACCAAAGGATTTAGCTTTCCCGGCTCTATCCCGGCGCTATAAGCAACAAAACGTCCCACCCCGAGTTGATTTAAGTACGCCTCCGCCATTTGACTACGTGCGGAATTATGGATACAGACAAACAAAACTTTCTTCATGATACTCTCTAAATTCGCACTTCTTGCGGTTTGAAAGGTTCCTTAAAAAATGGCAACCCCGTCCATAACTGAAGATAGGCCTTCGCATACTGCAGCAACGTCCGCAAAAAACCCTGCTGTTGCCATTTTCTCCCGGAAAGAAAAATGACAGATTGTAACACCGCTACTTTTCTAGCCTGTTGTAATTTTCGTGCAAACAAAATATCCTCCATGGCCGGGACTTCATCAAAATGACCCCATTCTTGAAACAAAATTCGCTTCACAAACAATCCCAAGTCGCCATCCATCACCAAAAAGTGACGCGCACGAACATTAATCATCCATTCGAGTACGCGGTGCACTAAACCCTTTTCCTCAATCGATAAAGAAAAACATCCCGCATCACAGCCTGCGGCGAGTGCTTGTTCCATATCATCCCATGCTTCTTCAGTGACCACTGCTTCCGGATTCAAAAACATTAAAACTTCCGCTCGCGAACGTGCCGCACCCGTGTTTTTCTGCAACGCTTTCCCTCGAGAAGAATGAGCGACGTGTCCGAAAGCTTTCGCCAGCATAGGCGAATGATCTTCACTCCCTCCATCAACAAAAACTAAATTCGCCTTAGATTTAAGCCATTCAAAATACTCACGACGCTTAACAAAAATCGACGCGTCATTCAAAATCGGAATAATCACATCAATGGTCATGGCTATATCCTCATCTCAACGCTAGTAATGAACTCAACAAAAAAGCCCCTGCGTCTGACCCGCAAAGCCAGATCCAGGGGCCGCATTCAGCCCGTAGTTTAGACCCCGACGGTGGAATATTTCGAATCGTTCACCTCGCTAGCCATTGCTGTAAACAACAAATACGTTCGCAACACTTCCGCGACGCTCCAAGCCTGGGCAACACACCCACCCGCCCGATGCGGAAAATCTCCATCAAAAACTTCTGGCAGTTGACCGCAGCTTTGCTCCGTTAAATATTGAATTAACGGCGCCAGCCACAACCGGGATTGCACTACTGTTTGCGGATTCGTTCCGTTAATCTTTAAATACGCGCGAATAAACGGACCTATCAACCACGGCCATACCGTCCCCTGGTGATACGCGGCGTCGCGCTCAGCCAGATTACCCGCATAAATACCTCGATAAGCCGCATCGCGAGGGCTTAACGTTCGCAGACCATACGGCGTCAACAATTCCCGCTCCACGACACTTAAGACCCGCTGGGATCGCCATTGAGAAAGCATCGAAAAATCCAAGCTAACCGCTAGGACTTGATTAGGTCTGATAGCGGAATCTTTTCCTTCGTTCGAAATCACATCAAAAAGACATTGTTCGGACTCATTCCAGAATTGCTGATTAAAACTCTCTTTGGCCAAGTGAGCCACGTCCCGATAAACTTTAGCGCGCCTGGTATCGCCAAATTGGTTCGCCAGTCGCTCCACAATAGACAGGGCGTTAAACCACAGCGCCTGAATTTCAACCGGCTTACCCGCCCGTAATGTAACCGCGCCCTGGCCTGTTTTGGCATCCATCCAAGTCATAGGCTTAGGACCATCCGTCAAAATCAACCCATCCTTTTCTAATCGAATGCCGTTTAGCGTGCCTCGATCATGGCCTTCAATAATATCATTGAGAATTTCATAAAAATTTGCTTTTACCGTTTCGTAATCCTGAGTGGCCTTTAGCCATTGATAAACAGCATCAACGAGCCACAAAGAAGCGTCTGCGGAATTATATTCGGGAGCAGCTCCGTTATCCGGAAATCGATTAGGAATAACCCCATCGCATACGTGCCGAGAGAATTCTTTCAAGATACTTTGCGCCACGTCTGGTTTCCCCATCGACAGCGTTAAACCCGGCAAAGCAATCATAGCGTCTCGCCCCCAATCACTAAACCAAGGGTAACCCGCTAAAATTGATTTGCGATCTTCTCGTTTAACAATAAATTGTTCTGCAGCAGCGGCCAAAACCAACGCAGATTCGTCATGCGTTGTCATGCCTCGAATTGACTCGGCCCGACGGTGTAGTTCACGAAAACGTAATTCCTCGCTAGAAGCAACCCCCTGCGGTTGGGTCGAAGCGATGATGTCAGCGTGCTGCTTTTGGTTTAAATCAAAATGAAAGCAAGCAGGACTATACAAATCTTCTTCGTATCCTAGCCCACGTTCTCGCTCAGCCGCATATTGAAAATTATGAAACCAAAATCCCTGGTGATCCACGCGTTGCGCGTTATGCGCCAAGAATAAACGGGGCAAGTTGGGAAATAATTGAAGTGAAAGCTGGTTCGGTTCAAACTGAATTTCCGGATTGATAGCATTATTCTCTTTAATCAACTCGTGAAAATCACGGTAAGCTATTAGCGGTCGTATTTCCAGCGACAGTGAGGTGTCGCGCGGGGACTCCAAAACTCGATACTGAACTACCGTCGTGTCCTGCCCATGGACCATAAAAATGGTCTTTTCCAAAACAACGCCAGCCGCCGCATAGGTAAAAACGGGATAAGGATCTTGACGAAACTCAATCAATCGCAAGTAGCCTTCTGGGTGATAGGTATCCGGATATTGGTTGACGGACAATTCAAAACGCTCTTGCCCAACTATCAGAACTTCTTCCAATTTAGCCAACAAAACAACTCGCTGAACCGGTGGTTGCAACGCGGCAATCAACAAACCATGATAGCGACGGGTGTTCAATCCCAGAATTGAAGAGGAAGCATAACCTCCTAAACCATTGGTTTCCAGCCATTCGAGACGACTCGCGCGACTAACGTCACGGCAATACGTACGGTCAAATTGAATCATAGATTTAGTTATTGATTGTTGACATTTTTGTCATTAAGCAATTTTTGCGGTAACGAAACCTTTTTTATTTTACTTTAAATACTCTTAAACTCCATTTGTCTTTTAAATTTTTACAATGACTCTCTAAGATCAAGATTTTGCCTAACTTCCACAAGCAAAACGCTTTACAGTTGATTACGAGAAAACACCCGGTTCAAATAATAGGGCCCCTCTCAGATACGATCTGAGAGGGGCCCTATTCTTTGATGCATACAAAAACAACTTACTTCTTACGTGAATAACTAATTTCCATCGACCGATATTCTTTACCATCTTCACCGGTCATAAACATTTCATATTTAAAATGATCCGCGTCGACAAATGTAGTCACCGCACGAAAACTTCGATCTCCATTAACCATCGGGCAAGACATGCTTCCGGCTTCCGCCAACGTCTTAGTAGCCGCGTCATACTTCGCTGCCGACTTCATCATTCCCGTTGACATATTATCCAACCAGATCATCTGATATTCTTTTTTAATATTGTCATAACCCGTAACGCTTAAGCCTTCAAAAGGTTGCCCCATCGAAGTTCCCACAACCTTATGCTGAATAAAACGCCCATTCATCATCCAGCTAACCTCGCTGGTTCCCTTTGATTCTTCAGCGGGTCCTTCGGCTGCCATCCACCACTTCATCTCATAATCCCAGCTCCCCACGAGTTGGTCCAAAACTTTATGCGCTTCGCCAGGGGTTGAATATTCCTGCCACTTTTTCATCATCTCTGCTTGCTTGGGATCCATTTCAGCGACGGCCTTTTCGACTTCCTGGCCAGCCACTTTATCCATCGCGGGTTCCATAATTTTCTCAACAACGGCCGCGGCCTCTTTTTTTACCACATCTTTCAAGTCTTCCGCGGAAACCATTTTTTGGCTAACCACAGACACGCCACAGGCCACTAACATCACCAACATCATTTTCATCTTGTTCATAAACTCCTCCTTAAAATAAAATCATTCGTTAACCGACCAACATAAGGGCCTATTTAATACCAAAGTCCTCAAAAAAGCAAGGCAATTTCTTGAATCTCTCAAATAATTTTACTCATTACTAGAGCAAGGCGAGACTCTCGTAAAGCAGCGTGTTAACCAAACCTAAATCACATTAGAATCAATTTGCCCATGACAAAAACTTCCACGCTAAATCCAAAAGCGTACTGTAAATACGTACGTTGCCGCTGCAGCAAAACATGAAATCCATTATGTTCAAAAAAAATTTTAGCTGATACTGACATCGTGGCGCACTGCATCCCGGAAATTCCCTGAGATTTTAAGTACGCTTCAAACGCACCGATCAAACGACTTCCTGCTCCCACGCCACGGACCGCCGGCAACAAATTGATATGTAACAACGCGGGGTACTTATCCGTAAACGTTGGGCGCCTAAACTCCCCCTTCAACATGGCCAACCATGAATGCCACACAAACAACCACGTCGATTTTCTCAAAAAAAGTCCTCGGCGAACCGACTTCCAAATCAATTTGGGAAAAATTGTTGAGTTCATGAATCGATCCATTTGAGCGGCGTTCGGCGTTCCCGTCAAATAACCACAAACGGCCCCCTCACGCTCCACCACCCAAACCGAATGCGGCTCATAATCCGTAAAGTACATCGTCAGCACGTCCGCGACAATATCGACATCATCGCAAAATAGCCGTGGCTTTTCCAAAAACGACGTTTCATAAGCAATCTGTCGCAATTGAGCGCGATCGGTATTTCGATAAGGGCGAACTAAAAAATCCGTGTTCATCCGTTTTTTGTCAATTGATTAGCGGGCCTTGAGTTTTCTCACCGAAGCAAGAACCTTGACCTTGAGTGAATTTTTATATTTAGCTAGTTGGGCGGCAACTTTCGACTCAGACGCTCCAATAATTTGGGCGGCGAGAATGCCAGCATTGTAAGCGCCATTAAGCGCCACTGCAGCGACCGGCACTCCTTCAGGCATTTGAATAATCGAAAGAATTGAATCCCAACCATCAATGGAATTCTTAGATTTAATGGGAACACCGACCACCGGTAACGTCGTTAACGACGCGACCATGCCGGGTAAGTGCGCGGCCCCTCCCGCTCCCGCGATAATGGCCTTGAGCCCCCGAGCTTTAGCCGTACGGGCGTAACGAAACATTCTCTCTGGCGTTCGATGAGCAGAGACGACCGTCAATTCAAAGGGAACACCCAACGCACTTAGGGCCTCCGCTGCTTTTTGCATAAACTCAAGATCCGACTGACTTCCCATAATAATTCCGACGAGAGGACGCTTTACGCTACGATTTTGAGGACTTCTTTGAGCCATTTTGCTTTCTCCTTTGCCCGAGACAATTGATCATCCAATACCGTGACATGACCCATCTTGCGCATCGGGGCCGTCTTTTTCTTACCATATAAATGAATGTAAACATCCTTTTGCTTTAAGGCTTCTTCCCAACCTAAATATTTGGCCTCTCCCGTAAATCCAGGCGCCCCCAATAAATTAAACATCACTGTTGGGCTCCTTAAAGCGGTCGACCCTAACGGCAAATTAAGTATGGCTCGTAAATGCTGATCAAATTGCGAAGTCACGTTGGCTTCAATCGTCTGGTGACCGCTATTATGGGGACGAGGAGCGATCTCATTGACCAGAACCCGACCATCGCGCGTCACAAACATCTCCACCGCCAGCAGACCCACAACTTCAAGTTTTTGAGCCACCAACACCGCAAGCCGCTGTGCTTCCTTCGCAACATCCAAAGTTACGTCAGCGGGAGCAAATAAAAATTCCAAAACATGCGCTTGGTTATGAAAATCCATTTCGACTACGGGATAAGTTGCGATCTCACCGTTTTGATTACGGGCGACAATCACCGCGATTTCTTTAACAAAATCAACCCGTTTTTCCAGCACGCTAGGTTTATCAAAAGCATCGTTAAGATCATTCAAAGAATTAATTTTACAAATTCCCTTGCCGTCATACCCAGAAACTCTGAGTTTTTGAACCGCCGGCAAGAAATTCGTACGCGATCTTATGTCATCTCGAGTCTCAATTAAAACAAAATCGGCTGTAGGAATGCCTTCTCTTCGATAAAATTCTTTCTGCGCCCCTTTATCCTGAACCACCCGTAATACCGCCGCCGAAGGATACACCCGTCGCCCTTCAGACTCCAGCTTCTCCAGAGCCTGCAGATTCACATGCTCAAACTCCAGCGTCAACAAATCCACCCGATGGCCAAACTCATAAACCGTTTGATAATCAAGAAAATCCCCCTGGACGAACTCCTCACAAAAATAACGACAGGGGCAATGCGCATCGCTATCCAGGACCGCCACCTTAAAATCATAATTAAGTCCGGCTTGAATGAGCATTCGGCCTAGTTGACCGCCACGAATCAGGCCTACTTTTTGAGGAAATGCTTTTTGTGTATTTGAAGATTGAACAGACATCGTAAAATCTTACTAGTTGGGTTGTTACGGTTAAATAACCTATTATTCAATCAACTTAGGTTCACACCATTGAAACAAAATAAGCGGGCTCTCTAATGCTTTGTCAAAAATTGAAGCCTTATTGCCATTTTCCTGTATTAAACCGCATAAAGGTAACCAATATTAAGCTTTGCTTTTCTTAGAACTATCTTTAAAGGAATTTATTGATGCAAAGCTAAATAATCTAACATAAAACCCCTCCCATAAAAATAAATATTGACCTTTCTACTACCCAAAGATCATTAAAGAAAAACCTATCCTTTGGACAGTAAAGCGGATGATTTAAGAATATTCCAAAATTCGCAAAAAACTATAAAATGTACAAAAATTGTGCCAACTTCTCAGAAAACACATTGACAATGAAATTGATTATGTTAAATTAGTCCCCAAGTAATGAGAATGATTAAGTTTTAAGTCCTGCATTATTTCTTATGCGGATTAAGTGAAGCCGTGGAACCCTCTTAGCGATCGCGTAAGCCACTTTCCTCCAGATTTCCCAAGGCATCAAAAAAATCAAACTTCTTAGAAAGGCGCCAAGCAGCATGTCTGCCATCATCAGCCATTTACTTAAAGAGCAGCGTTTGACCCCCGAGGCTCTGCGCCAAATCAACGAAGAGCGCTTGCTCAAACGTCGCTCCCTGTTGGAACTGATTATTGCAGAACAAATTATTACGGAAGATGAACTCTTTAGCCTGGTCCGCAACCTGATTCCTTGCTCTCTTTATGATTTCACCAATTTTTCCCCGGACATTGAGGCCCTCAAGCTGATCCCTTTTGATTTAGCCAGTTACTTTAACGCTTTCCCGATCAAAAAAGATGAACAGACCCTCTGGATAGCGGTTGGGGACCCCAGCGACACACAAATCATTGATGAAATCCGCTTCTTGACTAATCATGAAGTCAACATTGTTCTCTCTAAAGTCAATATCATCAAAGAATTAATTATTAAGCACTATCGTTCTGTCGATAGTGTTAAGGATATCCTGGAAAACACTCTTCGGGGAGAGAAACTCGAAACGCAACTCAATCGCGCTGCAGATCGGGATAACCTGCTAAACCTCGCGCAAATCCGCGGAGATGAAAGTTCTATTATCCGTTTAGTGAACAAAATTATCTCCGACGCGGTGGACGGCCGCGCCAGCGACATTCACCTTGAACCGCAAGAAAAATTCACAGAAGTCCGTTACCGACGTGATGGATTACTCAAAAGTATTATTAAATTTCCAGCCGAATTACATCCTCGCATTATCGCGCGCATCAAAATCATGTCCCGTCTCGATATCGCTGAGCAACGCAAAGTCCAGGAAGGGCGTATTCAAGCGACCATCGACGACCGTAATATTGATTTGCGCGTTTCGATGATTCCGCTTTTTCACGGCGAAAAAGTGGTCTTCCGTATTTTGGACGCCAAAAACGCGCAATTCCAGCTCAGCAACTTGGGTTTTGAAAAAAAAGACATTGATCTTTTTAAAGACGCTTTACAAAAAACTCAAGGCGTCATCCTGGTCACCGGCCCCACCGGTTCAGGCAAGACGACGACGTTGTATTCCGCGCTTCGCCACATAAAAAATGAAACCATCAACATTGTCACCATTGAAGATCCGATTGAGTATTTATTAGATGGCATTAACCAGTTGCAATTAAGCCAACATAAGGACGTTACCTTCGCCAACGCCCTTAAAAGCATTCTACGTCAGGATCCGGATGTAATTTTGGTGGGGGAAGTTCGAGACGCGGAGACAGCCGAAGTTGCTTTTCAGGCTGCGCTCACCGGGCATTTAGTCTTTTCAACGCTACACACCAACCAAGCAACCGCCGCGATTCCTCGCCTGTTCAACATTGGATTAGAGCCGTATTTAATCGCCTCGTCGCTGTCTATGGTAGTCGCCCAGCGTTTGGTTCGCGTCGTTTGTTCAAAATGTAAGGAAGAATACGTTCCTGACGGTCGGTTGCTGGCCAAGTTTGCTAAACATCTAGATCGACTCAATATCAAACGCTTTGAAAAAGGCAAAGGGTGCGCGCATTGCCAGCAAACGGGTTATTGGGGACGCACGTCCTTGTTTGAAATTCTGCGCATAGACGATGAAATCCGCAACCTCATTTCCAACCGAGTTCCGGAAGAAATCATTTTCCGCAAAGCGATTGAAAAGGGCATGCGGACCATGGTTGAGTCCGGCTTAAGCAAAGTTCTAAAAGGAATTACTACTCTTGAAGAAGTCGTGAAAGTTACCGATGTAATCCGGGAACGCGACATTCTCTCGGGGAAGAATAACGCCAACCGCTGGGAATCCATTTCGTTCGCTGATCAATAATCCCAAATTTTGGGATAAATTCTCTTCTTCTTTACGTTACCACGCCCAGTAATAGCTGGCACGCCACCGCTCCCAACAAAGCCATCAGTAATCCAAAAAGCAACAACCGACGGAATAATTTTTCTTTAGGCTCACTAGGGTCGGCATTAGCGATACACAGCGCACCCAGCGTCGATAGCGGGCTGATATCCACAACATGACTACCTACATTGATGGCCGCCACCATCGCCACCGCGCTCCCTCCACCAATCTTTTCAATAAGTTCTGGGACCAACATAATAAATGTCGGCATCACAATACCTGACGAACTGGAATATGAAGAAATGATCCCGGTCACCAACGCCAAAACCCCAGAAACATTTTGCGGGTTAGCTATTCTGGCTAAAAAATCGGTAAACAAACCCAGCCCGCCTGTCTTCCCCATCACATTGACCAGCATGCTGACGCCACACACCATTACAATAATCGACCACGGAGTCAAATAAAGAGCTTTTTTAAAGTTAGCTGCTTTCAACAAAACCAACAAGGCCGACAGGCCTAACGCGACCCAACCGACCTCCCATCGAAAAACCGAAACCGCCACCACTAAGAAAACCAAACTAACCATGGTGATCTGCATTTTCCAATTTACCGGAGCGTTCTCTGTTAACAAAGGAAGAGACACAATCCCTCCTTTAGCAACTGGGCGAAAACGCACCAGAAAAGTCACATAACAAATTAAAGCCATTGCGCTTTGAACAAAGAAACTCGGCAAAAAAACCTGTCGCCAGGGATCCATGTTGATACCGATTCGCTCAATAAGTTGATTGGCAATAATACCGGTAGGAGCAAATGGAGAGAAGGCCCCGGCGTTGGCACCATTGACCAGCATAAAGGTCATCACAAACGCGCTAATCCGAATTTTACCGGCCAAGGACAACGCCAGCGGAGCCAGCAACGCGACCGACCCAATATTACCTGGACCTACTAAAGCCAAAAGCAACGCGCTCATAAAGAAAAATGCCGGAAGATAAACCGCCCGCACACGATTATGCCGCATGGCTCGATGTAATACCACATCCAGCGTGCCGTTCTCTTTCACTAAGGAAAAAAAATAAGTAATCCCTCCCAGAATAAGAAATAGTTTCTCTGGAAAAAGACTGACCAACTCTGACGCTTTTAGGCCACTGGTGAATCCTAAACCTAACGCGAACACGATCGCCAGCCATCCGACGTTAACTTTTTCTTGTCGACTAAAAATAATGACCACAATAAGCGCAAGTAGCGATAGCAAAGCCTGACTCATAAGAGATCCTTGCAAAGAATTGTTGTTGTCTTAATAAAAATTGGCTACTGTACTCGCCATTGGAAAGAATTGTGACTCTCTAATAACATCCGGAATCTAAAGGCCGATGCCTTTTTCCTGAGGAGTAATAATACCGACGGAAACGATGGCTTTCAGTGTCTCTTCAACGGTCCACCCGGGATCAAATGTTTGAGAAGCTTTAACGACACACACAAATCCAGAGGCTGGCGTGGGGGCTGTGGGAATCAAAACAAAAAATAATTCTTCCTGCGTGTTGCGACAACGCATTGAACTCATGATAAACGCCGGCACCATCAACCCATCAGGGTTCAACTTAACCAAAACGGTTTTCTTAAAGGCTTGCTTCCCTTCTTCAGAAATAGAAAGGCTCTGGGAGATTTGCTTGCCCACGCCATAAATCGTTTTGATAAAAGGAATTTTCTCTGTAATGCTTTCCATGAACCTTAACAGCCGCGATCCGATAATATTGCTGACGATAAGTCCAAGGAAATACAGAAAGATGAGCAATAACAAAATGCCCAAGCCGGGAATCCGGCGCACTTCCCAGTAATTCCCCAAAAAATTCAAAACTCTTTTGTCGATGAGATTGTACAACAGCTGGATGGCCAGCGCGCACAGGAGAACCGGGATAATCGCGAGCAGTCCGCGAAAAACAAATATCCTGGCATGCTGAATGAATTTCTTCATAACTTTAGGGGAAAACGTTTAGCGCGCCGCCAGCTGGGCCGGAGCGGCCTTCAAACCAAAAGAAAATCCCGCCTTGACCTCATCGATCAATTTAGGAAGAGCGTCCCGATAGTCACCCACGATACCAAAATCCGCGCAATGAAAAATAGGAGATTTCGCGTCGGTGTTAATCGCCACAATCTTTCCCGACTCTTTAATGCCACAGACGTGCTGAATAGCGCCAGAAATGGCGACGGCCACATAAACTTTGGGACGGACGGTTTTGCCGGTTTGACCAATCTGCCGAGCGTGCGGGGCATAACCATGATCCACCGCCTGCCGCGTCGCTCCCCAATCTGCTTTAATGCCTTGGGCTTGCAACGCCGCCACCAAATCTTTGATTAATTTAAAATCGTCCATTTCTCCGCAAGGACGACCCCCGGCGATAATGACTTCTGCATTAAAAAGGCTCGAACCACCAACTTCCTGGCGATCGGTAGAAACGATTTCCACAACAAAATCTTCTTCCCTCAGTTGCGGCGTGAATTCCGAGATTTTACCCTTACGCGATGGATTCGCAGGAAGCATTTCAAAAGTTCCCGGGCGGGCCGTAGCCATCTGCGGACACCAGAAACCAATAATCGTTGCCAGCTTACTTTCACCGTACGTCGGACGAATCGCCTCCAAACAAGGGAAAAATGTGGATTTTAATCGTTTGTTAACAAACTCTCCTATTTTCAAAATCGTACAATCGGCGGTAACACCAGCTCTCAAACGACTCGCCAAACGCGGAGCCAATTCGCGACCTGAGGTCGTCGCGCCAAAAAGCGCAATTTCCGGACGACGCTCCTTAGCAATCTGCGCGATGACCGAAGCGAAAGGCAAAATAGAATACTCTTTAAGTCGCGGATGATTAACCACAATGACTTCATCGGCACCATGCGCGATCACCTGAGGAGCAAGCGCGTTTACGTTATCTCCAATTAAAACAGCCGTAATGCTTGTTCCCAATTCATCCGCCAATTTCCGCGCGGGGTTAAGAATCTCTAGCGACGATCGCGACACATTCTGCCCTGTCACTTCCACCCACGTCAAAATACCCTTGGCACCTTCGCGAAAATCAACGCGCGGGAATTTATCTCCCGCTAAGGGAGCTGCGGTCGCGGCTGGCACAGGCGCTTGCGCCGGTTTAGCCGGCTCAGGCGCATGGGGAGCGCTAGCTCCTGAAAACGCTTCTAACAATCGCCCCGTCTTTTCCGCCATGTCTCGACCTTCAATCATCATAACGGCCGCACGGCTATGTTCAATGTTAACTGCTTTAGCGACAACGGTGGGAGAACCCGCGAGCCCCACCGCTTCAGGATTTAAACCAATATGATCCAGCGTGTAAACTTCCAGTTGTGTTGCACGCGCGCGGATCGCTCCGCTTAACGTCGGCCGACGCAATAAAATTGACGTCGGAGCCATCGAAATAATACAGGGAACAGGGACCTTTAATGTTTGGTAACCGCCTTCAATCATCCGACGCACTTTAATAAACTTCCCTAGATATTCAACGTCTTCAACAAACGTCGCTTGCGGAATGCCGATATTTTCCGCGACCTGGGAAGGGACGTGCGCGGTGTCACCGTCACTGGTTTGTCGACCGGCGAAAATAATAAACGGCTCGTTTTTATCTTTCGGCAAAATTAAAGTTTTTAATAACGTGGCGATCGCGAGCCCTGTCGCAAACGTGTCCGACCCGCCGAGACGGCGATCAGATAAAAGAACCGCGCGATCATACCCCATGGAAATCGCCTTTTTTAAAGACTGCTCAAAACTTGGCGGTCCCATAGATACGACAATCAATTCCGCATCCGGCACATGCTTTTTAATCTGTAATCCTTGTTCAAGACCAAAAGAGCAATCTACGTTGATAATAGATTTGGCTTTGGTGCGGTCCATCAAACCATCCGAGCCCATCCGCATTTCCGTCGGAAGGGGTACTTGCTTCATTAAACTAATAACTTTAAGTCCCATTGATAGTCCTCACATGTTTTCGTATTCTGGGCCGTCTCCGCCATAAGGAGTCAACCACGTCACATTGGCATAAGGATCTTTGATGTCACACGTCTTGCAATGCACGCAGTTGGACGGATGCAGCGTTAATGATCTTTTCTGAGATTTAGGGTCTTTGCTAATTTCGAATACTTGCGCTGGACAAAACCGCTGGCAGGGCGCGTCATATTCATCCAAACAGGTCTGGCAAACGTCGGCGCTGGGAACCACAATGTGCGACGGTTGCTGCTCATCGTGTTTGGTTCCGGAAAAAAACACATCGGTTTCTTTGTCAAAAGTGGTGACTTTATCAAAAACCAAATCTTTCTGATGCCGCTCCAAAAAGGACCGCCCTTTAACGGCGTTGGCTTTAACATAATGCTTGCCGTCGGCATCCATTTTGAGTTTATCGCCAAAAAACCCGCGGCCACCGGTTATTAATTGCGTTCCAAAATGCAACATCCCACTGACCAAATTATTTTTGAACCCTTGTCGGAAATTACGAACCGCGTAAAGTTCTTTATAAACCGCGCTATTGTTAAACAGTTCTTCATAGCGACTTAACTGCTGGGCCGAGGTATTGTTCTTTTTAATCGCCTCAAAAGCCGTTTGGGCCGCCATCATGCCGGAATGAATGGCCAGATGAATCCCTTTTAAGCTGGGCATAGCGACTAGACCGGCGGAGTCCCCTACAATCATGACGTTGTCATGATACAATTTCGGAATCGCGTAAAAACCGCCTTCCGGAATGGTTTTAGCCCCATAGCGGGATACCTTACCATTATTAAGAATTTTAGCGACGACGGGGTGTTTTTTATAAATCTGAAACGCGTGATGAACATCAAAGGTGGGGTCTTTATAATCCAACCCAACGACCAAACCGATTGAAACCTGAGTCTTGCTAATCCCATAAATAAAACCGCCGCCAAACTGATCCATGGTCAACGGATACCCCATGGTATGAATGACTTCGCCGGCCGAAATATTACCTTCCGGAACATCCCAGATTTCCTTAACACCTAGAGAATAAATTTGCGGATTGCGATCTTGGTCTAATTTTAATTTATCGACCAGCACTTTGGTCAAATGACCGCGGGTTCCTTCGGCAAGAATCGTGATTTTGGCACGCACATCAGTGGGCGGTTGATAATTGGCCAAAGGTTTCCCGTGATGATCAATGCCTGTGGCTCCCGTGCGAATACCTACGACTTTACCGTTGTCCCAAAGCAATTCATGCGCGCTAAAACCAGTAAAAATCTGAATGCCCTTCTTTTCCGCAATTTCCGCGAGCCAACGGACGACTTTGCCTAATGTCGCCACATAATTTCCTTTATTATTCATATAGGGCGGATGAAAAGGAAGAGTAAATGAATCTTGCTCCGTCAAAAACTGCACGCCATCTTTATCGACCGGCGCGTCAAAAGGCATATCCTTTTCAGCGATATCCGGCAACAAGGCCTTTAGCCCCGACGGGTTAATGACCGCTCCGGAAAGAGTGTGATTGCCAATAGCGCCACCCTTTTCCAATAAAATAATTTTGGGAGGAACCGACATTGCGTCACCCGCCACGGCCTCGGCTTGCTGATAAAAGTCCGCGTAATGAATGGCGACGGCCAGCCCCGCCGGCCCACCACCGACAATCAAGACGTCTGTCTCAACAATTTGATTTTTCATACCCTGAAAACGTAGTCCTTTCTTACTCGTTAATGATGCTCGGTCATGGTGGCAACGCTTAAATTCTTAACCCCCAACGTCTCCAGCACATCCATCACGCTAACGACGTCTTTAAACCGGCACAGCCGGTCTGCGGCCAAAACAACACCGACAGATGGGTTCTCTTTTAACGCGGCCTTAATATTTTCCTTCAAATCCTTTTTATTCAAAACTTTGTTCTCTAAATACACCACACCTTCAGCGGAAATTGAAATATAAACCGGTTTACTATCACTGATGGTTTCTTGACGCGAAGATTCGGGCAGTTTGATGTCCAAACGATTGAACGCGATCAAAGGAGTTGCCACCATAAAAATAATCAATAACACCAGAATCACGTCTGTAAACGGCGTGATGTTAATGTCCGTGACCAAGGTTTGCGGCTTGTAAATACGCTGCATATTACTTACTATTCTTCTGCGCTCTCAAAAGCCCCGCCAACTCCGACGCGCACAGCTCCATGTCGATTACAAAGGCTCCCACGCGCTTTTGAAAATAGTTATACGTCACCACTGCCGGAATCGCCACGAATAACCCGGCCGCGGTACAGACCAACGCTTCTGCTATCCCGCCAATCACTACATTAATACCGCTAAACCCCGCGGTTGAAATATAACGAAAGGTATGGATGATACCAAAAACCGTTCCCAGCAAGCCAATATAAACAGCCGTGCTGCCAATCGTTCCCACGATCGCGGTACGATTCTCCAGGGCCCCGGCCTCAATCAACACTTGACGCTGCATTGTTTCTGTTAATTCTTTCTCATCGGGATGAGAAAGCGACAAGCCAGCCAAAACCACGGCCGCGAACGGTGTTGCGGCTTTCTGTGCAACTTCGGTCGCAGCTTTTAAATCGTTCTTAGACAACTGCTGACGAATGGATTGCATAAAATCGGCTCTTTTTACCTGCGAGCGCCGATAATAATAAAGTAACCGCTCTAAAATGACCGCGATAGAGATAACGGAACACAGCAATAAAACGTACATCACTGGCCCGCCGATTTTAATGGCCTGCCAGAAATTCAGATTCTCAAACATGAGTTATCCTTTTTCAGAATTCAAAACCGATGCAACGCTTAAGGTTATTGCGTCTCCTTGGCGTTCGGTTGGGATGAAAAAAAACATCTTCCACTATACCCGTCTCCTTTAAAAAGTCAACCATCTCGATGACTTTTAATTGGATACGCGATAGAAAGTATCTTTTTCTTTTCCAGGTAACAGAATGTTGAAGAGGGATCTGTGCGGCAAGGCTTCAAAAAATATTTTCGGCTTCAGCAGCGACTCATCCACTTAACCATATTTTCCATCTACTCTTGGTTGCAGTAACACAGGGCCATAAATCATTAAAAATTGAGAAAAAGCCAACATCCACAGTACTTGACTAATCGCAATCCAAGCGATGTATTGGACTTCCCAAATTAACGGAAAAAAGGTTCGAACCAGCGCCGCTCCCAAGATCAAACCGAACATGGCAGAAATATACCGCGGAGGGTCGCCAATATTGCGACCTGTATGCCCCCAAGCGACACGACTCATCATTCCCAAAGTAAAAATTCCAATACCCCCCGCCGTGAACGCATGCAAAGCAGAATCATCGGGACGATTCATTAGCATTGCCGTTGCTTTAAGAAAGAAACCTACAATAATGAACAGGTACCCGAAAAATAAAATCCACAACAGCGGCTTCTTCATAATTCCTGGGGTATACCAGCCTGCCAACCGATAAAAATGTAAAACCCCTATAGCCAAACTAAGGAAAACAATCGGTAGGCGTGCAGGATAAAAAACATCGAGAAACGTAAAAATGACAAGTAAAATCACGCTGAGAATGTCAACTTTTCTTGAATTTCTAAGCGCAACCGGATAACCCACCCCGCGCTCTATAAAAAACGGCATGATTCGTCGCCCAACCGTTAAGATGAGGCTAATTAATACATACACCGAAAAGCGCAGGACTTTACGTTGAATCTCGAGGTTCGCCGCCATTAACCCACCATAAAAAATTAATCCCGCCAGCAGCAGCATAATCAATTTTGAGAAGACCGCCGATTGGTTCCATTGCTTAGTCGCTACAATCGGTTTTAGGACAGCCACGGTCAAAAAGAGCAAAAACAAAAAATCACATACAGCCAAAGGCCAAAAAGGAAAACGCGCCGGCAAAAATGCCAAAATCCGACCCGCGAGCCACAACGTAAAAAGACCCAGTAGTGGCCACTCGGAAATAGTTTTAATTCCCGTCCAATTGGCGACCGCGGTTAAAAGAAAACCAGCGACCACCGCCATAGTAAAACCAAAAATCATTTCGTGCCCGTGCCAAACCGTCAAAGGCATCCCCACAAAAATATTCTTTCCCCCAACGTAAAATAACTGCCAAAACAGCATGGAGACGACAGCATGCCCCGCAGCGCCCAGGAAAAACAAACGAAACCCCGATTGAAAAATTACTGGAAAAGGTCGTTCCTTCATCAAACATTCCGGAAGGTTACAATTAATTGATATTTTTCTAGAGGGAGGCCGATTACCGGATAAGTCCGGTAGTCGGCCTTAACAACACAACCCTACGGATGCACCAGGCACCCCTTACAAGGCTTAGCTTCCTGATCTGAAACGTA
>CAYXGG010000009.1:41792-92149 GCA_964464475.1 uncultured Planctomycetales bacterium | reverse complement strand
GAAGGGTTTAAATTTGATTATAAGGATCAAAAAACTTTTTTTCATGGCCACACGTACACCGGCAATCCGTTGGCTTGTGCGGCAGCCCTCGCTAACTTGGCGATTTTTGAGAAAGAACAGACTATAAAGCACCTTACCCCGAAAATAAAATACTTGGCCGCCGGGTTAAAAAAGTTTTATAATTACCCCTTCGTTGGCGACGTACGGCAGCAAGGATTCATGGTCGGGATTGAGTTGGTCAAAAATTCTAAAACTAAAGAACCTTTTCCTTGGGCCGATCGCGTGGGAGCTAGGGTGTGCGAGGAGGTCCGGCGTCACGGTGTTATCCTGCGGCCTTTGGGGAACGTGATTGTCCTCATGCCGCCGTTAAGCATTACCTTTGAGGAAATTGATCATTTGCTAAATGTGACACGGAACGCTATCTCAGTCGTCTTAGGAAAAGAGAAGTCCGTATGACGTTAGCACTGTATGCTATTTTACTTTTCGCGTTCTTAATCGTGATCAACGCGTTCGTCAGGCAAAATAAACAGCAGGATGGGGAGCG
Source organism: uncultured Planctomycetales bacterium (assembly GCA_964464475.1). Lineage (GTDB taxonomy): Bacteria > Omnitrophota > Gorgyraeia > Zapsychrales > JAHFFX01 > CAYXGG01. Next base: position 91,605 of record CAYXGG010000009.1, on the reverse strand, counting down.
TTGGTATCTGGCGATAACCGTGCTTCCCTATATTCTGGTTGGCGTCGGGTTGGTGTTGCAGCAGCCGTTGGGCTATGGTGTCCTCATTCCCATCCTAGGCGCGTTATTGTTAAGCGGTTATTTAGTCGTGGTAGGTTTGATCATGATCGTGATTCATTTAATTAAGGGAGATTCGGTAACTCGCTGGTTTCCGAGATTGGCCTTAGCAGCGGCTCCGCTGTTAATTTTATTATTCAAGAAATGAGTCATTTGCGAATTGTTGGCCTCTTGGGAATGTTGTTCTTTTGGCCGTTGGCGCACTTGAACGCTAGCGCACAAAATAACGAAGTAAGCGCAGTGCAACCTGACGATCAAGGAGGATTGCTATCCTCGGTTGGGAAGATTAATCTCTCTCTTCCTTCGGAGGATTTGGTCGCCGAGTGGTTGAATTATCCAAGGCCCGTGCGTTTACAAAAACTGGAATTCAACGGGGCTTTAGGGAGGGGGGATATTTATAAATGGGGCACTTTAATTCAAGCCGGCTCTTACCAAGCTCCACAGGACTCTTTAACTAGTTATATGATTTTATTTTATGAGTCTGGAACGTTTCTCAAAGAGAGTCGGGAAGAGATGATCAAGAATTTAGAAGAGCAGTTGGCAAATAACCAACTAACGGCGGAAATGAAAGAATATTTGCGGATAGAAGAGCGTGCGGATCAACGCAAAGTTTATTGTTCGCCGCTTGGTTTTGGTCCGGGAGGCGGTATGGTGGGTTGCTTTACGTTTATGCCGAATTATGATTTATTTGTGATGAAAGCTAGTAGTTTTGAAGATAATATTCCGTTGGAAGAGAAAATGGTTAATCCGATAGAAGCACGTACTAATTTGAGCGAATTTATGTTTAAACTTGAAGAGTACCTCCATGATACAAAATCCTAAGAAAAAAGTTTTTGTGGCGATGAGTGGCGGGGTCGATTCTTCCGTCGTGGCCGGGCTGATGAAAGAAGCGGGCCATGAGGTCGTGGGATTGACGATGTGCTTTTCTATCACGCATCCGGATTCCAAGCGACCTTCCTGCTGTGGCGTGGAAGGAATTCAGGACGCGCAACGCGCGGCGCAGATTTTGGGTATCCCGCATTACGTATTGGATTTTGCCGAAGATATTCGTCATCAAATCATTGATAACTTTGTCAGTGAATACTTAAGCGGTCGAACGCCTAATCCGTGTGTGCGGTGCAATCAGCATTTGAAATTCGGTTCGCTGTTTAAGAAAGCGATCGGGTTAGGCGCTGAGATTGTGGCTACAGGGCATTACGCCAAGGTCGAGCTGAATCCTAAGACCGGAAGTTTTGAATTAAGAAAGGGACTAGATCAACGCAAAGACCAGGCATATTTTCTTTATAGCATGCCTCGGGAGACGTTGTCGCGTGTGTGGATGCCAATAGGCGGCATGACTAAGCAGGAAGTGCGAGAGCACGCGCGCCGTTTTAAACTGAACACCGCTGAAAAGCCGGAAAGTCAGGATATTTGTTTTGTTCCGGCTTCCGGATATAAGAAGTTTCTGGAAGATCGCGTGGGGGCTGACAAAATGGTCCCCGGTGATTTTCTTGACGAGTCCGGGAAAGTGGTGGGACGTCATAAAGGCATTGCGTATTACACGATTGGTCAGCGAGATCAACTGGGCATTGCGCTGGGGCATCCCGTCTATGTTACTAAGATAGATGCTGCCAAGAACACGGTGCACGTCGGTAGACTAGATCAATTGTATTCCGCTGGTTTGTTGGCGAGTCAAATGAATTATTTAAGTCTCACCTCGCCATTAGTTAGACGGGAAGTCGACGCGTGCGTTCGTTATAACTGCCAGCCGGTCAAAGCGTTTTTGACTAGCCTGGAGAATGGGTGGGCGCGGCTGGAATTCGCCGCGCCGCAGAAGTCCGTAACCCCAGGGCAATCGGTGGTTTTGTTCGAGGGGGACACGGTGCTGGCGGGCGGTATTATTGAACAACCGTTGGCCGCGCCAGAAAAAGAAATACCTCGGGAAATTTTATCAACTCAGGATTTTAAAAATCAGCCGGGCGCATCGGTCAAAATGAGTTAGATTTTCTATGAAAGTATTGTTGTCAATTTTAATGGTTGTTTATTGGTTAACTTCCCCAGCGTTGGTCTTGGCGAAACACCACGACGTTGCGGCGCCGGAATTGTTTTTGGTCACGATGAACTACAAATATGGTTTCATGAATGCTAGCGGTAAATTAGAGATCCCTTGTCAGTATGATCGGGCGAATGAATTTTCGGAAGGGTTGGCGGCGGTCATGGCGGCAGGGTTGTGGGGATTTGTTGACACCAAGGGCAAGATGGTGATTCGTCCGCAATTTGCCGAAGTGAAAGATTTTTCTCAAGGGCTGGCGGCGGTCCGAGTGGGATTGTATTTTGGATTTGTGGACAAATCTGGCAAGCAAGTGATTAAATCCAAATTTGAACGCGTGGGTAAATTTTCGGAAGGGTTGGCCACCGTGCGCGTCGATGGGAGATGGGGTTATATTAACACCAAAGGTGAGATGATTATTCCTGCGCGCTATTTACGCGCGTCAGATTTTGGTCGAGGATTGGCGGCGGTCGTGGCGGAACCGCCTCCCGACGCAAATTGGCCGGCGGGTGAGGGTCCGATTGGCTACATTGACACGACCGGGCAGTATGTTTGGCAACCTTCCCGATAAAGATTGTTTATTAGTTTCTTTTTACGCTATCTTGGGTCGCGGCAGGCTAGGTGACCATTAACGGTAATGATACGAAAGGGCAAAACATGAGTATTCGGTTGGACCAACAATATTTGGATGGATTTCTAGGCAAGGACGATTTTAAGAAGATCGCGTCGGAGATTAAGAAAGCGCATGAAGATTTACACGGTCGTAAGGGTGCGGGAAGTGAATTTACCGGCTGGGTGGATTTGCCCGGTCAGATCACAGATGTTTCTACCAAAGAATTAACTCAACTCGGCAAGCAAGTTAGGGAACAATCCGATGCTCTGGTGAGTATTGGTATCGGGGGATCCTATTTGGGTATTCGTTCTACCATAGAATTTCTAGGTGGTCAGACAGATATTCCGGTGCATTATGCCGGTCATCATATGAGTACGCCAGAGCTAGGGCGGCTTCTTAAGGAATTAAAGGACAAGCGCGTGACGCTAGTGGTCATCTCTAAATCCGGGACGACCACGGAACCTGCGCTGGCGTTTCGTTTCTTGAAGGACATGATGGTCAAGAAATATGGAGAGGCCAAGCTTAAGGACAGGATTGTGTGCGTGACCGATCAAAAAAAAGGGGCGTTAAAAAAGATTGCCGACGCGGCGGGATATCGTAGTTATGTGATTCCTGATGACGTGGGCGGTAGATTTTCTGTCTTAACCCCGGTTGGGTTGGTGCCGTTGGCCTGTGCCGGTGTGGACATTAGCGCGCTGGTGAAAGGAGCCCGGCAAGGTCAGCAGGAATACGCGAACCCGAGCTTGGAAAAAAATTTGGCCTATCAATACGCGGCCATTCGGTATTTGCTTTTCAAAAAAGGTAAACTGATTGAGGTGCTGGCTTCTTTTTATCCCAATTTGTTTTATGTGGCAGAGTGGTGGAAGCAGCTTTTTGGTGAAAGTGAAGGAAAAGACGGTCAGGGTATTTTTCCCGCTTCGGTCATGTATTCTTCAGATTTACATTCCATGGGGCAGCTGATGCAGGATGGCTTGCGGATGATTTTTGAAACTTTTGTGATGATTGATCAGGTCGCTGAAGATTTTATTATTCCCGAAGTAAAAGGGGATCTGGATGGATTTAATTGTGTCGCCGGCAAGGGGCTCGATTTTGTGAATAAAAAAGCGCATCAGGCAACGGCCGCGGCGCATTACGAGGGAGATGTTCCTAATCTGACTCTGACGTTAGACAAAGCCGACGCAGAGCATTTAGGGCAGTTGTATTATTTCTTTGAGAAGGCCGTGGCGATTTCGGGTTACCTTTTGGGTGTTAATCCCTTCGATCAACCCGGGGTAGAAGCTTATAAATCAAAGATGTTTCAACTATTGGGAAAAGGTTAAAGTTTTTTTGTTGGTTGGCTTATAATGTGTTTGCTATGGTTCTTTACGAAAAAATCCTAAGGGCGCTGCAAAGAGAGAAAGTTAAATTTCTGGTTGTGGGAGGTTTGGCTGTCAATTTTCATGGCTATAATCGCTTGACGGGTGACATGGATATAATTGTTTTAATGGAGGCCGCCAATATTCGCCGATTATTGAAAGTTGCGAAAGCTTTTAAATTAAAGCCAAGGATCCCGGAAGCGATTGATAAATTTGCAATTGATTCGATTCGTGACACTTGGATCAAAAATAAAAATATGAAGGCCTTCGCGTTATTTCATCCCAATAATTCGGCAGAGCATTTAGATATCGTCATAGACCATCCTCTGAATTTTAGAAAAGCTTATAAAAACAAAATGCTGATTCGAGAAGGCACATTGACTATTCCGGTGGTATCAATTCCGGATTTATTGATGATGAAGAAATTCGCTGGCCGGGAACGGGACAAGCAAGATATTAGAGCGCTAAAGCAGATTCAGGAGCTTGATGATGATTAAGAAAAAAGTGTCTGAGTTTTCTGTAGAAGAGATGCAAAGTTACCGGGCTATTCCGGCTACAAAGAAACTAGAATTTTTAGTTAGGATGACTGCATTTCTGAATCGTGTGACGTCTAAAAAAAGTCGCAAGGTTGCGGAGATTCTAAAAAAGAAGAATTATTAATTTCTTAAACAAAAGTTGTCTTAACTGTCAGTTAATTAAAACACGAAAACCCTCCACAGGTCCAACTGCAGGAGGGTTTGTCATGTAAGGTGATAGGCCTTGAGTTTCCCGTTAGGGTATCAACTATCTCCTAAGCTACGGTCCTAATATGCCACAGTTTGAGAAGGCTGGCAAGGTCTTTTTTTTAGGTCGCTTGCCGGCGAATCGTTTGACAGCGGCAGGGGTTTCCTGTATTCTTATTGCACTTTATTTGCAATAAATGATGACTATGACAACGAATCAGGGATTTCAAAATGCATTAGCTGTCTTTCGCGAGTATTGCGCTCGTCGAAAAATGCGTTATACCCTGGAGCGCGAGCTGATTATCAAAGAAATCTATCGCGAACAGGGGCATTTTAACGTGGAGAAATTGTTTGCCAGTATCCGTCGTCGGCATCCGGCCAGTCGTATTGCCAAAACTTCTATTTATCGATCAGTACCCCATCTGCTGGACTCGGGTATTTTAAGGCAGTCCTTAGCGGATGCCGGGGTGGTGGTTTATGAAAGGTCTCTGGGGCGCAAGGATCATGATCATTTTAAATGTATCAAGTGCGGTAAAATGGTTGAATTCTTTTCTCCAGAATTAGAGTCCGCCCAACGTAAAATTTGCGCTCAAGAAAATTTTCAGGTGTTGTGGCGGATGAATGTCATTAACGGCATTTGCCAGGAGTGTTCTGACCGATGAATTCAATTCCTAAGAAAAATTTGTATGATATCAAAGTTAATGAAGTCGCCCGTATTAAAGAACTACACGGGGAGCCGGTAGTCTGCGATCGTCTTCGTGAAATGGGGTTTTGTGAAAATGTTGAAGTTAAGAAAGTCTCTCACGGAAGTTGTTTGATTTGCCACGTGTGTAACGTTAACGTAGCGCTCAGCAAATATCTAGCCAAAAATATAGTGGTGGAAACACTTCCTGCCAAGAAAGTCCCCAGTCCAAAATCCAAAGACTCTTCATCCTGATATGACTAAACAGATTTCATTGAGCCAGTTGGCGGTAGGGCAAGCTGGGCGGGTTGAAGAAATCGCTGGCGACGGAGAAATCGGTCAGCGTTTGCTTGAAATGGGGATTACCCGGGGCGTGTCGGTGGAAGTCGTCCGGTTCGCGCCGCTGGGAGATCCGATTGATATCCGAATTCGCGGGTATCATTTGTCGTTGCGTCGCCATGAAGCGGAAGTTATCAAGGTAAGTCTCTCGTGAAATCCCCTCAAATCAATATGGCTACAGTTGCACTTGCCGGTAATCCCAACTGCGGAAAAACAAGTCTTTTTAACGCGTTGACGAAATTACGTCAGAAGGTAGCTAACTATCCTGGCGTTACCGTTGAGAAGAAAGAAGGAAAATTGGTGTGGGGGGCGGTCTCGCCCGCCCCGGGCGAAACCGCCCCAGACGTCAACATCATCGATCTCCCCGGGACCTATAGTTTGGCGGTCCGTTCTCCCGATGAACAGGTTGCGCGCGATGTTCTCTTGGGACTTATGCCGGAAACGCCCAAACCCGATCTTGTCATTTGCGTGGTGGATGCCAGCAATCTGGAGCGAAACTTATATCTTGTGACGCAGATACAGGATCTTAATGTTCCGGTTATTCTGGTTTTGAATATGAGTGATGTGGCCGAACGGCAGGGGAAGAAAATTAATGTGGACCAGTTGGCCGAGTCTATGGGCACTCCGGTAGTCAAGACCATCGCCAGTAAGGAAATCGGTATCGATGATTTAAAGCGAGCATTGCTTAATTTTAAGCCTCAACCCGTCGTTCGTCGTTGGCGGTTGCCGGAGATCATGGAAAAAAGAGTTGCTGATTTTTCTCGCGAACTGGTGGCTTTTGATCCGGCTTTTAAACCGTTGGCTTTTCTGGAGTCTTTAGTGCTCTTGTCAAAAGATAATCTTTCGTTGGAACCAATCGTGAAATCCATGCCCGGTGCTTTGGATAAAATTAACGCCATCCGTAAAGAATTGACTGAGCAAAATATTAACTGGCGTTCCGCGGCTATTGAAGCGCGCTATAACTGGATCCATTCAATATTGCAAGGAGTTGTTCAGGATACCGGTATTCGTCAACTGACGTTAAGTGACCGGATTGATCAGGTTTTGACACACAAGGTTTGGGGATGGATTTTCTTTTTAGGATTGATGGCGGTGATGTTTTTAACGATATTTTCTTTTGCGTCAATCCCGATGGATTGGATTGACGGGGCCTTTTCGACGTTGGCCGACTGGATCAAAGGCAAGATGCCCGAGGGTGATTTGCGCGACTTGCTGACCGATGGCGTTATTGCTGGAGTCGGAGGAGTCGTTATTTTTCTACCACAAATTTTAATTCTATTTCTATTTATTGGTTTGTTACAGGATACGGGTTATATGGCTCGGGCGGCGTTTATTATGGATCGAGTGATGAGTAAGGCGGGCTTGCACGGTAAATCGTTTATTCCCTTATTGAGTTCTTTTGCGTGTGCGATTCCCGGCATCATGGCTACTCGGGCGATTGAAAATCCTAAAGATCGTTTAGTGACGATGCTCGTCGCCCCATGGATGAGCTGTTCGGCGCGGTTACCGGTTTATACAATATTAATCGCGACGCTTTTGCCCACGGCGACCGTGTGGCAGAAGTCAGGGATTATGCTGGCGATGTATTTGCTGGGAATCGGGGGAGCTTTTGTGGGAGCGCTCGTTTTAAAGAAATCAGTTCTAAAAAGCGCGACGCCGGTATTTATTATGGAACTTCCCCCGTATCGATTGCCTTCCTTGAAGTCGATCTTGCTGCAAATGTGGGAACGGAGTTATTTGTTTTTGCGTAAAGCCGGAACCGTCATTTTCGCGTTGTCTATTTTGTTGTGGGCCTTGATGACGTATCCTAAAACCGGAGTGTCGGACGCGCATTCGGCGCTTGAAAATAGCTTTGCCGGTATGGCCGGTAAAGTTATGGAACCCGTCATCAGGCCGCTCGGGTACGATTGGCGCGTTGGCATCGGGTTGATTGGGTCGTTTGCTGCCCGAGAAGTTTTTGTCAGCACGATGAATATTGTTTTTAACGTGGATGACAGCTCCGAGGACACGGAGCGGTTGAGAGATTCTTTCCGACAGGCCACTTGGCCGGATGGACGTCCGTTATTTACTCCGCTGGTGTGTTTAAGCCTAATGGTTTTTTATGTGTACGCGATGCAGTGCGTCAGTACGATCGCTATCGTCAAGCGCGAGACCAATGGCTGGAAATGGCCGTTGTGGCAGATGGTCACGATGACTGGCGTGGCGTATGTGATGGCTCTTTTGATTTATCAGGGGGGAAGATTATTGGGGTTTCATTGAGCTAAGGGCTCTCGTTTGTTCGTTTAGATTCTTCGAGAGGGCGTTTTGATACGGCTCTTGAACATGATTTGTTGAGAGTAAGAAAAGTGAGTAGCTCGCAACCAGGAGGAATACGATGACTGCAGATGTTCAGACTATCATTGTGGTGGCCATTATTGTTGCCGTTTTAGCATTTTTAATATTGGGTAAAAATAAGAAGGGTGGTTGCGGCCCTTCCTGCGGTTGCGGGCATAAAGCACCGTAGAAATTGCTTGCGCCTAAGAGGAAGTATTCTATAATTCTCATCAATATCAACGCTTAATTTCTCTTAAGTTACTAATGGTAACGTTGAAAATGAGAGAAAGCGGGGGACCCAGCGATGTGCCTCACCATTCGTGGGACATCATCATCGGGGCGAAGACGATAAGTCAGGGTGACTCAGGCCCCAGCCCGACAGCTAACCTCGTTTGCAGAATATGAGGAGCAAACCAAAGAGGCTGCTCTTTGGTTTTTTCTTTGAGGCTCCTTGCACTCAAAGGGAGGAAACATGTCTTGGTTAAAATCTTGTAAAAACTTTTTGATCGGTAAAGCCAAAGATCCTAGTGATCGGCGGGTTTTCCATAATCTATCGCTCATTGCTTTCTTCGCGTGGGTGGGCTTAGGGGCAGACGGGCTTTCTTCATCCTGCTATGGTCCCGAAGAAACGTATTTAGCTTTAAAAGGCCATACTTATTTGAGTTTAATTGTCGCGGCCCTCTCCGCCATGACGGTTTTAATCATCAGCACCAGTTATTCCCAAATTATTCAGCTTTTTCCGAACGGTGGTGGCGGGTACTTGGTGGCTAGCAAGCTGCTGAATCCTACGGTGGGGATGATTTCCGGTTGCGCTCTATTAATTGATTATGTTTTGACCATCGCTATTTCCGTAGCGAGCGGGGCGGATGCTGTGTTTAGTTTTCTTCCCATAGAATGGCAGCAGTATAAAATTTTATGCGCATTAGCGGGCGTCACTTTACTGATGTTGTTGAACTTGCGGGGCGTCAAAGAGTCGGTCATTCCATTGACGCCTATTTTTATGGTTTTTGTTCTGACTCATTTTGGAGCCATTGTGTACGCTTTGGTCACGCACATTGGGGATTTTCCTAATCTAGCCACGGATACGGTTCGGGATATTTCTGCCGCGCAAAATGAATTAGGATGGATGGGAGTTTTGTTCATCATTTTAAAAGCATACAGTTTGGGCGCCGGAACCTACACCGGGATTGAAGCAGTCAGTAACGGCTTACCCCTGTTGCGCGAACCGAAGGTTGAAACGGGTCGGAGAACCATGCAGTATATGGCTTATTCACTCGCGTTTACCGTTGCAGGATTGATGATTGCGTATTTACTTTATGGCGTGCAGAAAGTTCCGGGTAAAACGCTCAACGCGTCCTTGTTTCAGAATATGACCGCGAACTGGGAGCAGCCATGGGGTTCGATTTTGGTACTGATTACGTTGGCTTCGGAAGCGGCGTTGTTATTTGTGGCCGCTCAGGCAGGGTTCTTGGATGGTCCGCGAGTTCTTTCGAACATGGCGCTGGACCGCTGGATGCCGCAGCGTTTCGCGACGTTAAGCGACCGACTTGTCACCCAGAATGGCGTTCTTCTTATGGGTTTGACTGCGCTGGTGACAGTTTTTGCAACTCAGGGCTCAGTGCATTTGCTGGTTGTTTTGTATAGCATCAACGTGTTTATTACGTTTTGTTTATCGCAGGCGGGCATGGTTCGTCACTGGTGGGAAGTTCGTCAGGAGGACGCTAAATGGATTAAGAAACTATCGATTAACGGGTTGGGATTGGCGCTAACATCGTTTATTTTGTTAACGGTCATTATTCTAAAGTTTCATGACGGCGGTTGGGTGACGTTGTTGATGACGGGAGGCCTAGCGACCCTAGCCATTAACATCAAACGGCATTATCGTAATACTTTAAAAATGCTTAAACGTTTAAATGCCTTGGTAGAAACGGCTGAGGTCCAGCTGCCGGAATCCGAAGGTGGGTCAACACAATTTGATCCCAATGCTAAGACTGCAGCAGTTTTAGTTAATGGTTTTAACGGGTTGGGATTGCACACGCTGTACGGTATCCTTCATCATTTTGGTAAGGACTATAAGAATTTCATCTTCTTGCAAGCGGGGGTCATTGACGCCGGTAATTTTAAAGGCGTCCAGGAAATTGAAAGGCTAAAGGAGACGGTCCATAAAGATTTACAGCGCTATATCACCTTGATGAATAAAAACGGTTATTATGCCGAGTCAGTTTCTCATTTTGGCATAGATGTGGTTGAGGAAATTGAGAATCTGGCGCTTTCCGTGCAGCAGAAATTTCCCGGCGTGGTTTTTTTCGGCGGTCAATTAGTTTTTCCTAAAGACACGTGGATGACCCGCTATTTGCATAACTATACGGTCTTCGCTCTGCAACAGCGTTTTTATCAACACGGAATTCCCATTGTGATCCTGCCGATTCGCGTGGCGGTTTAACGAGAAGGGAAATAATCGATAAAACGTTTTTTTTACGTGATGAAAATGCTTACAATGAAATCAATTCAGCGTAAGAATCTATGTCAACCCGCTTAGCTTTACTACCCTTAGTTCAAGGTTACATTGAACGCGACCCCAATACCGCGGCGCACATCCTGCAGACCATGGATGAAGCTGACGCGGTATCTATTTTAAAAGCATTGCCTCCCCGAACTTGTGCCCAGGTTTTTCCTTATTTACCCATTAATTACGCCAGCGCCATGTTTAAAGACATGCCGGCGCATCTTTTTGAGGCGATCGTCGATCGAATCAAGCCTGAGCAACAAGCGGCCATTCTCTTATCTTTGCCTGCCGAGGATCGGAATTTATTTTTAGACAAATTACCGGAGAAATCCAAAAAACAAATTTTGGAAATGCTCATGTACCCGGAAAATAGCGCCGGTCGTATCATGTCGACGGACTATTTGGCGTTTAACGAGCATGTCAAAGTGAAAGAAGCCGTTCAGCGGTTACGGGCCTTGGCGCACAAACACGCGCCGCTGTCTTACGCTTACGTGGTAGATGAGGAAAATCATTTGGTGGGCGTATTAAACATGCGCGATCTACTCGTCGCGCAGGGTGAGATGACACTGCATAACATCATGCGCCGGGACGTGTATTGCGTCAACGGATTCTCAGATCGCGAATCCGTCGCGAAAGACTTAGCGAAGCGGCACTATTTTGCCGCGCCGGTAGTAGACGCTGAAAATCATTTGATAGGCATTGTGACTTCGGATCACCTCTATGGTGACGTTCAGGAAGAAGCCACCGAAGACATTTTAAAGATGGTCGGCGCGGGAGGAGATGAAAGTACTTTTTCTCCGGTTTGGTATTCTTTACGCATGCGGGTTCCCTGGTTGCTGGTCAATTTAGCAACCGCGTTTCTGGCCGCGTGGGTGGTTTCGCTTTTTGAGGATATTATTTCTAAAATTACGATCTTGGCCGTTTTCTTGCCCGTCGTAGCCGGACAGGGTGGGAATGCGGGCGCTCAGTCGATGGCGATTGTGATGCGCGGCTTGGTCATGCGCGAGATTCATAGTTCAAACGCGATACGTTTGATTGTTAAGGAGACATTAGTCGGCGCGCTGAATGGATTGGTGATTGGTGTCGTAACGGCTTTGATTGCGTGGGCCTGGCATGGTAATCCATTCTTTGGTTTAGTTATTGGCCTGGGTATGCTGGTTAACTTAATCGCGGCGGGGTTGGCTGGGGCAGCCATTCCACTTTTGATGAAGCGGTTAGGGCAGGATCCGGCACAGTCTTCGACCATTTTTTTGACGACGGTTACGGATGTGGTTGGTTTTTTGGCTTTCTTAGGATTCGCAGTGGTTTTTCGAAATTTTCTTGTTTGAGGTTATTGACCTTTCTACTACTAATGATGGATTTGAGGTAGTCAACCCGCCTGCCCGCCTCGCTGATGGCGAGCCGAGGCGGATCGGCGAGGTAGGTACCGCCTTTTCTCGAGGAGAAGAAAGGCCTGCCCTTTGGGCAGGTACCTGGCTTCCTTGCAATCGTTGGGAGAGAAAAGGCCAGTAAGATAATTGGGGGAGTCGTTGACATGACTCTTAGCGCATGTTACAAAGTTGACCTATGGCGACAAATCCTAAAAGTAAGTTAACGCTGGGTATTGTGCTGGTATTGGGCGCGGGCGTTTGCGCCGGGGCGGCGGTTTATTTGATGGGTGACGTTAATATGCGCAACCAGAAGAAAATTGCCCAATTGGAGGTTCAATTAACTAATTTAATGAATGAAAAAGCCGAGAAGAATTTGAAAGGCGCGGATGCTCAGCGCCTGCGCGGCCCGCAGGTCACGCTCGAAAAATTGGTGGATAAGGCTAGCGGTAATTATTCCCAGCAGGAACGAGAACAAAAAGAGGGGCTCCTGTGGATTGATCGTGACGCCAAAACCTACATGGTCACGTTGGGAGCGCTCAATGGGCTTAAAAAGGGCAGTCAATTAAGTATTTATCAGGGAGAGAAGCAAGTGGATGTGGTCACGGTGCAAAGCGTGTATGACGTGATCGCTTATGTCAAACCGTTACGGCGTGGCTTGGAAGATTTTACGGAAAATTATTACCGCGCCGTAGTGGAAAAAACTCCGTAGTGATAGTTATGGTTGGATGAGGGCCCCGGCGATTGTTCCGATGACTGCTTGGTGATAGGCGGGCGGACAAAACGCCGGGGCCCTTATTATTTCAATATCCTATGCGAGGGGAAATTTTTCTGTCGCAATAGATGGGATTACGTTACAATAACCCATTCCAACTGACAGATAAGGAGAAGATTATGGGACGAATTGGTATGAGTGAATTAGTTATTATCTTAGTCGTGGTGCTGCTGCTTTTCGGGGCCAAACGTTTGCCTGAAATTGGCCAGGCCATTGGGAAAGCTTTAAAGGAGTTTAAGAAAGCAACTTCTGATACCCCCGATGACAGTAATAAAGTTTAAAGACCCGATGGCTTCCTTTCCTAGTAACAAATCCTTTTTTGAACATCTCGAAGACGCCCGTTGGCATATACTGCGATCCCTCATCTATTGGCTGATGGGTTGTGGTTTTGCCTATCCTTACGCCGCAAAGCTGCAGAATTGGCTTATCGCGCCTTTGGGGAAAGTGTATTTTACATCTCCGGCGGAGGGATTGACTTCGTATTTGACCGTGTTGATGGTGGCCGGAGGAATACTCGCCTTGCCTTTTATTTTAGGAGAGATATGGTCGTTTGCGGTAAGCGCGCTTTCGTTGCCAGAACGTCGTGCGGTACGGATTTTCCTGCCGTTAGCTATTATATTATTTGTGTCCGGTATCGTTTTCGCGTATCTGGCCGTATTACCTTTAGCGTTAAAGTTTTTTATGAGTTTCGCGACCGACAACATAACTCCCATGATCACGGTGGGAAAATACATTCAGTATGTTGCTAGCTTTTGTCTTTCGTTTGGTTTAGTTTTTGAGACGCCGCTGGTCTTTGTTTTTTTGACCAAAATCGGAATTGCCACCCCGGCTTATTTGATCCATTTTCGCCGTCAAGCCTATGTCGGTATTTTTGTCATTAGCGCCGTGTTGACACCTCCGGATTATGTGTCGCAATTGTTGATGGCCGGTCCTCTACTAGCACTTTATGAAATCGGGATTTGGTTGTCAAAAATGGTTTATCGCCCTCGTCCGGTACTGGATTTCTCCTCAACGTCCGGTGTATAACGCTAACGTCAATTCTTTGCCTGTTCAATCGTTGGACCGTTCCCTGTATATTCATGTGCCTTTCTGCCAAAAGAAATGTTTGTTTTGTTCTTTTGTGGTGAGTATTGGCCAGCAGCATCGCATGGCGGATTATTTAACCGCGCTGGAACGCGAAGCAGGAGTTTATGAAGGGGAAACCTTCTCGACAATTTATATTGGGGGAGGAACACCTACTTTCTTAGCTGAGCCAGAACTGGATGCCTTGTTTTCGCTGATTCATCGCAATTTCCGTTTTAGCGATCAAGCCGAAGTCACCATAGAAGGCAACCCGGAAGGATTGACAAAATCTAAATTGAATTTGTTGAAAAGCTTGGGAGTAAACCGTTTTAGTTTGGGAATTCAAACCTTAAATGACCGGTATTTACGGTTTTTAGGGCGCGTTCATGATCGCGTCACTGCTTTGGAGGCTTTTGAGCAATTAAGAGCGGTAGGATTTAGTAATATAAGCGTTGATATTATGTATTCCTTCCCTGGTCAAACTGAAGAAGAGATTGAATGTGATGTTCGGGAGATTGCGGCGCTGAATAGCGAACACTTGTCCTGCTATGCGCTAACGATAGAAGAAAACAGTCGGTTCTCCGCCCAAAAGGTCTCGCTAGCTGAGGGAGAACTGCGTGCCCGGCAATTTGAATGTCTGGTTCAATCGGTAGAAGAGACTCCGCTCAAACAATATGAGATCAGTAATTTTTCCCGTCCGGGGTTTGAATCGCGTCATAACACTAATTATTGGCGGGGTGGCGAATATTTAGGGTTGGGGGTGGGCGCGCACTCGTTATGGAAAGGGGAACGACGTTGGAACGTAGATAAATTGGCCGAGTATTTGACGATGCCTTCGGCCGCAGGATTGATTGCAGGTCGAGAGCGGCTGAGTAATGAACAAAGATTAGTTGAGATGCTGTTGATTGGATTACGGATGAATGGGGGGGTGGATTTGGTTGAACTGGAAAGTCGTTTTGCGTGTCGTTTGCCCCTTGCAAAGGTGAGTTTGTTAGAAAATTTTGAGTCACAGGGTTGGCTCAATCGGGATGCAAATCGAATTTGGGCAACTCCTTCGGGGCGATTGATTCTCGATGAGTTGTCGGTCAAGTTAATTTAGCGTAGCGAACGGTTTGACTCTGAGTTGGGTGTTGTGTGATTTCTGAATCCAAAGAATTCCGGTCCTTTTGACAATTACGTCAGGTGTTTTGAGAAAATTGATGAATTGGAAAGTCGCTCTTAGTCTTTTTTTGCTGTGTTGGGTTGCGTTTGGCAACAGCCTGCGGAATGAATTTATGATTGATGACCGCGGGCTTTTGTTGGAGCCGGCGACCATGCACCAGCTTAGTTATTTACCGTTGATTATGCGGGACGGTGATGCCGCTGATGTTAAGTCGATGGGACATTTTCGTCCCGTTACGCGGGTTTTTAGGTCGATGCTTTATTATTTCTGTCGTCAGAACTCAGTCGCATACCGCGTCGTTAATATACTTCTTTTTTATGGGTTTTGCCTTTTGGCATATCGCTTTTTTACGCGTTTCCTCTCTTCAGGAGCCGCCTTCGCGGCTGCGGCGCTGTTGGCCGTTCATCCCATCAATAACATGCCCGTTAATTACATTACCGCTCATGAAGTCATGCTGTTTGGAAGTTGGGCTTTATTGAGTTTGGAATTTCTGGACCGGTACTGGCTTGTTCGTCGGTGGCAGGCTCTGGTTTTAAGTTTGGTGTTTTTTGTCTTAGCTTTCTTGACTCAGGAAATTATGTTGATGTTCCCTCTGTACGCGGTCCTTTATCTCGGCTATCGCCATCGGGCTTCGTTTAAAGACATGTTACCGCTGGGTTTGCTATATCTGGTGATCGTGGGCGCTTACGTGTTTTTTAGAATGTCGGTAGCCAGTATGCAAACGAATCTGCTGGATCGAATACAAATTCACGAATTGGGATGGTTGACTTATTTAGGCACGCTGGTTTCGCTCGCAACGTGGTATTTGAGTAAATTGATTTTGCCGCAGGGGATTGTGTTGATTTACGGGATGGAACCTGTCATCAGCAACGCAGGATGGTTATCCTTGGCGTTGGTGGGTATAGTGGGATTAGTTGTTCTTTTAGTGATTAAGTATTGGCGGGATGCCCGAGGGTTTTTGATGTTGTGGCTACTGGCGGGTTTGTTACCCCTGTCGGGCCTGTGTTTTATTTATCCCGCGATGGGAATGATAATTGAGCCGCATTGGTTTTTTGTAGGAGCTCTGGGGTTTTTTGGTTTAGTCGGACTAGGGTGGGAATGGCTTTTGCATCGCAGATCACCAAAAAGGGCGATCGTTTGCCTGACGATTGTTTTGGCGTCATTGGCGCTGGTGACGCAAGGTTATAATCGAATTTGGAAAAATGAGAAAACGTATTGTTCGTATTGGCTGACGGTCAATCCGCAGAATCATGGACCGAATTTCTGGCTAGCGTATGCTTATTTGAATGAAAAAAACTATGCCGCGGCGAAATTTTATTTTGAAAGGGCGTTGGTTAATGATTTTATGGATTGGGAGGTTTATGTCAATTTGGGGTTGATCGAGCGTGACGCGCGCAATTTACCGGCGGCCAGCGAATATTTTAAGAAGGCCGCCGGACTCAATCCCAAGTCCGCGGTCATCGTGAATAATTTAGGGACGATTTATGAATTGTTAGGAGAAGAACTGCCGGCGCGCGACGCGTTCATTGAGGCGGCGCGCCGGGATCCGTATTTGCTGGAGCCGCGATTAAATCTGGCCGCTCATTTTCAACGTCAGGAAAATTGGCGTGAAGCCCGACGTTATTATGAACAAGGAGTGGCTCTGGATCCGGATGATGCTCGCTCTTGGTTAGGTTTACTGGAAATTTCTAGTAGCAACGGTGAACGAGATCAAGTGGCGATTATGGCTGAGAAGATTGAGCGGGTAAGTCGGGATCCAGCCCAGTTGACCCATGCCGGCAGTCTAGTTGCTCGCCAGGGAAATGCGGCCAAAGCCGCGACTCTATTTGAGAAAGCGTTGACGCTTGATCCTAAATACGCGCCAACTTATTTGGAATTTGGGAAATTGTTGGGGAACTTGAATCGCTTCCCTGAGGCGATCGCGTTGTGGGAAAAAGGAAAACTAATCCCGCCGCCGGACCCGCAATTTGACGCTTTGATTGCTGAGGCGCGGCGATTATTGGCTAATACGCTGGGGAAACGATGAAGAGTATTTTTGAAAAATCAAACCATTGGTTGATTTTTCTGGGATTGGGCCTGGTCTGCGCCGCGACGTATGCCAATAGTTTGTCTAACGGTTTTATGATGGATGATTTAAGTATTTTCTTAAATGATCCCAAAGCGCATTCGTTAAAGAATTTTGGCCAGTATTTTGTGGTCAATCAGGAATCGCTGCATAATGGATTGCATCAGTCTTATTATCGTCCGTTAGCGCATGTGGTTCCGGTGTTGTGCTATCAAATGTTTCAGCAGAATCCGTTTGGCTATCATCTAGTTAATCTGGTTTTGTTTTGGCTTGCTGCGTGGTTTTTTTATTTCTTTGTGGTGACGCAATGGCAGACTCGGGCAGTAGCTCTGCTGGCCAGTCTATTTTTCGTGGTCCATCCGCTGAATGGTTATTTGGTGAACTATATTACGGCCAGTGTCTTTTCCGTATTACTGATATTTATGTTCGCCGGATTATTGTTTTTTGGAAAAGTATTGGAGGGGGAAAGAGGCTTGGCCTTTTTCTTGAGTTTTTGCTGTTTTGCGATCACGCTGCTATGCCACGAGGTCGCGGTACTTTTTCCGGCCTACGCGTTATTATTAATGATCAAGAATCAGCAGTTTTCTCGGCGGTATTGGTGCCAGTGGGCGATACTTATGGGATTGGCGCTTGCTTTTCTGTGGTTTCGATCAACAATTCCCACCTTAAAACATGAGGTAAGTGCGAATTGGCCCGGTAGTCAGCTAAGTTGGCTGGCTTACTTTGCGTCTTTCTGGGATATCTGGCTCTGGCATTCTCGGCAGTTACTGATTTTTGATCAGGTCGTTTTTATTTGGTTGACCGATCCATCCACCAAGGCCCATTGGCTCAAATTATTTGTGTTGGCGTTAAAAGATGGGCTGGTGTTATTTTGGTGCTGGCAAAAGGGTCGTCGTCAACCGTGGGGTTTTTTTGCTGTCGCGTATATGCTGGGTTGGATGCCGGTCGCGTACGCGTGTCGTCTCAGTCCCCCTCAAGGGCTGATGTTGGAACCGCATTGGCTGGTGTTTACATCGTTAGGGTTTTTCGTAGTTTTAGCGCATCTTTTGTGGGAGGTGTGGCGACGTTATGTTCCCTCGGCGGGCCTGGTCATCACGGGGTTGTTGCTGGTATTTTTTATGGCCAGTTCTTGGCAATATAATCGACTTTGGCGAGATCAGTTGACGTACGCGCGTTACTGGGTGAGTCAGGTGCCTAAATTAAAAACGGCCCATTTTCATTTAGCCAGTGCGTATGCACAAAACGGCGAAAATTTATTGGCCCAAGAACATTTTCGGAATGCATTAAGTGGGAACTCGAGTGACCACGAAATTTATGTCAACTTAGGTCTGATTGATTTTAACGCGAATATGCTTGGAGAGGCTAGAGAGAATTTTTTTCAGGCGTTGAATTTGTATCCAAGGTCTGCCGTTGCTTACGGTAATTTAGGAAACGTCGAATTTCGAGAAGGACATATGGCTTCGGCGATAGCTGCTTATCAGCGTGCTTTGGCAGAAGACCCGTATTTGCTGGAGCCGCGTTTGAATTTGGCGGAAATATATTTGGCCCAAGGCGATGAGATCGAGGGCCTACGTTGGTTAGACAGCGCAAAGGCGATTGATACGCGGGATTTACGGGTTGTGTATCGATTAGCCACGCTAGCTTGGTCTAAAGATGATAAAAGTGAGGCCAAGGTGTTAACGCAGCAAATATTGGAGAGGTCAACGGAGCCACGATTTTTGACGACGCTAGCGAGTCAGGCGGTCAACGCTCAATTTTCCAACCTCGCGATGGCGTTATTAAATAAAGCGCTCAATCTCGATGAAAATTTTGCCGAAGCTTATTTGGAATCGGGAAAGATTTTAGGAAATCAGGGCCAGTTAAATCGGGCGATAGGATTTTGGCAGGAGGGCTGGAAACGAAATCCTCAGGATGGAAGATTTGCGCCGTTGATTGAAGAAGCGGTGCGTTTGCTCAGTCAGCGCAAGGCTCCCTCAAATTAAAACTTTAGAGAGTATTGCTGGGCAATTTTTTGGCTGGCGGAGAAAAGTTGCGAGAATGAATTCTGAATAATGGTTTTGGGCTGAGCGTTAATAGGGAGGCTGTCGAGAATCGAGAGGGCCTTGTGCAGTCGGTGCCGGGTTTGTTCCAGGCTGTAATGCAGGCTGCCGGCTTGAATGAAAATCTTTCGGACGGCCACTAGGTCGGCGTAGGTCTTGCGGGGCTTTGAAAAATACTTTAGGAAATTCTTTCTTCGGCTACCTTTGAGGTTCGCGTACGCGTGACAAACCAGAATCGTTTTCTTGGACTCGGACAAATCGCTGAGGATGGATTTGCCGATATTCTTTTGAGAATCAAATATGCCTAAAATGTCGTCCTGGATTTGAAACGCTTGTCCGATCAACAGTCCTAATTCGGAAAGTAGATTAATATTTTTTTCGTTCGCTCCGGCCAGAATGGCTCCGATGACCAAGGGGCACTCAAAGGTGTAACGCGCTGTTTTGAGGGTGTAATTTAAGAAGACATCTTTTTCTTTGATTTTTTGGATACTACTGACGCCGTGCATGATGTCAATGAATTCTCCCATGGCGGTGAAGGCGGCGGTTTGGATGAAGTATTTGAGTGCTTTTTCTTTGCGTTCGGGTGGGGCTTGAATGGAAAGAAAAGCGTCAATGGCTAAGGCGTAAACGATATCGCCTGCGATGATGCTTAAGTCATAGCCTAGTTTTTCTTGTTCGCTGGTGCGGGCTGCTTTTTGTAAAAGTTTGTGCAGGGTCGGCTTTCCACGTCTCAAACTGGAGCGATCAATGATATCATCATGAATGAGCATGAAATTGTGTAGAAATTCAATGCAGGTCGAGGCGTTGTAAAAATCTTCGCTAATTTTTTTGCCGGGTGCGCTGAATCCTTGATAGCTGAGGATGAGTAGTAACGGACGGATGCGCTTTCCTTCGCGGAGGCTAAAGTCTTTGATGCTTTCAAATAGGATGGGATTGACCAAATGTAGCTTATAGTCAACACGGATGCGTTCGAGAAAAGCAGCGATGCTGCGGTCAATTTGTTTTTTGAGATCGTCAATCATAAGGTTCCTATGCTAGCATAGGGGCTAATCGTGTTCAACGGAAGTTTCTTCAAAGCGATTGTCACTTGAAAATGGAGGATTAGATATGTTCAAACAAAAATTATGGATGTCAACGAGGATGGTGGTGATGTTCGGTCTTGCTTTTGTGCTGGCGGGGCCTGTGGAGGCAGACACCATTTTTTTAAAAAATGGCCGTAAGGTGCAAGCGAAGATTTTAGAAAAGACAGATAAGTTTACTAAAGTCGATGTTGCGGGAGTCACTATTACGTACTACGCCGAAGAAATCGAAAGAATTGAGGCAAGCCAAGTTACTAGTGTTGAAATGCCGGCGATCAAAGTGCCGGAGAATAAAAATGCTGCGCCTGCCTTAACGCCGAAACCTGCTTCGACCAAAGTCAGTGAGGCTAAGCCCGTAGCAGCACCGCAACCCGAGGAAAAGAAGGCACTCCCTCAACCAGCAGTCGTGCCGGTCGCTCCCTTAGCCGTGCCCACGCAGGTTACTCCTTTTTCTGCAGAAGTGGCTTCGGGTACTAAAAAGCAGTTGATTCTTAACTTAATCGAGGCCATGGGAACAAAAGAGTCCATGCGCTTGCTTTTTGAGCGGATTATCGCCGAGTCAGATCCTAAAGAGGCGCCGCAATTAAAGACCGCTCTCAATTTGGATATTATTATTGATAAGTTAGTGCCTGTTTATGATAAATATTTAACGGAAGAAGAAATTAAGGTGTTGTTGAGTTTTTATCAAAGTCAGGTTGGTAAGAAGCTGATAGCGGTTACTCCGGCGCTTATGGAGGAGAGCATGGCGGCCAATATGGCGTACTTGCAGGAAGTTTTGCCTAAAGAGACCAAAGATGCCTCGGCTGTGAAATAATGTGTTGAGCGCAAGCACTTTTAGACAAAAAACTTTTCGTCACTGCTTTTCCATATTTTGAATAGGAAAAAGAGGTTTTATTTTACTTTTGGTCGTAAAATGTTTGTTTTCAATAACTTGAATCTCAATAAATTTCTTTGTTCGAGCCATTATTTTCGTTGACCCTGAGTACATATTTTGTTATATTAATCGCGGCTTAGTTCAGGATTTTCCTCAAAACCTATTTCCATAATTAATGAACAACTCAGTAGAACCTATCGCAGTGATTTCGCTCTTCCGGTCCGGAACAGCAGTCCTCGCTTGCGGTCGAGGAAATCCTTTTTTAATAATGAGTTAAAAAGGAGTTAAAAAGCGTCATGATTGATCGTTATACGTTATCCAAGATGGGGGCCGTTTGGTCCGAACAGCACAAGATGGACATCATGTTGAAGATTGAGATTTTGACCTGCGAAGCCATGCAGAAACTGGGCATGATTCCTAAAGACGCTTTAGAAAAAATCCGAAAAAATGCGAAATATGATCTTGATGAAGTTAAGCGCATAGAAGAACGGACCAAGCATGATGTAGTGGCTTTTATCGTTAACGTTGGACAGAGTTTAGGTCCGGAATCGCGCTATCTACATATGGGGCTCACTTCCTCCGACCTTTTAGATACGTCTCTTTCAGTTCAATGTGTCGAAGCCTGTGATATCTTGATTGCCGATGTCAAAAAACTTTTGGCTGTTCTTAAAATCAAAGCGAAGAAATACAAGGATACTATTTGCGTCGCGCGAACTCACGGCGTACACGCCGAGCCGACTACCTTTGGGTTGAAGTTGGCGGTTTGGTACGATGAAATGAATCGTAATCTTCAACGCCTGGAACAAACGCGAGAAGTGCTGCGTGTTGGTAAACTTTCCGGTGCTGTAGGCACCTACGCGAACATTGATCCGTCTGTGGAAGAATATGTTTGCGAGAAACTGGACCTGAAGCCAGCCAACGTGGCTACGCAGGTCATTCAACGAGACATTCATTGCCAATTTATTTTGACGATTTCGATGGTCGCGGCGTGTTTAAACAAGCTGGCTACCGAAATTCGTCTTTTGCAAAAAACGGAAGTTCTGGAAGTGGAAGAACCATTTTTTAAAGGTCAAATTGGTTCCTCCGCCATGCCTCACAAACGCAACCCGATTACGTGCGAACGTATTTCAGGGTTGTCCCGCATCGTGCGTGCCAACGCTCAAGTCGCTTTAGAAAATATTGCTTTATGGCATGAACGCGATATCAGCCATTCTTCGGCTGAGCGCGTTATCCTGCCGGACAGCACGATTATTTTGAACTACATGATCAATAAATTCATCCCGGTTCTGGAAGGTCTGTTAGTTTACCCCAAACATATGATTGACAGTTTGGCCAAAACCAAGGGGTTGATTTATTCGCAGCGCGTGCTTTTGGAATTGATGAAGAAAGGCCTGACGCGCGACGCAGCTTACGAAATTATTCAAAGCTGCGCCATGCAAGTTTGGCAAGAGACATCAGATTTTAAGGATGTCTTGTGCCGAGATCGTAAAGTTCGAAAATATCTAAAGACGACGGATATTGAATCCTGCTTTGATATTAAGTACTACATCCGCCATCGCGATAAAATATTCAAGAAAGTAGGGCTTTAAACAGGGGCAGCATTTGGTCGAGCACCGTAGGTTAACCGTACTAACGTTTCCGGTGAATTTACCGTGGTAAATTCCGGGCTCAATGAAGGAGAGTGCTCTCATGCAAAAGACCAAACAGATCTATGAAGGTAAAGCCAAGATTGTCTACGAGACGGATTCTCCCGAGCACCTGATTCTGTTTTTTAAAGATGATGCCACGGCGTTTAACGCCGAAAAACGCGGGGTGATTGACCGCAAGGGCATTATGAATAATAAGATTTCGGCGAAGATTTTTCAGTATCTGTCTTCGCATGGCGTGCCCACGCATTACGAGACAACGCTCAGTGACCGAGAGATGCTGGTTAAGCGGTTACAAATGATTCCTTTGGAAGTTATTATTCGCAATCGCGCGGCTGGTTCGTTATGTCGGCTGCTGGAAGTTGCGGAAGGAAGCACGCTTGATCCCTGTATTTTTGAATTTACTTATAAAAATGACCGTTTGAAAGATCCTTTGGTCAACGAATATCATATTCGCACACTGAAGATTCTTTCAGAAGAAGAAGTAGAGCGTATCAAAGAGTACACGTTTCTAATTAACGTGCTGTTAACCAAGTTCTTTTTAAAGCTAAACGTCGAGCTGATCGACTTTAAATTGGAATTCGGTCGTCTGGATGGCAAAATTGTCCTTGCGGATGAAATTTCTCCGGATACCTCCCGTCTCTGGGAGATCGGCACCGGGAATTATTTGGATAAAGACCGATTTCGTAAAGATTTAGGCAACATTGAAGAAGCTTACGCGGAAGTTCTCAACCGTATAAATCGCTAGCGGTTGTCTGACGAGGATGGGGTTGATACCTATTCGGCAGAGTTGAATCAATCAGCCGGCGGTCGTAATTTTTTTAGTCGGTTTGCAAGCCTTCTTCTCGCGTTCGTAGAACGAACGCGATTCTTCACCCTCCGGGTGATTACATAAAATACTCCATGACTTGGCGCATTGAGATTAAAGATAAGCCCTCCGTGTTTGACGCATCTGGTGAGGGCATCCGAAAAGATATTGAAGAGCTGGGTATTAAGGGCATTGAGAAAGTCTCCTTGACCTGGGTGTACACACTGGAAGGGGACTTAGCTCGCGCTCACGCTGAACGAATTTGTCGGGAACTGCTGGCCGATCAAATTACGCAGGACTATTCTTTACACCAGCACTCGTATCCTACCGTTGTATCGTTACCCACCAACGAGCATTGTGTTGAAATTGCTTATAATCTGGGAGTCATGGATCCTGTGGAGACCTCGACGCTCAAAGGGATTCGCGATTTAGGAATCACTTCCGTTCAGTCGGTTAGAACCGCCAAACAATATCTCCTCAAAGGCAAGATCTCCAATAAAGACTTTAACACAATTGTGGATAAAGTTCTTTCCAACAAGTTGATACAGCATGTGGTGAACTATGCGAAATTACGCCAGCAAGAGGAGCATCAGGCGGGCCGATCGGTCGTATCCGCCAAAGACGCCGAGCGTTTTGATTTGGTCATCGTAGATTTACTCAAAGCCAGTTCCGCCCAATTAATGGAGCTGAGTAAAAAGGGCCAGCTTTTTCTCAATGTAAATGAGATGAAAGCGATTCAGGCGCATTTTCGTAAACTAGGTCGTAATCCCACTGACTGCGAACTGGAGACCATTGCCCAGACCTGGAGTGAGCATTGTCATCACAAAACATTTCGCGGTCATATCCGTTATCAGGAAAAAATCAACGGTAAAGTCAAAGTCCGACAGATTAAAAGTCTTTTAAAGTCTACGATTGTCAAAGCCACAACGACTTTGAATAAGCCTTGGTGTGTTTCGGTTTTTCATGATAATGCCGGCGTGATCGCTTTTGATGATGAGTCGCACGTGTGCTTCAAGGTCGAGACCCATAATCATCCTTCAGCATTGGAACCTTTTGGTGGCGCCAATACGGGGCTGGGCGGTGTGATTCGGGATTCGTTGGGAACTGGGCTCGGGGCAAAACCCATTGCCAACACCGACATTTTTTGTTTCGCGAAACCGGACACGCCGTTTTCACGGTTGCCGGCGGGAACCCTGCATCCCTTGCGGGTCATGAAAGGTGTGGTCGCGGGGGTTAAAGATTATGGCAATAAAATGGGAATTCCGACGGTTAATGGCGCGGTGCTTTTTGATGACCGGTTTATTGGGAATCCTTTGGTTTTTTGCGGGAACATAGGGTTGATCCCAAAAGATAAAGTGGCCAAAAAAGTGTCTTCGGGAGATTTGATTGTGGTGGTGGGAGGGCGTACCGGCCGCGATGGTATCCATGGCGCTACGTTTTCATCAGGAGAATTGACGGACGAATCTGAAGTGATTTCTTCCGGCGCGGTGCAGATTGGGAATCCGATCGAAGAAAAGAAAATTTTAGATGTGCTCCTGAGGGCGCGCGATGAGAACTTGTATTCCGCAATTACAGATTGCGGTGCCGGTGGCCTTTCTAGTGCTATCGGAGAAATGGGCCAGCATACGGGAGCCAAAGTCCACTTGGATCAAGTTCCATTGAAATATCAGGGACTTAAATACATGGAGATTTGGATTTCCGAATCGCAAGAGCGAATGGTATTATCCGTGCCCCCGTCTAAAATTAAAAGATTTCAGGAATTGTTCGCTCGCGAAAACGCGGAAGCGACCGTGCTGGGCGAATTCACCAACACCAAACGACTAGAAATTCTTTATCATGGATGCCAAGTTTGTGATCTCTCAATGGAGTTTTTACACGAGGGGCTACCTAAAATTACTAAAGAGGCGGTGTGGGCTGCGCCTAAGCTGAAAGATCCCCGCGTTCCGATTCCACAGGATTATAATGCCGCGCTTAAGGAAGTCCTCGGTCATTACAATGTCTGTTCCAAAGAATGGATCATCCGTCAGTACGATCATGAAGTCCAGGGAGCGTCGGTTATTAAACCGCTTTCCGGTGTTGCCACCGACGGGCCGTCTGACGCGAGCGTTATTCGTCCGCGATTAGGATCTCATCAAGGGATCGCGATTGCTAACGGCATTAACGTGCGTTTTGGCATGATTGATCCGTTTTGGATGGCGGCCTCTTGCATCGATGAAGCCGTGCGTCAAATCATCGCGGTGGGTGGCGACCTGAAGCGTATTGCGATTCTGGATAATTTTTGTTGGGGAAACCCCGACAAACCCGATCGCCTGGGGAGCCTGGTCCGTTGCGCGCAGGGCTGTCTCAAAGCGTCGTTGGGTTATGGCGTTCCGTTTATTTCCGGCAAAGATAGTTTATATAACGAATTCACCGAGAAAGGTAAATCCATCGCGATTCCCGGAACGATTTTGATTTCAGCCATAGGCATTGTGGCCGATGTCAGAAAATGCGTCACCATGGATTTTAAGCGACCAGGAAACTTAATTTATGTCTTGGGAGAAACTAAGGACGAATTAGGCGGGTCGATTTATTTAGATAATTTAGGATTTTTGGGGACGACGGTGCCGCAGGTGGATTTTAAGAAGGGATTGAAGTTGTTGAATGGGTTGCAGCAGGCGATTGAGCGTGGTTGGGTGCGGGCCGCGCATGACTGCTCCGAAGGGGGCTTAGGCGTGGCGCTTGCGGAGATGGCGTTTAGCGGGGGCGTCGGCGCGGAGGTAAATCTGGCCAAGGTTCATTATTCGGGTAAATTGCGTCGGGATGATTATGTATTATTTTCAGAGTCAAATTCGAGATTGGTGGTTGAAGTCACGGTTGATAATCAAAAAGAGTTTGAAACGATGTTAAAAGGAACAACGGTAAGTCTCATCGGCCGGGTCAGTAAAGACAGCCGCTTGCAAGTTATGGGTTTGCAGGGGCATAACATTATCCAGTCAGACTTGGCCGAGCTTAAGTCTGCTTGGCAAAAACCATTGGCGTACTAATAACGATGAAAAAGAAAACAAAAAAAGAGCTGGAAAGAGAATTGGTTGCCGAGGATTTTCGGGACGAAGACCCCTGGAGAGTTTTTCGGATCATGTCCGAGTTTGTCGATGGGTTTCATTCACTTTCTAAAGTAGGTAACGCCGTGACGGTGTTTGGTTCTTCCCGTTTGCGTCCGGAGCATCCGATGTATTTAGCTGCCGAGAAAACTGCTTTTCTTTTGGTTAAAAAAGGTTATGCCGTGATTACCGGTGGCGGTCCAGGTATTATGGAAGCGGGGAACAAAGGGGCCTTGCGGGCCAATGGTAAATCTGTTGGGCTCAATATTGATTTGCCTTTCGAGCAAAGGGCCAATCCGTACATTAATTATGCCGTTAACTTTCATTATTTCTTTTGTCGAAAAGTCATGTTTCTAAAATATGCTAAAGCGTTTGTCATTTTCCCCGGCGGTTATGGAACGCTGGATGAACTTTCTGAGGCGCTGACGCTGATCCAGACCCATCGCATGGAACGTTTTCCCGTTATTCTTTTTGGTAGCCAATATTGGAAGGGAATGTTGGATTGGCTAAAGAATTCCATGCTGGAAGAAGATTGCATTCAGGAAGATGATTTAAAGCTTTTTAAGGTGGTGGACAAACCTGAGGATGTCGTTAAGCTCATCGGTGATTTTTATAAAGGAAAGAAAAAGTAATGGCGGACGCGCAGGTTAAAGTATTGGTTTTACGGACTGCTGGTACCAATTGCAATGAGGAAACTGCTTTTGCGTTTGCGTATTTTGGCGCGACGGTTGAGCAGGTCCATATCAATGAATTGATTGCCGGAAGAAAAAAGCTCGCAGATTTTCATATCTTCGCGTTGCCCGGCGGGTTTAGCTATGGTGATGATATCGCGTCGGGAAAGATTCTCGCGAATGAGCTGCGTTTGCGTTTAGGCGCTCACTTGGCTCAGTTTATTCGGGACGGTAAATTGATTTTGGGTATTTGTAACGGATTTCAGATCCTGGTTAAAGCCGGGATTTTGCCGGGATTGACGCCTTTTACCGGCCCAGATTTTCATCAAGAAGTGACTTTGACCCATAATGATTCCGCGCGGTTTGAAGCCCGATGGGTCTATTTGAAGCCGTCGGGAAAATGTGTGTGGACAAAAGGTATCGAGGACGTCATTTATCTGCCCGTGGCGCACGGAGAAGGTAAATTCATGGTGCGGGACGAAAAAATCTTGGAACAGCTTAAGGCTAACCACCAAATCATTTTTCGCTATGGCGACGCTCAGGGGAAGAAAGCTGGTTTTCCCGGCAACCCGAATGGTTCAATAGAAGAGATCGCCGGTATTTGCGATCCTTCGGGAAGAGTTTTTGGGTTGATGCCCCATCCGGAACGGCATTTTCGATTTGATCAACACCCGTTCTGGTCTCGCTTGGAGGCTGGAAAAGAGTTGGGAGATGGGGCAAAGATATTTGAAAATGGAGTTAACTACGTTAAGAAGAATTTACTGACCAAACATGCCCAAGCCCTTAACGTATAAATCCAGCGGTGTCGATATCGCCAAGGCTGATGAGTTCGTCGGTAACATTCAGGCGATGATGAAAGCGACTCAGTCCAACTCGGTTCTGCGGCGTACCGGAGCTTTTGGTTCGCTTTTTCAGTTGCCGGTAGGGGAATACAAAGAACCAATCCTGGTTTCTTCGACGGATGGAGTCGGAACCAAGCTGTTGTTGGCCAAGCAGTTTAATCAACATGACACAGTCGGAATTGATCTGGTCGCTATGAATGTCAACGATGTGTTGTGCGTGGGCGCGAAACCGTTATTCTTTTTGGATTACATTGCTTGTGGCCAGGTCAAACCGAAATTACTTGCAAAAGTCGTTAAGGGCATTGCGCGCGGATGCGAACTCGCGGGGTGTAGTTTGGTAGGCGGTGAAACCGCTGAAATGCCCGGGCTGTACAAAAAGGAAGATTACGATTTGGCCGGATTTACGGTGGGGGTTGTCGAGAAAAGTAAAATTATTGATGGCTCGCAGATGCAAACGGGGGATCGAATTATCGGGTTGGCCTCAAGCGGTGTGCATTCCAACGGCTATTCTCTGGTGCGGAAAGTTTTTTCTGCGACGGAATTAAAGAAAATGGCCGCGGTATTGCTGGAGCCGACGCGGATTTATGTGAAGCCGGTTTTAAAAGTGTTGGAGAAGTTTAATGTTCGCGGGATTGCGCATAATACCGGCGGCGCGTTTTATGAAAAACTGACCAAAATTGTTCCTGAGGGTAAATGCCTCGCGATCAAAAAAGGCTCTTGGGAGATTCCGGAAATATTCTTGAAGTTGCAAAAAAAGGGACGTGTCCCTGAGAGCGAAATGTACCGCACGTTTAACATGGGGATTGGTTTGATTTTGGTTGTTGCTCCCACCAATGCGCAGGCCGTGCGCAGCCTGGTCGAAGAACAGGGTATTCGCTGCTGGGATATTGGAGAGATCATTTTGAGTCAGAAACAGAAGTTACTGTTCAATTCGTGACCCGTCTCCCGTGGCCAGTGGTTCGCAAAATGATCGGGTCACGAGTAGCGGGGCACGGAAATTATTATGAATATATTAGTCATCGGTTCCGGTGGACGCGAACACGCGCTTATCTGGAAAATTAAACAAAGTCCTCTAGCCCAAAAAGTTTATTGTGCGCCGGGTAATGGCGGCATTGCGCGGGACGCTGAGTGCGTCAACATCAAGGTTGAGAATATTCCGGCTCTCTTAAAATTCGCGCAAGACCAAAAGATCGACTTAACGGTTGTCGGCCCAGAAATCCCTTTAGTGATGGGGATTGTTAATGAATTTGAAAAGGCAGGTTTGAAAATATTCGGCCCCACCCAGGCGGCCGCGCGGCTGGAAGGCAGCAAGATTTTTTCCAAAGAATTCATGCGCCGCTACGCGATTCCTACTGCGGAATTTCAAGTTTTCTCCGATGCCCGCAGCGCTCGGCATGTGTTAAAAGTGACGCCTCAATCTGATTTTCCTATTGTGGTGAAAGCGGATGGACTGGCTGCGGGTAAGGGCGTTGTGATTTGCCAGAATCTGGCCGAAGTGGAAATGGCGCTCTCTGATATGTTGGAGAAGAAAACTTTTGGGGAAGCAGGGGCACGGGTCGTGGTCGAAGATGGATTACAAGGCGAAGAGCTCTCCGTGTTGGCTTTATGTGATGGACAGGATTTTCTTATTCTCGAACCCGCCCAGGATCATAAAAGAATTTTTGATAACGATCAGGGACCGAATACCGGTGGGATGGGGGCGTATTCGCCCGTGCCGACGGTGAATTCGCAATTATTAGAGGAAGTCGGGAATAAAGTTTTTGCGCCGGCATTGCGGGGAATGGCGAAGGAAGGCTGTCCCTTTAAAGGAATTTTGTACGCGGGACTCATGTTAACGACGGACGGGTTAAAGGTTTTGGAATTTAACGTGCGTTTTGGGGATCCGGAAACACAGGCCGTCTTACCTCGGTTACAAAGTGATCTGGTCACGCTCCTGTTGGCGGCGTGTGACGGTAAACTGGCGGGACAACACGTCGTGTGGGACAAGCGCACGGCGGTTTGCGTCGTCATGTCTTCAGGCGGTTATCCGGGCGCGTATGAATCCGGTCGAGAAATTCAGGGGTTGAACAATCTGAATCATGCGGGTGAGGGAATGGTTTTTCACGCGGGGACAAAGTTGGTGAATGATAAGCTGGTCACGGCGGGCGGACGGGTTTTGGGCGTGACGGCGTTAGGAACCGACACCCAAGCGGCGATTACTAAAGCGTACGCGCTGGTGAATAGAATTTCGTTCGAAAACTGCCATTTTAGAAAAGACATAGGGTTTAGAGCCGTAAGAAAATAATTGGTATTAGTTAAAATAGCGTCGGATCCAGGTCCATGGCCACCAAAATAATTCAAATCCATCCACAGTTCCCAGAATTGGAGCGCATCGCGCAATGCGCTAAAGTCATCCGTCAGGGAGGGCTGGTTATTTTCCCAACGGAAACGGTGTATGGGATCGCGGCGGATCATGATAATAAGCGCGCGATGGAGCGTTTGCGTAAAGTGAAACAGCGTTCGGACGGCAAACCGTTTTCAGTGCTGATTTCTCAGCGAATCAACCTGACCAATTTAACTAATGTGGCTCAACCCATGATTTATAAGTTGGCTGACCGATTTTGGCCGGGCCCCTTGACCATGGTGGTTCCTTCCAAAGTGGAAGGGCAGACGATCGGTGTGCGAATGCCGGATAATGCGATCGCATTAAATTTGGTTCATGAATCGGATTGCACGGTGGCTGCGCCTTCCGCTAATCTGGAGGCGAAGAATCCTCCGCGTACTTTAGAGGAAGCATTATTGGATTTAGACGGTCAGGTGGATATTGCGATTGATGGCGGACCCGCTACCTGGGGTAAATCGTCAACCGTGGTTGATTGCACGCAAAATACCCCGCGAATCATCCGAGAAGGGATTATTTCGCTGGCGGACATTGAGCGGGTTTCTCATCAGAAAACAATTTTGTTCGTTTGTACGGGTAATAGCTGCCGATCGGTCATGGCCGAGTATATGCTGAAAAAAGTTTTGGCGGGGCGAGACGATGTGGAAGTGGCTTCCGCGGGAACCAGTGTTTTTATCCGATCCGGAGCCAGTTCGGAAACGATTGCGGTTTTGAGAAGAGAAGGTATGGACGCGGCGTTTCATCAAGCGCAGCCGTTAAATTTGATTATGCTTAAAAAAGCGGATCTTATCCTGGTCATGACCAATACACATCGACAACACATCATCGACCGGTTACCAGAGGTGGAAAAAAGGGTGTATCTTTTGCGGGAATTTGCTAATATACCGGGCAGTTTTTCGGGGAACCTGGACATCCCCGACCCCATTGGAAAGTCCCCACAGGAATATGAGGAGTGTTTAAATATTATTAAAGAAGCCGTTTTGCACGTCGTCAAGCTGGTCTAGCCTGAAGAAAGGTCATAATGTCTAAAATTTTTATCGGCGCGGATCATCGCGGGTTTAAGCTTAAGAAGAAAATTATCGCCTTTTTGCGTAAGCAGAAATATTTTGTAGAAGACGTTGGTGCTTTTGCTGAAGAACCGCCTTGCGATTACCCCAAGATTGCTTATGATGTCGCGACCAAAGTCGTCGTTGAGCCCTCCGCTCGAGGGATTCTTTTGTGTATGACCGGGATTGGGCACTCTATCGCGGCGAATAAAGTCCCCGGTGCTTATGCCGCGCTGTGCTACACCAAGAAAGCGGCTGAGTTTTCCCGTCGCCACAATAATGCTAATATTCTGGTGATCGGTGCTAAGTTTGTTAAGGCTGCTGAGATCCCGCAGATTATTCAGATTTGGTTAAGTTCTCCCTTTGATGGCGGACGGCATGAACGGCGGGTGAGCCAAATTCGGGAGATTGAGCGAGAGTTCTTACGTACTTAATTTTTATATTTAATCTATCGAAGCGAGGAGCGTTATGAAGTATTTAAAGAAAGTCGATCCCCTGGTTTATAAAGCGGTCATCAATGAAATCCAACGCCAGAATGAAAATTTGGAAATGATCGCCTCTGAAAATTTTGTGTCCCGGGCGGTGCTAGCGGCACAAGGGTCGGTCATGACCAACAAATACGCCGAAGGCTATCCCGCGGCACGGTGGTATTCCGGCTGCGAGAATGTGGACGTTGTGGAAACGCTCGCTATTGAGCGCGCTAAAAAGCTTTTTGGCGCTGAGCATGCTAATGTTCAGCCCCACTCCGGATCTCAAGCCAACGCGGCGGTCTATTTTGCGGCGCTGCAGCATGGCGATACGATCTTGGCGATGGACTTAGCGTGTGGGGGCCATTTAACGCATGGTCACAAAATGAATTTCTCGGGACGATCTTATAATGTGATCAGTTATAAGGTGAATCCTCAGACGGAAATGTTGGATTATAATGAAATCGAAAAGCTGGCTTTAGAACATAAACCCAAAATGATTGTTGCCGGCGCGTCCGCGTATTCGCGCGTCATCGATTTCAAGAAATTTCGTGAGATTTGCGATAAGGTTGGTGCGCTGTTGTTTGTGGATATGGCGCACATCGCGGGGTTAGTGGCTGCGGGGTTGCATCCCAATCCGGTTCCCTATGCCGAGTTTGTCACAACGACCACGCACAAAACGTTGCGGGGACCGCGTTCGGGCATGATCCTGTGCCGTAAAGATTTTGCCAAGAAAATTGATGCCGCGGTGTTTCCTGGGCTGCAGGGCGGTCCGCTCATGCATGTTATCGCCGCCAAAGCGGTGGCGTTTAAGGAAGCGTTAACACCGGCCTTTAAGAAGTACCAGCAGCAGATTGTCAAAAATTCTCAGGCCATGGCGAAAGCTATGGCGTCTCGCGGCTATCGGATCGTGACGGGAGGAACTGACAACCATTTGTTTATGGTTGATCTGCGTTCCAAGAATATTTCCGGGAAAGACGCGGCGCATTTATTGGACACCGTTAAGATTACGGTGAATAAGAATCTGATTCCGTTTGACCCGACATCTCCGATGGTGACCAGCGGCTTGCGCATCGGGACGCCAGCCTTGACGACTCGCGGGATGAAAGAACGCGAAATGATCCGGATCGCCGAGCTGATTGACACGGCCATTGTGCAGCGGGACAATGTTAAGCAATTGAATCAGATTCGCAAACAAGTTTTGCAATTAACACGACGCTTTCCTTTGTATAAAGACTTTTTTAATAGACCTAAAACATGAAATGTCCTTCGTGCAGTTTTGAAGAGACCAAAGTGATTGATTCTCGCGAAAGCGGCGATGGGAACGCCATTCGTCGCCGCCGGGAATGTTTAAAATGCGAAAAGCGTTTTACCACGTACGAATATATCGAGCAGATGCCGTTGATGGTTATCAAAAAAGACGGACGCCGCCAGCCTTTTGACCGCGCGCGCATTGTGTCCGGACTGATGAAGGCCTGTGAGAAGCGACCTGTTTCGATTGAAAAAATCGAAGACATCACACGCGATATTGAACGCGACATTCAAAAAAAGTTTGATCAGGAAATAGAATCGCAAATGATCGGCGAGATGGTTATCGAAAAGCTGTCCAAACTCGATGAAGTCGCCTACGTGCGATTCGCGTCCGTTTACCGTCAGTTTCGGGACGTCAACCAATTCATGAATGAATTAAAGTCGATGATTTTGGATAAAGAGAAAATACGCAATCGAGTGGAAATACTGTCTAAAGAGAGTAAAGCCCATGATACACGTCGAATTAAGTCGCATCATCATTGATGAGAAACGTCAAGACCAGATTATTGTCCTTAAAGAAAAAGGCGGCGAACGGAATTTTCCTATCGTGATCGGTTTCTTGGAAGCTTCGAGTATAAAGATGAAACTTTCCGGTATGGAAGTCCCTCGTCCGATGACGCATGACTTGCTGGCCGCAGTCATCGATGGGATGGGAGGAAAACTCGAAAAGCTGGTGATTGATAAGCTGGTCGAGAACACCTTTCACGCTAAACTCGAAATTCGAGCGTCGGATGGGCGCATCAAAGCCATCGATTCCCGTCCTTCAGATGGCGTCGCGCTGGCGGTGCGCTGTGGGGCCCCTATTTTTGTTGATGAGGAAGTCCTGAAAAAAGCGGCTGTCGCTAAATAATTTCATGTCGCTGTCGACATTTACTCCCACCCTTTCTTCCGTCGCGGCGCTTGCCAAAGAAAAAAAAACTAAAATCTACGTTGTAGGCGGTTTGGTACGAGATGCGTTCCTGGATCGTCCAAGTTTAGATGTTGATTTTGCTCTGCCAAAGGGCGCGATTGCTTTTGCCAAAGCTTTTAGCCGCCGGATCAAGGGCGCTTTTGTGCTGTTGGACGAAGAACATGCCTGCGCGCGCGTGGTGAAGCGCGAGCAAGGAAAGCTACTAACGTTCGATTTTGCTGATTTTCGTCACCGTACTCTCGCCGGTGATTTGGCGCACCGGGATTTTACGATCAATGCTCTGGCGGTTGAATTGAACACGTTCCTGGCGCGGAGTGATCATAAGGAAGGGGTTCTGGATCAGTTAAGCGGTTTGCGTGATTTGCGCCAAGGCGTGATTCGGCAAACATCACCGAAAGCGTTTCGGGATGATCCGTTGCGACTGTTGCGGGCGTTTAGCTTGCAGGCCCAATTAAATTTTAAGATTGAGCGCAGTACCTTGGCGCGGATTAAAAAGGACGTTAAATTAATCCGCGACGTATCCATGGAGCGAGTGCGAGAAGAACTATTTAAAATTCTAGCTTCGCCGCGAGCGGCGGAAAATTTGAGGCTCATGGATAATGTTGGGTTACTTGCGCAGATTATCCCGCAGATAACGATTATGATTGATTGTCATCAGGGAGGATATCATCACTTGGATGTATGGCCGCACTCCCTCGAAACCGTAGCGCAGCTTGAAGGTGTTTTGAAGGAAACCCAAGAGAACGCCGACATCGCGGCCTATGTTCAGGAACCCATTGCCGGGGAGCACCGCCGCTACGCGTTGATGAAACTCGCTGCGCTTTTGCATGATATCGGCAAGCCGGAAACCAAAAAAGAAGAAAAAGACCGCATGTCCTTTCATGGCCACGAACACGTTGGCCGGCGCATCACGCGCCATGTCGCACAGCATTTAAAATTAGCGACGGATGAACGGCATTTGATTGAAGATATGGTGCTCTGGCACTTGCGACCGGGTTATTTATCCAATTACAAAAAACCCAGCGATCGGATGGTCTTTCGGTATTTCAGGGACACGAAAAAAGAGGCGGTTAGTATTTTGCTTTTTTCTTTGGCGGATCAGCGTTCGACGCGCGGGCCCTTGACGAGCGAAGCTGATCAACGGCACCATGAAAAGATTTGTTTAGGATTGGTGGATCACTATTTTGCCAAACAAAAAGAGCAGCCTTTACCGCGGTTAATTACCGGGCATGATTTAATAAAAAAATTAAAACTGAAACCATCTCCCTTGTTTGCCAAGATTCTCAAGAAGGTAGAAGAGCATCAGGCGCTGGGGAAAGTGACGACTAAAGACGAGGCGTTGAAGCTAGCTAAGCAAATGGTTTAACCCCTCTCAGATCGTATCTGAGAGGGGTTGAATATCTGAGGCAATATGAAAATTCGTAATACGGAACTAAAAATCATTCAAGCCGATATCACGATCCTGGATTGCGGAGCGATTGTGAATGCCGCTAATAACGTCGGCCAAATGGGCGGCGGGGTCGCGGCGGTGATCAAGAAAAAAGGTGGGGCTTCTATTGAAGCGGAGGCGCTCACGAAGGGGCCGTGGGCCGTGGGCGATTCGGTCTGGACCACCGCCGGAAAACTCAAAGCCAAATACGTGATCCATGCCGCCACGATGGGTATGGATTTCAAAACCGATGAACACAAAATCCGTGCGGCGTGTGCGAGCGCCTTGCGTGTGGCCAAAGAATTAAAATTAAAATCAATCGCTTTTCCCGCGCTGGGCTGTGGCGTGGGAGGCTTTCCGGTAGTTGCCGCAGCCAAAATCATGACCCAGGAGGTGCTCAAGTTTTTGCGCCAGCCCTCAGATATAAAAGAAATCAATTTTTGCCTTTATGACGATACGACTTTTAGAGAATTTCAAAAACACGTCACGGGTTACGTCCGCCACTTCCAAGAAGATTTGGCCTGGAGGCCGTACGTTACCGTAGACTGTATTATTGAAGTTAGCGGCGGTATCATTTTGATTGAACGATCCAACCCGCCGTATGGCTGGGCGTTGCCCGGTGGCTTTGTGGACTACGGAGAAAGTTTGGAAACGGCGGTTTGTCGAGAAGCCAAAGAAGAAACTAATCTTGAGTTAAGAAATTTGTGTCAGTTTCATACGTATTCCGATCCCAACCGTGATCCTCGTTTTCATACGGTTGGAACGGTTTTTACGGCCGAGGGTGTTGGAAAGCCGAAAGCCGGCGACGATGCGTGTGGTTTGAAAATTGTCTCTCTCAAAGATTTGTTAAGTCTGGATTACGCTTTTGACCATAAGACGATCATCGCGGATTATTTGAAATCTAAGGAGAAGAAGTCATGAATTTAACTCCGTTGGAGCTTTATAACTATCTCCTCAGCGCGATTATTTGCGTCGTCCTCATTGCTTTGTTTGTGGCAGAAAGAAACAAACGCCGTTTGCATGAGAAAATTTTTGAAGACATTGCCCGCCATCGTAACGGCAAAGTCATTAAGTCCAGCCTGCTGTATTCTTCGAAGTTGAATTTTTATGAATTCGACTGCCACACGGAAGTGTTTTATACGCCAGGCAGTAAATACACGCCACCGGCAACCCACTTCAAAAGTAAGTTGCGTCTTAGTCCCGGCAAACAACTAGCGGTTTATCGCGAAACTCCTTTGGCCAAAATGGGTAAGCTCCTGGGGCTGCAGGACATTCGCACTTTCGATGAAGTTTTTGACAAAAGTTTTCTCATTAAGGGTACGGATTTAACCTTTGCCCAGAATTTCTTAACGGTCGATAACCGGCAGGAGTTTCGATTCTGGGAGGGGGACTATCCTGTCCTGTACTTATTAGAGAAGGATTTTCATTTTAAGGTGAATACGCATTTTACCGATCGCCAAAGGTATGACCAGTTTATTGCGTCAGGACTAAAATTATTGAAACGTGTGGCGGAATTAGGGTGAGGTGCTGTAAATATTGAACAAGAAAAAGGTTGTCTTTAGAGGCATTGTTGAAGATAATGTTTTTGCTTTGCGAGCAGGTCAGATCATTAGCTAACCTTGAATATGGTAATGCAAAAAAAGTCATTGTTGAAGATGTGCAGCCGTCAGGCCCAAAGCTGGTTCAAAATCAAAAGAACATTCCTTCTGTGTTCTTCTAGCTCGCTAATTTTGTTAGCGAGCTTCTTTTTTTCTCCCTCCCAGACGCAGGCGGAAGGCTTCTGGGATAAGCTGCGCGGACGCAAAGAAAATCCGCCGACTACGTCACCAGCCCCGGTGCAAGCAACGCCGCCTATTCAAACAGCCACGCCATTGCCGGCCGTTGTCAGTAACCCCCTGGGCTCAGCTCGGATGCCGATCAGCGGCCCAGAGAATCAATATGTCATTGCGGTCACTCCCCGTCCCGATGTTCCATTTCCTGCAGTTGCTAACTTTAAAGTAAGTCCGGATGATTCTGCGGCCACTGTTGCTCTAAAAGCAGGTGATCTTTTAAGCAGTGTGCATCCGGCATTGCAGGACCTGGCTTTGGAAAGTCGGGGAGCTGATATTCAAGCGGTCGGGATGGTCCTGGATCAGGCCGATCAATTACGTAGCACGGCCCAACAATTCAATGCCCGAGTTGATCAAACTTATCGGGAAGTGGCAAACCTCGAAACTCAATTAGAGCAAAATTATCAGCAATTTGATCAGTCTGCGAGAAAGGCGGCAGACGCACAACAATTTACTGCGAGCGTAAGTTCCTTGGCCGATCGCGTCGCCCAAGCGCGACAGTCCTTGGGGAACACCGCTCAAACTCTGGCCACCAGTGATGTTTTAATGTCCGGCATGAAAGAGATGGTGCAGGACATGCGCCAAAACGGGCAAGCGGCTGTTCAGTACGCACAGCAATTGGAAAATCATTTGGGTTCAGTCTCCACCACCTTTGAGCAATCGATGAAAGAACTTCAAACTCGAGGCTGGGAAGCTCCTAATGCCGCCAATGACGCGCGGCAATTTTTGCAACAGTCCAAGTCTTTCGCTCGTGCGTCGCAAGCAACTCCACAAGGCGTTGTTGATTATTTACAGAAGTCTGAACAATACCTTGAGGATACGCGGCAATACGCGATGGCATCATTTAATAATTCCGAGGCCATTGAAGGAAATCTTATTCAAAAAGAAGAATTCTTTAGAAACCTTCGTGTGTCACCGGCTGACGGTGGGGCGAATTCTCTTGGTCAATCATCCGGAGACAATGCTTGCGCGGGCGCAAAAAGCGATAAGCCACTAAAGCCATTGCAAGAATGCCAAAAGGATTGTCGTACGGTCTGTCGTTGGAAAGAAAATGTAGGAGACACGCATTGTTACGAATGCCCGTCGGGTTCGCCGGATAGTTGTTATGACATCAAGGCCTGGCCTGATAACCATCCTTGGTGTCAACCAGGTGGGATTTGTCATGCCGACCCGATGCTGTATTGCGTGATGTTTG
The DNA here is from genome assembly GCA_964464475.1 of uncultured Planctomycetales bacterium. GTDB lineage: Bacteria > Omnitrophota > Gorgyraeia > Zapsychrales > JAHFFX01 > CAYXGG01. The sequence goes on along the minus strand of CAYXGG010000009.1, from coordinate 52,913 downwards.
GTGCTGTTAGTCCTGAAAACAAAGAACATTTGTCCTGCGCTAATTGCAAAAAACGCGATGACATGTGTTGGCAAAAGGTTCAGGACGGGACCACAACCTTAACCAATTGTAAATTAGGCTGTAGTAACGGTAAGTGTGTTTATAAAGGAAAGTATGTTGAGAAGGAATGGGACCGCAAAGATGAGTTTATCCATTGCTATAAATGCGAATTGCCTCCGGGCCCACCCTCGTGTGAAGATTTAGGCTGGGGAACAACTTGGAAATCGGATTGCGAAGCTAATTGTCCGGCACCTGGTGAATGTAAATTAGATAATCATAAGGTTCCGGGGGCGGTTCCTCCTCCTGCTCAGCCAGGACAGCCCGGCGCTCCCGGTGGGCAACCCGTCGGCGGCGATGCTGCCGGAGGTGGTACGCAGGGTAAAGGCGGCGCGCCCACTGGCGGCAGTGGCGGTCGTCCCGGAAATCCTCCTACAGGTAGTCCGACTCAACCGGAAGGTCCCGGTGGAGGTGGTGTTGCTCCAACACCCGGAGGAAGCGCAGGTACAGATGCTGGCCAACCGACTCCGCCATCAACGCCGCGTCCCACGCCACCACCGACGACACAACCAAAGAATCCGCCGCCACCGCAAGGAGAGCGTCCTACCCCACCTTCCGACCCGTTGCCTCCGCCACCGGCAAATGCCACTATAGAATTTTATAAAAAATGGTTAACGGAAGTGCAAGAGCGCATCAAGAGTCGTGAAGCCATTCTTGAGAATCCCAATGAAGGAGAACAGACTAAAGCAGAAGCCCAGCGTCAGCTTGAAAGCATGACCAAGGAGCGCGATAAGGTCCAACAGCGCGTTAATGAAGAAGAAGCAAAAGAACGCGAACGTTTGCGTCAGGAACAAGAGTCCAAGGACCGTGCGAAGCGTTCTGACGAAACGCGCGTGCGCCCCCCGGATTACGCTGAAGAAGCGCGCCGTCTGGGGCGTAAATGGCATTTGGATCGACTCAGAGAGGCGACGGACGCGCTTAAGAAACATTTGCAGGAAATGAAAGATGTTTATGAAGGGCGGGCGGCTCGTTTACAAAAAATTGATGATGAAATAGCGCGCCTTGAACGTGAGAATCAGCATTACACTGATGGCGCTGCTTCCGGAAATGTCGACCAAACAGTTTCTCGCAATCAAATCAAGGCCAATACCGATCGCCTCAATCAATTAAAAGCCCAGCGCGCGCAATTGGCGAAAAAATTTGAAGAAGTTCAACGGCAATACAATGCCGAGCTGGAGCGCCTGCGTTCAGAATATCAGCGGCGTTATTGGGCTGTCGATGAAAACGCCCGCCGTCGTGCGGCAGCGCAGCGTGTAGATGAATACGAGGAAATTTATAACGATCTTCGTCATCGCGAGGCCACCCGCAAAGAGCGAATGGAAACCTTTAATAGCCTGGCCCGGGATTTAGAGAATCAGATTAAAGATAAAGAGGCCCGAGGAGAAAATGCGGATGAACTTAAGGAGAAGTTGGAAAATTTAAAGCGCGGGCAAGCCGAGTGGGACGCGTCCCTGCAGCGACAAGAGGAAAATTTAAAAGCGCAACTGCATGAATTAGAGAAGCGCAACTTCTTTGAGGGAGCTGGTCCCAGCAGTCCGGAAGATTTAGTTAGTTCGTTAGGTCGGTTTTCGGAATATATGCAACAAGACTTGGCTAATGCTCAAAAAGCCATTAGCGAGCTCGAAGGGCGATCAACACGCACTGCTGAAGAATCCCAACGCCTCGCAGATTTGAAAAATAAAGCTTCACAGCTGCAGGCCGCTATCGATGGGGCTAAAGCGCGTCAAGAAGCGCTGTCTAAACCGCACGAACTAACGACCGAAGAGGCCCAACGTGTCCAACAGACAACCACGCGCGTAGCCGCGGGTGCCATGACGACTCCTGAAGATAAATCATTTTTACGTTTGGCTGGAGAAAGTATTGCCGAAGAGGCGGTCCATAATTTAAATCCCATTGTCATGGCTAAAAAATCGTTGGCTTTTGGATATGGCGTTGCAGAGGGTGTTGTGTCATCGGTGGCGGGCCTTGTTGAATTAGGCGTCGGGGCGGTGGTGGAAACGGTGGATACGCTCGGGGAAGCGATCGCGGTTGATTTAGGGTATGAAGATGGCGGCATTTTTGGGACGGATAATTTAGATACGATCAATGGTTTAGTGAGCGGTGTGGCGAATGCCTCCAGTTATGCCAATTTTGATACCGTCATTGCCGGGGTCGTCAAGGCCGGAGGGATCATCGACGCCAAAATTAAAGAATTAGAGAAGGCTTCGGATGTCGATACCGCGACCGCTCGATTTGGAGGACGGGTCGCGGGTGAGGTGGCCGTTGGGGATGCGGTCATCGCCGGTGCTTTGGGTAAAGCGGGTACTATCTTGCGAGGAGCGGATGAGGTCGCCGATTTAAATAAGGCTACTAATGTTTTAGAAGAATCGGCTGACGCAACCAAAGCCATGGAAAAGCTTGATGATGCGGCCAGGGCGGGATCACAGGTCGCAGACAATTTAAATGATACCGTCAAATTGCCACCTTTTGAACCACCTCCATCGGGGCTGGTGGATGAGGCCGCAGCAGCGCGGAACACGGCGGGAAAAGTTGATGATCTTCCTACCACGACACCTAAAGAGGCTCCGCCGGCTCGGGCCCCTCCGGAATCCGGACCGACTAAAGTAAATGACCCGACAGCGCCAACACCGGAAGTGCCAAAAACAACACCGCCTCGGGGTGGAGTTGCTCCTAATTCGCAAGCCAGTTATGTTGGCCCTGATGGAAAACAAGTCGTTGTGAAAACAGGTGATGAGCTGGGGCATGGTAGCACCAGCGTGGTTTATGCTGATCCGTCGGATGCAAAAAAGGCGATTCGCATTACTGAGCCGGGTCGTGGCGGTATTACCGAAGCGCCTAAGTTAGATGCCGCCGGACGTCAGGCGGTGGAAAGTATTCAACGACCAGGTGGTCCGATTCGGATCACTGAAAAGGGGAATCCGGTGACGGTGAGTGATCCTAATTCTCCATTGAATGGCAAAATTGTTGAGGTCGTTGAAAGATTGGAAAATGGCAGTGCGGACAAATTTTTGGCCAGTCGGGGAGGCCAGATGAGTTCGGGGCAAGCCAAAGCGTTTGTGGAAGCAACGGAAGAGTTAAACAAAAATGGATTCACTTGGATGGATAATCATACCGGTAATTATGGTTTTGAAGAAGTGACTAAGGGCAGCGACCAATGGCGCGTGGTGGTGCTCGATCCCGGAGGGATTGTTCCTATGCAAGGGGCGACGTTGGCGGAAAAAGCGGACAACGCCCGTAAATTTCAGCAGGCGCTCAACGCGTCGGAAGAAGGGATGGCTGACTTTCTGAAGTACGCCAAGTCTCCGGACCGCGGCCCGGATTTCTTTAAGAATTTTGTCGACAAGGAACGGGCCCGTTTTATGAATGAGTTTGGCGGTAGCATTGACGCGGCGGCCATGGGATTAAAGAGTCCCAATGACGTGGCGTTTTATCCTTTGGGCACGGCGGAATTTCCGGAAGTACAGGCTTTTTATAGGTAATGATTAGGTCTAAAAAATTTATGATTCAAAAAATGCGTTTATATCTAGCGCTGTCATTGTTGCTGCTTTGCCCTACACTTAGCGAGGCCAAGAAAGCGTCGGAGGCCTCCTCTTATCCGTCGGCAGCAGACCAGCAGGCGTTTACGGAGCGTTTTTGGAGCGCGGTTGATGGAGGCGACAGGGCTTTTTCTGATTTTAGCAGCGATGTGACGAGTAAGGGCACGTTAGAAGAAGTGCGCATGCTGGGAAATTTAAAGAATGGGAAAGCGGCTGATGGCAGCGAGGCCAAAGGATTTCGTGGGGATGCTAACGATGAGGGGCCGATGGATATGTCGGATTGGGTGGTGGAAACCGATGCCGATGGCAACCTCACGGGGTTTAAAGAAAAAGATTTTGAGGAAATGGATGCCGATGACGATGGGAAAATTTCTGATCAAGAAAGGGCTGACTGGGACGCTCAAAAGAAAAAACAGCATGACGAAGCCGGAGGTGCTCCGGGAGAAGTTGATAATCCGCCGGATTGGGACCAAAACAGAGATGGCAAACCCGATCCGGGATTTGCCTTAGATTGCTATCAATGTGTTAAGGGTCAAGAGAAGTCGGGATGTCAGGATGGGATTAACGGCGCTTGTCCCGGCACCTGTCAGACGGCAACTCAAAGTTGTCAGCAACATACCGAAACGGTCGAAGGTAAAGAAGTTCCCTGTCACACCTGTTTTCCTAAAGAAAGTGTTTTATTAGGTTGTGAACAGTGGGGGTTGTCCAACGATGCCAATTGCAACGGCCAATGCACTAACGGACCTTGCGCGCCGGTCGATGTCGATAAGGTTTCCGGGCAAATTGTGCCCACAATGCAAACTCGGGTGAAAGGTTCTACTCAAATTTGTTATGCCTGTATGAACGCGACAGAGGTGACGATTGAATATTACGTGTTGATCATCGAAACGCCCTATGTGCGCTATGTGTTAGGCGAGGGAGGGCTTCTGGGGCAATTCATGCCGTCTTCGGTGATGGCCTTAGCTAATGTTAATTCTCCGGCAGCATTTTTAAAACAAATTGAAGGATTGGCCGGGGTTAGCGCGTTAAAGCGGATGAACGTTCAAGAGTTAGGAAATCTGTTGCAGCAGGGTATGGCGTCAGGGGGTAAGTTTAATCAAGATTGCTTTAATGATTTTAAGAATTCAGAATTACCTAAAGCGCAGGCGGCTCCGGCAACGACGGGAAAAGGAGCTAAATCCGTACCGTCAGTGGCGGCGGGAGAATTTGGTCAAGATCCAGCCTCGCGCGTGACCGCGGAAGGTCCGGTGGTGGCCTGCGGCAACGTCAAGGGTGAGAAGGCGATGATGATTCTCGACGCGGGTGGTAACGTGATTCGAACGATTTTAAAAAATGAAGCGGCTAAGAACCCGAATCTTTTTACTGAAACATTAATGAAGGCGGATCAACTCAGCCAAAAAGTCATGGAGTTTCGTCGAGAGGGTTGGCAAGGTTTGTTGAAAAAGGCCGGGAAATCGGTTGTGAAAACTCTTTATGATGAAGTCGCGAAGAAAGTGATGCGGACGGCGACGGAAGATGGCCCCGATGACCCGTACTTTACTAATGAAAAAGGACAAAAGAAAGTCGAACAGAAGAAGCGTTCTCAACCCAACATTGTGATTGGTAGCTCTATGAAAATGGGTGGCCAGGTGCTTGGGGGCGGTGATGTTCGAGAGCAAAAGGAATCTAAGGAAAAAGAAACTGTAGATCAGTGGGGTTTAAAACGCATTGGGTTCTTGCCGTACAAGGATCCCAATTCGGCGTGGCATTTAGTGGATGCGAGCACCCCTAATGTTTTGGTCGCGGTCATCGATTCGGGATTGGATATGAATCATCCCGATGCGCCGGCGTTTGTTTGGCAGAATCCTAATGAAATCGCGGGTAATGGAATCGACGATGATGGCAATAGCTATATTGATGACATCAATGGTTGGAACTTTGTGGAAGATAATAATGATTTGCGTGATTTCAAAGGCCATGGAACTTTTGTCGCAGGGATTATCGCGGCCCAGCGCGATAACGGTATCGGGATCGCGGGCATTAATCCGGGTGCCATTATTCTGCCGCTGAGAGTGGCCAATGCTGACGGTGAAGCGAGTAGTTTTCATGTCTATCGGGCTATCAATTATGCCGTTGCGCAAGGAGCCCAAGTTATCAATATTAGTTTGGGTAGCCGCGGTTTATCGCGGCTGGAACAGGCCGCGGTGAATCATGCTAAAGAACTGGGGGCGTTTGTCGTGGTGGCAAGCGGCAACGTGAATGAAGATATTCAGTCACATGGGCCCAGCGCCGTCCCGGGAGTTTTTGCTGTCGGATCGATTGATGTGGAAGGCACGCGCAGTACTATTTCTAATTGGGGTGCCAACAATGGAATTCTCGCACCGGGTGACAAAATTTATTCGTTGTATTCGCAAGATACTAAAGGTGAGATGCTGGCGTCGATAAAAAAAGCGGGAGTTTTTCCTCAGTCCGGAACATCGTTTTCAGCTCCTATGGTCGCGGCCACGGCGTCATTATTATTAGCGAAGGATCCGAATTTAACGGCAACTCAAATTGAAGATATTTTGCATCGTTCGGCAGAAGAAATGTATGAGGTGGGATGGGATGATAAGTCTGGCGCCGGTGTCCTGGATGCGACGGCCGCACTACGCGGTGATCAGCTTCGAGAGCTGACGGTAAGCATTACGGGCATTAAAGAAGGAAGTCTGGATGGGAAACGCGCAGATGCTTTGGATATTTTCGCGACTGTTCGCGGTCCGGTTAAAGAATTTGTTGTCGAGTTAGGTCGAGGGAAAAATCCGGGACGATTTGACAGGATTGGCGGCCCATACTCTTTAGAAGCGACCGATGATTGGGTTGCGCGGATTAATAAAGAAAATTTAAGAACGAGTAAAGATTGGGTGGTCAAGATTACGGCCACGGACCAGCAGGGAAAAGAGTTGACTGCTCAGACGCAGTTGGAAGCAAAATAGCGACGTGTTGGATATTTGAAGTCGTAAATTTATTGGAGTCTAGTTATGCCGATACAACAGAAAATTGCGGTGGTGACCGGCGCTAACCGGGGTATTGGCAAAGAAATTTGTCGGCAGTTGGCCCGCCAAGGAGTGCTCGTCGTTTTGACGAGCCGTGATGAGCCCAAAGGTTTGGCGGCTTGCAAGGAATTAGAGAGAGAAGAATTACCCGTGCGGTTCCATGAGTTAGACGTTAAACACGCGGGGAGCATTCAGCATTTGGTGAATTTTCTGCAAAAAGAATTTGGACGCTGTGATATCTTGATCAACAACGCGGGTGTATTCTTAGATAAATCAGATCACTATACGAAGATCCCGAGTATTTTTAACGCCCAGGTGGATACGATTCGTGAGTCTTTGGAAACCAATGTTTTTGGTCCATTGCTGTTATGTCAGGCGATTATTCCGTTGATGAAGAAAAATAATTTTGGGCGGATTGTGAACTTGTCCAGCGGCATGGGGCAGCTTTCCGACATGAATGGAGGGTATCCCGGGTACCGAATTTCTAAAACGGCTTTAAACGCCGTGACGCGAATTATTAATGATGAATTAAAGGAATTTAATATTTTGGTCAATAGCATGTGTCCCGGATGGGTTCGTACCGATATGGGCGGCCCTAACGCGACGCGTGATGTGGACGAAGGTGCGGATACGGCCGTATGGTTGGCCACGCTTCCGGATAAAGGACCGCGCGGAGGATTTTTTAGAGACCGTAAGGAGATTCCCTGGTGAGTAACGTATGAAAATTATTAAATTAAGCAAAACAGTTCTAAGCGTGCGCGGCGACAACGCCGCTTCTTTTTTAAATGGATTGATGACCAATACCGTTGATCAAGTTAAAACGGCTTTTGTGGATGTCCATGCGCGTACGATCGCGGTCGGAGATTTAAAAAAAATGTCAGACCGAGAATTCGTGTTAGTAGTGGAAAGCGCTTACGTTGACAAATTGTTGGCGCACTTGGATCGTTTTGCCCGTTTGAGCAAAGTCGCGCTTGCCAAGGAAAGTTATTCAGTCTATTATGATTGCCTTTGCGACGTCGTCCCCAAAGATGGGGATTTGATGATAGCGCAACGCGCGGGCCAACTATGGCTGACTCGTGGCAGTCCGGAAAATACGATTTCAGCGACGGAATTTTTATTGTTTCGGCTACGGAACAATATACCTCTGCAAGGGCAGGATTTTGACGACGAGATGCTGCTGAATATTCATGAGACGGAATTTGTATCGTACACGAAAGGCTGTTTTTTAGGGCAGGAACCCATTGCCAAGGTTCATAACCGTTCTCGTCCCACATGGAAACTAGAGGTTCGATACAAAAAAGATTTGTCGGAGGAAATGCAGGCTAAGATGACGTCAATAGTGAAAGACCCACAATCGCAAACGGATATGGGATTTGTTTTTGTGAAGAATGAGTGACACAGGAGAGATCATGGACATTAGAACTTCGGTAGTGCATACGGGCGTTTATAAAGATAAAACTTTTAATTCGGTGACCACGCCTATTTATCCAACGTCAACGTTTGCTTTTGACGCGTTGGGAAAAAATAAAGGATATGATTATACCCGTAGCGGGAATCCGACACGGGCCGCCCTCGAGGAAAATATAGCGGCCCTGGAAGGTGGGATCGGATGTTCCGTGACGGCCACGGGCATGGCCGCGATTACGGCAGTGCTTTTTACCTTGGAGCCGGGAGATCATGTGGTGACCGGCGACGATATTTATGGTGGTACGTATCGCTTGTTTGCTTACGTGTTTTCCAAAATGGGGATTCAATTTTCTTTTGTGAATATGCGTGATCTAAAGTTGGTGGAGCGGTCTGTCCAAAAGAACACCAAAATGGTCTGGATTGAAACGCCTTCCAATCCGTTATTAAACATTGTGGATATCGGCGCGGTGGTGAAATTGGCCAAGAAAGTAAATCCAAAGATCATTTCGGTGGTGGATAATACGTTTCTGTCGCCTTATTTTCAAAAGCCTTATTCCTTCGGAGTTGACCTAGTTGTGCACTCGACGACCAAATATATCAACGGTCATAGTGACGTTGTCGGGGGAGCGATCATTTACCGAACGCCTGAAGATCGAGATCGGATACGGTATTTAGTAAACGCGTTAGGGGTCGCGCAAGCTCCGTATGACAGCTGGTTGGTGTTGCGTGGCGTCAAAACCTTGCCGCAACGGATGGAAGCGCATCAAACCGGAGCGTTAGCAGTGGCTAATTTTTTTGAGAATCATGCCAACGTGAAGAAAGTGTATTACCCGGGCTTGAAGTCTCATCCGCAGCAAGCCCTTATTAAGAAACAAATGCTTGGTTTTGGAGGCATGCTCGCGTTTGAGTTGAATACTAAGAAAGTAAATCTAGACAAGTTTTTTAAGAAACTAAAATATTTTTCGCTGGCGGAGTCTCTGGGAGGAGTTGAATCTCTCATTGAGCATCCCTGGAGTATGAGTCATGCTTCTATGGGGGAAGCGGCGCTGTTGAAATCCGGTATGACGAAGGAAACCATCCGTGTTTCTATTGGAATCGAAGCGGCGCAGGATTTAATCGCGGACTTAAAGCAAGCTTTGTCCTGATTCAGAGTAGTCAATAACCGATAAAGAGGAGGTTGTATGCAAAAATGTTTTTGGATCATTATTTTTAGTATGGTTGTCACGGGGCCGGTGTTGGCCCAGAATATGGAAGTTGCCCCGGAGCCGGTCAAGATGAAGGATAAAGCGGAGGATGTCTGGGACCGTCGAGAGGACCGTAGAGATAGAAGAGAAAATTGGCGTGACCGTTTAGAAAACCGTCGGGACCGCTGGGAAGATCGGCGGGATGCTCGGGAAGATGTCCGGGATGCAAAAGAAGATGTTTGGGATGCCCAACATGATGGGGGTAAAAGGGACGAGATGGAGGATGTTTGGGATGCCAAGGAAGATGTACGAGATCAAAGAGAAGATTTGAGAGATGCGGCGGAAGATGTTCGGGACCGCCGAGAAAATAAACGTGATCGTCTGGAAGATGTTCTCGATCGCAAAGAGGATCGGTTAGATAAAAATAGTGATCTTCCTCCCGGAGAGGGCGGGGATAAATTGGAGGATGTCAAAGACCGTCGTGAAGATATTAGGGACCGGCGTGAGGATGTTCGGGATCGAGTTGAAGATGCTCGCGATAAAAAGGAAGATTGGCGTGATCGTCGCGAGGATGCTTGGGACGCGAAGCACGACGGTGGTAAACGGGATAAACTGGAAGATATTCATGATGCCCGGGAAGATGTCCGTGATCGGAAAGAAGATCATCGCGACCGTAAAGAAAATAAATGGGACCGAAAAGAAAATCGTCGGGATCGAAAAGAAGATCAGTGGGATAAATCGAATAAGGGGGTCCGCGACCATGGCCGAGGAGAAGGGCGTGGTAAAGGCCAGGGAGGAAACCATCGCGGCGGTGGCCATAAATAAGATTGTTTAGGAGCTGTGTTGAGTGGAGCGCCTCCGCAGATTCTTGCGGAGGCGCTCATCTTTAGTCAACGGAAATCTGCTGACATACCGCTTGACTTTGAAAAAACAAATTTTATACTAAGGGTTGTCTTTGGAATTAATTATTAACCTAGGCCAGCATGTATTCCGGGCAACGTCGCTTGCGGAATCTTATGTTGGCTTTCTTATTTTAAGAAATGACTATGCTTACTACTTCAAAACCTCAATGGGCCGGTTGGAAAATTTCCGATGAATTACGAGAGATTCTGGATTCTTCCCCAAAAATCATCACACCCAAAAATCGTCAGGAAATTGTGGAATTGGCTTTTAGCGGGCAAAAAGGCCAATTTGAGGTGGCTTACGACATACCGGGTAAAGGTCGTTTAGTTGAAGCGACCGTAGTGAAATGCAAAAATGGTCTGGTCGTCAATTACAAAGATAAGTACATGCGTCGTCGGGATCCGGACAGTATGATTATCGGTGACGATGAGGCGACCGATAAACCTAAGTTTAAAGAGTTATTTAACGTTTCGTTTGAAGATTTGCGCGGTAAAACGTTTGATTGGTTAAAAAAGCAAGAGCTTATCCTGCTTCCTTTTTCCATTGGTGGCGGTCGGTTGAGTTACGCCGGGTTGCTTTTGGCTCCAGCCAACGCGGGATTTTTTGTGGGGGGTTTGGCTGATTTGCAAGGGATGATTAAATGGGAAGATTTGCCTGCCGATTTTTCTCCGGAGGCGGTAATTTATTTGGCTCCGCCATTTCGCCATACTCATTTTGACGGAAAGCAGGTGGTGGTGCATCATCGCAATTCGGTACACGAAATTTATTCATATAATTTATATCCGGGGCCCAGTGCCAAAAAAGGTGTCTATGGCATCCTGTTGCAGATCGGTGAAAATGAGGGGTGGACGACCCTGCATGCTTCTACCGTCCAGGTCATCACGCCTTATGAAAATATTGTGACGATTCTGCACGAAGGGGCATCGGGTGGTGGCAAAAGTGAAATGCTGGAATACCCTCACCGCGAACCGGATGGCCGACTGC